>NZ_JAAHHW010000099.1 GCF_010692325.1 Moorena sp. SIO3I8 | reverse complement strand
TCTTCAGCTGGGCAACTAGATTACTACCTGCAAGGGTTTGTTTGGGTTTCGGATTAATCTTAATCAGTGCTGGGGTTGCTACTAGCTTAAAGTGTTCAGCTAGATAGGGTTGTTCCCCAACATCCACAACCTTTAGTTCAAAGGGATACTCTGTCTTGAGAGTTTCCAGATAATGGTGGATAGACTGGAGCTGTTTACGGGAACCGGGACGTTCATCGACAAACAGCAGCAGTTGTAGAAAGGTTGGGGAGTTAGTGTATGTTTCTGTAGCTGCCTGCATGCAATTTGGTGTTAGCACTCTTAACCAATAAGGCTGGAATAAGACTAAGATTTGTTATTTTTTGTTGGTGATGTGTGCTTCCTTACAATTTAATGTCTATTTTATTATTTTATAGTCTCGTTACTAACCAGCCCTTTTCTGGCACTTTCCCAGTCTATTTGAGACTAAAATCTTAAAATAATGTAACATTATCGCGGATTGCGTCAATTCTCCTTTAATAATCTACCCACGGCTGCTACTTGATCATGGCTATTGGCTACCTTGCTCTTGTCCTTCACGCCCATTTACCGTTTGTTAGGCATCCAGAAAGTGATTATGTTCTAGAAGAAGAGTGGCTATTTGAAGCCATTACTGAAACCTATATTCCCCTACTACATGTTTTTGAGGGATTAAAGCGGGATGGGATTGACTTCAAAATAACCATTAGTATGACACCACCTTTGGTGTCGATGCTACGGGATCCACTACTACAAGAACGTTATGAGCGCCATCTGTCACTGCTCCAAGAACTAGCCAAGAAGGAGGTTGAGCATAATCAGCATAATGGTCATATCCGTTACCTAGCCCAACATTATGTTCAAGAGTTCAGCGCTATTCGCCAAACCTGGATACACTATGAAAGGGATTTAGTCAAGGCATTTAAACAATTTTTAGACAGTAATAACCTGGAAATTATCACCTGCGGTGCTACCCATGGCTATTTTCCTTTGATGAAAATGTATCCCCAAGCAGTTTGGGCTCAAATTCGGGTGGCTTGTGAACATTATGAGCAAAACTTTGGCTGTCCGCCCAAGGGCATCTGGTTACCGGAATGCGCTTACTACGAAGGGATTGAGGAGATGCTAGCAGATGCTGGTTTGCGCTATTTTCTGATGGATAGTCATGGTATTCTGTACGCTCGTCCCCGACCACGGTTTGGTACCTATGCCCCCATTTATACTGAGACAGGAGTTGCTGCCTTTGGTCGTGACCATGAGTCATCCCAGCAGGTGTGGTCTTCGGAAGTCGGGTATCCAGGAGATCCAGTATATCGGGAATTCTACAAGGATTTAGGCTGGGAAGCAGATTATGATTACATTAAAGCATATATTATGCCCCATGGACAGCGGAAGAATACGGGTATAAAATATCACAAAATTACAGACCGTGGTATAGGATTAGGGGAAAAGCAACTGTATGATCCGTATTGGGCAAAAGACAAAGCTGCGGAACATGCTGGAAATTTCATGTTTAATCGCCAGCAGCAGGTTAAACATCTAGCAGCAATGATACAGCGTTCTCCGATTGTGGTATCTCCCTATGACGCAGAGTTATTTGGTCACTGGTGGTACGAGGGACCTTGGTTTCTGGATGTCTTGCTCCGTAAGTCCTGGTATGACCAGAACACCTATGAAATGACTCATTTGGCAGATTATTTGCGGAATAATCCGATCCAACAAGTTTGTAAGCCTTCTCAATCTAGCTGGGGGTATCAGGGGTTTCATGAATACTGGCTGAATGAAACCAATACCTGGATTTACCCTCATCTGCACAAAGCTACAGAACGGATGATTGAGCTGTCAAGGTTGGAAGCTACAGATGAGTTGGAGTGGAAGGCATTAAATCAAGCAGCGCGAGAGTTACTACTAGCGCAATCGTCAGACTGGGCATTTATTATGCGCACCGAGACAATGGTACCTTATGCAGTTAGACGAACGCGATCGCATTTGATGCGGTTTAATAAGCTTTACGATGATATCAAGCTGGGCAAGATTGATGCAGGCTGGCTGGAGAAGGTCGAGGAGATTGACAATATCTTTCCCAAGATTAACTATCGCGTCTATCGTCGAGTTTGAAATCTCCCCACACAATCGTTAGAAGATACAAGCAGATACATAAGATACAAGAAGATACAATAGTTAACGTTCCCTAAGCCAATCAAAATCCATGACGCCTTCTGAGTTAGATACTGCTCCCCAGGAAAGTTTGGATACTCTCAAAGACCCTGAGACCTATCTCGACGAGGTACCTAATGATGTCGAGATGTCTCTGTTCGACCATTTAGAGGAGTTGCGAAAGCGGATTTTTTACTCGCTGATTGCTGTATTCTTGTCCATGGCTGGCTGCTTTGTGGCAGTTAAGCCGATTGTTCAGTTGCTGGAAATTCCAGCTAGGGGGGTCAAGTTTCTGCAACTGGCTCCGGGGGAATACTTTTTTGTGTCCTTGAAAGTGGCTGGCTATAGTGGCTTATTGGTTGCTAGTCCTTTTATTCTTTACCAAATCCTTCTATTTGTTTTACCAGGGTTAACTCGTCGGGAGCGACGCTTCATCGGACCTGTAGTTTTAGGATCAACAGTTCTGTTTTTCCTAGGCTTGGTATTTGCCTACATTGCTCTAATTCCTGCGGCTCTGAATTTCTTTATCAGTTACGGAGCAGATGTAGTAGAGCAGTTGTGGTCAATTGATAAGTATTTTGAATTTGTCTTACTGTTGATGTTTAGTACTGGCTTGGCATTTCAAATCCCAGTTATTCAAATGTTACTGGGGTTTTTGGGAATTGTTTCTTCCAAGCAAATGCTTTCTGGTTGGCGCACGGTTGTCCTAGGAGCAGCTATCTTGGGAGCAGTGCTGACTCCTTCGACAGATCCTCTGACTCAAAGTTTACTGGGGGGTGCTGTACTTGGTTTATATTTTGGTGGGATTGGAATGGTGAAGTTGGTGGGTAAATAATATTAAGTCGGGTTAATCAACCTGCTATCAAAACTACCATCATGCTTATAAGTGTTAGCATTTGCTGCATCTGCGTTAATTGTAAACAAACTTTAATTACTAACTAATTTGCTGATTTTATGACTACCACAGATCAGCTGAATCAGCATGCTATAAGAGTTAAAAATTATGATTAGAATCAATATCTAAACCTGAAGGTAATTTAATAATGTTGGCTACGAATACCTACTAGGAATAGGGAATAGGGAATAGGGAATAGTAATCTAATTACCAATTATCAATTACTAACTAACTATCTTTAGTATTATTATCGCTAATTCTTCTAAATAGTCATAAGTTATGGCACAACCATGACTTATGACTATTTAGAAACAGATACTAAAGGCTCTTCGTAAAAAGTTGATGCTAATTTTTATTTCACTTATGCTGAAAGCTTTACTGGGGATTACTTTGACAGTTAAAAATGTGTTTATCAAGTCAAATTATTACCCAGTAAGCGATAATAGATTTGGGTGGTTATTTAGCATAATATCTAGGGAAGAGCCATTATAAATGTATGGTAAGACGTAGCCTACTAAAGATAATTACTATCGATAGTTACTATTAGTAAACTGTCTCACTTTACCGCCAATCGTCCCAATTCTGATTAAAGATGGACGTGTCTGGGAAAGCGGTGGGATTACCGTTTTTTTCCAACTGCTGGCGTAGAGCTTGGAGTTGGGTTTGTTGCAGGAGGGGTTGTTGTACAAGCTGGTAAGGTGCTATCCCAGTTTCTAAGGAAAAAGCAGCGGTTGTACCAGCAGCAGCACCGGATGACCATTCAAAGGAATGGACTCGATAAGCAGCAGCGGCAATGTGACTGGTAGCAATACTTTTACCTGCTACTAAGAGGTTGTCAATTTTCTGGGGAATTATTGCTCGCAGGGGAATTTGGAACGGATAGGCTTGACCTGCTCCCCGCCGTTCCCCTTTACGCTCGGTGTTTCCTGGGGTTTCTGCTGGACTTAGGGTCATACAAGGATGAAAGTCGATGGCATAGTGACCAATACCTACAGAATCAGGATAGATAGTAGAGCGACTGCGTTGACTGACTTGATCTGGCTGGATTTTACCTTGAATCACAGAGGGTGCTTCTAATCCAGCCAATACTGCCCATAAGCGGCGATATTCCTCTGGTGAGAGGGTCTGCCGATAATAGTCATCCTGGTAGTCACGGCGGGAAATATCTACTTCTGATATCGTAAAGCCTTGAGGATAGCCAAAGGAAGGGCGTCCAATAATCCGCCTCCCTTCCCGTATATAGGGATATTTAGACAACCCATGCATTGTCCCCATCGGAGAATCTAACCCCGTTAGATAGCGGTGATTGGGATGAGGCTCTTTTACCCCATCCCCAAGCTGGGAGTCGGTAGTTCCTGCGACTAGCCAATAGTAATAACCGAGAGCGTTTTCTTCTCCTTTCCGTAGACTTTCCGTACGCAAGCCTCCCATCCAGCCACCGGGAGCCAGTTGACCAGTAGTTCGTAATTGGCGACGGGTGTAAACTAGATTATCTTCTGAAGTGCCAGGACGATAATCATTACCCCATGTCCAGTTTTGCATGGAAATGTCCCCTGGAGTGGGAGCAGTAACCCCCCATCGGATCCGTTTACCCCGCTTAGAACTCCAAATTCGCCGATAGGTGAATACTCCTTCAAAGTCAGCTAGCCGCTGTAATTCATAGCTGTAGTAAGGTTGGTATTGCGGGTAAAAGGAGGGCATTTCTTGGGTTTGAGCCTCCTTGGTTTGCTCCATGGCAAAGGTGTAGGTAAAGCCTTGGGTGCAATAGGGGTCGTCAGTAGCACTAGATGCGGAGGGGTTTAGGTAGGAGCGGGAGTCAATCCCCAACCGGTAGGGAACGTCAGCTAGGGCAATAATTTCACCAGTTTCTGTTGCGTCGATAATATACCAATTAGAACTATTGTCTTGGGTCTGTTGGGGAACAATGCGCAAAATGCTTTTCTCAAAGCGGGAGGAATTCTCGTAGCTATACCAATCTTCAATAGTTTGAGATAGGGGAAAGGTGTTCAGGGCAGGAGCATCAGCAGTACTTTTGTGCTGAATAGCAATCACACTGTCAATGGTTTTGCCATCTGGGCTAATCTCTAGTTCCTTAACTACAGTAGAGGGAAACCATTTTAATGTCCCTTTTCCCCGTTTGGCCGCCTTTCGTAAAATATTAAACAGGATTTGGTGAGCATCACGGGGTAGAAAACAGGATTCGCTTACCCAGCAGTCCCCAGGATTGAGTTGACGGTAGTAGCGTTTAATGCGATCGCGTAATTCTAGATAGCCCTTAGGATAGAATAAACGCGATCGCTGAGTGGGTCGTTCATCCAGAGCAGAGGTTCCTTGGGCAGAAATTTGTCCCCCTACCCAGTCGGTAATCTCAGTCAAGCACACCGTTTGCCCGGCCAATAAGCCTTCATAGGCAGCCGCAGCACCAGCCAATCCACCTCCAATCACTAAGATTTCACAGGCTTCGGTTTGGTCTGGAGTTCTAGGGGGAGCTGCTATACCAGGAGATGGAGTAAACCCTAGTAATGATATGAATAGGGAAATACGGACAAGCGATCGCTTCATGATTCGAGATAGTCAGTAAAATCTTTGACGATAAATTACCCTAACTTATCAATACTGTCATCTCCCAAACGTTGTATCAATTATGCCATGGCATGTCAAAGCACCCGAAAAATATACGGGTAGCGATAGGGCTGATTAGGATTTTCCAGCACCTTGACTAAAAAATTTGGGTTTCAAGCCCCGTCCTTCGTTCGACGGCTTTTTTTTGTGCTACAATATTACGTAGAGTTTTTTCACGTCAAAATGATCGTCTTAGAGTTCAAGGTCAAAGGGAATAAAACTCAATATGCCGCGATTGATGAGGCGATCCGCACTGGTCAATTTGTCCGCAACAAGTGCATCCGTTATTGGATGGACAATAAGGGTATAGGACAAAAAGAACTGTATCGTCATAATACGTGGCTTAGAGCTGAATATCCTTTTGTAAAGGATTTGAACTCTCATGCATGTCAAGCTTCGGTTGAAAGAGCCTATAGCTCAATTGCTAGATTTTACGATAAATGCAAAAAGAAAGTTCCTGGCAAAAAGGGATATCCCAAATTCAAGAAATTTTCCAGATCGGTTGAATACAAAACATCGGGCTGGAAGTTGTCTTCTGATACTAAGTCAATAGATTTCTTAGACAAAAAAGGTATTGGAAAACTAAGACTTAAAGGAACTTGGGAATTATGGCGTTATGATCAGAAGCTAATTAAGCGAGTTAGATTAGTGCGCCGCGCGGATGGTTACTATGTTCAGTTCTGTATAAAAGTTGATGAAAAGGAATCTTTAGAACCTTCTCATACTAATATTGGGCTAGACGTAGGACTTAAGGAATTTTATACCGATTCCAAGGGAGGCGTAGAGCCAAATCCTAGGTTTTATCGTAAAGGCGAAAAAAGACTGAAGTTTTACCAGCGTCGGGTTTCTCGCAAAAAGAAAGGCTCATCCAACCGTAAGAAAGCCGTTAATAAATTAGGCCGGACACATCTTAAAATAAGTAGGCAGCGTGAAGAGCACGCCAAGAGACTGGCGCGCTGCGTAATCCACTCTAACGATGTGGTTGCTTACGAAGATTTAAGAGTAATAAATTTAGTTAAAAATCATTGTCTTGCTAAATCTATTAATGATGCAGGTTGGTATCAGTTCAGGAAATGGCTGGAATATTTTGGACAAAAGTTTGGTAGACAAACGATAGCAGTTAATCCCGCTTATACTAGTCAAAATTGTTCCAGCTGTTGTGAAGTTGTCAAGAAATCGCTATCAACGAGGACTCACACCTGTAAGTGTGGATGTGTTTTAGATCGCGATCATAATGCAGCTATCAATATCCTAAAAAGAGCCTTGGGTACGGTGGGGCACACCGGAACCTGGATCATCGATCCCAACGCTTTAGGAGAGGACACCTCTACTTCTTCTGATTCCGGTCTGAAGAAGCAAGTGACCTCGTTGATCAAAGAATCCCCGTTCTTCTAGGACGGGGAGTGTCAATAAGGCAATTATGGGCATAATTAGACTGACAATACCTAATATAATTAGCAGCGGAATCCCAATAATCACCACAGCCAGTATTAAACAAATCACCACATATATATAAAGGCAATGGATTTTATCTTCCATAATACAGCTAAGTTGGTAGAGTTGATTGAACGGAAAGAATTTATGTAAAGATATGTAAGGGACTAATCAATACGATGGCTAAGCCGGTGTCGTTGGCTGATAATCTTTCTAACTAAGGCAGAACTACCAGTCGTCATATCCCGCCTTTGGTATTGCCTTCACTGCTCCCTTCCCTAAATTCCGAGTTTCAGTCTTAAATCACGATTCGGCTACGGTTTGAAAGTGCTGGCAATGAATTTAGTCTTGCCATACTGCTGCTGAGGGGTAAGCTTTACCATTTGGTGTTGCCTAAAACGGCTAACTTAATTTTACCAACGCTTATCCAATGCTTAACCTCTGCTCAAAGGCCACCAATTAATAACCCCCACACCTATAATTCATGGGAAATAATCTAAAATTTTATCGACCTACATCTGGTCAATGGTCTAAGTATTTAATTATTATTATATTACTCCTGGGGATAGTTTTTCGATTAGTCAATATTGACAAAAAAGTCTATTGGATTGATGAAGCATATACATCATTGCGAATTTCTGGTTATACCAAAGCAGAAATTATCCAAGACATTGATGGTCGTCAAATTAATGTTAAAGATTTACAGCAGTATCAGCGTCCTAATGATAACAAAGATGTAGGTGACACGATCCAAGGGTTAGCGTTACATGAACCACAACATTCACCGTTATATTTTGTGATGGCTCACTTTTGGGCAAAATTGTTCGGTTATTCCGTTACGGTGATGAGAAGTTTACCAGCCTTGATTAGTCTTTTGACTTTGCCGTGCATTTATTGGCTTTGTTTGGAGTTGTTCGAGTCTCCCCTAACGGGATGGATTGCGATCGCATTGCTGTGTGTCTCTCCATTCCATGTGTTGTATGCCCAGGAAGCTAGACAATATAGCTTGTGGACATTGACCACATTGCTTTCCAGCATAGCCTTGCTGAGGGCGATGCGTCTTAGCACACTGATCAGTTGGGTAATCTATGCCATAACAGTTTCTCTAAATCTCTACAGCTATTTGCTTTCTGGATTAGTTTTTATTGGACATGGTATCTATGTTATTTGTATAGAAAAATTTCGTTTTAGTAAACAAGTCGTTAGGTATGGATTAGCTTCGCTTTTCGGCATTATTGCCTTTTTACCTTGGCTCAGATTGGTAATTGAAAACGGTATTGAATTGGGGGATTGGGCGGATAAAGAGACTCCACTCGGTAAACTGATCACCCGCTGGCTTATCAATCTGAGTTCTGTGTTTTTCGATATCCAGATTGGCTATAACAATCCCTTATTTGATGTGCGGTCAGGTCGAGATATAAAGTTTAACTACGACCATTTACTGATTTATTTCGATATCCTTATTTTAATTATCGTAGGCTATTCTATTTATTTTATATTTCGTCATAGTCAGCAGCGGGTTTGGTTATTTATCTTGACCATGATCGCAGTTGTTGGGATGTTTCCTATTGCTCAGGATTTAATTTTAGGAGGACAGCGTTCCAGCATGGCGCGCTATTTCATTCCTTCTTACTTGGGTATACAACTTGCTGTTGCTTACCTCCTTGCTAAAAAAATTAATCCCCTTAATGGTCAGACAATAAAACAACAACAACTATGGCGATTAGTTGCTATTACAGTTATTTCAGCAGGTGTGCTCTCTTGTGCCATTAGTTCTCAAGCAGAAACTTGGTGGCATAAATACAGTAACTATTACACGCCTGAGGAAGCTCATATTATTAATGAAGCCAATCGTCCCTTGGTGATTAGTAGTGATATCATGCGATTAGTGTCTCTCAGTTATTTACTTGAGCCCAACGTGACCTTACAGTTAATCAAAACTAAGGATTCTCCTACAGTTTTTTCCAGTTTCAGTGACGTCTTCTTATATAGACCTTCTCCAAAACTGCGACAAAAATTTGAAGAGGAGTCACCCTATGACGTTAAACCAGCTCATAAACGGAAGCATCTCTGGAAGCTAGTGCAGTGAAACCAAAAGTCAAAAGGTCAAACCCACTTCACCAATGACCAATCACTCATGACTAATGACTAATCAATCTAATCATTTTTTTTCCACAACAGAACTTTTCGTTTTTTAAATCCAATATTTCCTTCGTATATCAGGTTAAATTTATAGTTATTATGCTTTTCCATACTGGGGCGTAGCAATGATGGTGATGGAATATTTTCCAAGACAAAAACATCACTAAATTTACCCGATATTTTTGGTAATTTTTCTTCAGGTATTTCTGAAACATTTTTGATTTTTTTGATGAGTTGTAATTGAACCTTGGGCTCAAGCTTATGGCTCAGGGATAGAATTCGATTGTGAGTACTATCGCTTAGTACAAGGGGAGCAGGAGACTGATTAATAATATTCGCAACGTCTGCATTATAGTAGTCACTGTACTTCGTCCACCAAGTTTCAGCTTGGACAATCAGCACACCAGATATCACACCACAAGAGAGCAATATAACTGTAGTCAATCGCCATAAACGTTTTTGCCAAATACCAATCGAAAACTTAGTTAGTTTGGTGGAGAGTAAATAGGAAATAGTTAGTTGAATCCCGATGTAACTTGGGAGTTGATATCGAGCAATCGTTGAGCGCATGCCTCCTGAAATCACATCTGGTAGCACTAGGGGTAGACTAGTAAATCCCATGAGGAGCAAAACAAATAGCCAAACCTGTTTTGGAGTATAGCGACAGAGAAAATATAGCCCATAAATCACTAGCACAATAATTGGTACGACTAGGTAAGTTCTCGGCTGGGTGTAGCTAAAGGTTAGGTCAAACGGGTACTCCTTGCCTAGGGGTACATCAAAAAAGCCGTAGAGTAGATTCTTCAGCCAATATCGACCCAGATCCAGGGGGGGTAATTCTTTAATGACCCATCCCCATTCCTTGCTAGCTCTAGGTTCGTTTTCCAAGAAAACAGCTAACCAAGGTGAAAATATCAACAGTGCTGCTGTGACCGCTGAGATGTAAGCAATTACCCGTTGACGCCCTTGCCAACCTGCGATGATCAGGACATAAATGCCGTGACCTAGGATAATGGGTGCTGAAAATAAATGAGAGTAGAAGGATAGCGCTACAGAAAGTGCATAAATGCACCAACTCACCCTACTGTTGACTCGCATCGCTCGTAACAGGGAAGCACTCGATAGCAAGATACTCACAGTCCACAGACTATATTCCCGAACTTCCTGGGCATACAAAATATGGATCGGTGAAACAGCGAATAGCGACACGGCAAGCCATGGGGTCAATGATGCTCCAAATAGTTCTAAGCACAACCAGTACAGGCAGGGTAATCCCAGCAAGCTAATTAGAGCAGGTAAAGTGCGCTTGAGTGCTAGGGAACTACCAAGCCATTGTTCCCAGAATCGGGCTAATATATAGTAAACTGGCGGGTGTTGTGGCGCTTCTTCCCCTATAATTCGTAAGGTATTGGCGAGGCTACGGTCAGAATTAGGGGTCTGGTATTTTTGTAATTCTGTCGCGCTAATGACTTCACCAGTGTAGATATCCCCGATAATTTCTTCCGCTGAATAGCCAGCAATTCTAGAGGAGCTGAAAGTTTCATCCCCCCAATAGACTTTGCTGTCGAGATTGGCTAAGCGAAAGACTATTCCTAAGAGCAGTAGGCTAATGCATAATAGTCGCAAGGGAGGTTGAGGGAATTTCCCTAGCTGTAATCGTTTGGTTTCCATCACACAAAAAAGTACACCGAAAAGTACAAAGGAAATTTATTAGTGTTCGTTTAATTTTGATATTGTAATTGATCGCTTTTTATTGACCGTTTCATGATTAATGTTAATGTTAACGATAATATTTCACTGTTAACAATAATACTTAATCTAGAAACTTACCGATAACCGTCACCCCATTATCCCATTTTAAGTGTCTCTACCCAAACACAAAAAAGTATGAATCCCCCAGCCTCGAATCCCCCTAAAAACCAAGTAATATTTTGGTTTAGCTTGAGCCTAGCATTTGCTATGGTTTACAGCCTGATCGCCCTCGAAGAAGCCTTTAGTAATCAATACATTGTACAAGATGATGCCAGACAGCATGTATTTTGGATGCAACGGTTTTTTGATCCCAGCTTATTTCCCGATGATCTGATTGCCAATTACTTCCAATCTGTAGCACCCGCTGGCTATACTACCCTCTATCGGCTGATCGGATTTGTCGGGATTCATCCCCTCTTATTGAATAAACTACTACCCATGGTGCTAGGGTTGATTACCACTAGTTACTGTTTCGGGCTTTGTCTACAAATGCTGCCCATCCCAGCTGCAGGATTTATTGCGTCTTTGCTTCTAAATCAAACCCTATGGATGCTCGATGATTTAGTATCAGCAACCCCTAGGGCTTTTATTTATCCCCTGCTGTTAGCATTTTTGTACTACCTATCACGGCGCTCATTGATCCCCTGTCTCGTAGTGATCACCCTCCAGGGTTTATTTTATCCTCAGTGCGTTTTCCTGTGTTGTGGGGTTCTGGTGCTGAAACTGTTGCGTTGGCGAGAGGGTAAAATCAGACTATCCTCCCAGAAGAATGACTATTGGTTTTGTGCAGCTGGGTTAGGTATGGCATTCATTGTCCTGTTGCCCTATGCTTTGACCACTTCTGACTATGGTCCAATTATCAGCGCACAGCAAGCCAAAACCATGCCAGAATTCCAACCAGGAGGGCGAGTTGCCTTTTTCGATCACAACCCATGGGATTTCTGGTTGGAAGATGCTCGCAGTGGTATATTTCCCCGAAGAAAGCGTTTACCTATAGCTGTCTGTGCTGGTTTACTATTGCCTATCTTGCTAAGATTTCCCTCATGGCTACCGTTAGTGAAGAAAGTCAAAGGGGAAACGGTACTCCTGACTCAACTGGCCCTGGTATCCCTTGGCATGTTCGTTATGGCTCATGGTGTCCTGTTCCGACTGCATCTACCCAGCCGTTACAGTAAGCATAGTCTGCGAATTGTGCTAGTCTTAGCTGCTGCGATCGCTATAACTCTATTACTCGATGCTATTATTCAAGCTTGCCAGAGGCTAGCCTCCCCTCGAATTCCAGGGAAACCAGTGTTGGGACGAGCGATCGTTACACTGGTAGGAATAGCTCTAATCTTGTCTCCTCTTGGTTTCCATAATTTCCCCAAAACTAACTATGAGGTTGGGAGGAAACATGGCCTCTATGAATTCTTTGCTAAACAACCAAAGGATATCTTGATTGCCTCACTATCAAAGGAAGCCGATTTCTTGCCAACCTTTTCTGGACGGTCAGTCTTAGTCAGTAGAGAATACGGTATTCCCTATCATACTAACTATTATAACCAATTTCGCAACAGAGCGATTGATTTAATTCAAGCCCAGTACAGTCCAAACTTAGCTGAATCCAAACAATTTATTAGGCAGTACAACATTGATTTTTGGTTGTTAGATAAAACAGCATTTAATCCACAATATATAACTAAAAATCGCTGGATTATGCAGTATCAACCAGTAGCAGCAGAAGCTCAAGCTCGACTCAAACAAGCCATTGTTCCGGCAATTGTTAACGTAATCGATTCCTGTTCGGTTTTCGAGACAGATAAGATTGTCGTTTTGGATACCGAATGTATTGCGATTACCGGTAAGAGGTAAATAGGTAAGCCCAAATCAAGCTGGCAGCTATGTAACTATATATAAACAAATCTATCTAAACATGCTGGCTCAAGGGAATAGATTGAATTTCTAGATGTTTTACAAAACTTGACATCAGTCGGTTCCATTAGTCGGTTGAATCATGCCTACCTACTAAATGGGTAATTTGGCAAACCCTAGCAATTTAGGTGATCCCAGCCCTGAACGCTACTGGGTATGACACTAAATCTTGGTTTTCATCATCACTTTAAGAAGCGATCGCATCCCATTCTTCACCGAATCAATCGAACCCAAAAAACAAAACTCTATTAATTAGGGGGTCAAACCCCTCAACTTATCTGAAACGACTGGGTTCAAGATTTTAATTAGATGCCCTAAATTGTTGTTAAAGTCCATTCTTCCATTGTAGCAGGCATTACCAAATTCAGCCATCAAACCCTACCTATCCCAGGGCTAAACCATTGCTCTGTATCTAATACAGGAAAAGGAAGACAAGGTGGACTTGGAAGAAAGACAAAATAACCAAACAAAATCATCCCCCTATATCCTTGCTCTGTCTCTCCCCTTACTCTAAAACAAACTAAAACAAATACCTAAGCCCTGGTTGAATACCACAAGCCACTCCAAAGCAATTTGGACAGGGTTGGATATCACTATCAAGACTGAGACAGGAAGTATCTCAGTTTTACTACTAACGTTTACACCACAGGGCGTAAACGCTGCTTGGCGATCAAAACACTACCTCTAATTTTGAACTATGAAACCCTGTGTCAATCAGCATTTAGGTGCCCATGTATTCTGGAATCCTTATCAGCCTCATCAACCATTAACACTCTTTTCTAAAACTGCTCACCCTTTACCGGATAAACGTTTTTATCCTAAGGGTAAACGGTTACGCTTAACTGTCCAGGTTTCCCTAGTCGTTTTAACACTAACCTTAATGCTATCAAGGGTGATGCTAGTCCTGTTAACATACGTATTTTCATTCCCAGCTACTGAGCACTAACTATAATGGTTAATGGTTAGTGGTTAATGTTCAATTAACCATTAACCATTAACAAAAAGCAACCATATTAAAAGTTATTAACTGGACTTCATATCATCTCATGTTCTGATCTAGAAGCTTTTTCACCTTCATGGTTGCTGAATCGGTTGTATAGTAGTCCTGATGGTGATAATAGGAGCTAGTTGCGTAGTTCTCAACATCATTAGCAACAATACCTAAAAGATTAGTCCTAGAGGTTTTGAGTTCATCCAACGCTTGCATTAGAACTGAGCGGTCAGTCTTGTTTAATCTGCCTACGAAGACCATACCATCCGTGTTAGCTGCTAGAAGGCGGCTATCGGCAAGTCCGATCACGGGAGGTGTATCATAAATAACTAAATCAAAAACAGCATTAAAATGCTCCATCAAAGTTCCCATCTTTGGCGCAGATAGTAACCGAATCGGATCATGTGCTGGGGAACCAGCAGTTAGCACATGAAGATGATCCCACATAGGCACTTGCTGGATGGCTCGGTTAGCTTTGATCCCCTTACTAAGGACGTCACTCAAACCAAGTTGATTGTTCAAACCAAAAATTTTATGTACCCGGGGACGGCGCAGATCTGTATCCACCAGTAGCACCCGCCGACCCATAGCAGCAGCCACTATAGCTAGGTGGACAGCAACGGTAGATTTACCGTCTGCTGGTCTAGCTGAGCTAATCACAATAGATTGGATTGGCTGATCCCAGCCCAGTAAGCCGATATTGCGATGGAGGAACCGAAACGCCTCTAAAAAGGGAGAAGCTTGCTGCAGTTTTGGCGTTGAGTTATTTTTCTGATTCTTAGGGAAGTTTGGAACAAAAGGTATACCTTTGCGGCTTGTTGATGACTTGGTTGGCTTAAGTGCTGGATGGTAAGGAATAACACCAAGAAGAGGCAATTGGGTGCGATGTTTAAGTTCGTCGGGAGAGTGGAACACATGGTCTAAGCGCTCCATCAACCACCCTGTTCCTGCACCCAGTAATATACCTGCGATCGCTCCCAAAATAATTTGAAGTTCCTGATGTTGCGGAATCGGATATTGAGGCTGTTTGGGTTTGAGAATAAGTTCCCAAGAATAAGGCTGGAAGCTTTCCTTAAGCTCCAACAGAGTATCTAATCGTTGGGTTTTCTCTCTAAGTTTATGCTGTAAACTGGTGTACTTTGGATCTATCACCAACATCTGTTTCATGTCTTGCTCAAGACTTTCTTCTTCCTCAGCAAGAGCTTGTTGTCGTGCTTGCAAAACTGATATTTGGATGCTTTGATCTACCAGTTGTTGAGTGAGCTGCTGGTGAATTGAATTGGGTGATATCTTAGGAACATCTGTATCTGTAAGTTTAATACCTAGTACCTGTTCAGCTTCAGAGCGTACCAGGGATAAGAAATTATACTGTTGCTGCTTGAGGGTCTTGATGGTGGGACTGTCTGGAGTATAGCGGCTTGACTCGATAGCAATCTCAGCCTCAACCTCTTCTAGGTGGTTGAGCATCTTTTGGTAGTAGGGGTTTTCGGCCAAAGTCACTTGAGCCAAAGCTAACTCCGAAGCACGAGAGTCCTTGACCTGATTTGATGACAGTCCTAGCTTTTGAGAGATGATCTGGTAAAAGGACTGAGCTTCCTTAAGCTGGATGTGAGTATCTAATTGCTGTTGCTTAATCTGGCTAATCTGAGTTGAAAGCTGCTGTTTTTGATTATCATAGTCAATTAACTTGTACCCTAGCTCCAACTTCAGCAGTTCTTCCTGCAGTCTGTCTACCTCTTGGCGAACTTGAGGCAACTCTCTATTTGCTAGCTCAAGGTCCTTGTGATGGTAACTTGCTTCTTGTTGGCGGGAGTACTTGATATAATTATCGGCAAGCTGGTTTAAAACAAAGTGAACTTTTTGAGGATCGCTATCACGGTAGCGGACTTCTAAGACACTAGTTCCTTCAATGTGTTTGATCCTCAGGTGATTATTCTTGACTAAAGACTTGTAGCTAGTTTTTCCATAGCGCTTGTTTATTTCCTCAATCACGGGAGTGATCAGTTTATGACTACGCAGTACCAGCATTTGGGTTTGATAAGCCAAGCTCTCAAAACCTGGTGTCGATTGATTTTCATCATCCTGTGCTGTCAGAGGCTCCAGACGCAGTCGGAACTTGCCTTCGTACAGAGGTTTCTGATTAGAAGTCCATACAAAAATACTAGCTGTGATCGTAATTGCTACACCAGCAGCCGCTAAAAAGCGACGCCGTATGATCGTCCAAATCTCCTCTAGCTTACGCCCATCCTGATAGTATTTTGAGTTTCTAGTGTGGTAGATGACGGGCTGTGAGTGGAAATATTTACCATTCCCCTGTGGGAAAAGCTCTGATTTATTGCCCATCTCTATATGTGCCTTTTTATTTATTGGTTTAAGTTATGTTCAAGAGTAACTGAACCTATGGCTAATCGCTCCCCTATCATATCCTTCAGTATTTGCCACTAACCATCAGCTCTGTAGTTAGTTTGTGTTAACAAACTAGTATTTGACACTAGAACTGGAAAATTTTACGCAAAACTTATCAAATATCCGGATAAAATGAAGGAATGGTTAAGTTAGGGGAATCGTGTTTGCTGGTACCAAGTTAAATTCATAGGTAGCACTATCGTAAGGATTCAGCCTACCGCTGTCAGCTATCAGCTATAAACTATCAACTAGCAGCCGCTTTCACTGCACGGGATCAGATCAGCAAAACGAGCAGGAATTTTCAACCAGCGGTACCAGCCCGTAACCTTGTTGACTACCTCCCGTTGATTAGCTGACGGCTGACCACTGATAGCACCTCAAGTAGCACCTCAAGTAGCGCATATGCTTGCGGTAGCACTATCTACCTATCTCCCCATTAGCTTGTCCTCCTGCCTAGCTAAATAACACTTCAAGAAGGCAATTTAGTTTAGTAGTATGGTCTTGAATTTAAGTTATAAATATAAAAAGGAAAAGGTCAATGGTTGGAATTCCTTGCCCTTTACCCCTTTACTAAACTTTTAAAGTTTAATCAGGAAGCAATTAGACAAATGATTATCTTAAAATAAATTGCCCCTGACAATGAAAAACTGATCATGGGGTATTTGGCTCGAATCAGATCAATTTTCCATTTTTCCATTTTTCCATTGACGACTCCTCAAGCAAAGCTAGAAAACCCCATATCTAGAGGGATATCTTGTAACCTTCCAGGACCGACTGCTTGAATAGCTTCTTTCAGAGACATATCTCCGGTGTAAAGCGCACGACCAACAATTACACCCCTAACCCCTAGAGGTTCGAGAGTCAGTAGACTCAATAGATCAGTGATTGAACTGACACCCCCAGAGGCAATCACGGGGATGGAGATATGACTTGCTAGTTCTCTTAGAGCGTCTAGGTTTGGTCCAGACAGAGTTCCATCCCGGTGAATGTCGGTGTAAATAATCGTAGTTACTCCCAGCTGAGTCATTTGCTCAGCTAGGTCAATAGCTGCAATTTCTGAGGTTTCTAACCAACCGTGAGTGGCCACCCATCCCTGACGAGCATCAATACCAACTACAATCTTCCCTGGGAATTCAGTGCAAAGCTGTTCCACTAGGGAAGGGTCTTCCACCGCTGCCGTCCCTATAATGACTCTATCGACGCCTAGAGTCAACAGTTGAGTGACTCCGGAGCGGGAGCGTAATCCACCACCGACTTGCACTGGCACAGGTACCGCCTGCACAATTGCTTCGATTGCCTTAGTGTTAACTGGCTTACCCAGTTTTGCACCATCCAAATCAACCACATGCAGCCGTGATGCACCTTGTTCAACCCATTGTTTCGCTACCTCGACTGGGTTATCGTTAAATATTTGCGCACGTTGGTAGTCTCCCTGGACTAACCGCACACATTTTTCTTCAAGTAAGTCTATAGCTGGAATAACATCCATGACTAAATTTCCCCCTAACCTATAGTGAACTAGCCGACACCAATCCCAGCAGGTATGGTGTCGGCTTCTGACATCACGGGGGTAGCCCAAGTCTAGGAGTTACGTCCTCGATTTGGTCTTAGATCCCCTGCAAGCCACTTCTTTCTGGCTACCCTTGCCAGTAGTAGTCCTTATTGTTCGATTGAAGCACTACCACTGGGCAATTCTGCCAGAATCTTAAACCGCACATGATTAATGGCTAACTCACCAATGGAAATATCTTCCTTTTTCACAGGCACCCCTTGACTCTTCAGGATTTCAAACTTAATTCCTTTACCGATCTCTATATGGTACCAGGCAAGACCCATCAAAAACCGAGTGGAATAAGGACCCCCTTCAACCGTATCATCAGCACTCGATTCCATCGGTAGCCAGCCGATTCCTGGGATATAAAATTCCATCCAAACATGATTAAAATCTGGTACCAAAGGAATACCGATTTGGTCAGGATGGGGAGGGCATTTGTAACGACCAACAGTGCGGCACGCGATACCATTAAGGCGTCCCAAAGCTAGCAATACTCCCAAATACTCCCCGCAAGACCCCACACCCCGTCGTAGCACAATGTCTGGAGTATCTATTTTAGGGGTCACGTGGTAGGAAAGTTTGTCGTAGACATAATTGCGAATACTGTAGACTTGCCGCAACAGATTCGTTTCGCTACCAATTGCTTCTTTAGCCGAACGGCGGATGATTTCTGTATCCATGGCTAACTTGTCATCATCAACCAAATAACGGTTCTGAAATTCTGGCGCTAACTCAGGCAACCCCTCCATATCCCGTGGTGTCAGGCGGTACTTGATACTCCAAACTTCTAGGAGTGCCTTCCAACCAAAGATATGGCGTTCCCCTGGCTTGAGGTTGTCAAACTTAAAGACGGCAACTTGCTGACCATCTTGAACGTCTATAGTAAAGGGTATACCCACGGGTTCGACTTTTGAGACCTTTTGTCGGTCAGTTTCCGATGGCAAGGCAATTCGCCATTCCAAATCATTCAACTCGATATCCTTGAGGGGATCAAGTTCCTCCACGTAGGACATTTCGATTAAATAGCCATTGGAGAGTGCGTAGCGACCTTCCGGATTGTAGGTAAAGTGTAACGGATGAATAAAAGTGCGATCGCGATACTGCAATTCATAATTAGGATCAGCGTTAGGGTTATCCCGGATGTAAGCCTCCTCAGTTGCATAAGCAACATAGAGGGTATCGTCTCCCGTCTGGGGGTCAGAACAAAACGCTAAGCCAGTAGGATTTTCAAAGGGGGTGAGTACACTGAACTGAATTTCGCCAGTTGCTCGATCAAGACAGTAAACTGTCTGTTCTTGGTCATCCGATACCCACAGTTCTTCATCGCGGATTGTTATATGTTCAATGCCAACTCCGGGAGAACGCAACCGGGTAATCTCATGACCTGTATTGCTGCTATAAATAATAATATATCCAACTTTTTTACAGGTAACATAAACAGTTGAATCTTTAACAGCGATTCCGTTAGCGGTGTAAGGCAAATCAACAAAGTGTTGTAGGTTTAAATTATCATTTATCTGGCAAAAATATACACTAGATTGTAGTGTTAACCATAGGGTTTCTCCTGCCAGGGCTAAACCAGTCACACCGACCAAATCCGAGTCCCGTTCTGGATTCAAAATTGTTGTGTTATCCGTGAAGGGATCAATTTGTAGGAGATAACCCTTAATCGAGTCGATAGCAATTATTTTTTCTTTCCAAAATGCTATCCCTTGCAAGGAAGATGCTCCAATTGGTCGGATAGTTTTGTCTAATTTTTGTCGCTCTTTAAAAAATGAAGCTGAATTCAGAATCATGAGGAAATCAGATGAAGAACAGATAAAGATTTCGACAAGATTATAAGCTTATAGTGGCGATGTCTCAAATACCTGAAGTTATTGTTAAAATGATGCAGGTAAGGTCTGAAAACCTGATCCTCTTAGAGGGGTTACGGGTTCCTCCAAGGGCTGTTGTTCTGCCATACTTGTTACTTATCCTGCTTACTTAAGAGAAACTTGGCTCTACCAGGGAATAGTTTTATCATGGCTTGGTTAACACGTTCATCAAAATTTACGCTCTTAATGGTTGCTTTGGCTTTTACTCTGGCAGTCAATCTTCCAGCCCAGGTACAAGCTCAGGCGAGTTCTTCCCTAGGCAGGGAACTGATTGATAAGATACCGAACCACTGGGAATTATCTGAATATAATCCACCTTCAGACGAGGAAAATGGTACACCCTCGGATCTCGGACGTCCTGGAGGAACTAGGGGGGATTGCTACTATATATCAAACGGCAACATTCCTGTTGTAGCCTTGGTTCCGATTTCTGGGATGGGAACAACGGTTTCTGAATACCCCACTTTCTCTTGGTATATGCCCTGTATAAAATCAGCATTAGGGCATGATTTAAAGTTTGTGCTGAAAGATTCCTATGGAAAGGAGCTTTACTCAGTCAAGTATCCCTTACCCGATCAGGTAAATGCTGGATTTAGGAGTATAACGCTTCCTCCCTTTGTGAAGCTACCTCCGTTGGAAGTTAATCAGAAGTATAACTGGCAGGTAAGATTGATTGATCCCGGCGACTCGTCAAACAATATCTATATTGATGGTGGGATCAAGCGAGTTAAAGAAGATCCAAACCTTGTGCAGGGTCTAAAGCAAGCAACCCCCCAACAGCGTGTTGCGATCTACGCAAATCATCGGCTTTGGTACGAAACATTAACGACTCTGGTAGAGTTGCGAAGGCAGCACCCCAATGACCAGAACTTGGCAGAAGCTTGGCACAAACTGTTGACTTCGGTCGGGTTAGATCCAATTGCCAAAAAACCCTTGTTTGAACAAGCCAGTAGGACTAACAACTAAATAACCAAATATATTAGGTTATTATTACCTGTATGAATACAACGTATGAATACAAATCGGTATAATAACACTCAAGACCCTGAAGAACAAGAGATTCTCAGTCCTATAGCCCAAATTATCCAACAAGACTATCAAAGGTTCCCAGCTGACCAAACTTATAGCATCTACGCCTCAGACGTCTATTTTAAAGACCCCCTCAACCAGTTTCGCGGGCTTGAGCGTTACAAACAAATGATTGCCTTTATCAATCGCTGGTTCCTTGAGCCCCATCTAGATTTGCAACACATTTCCCAGTCAGGAGATACAATTAAAACCCGCTGGACTCTGAGCTGGACTACGCCATTACCCTGGAAACCTCGAATTACTATTCCTGGCTGGAGCGAGTTAAAGCTGAATCCTGAGGGATTAATTGTTTCTCATATAGATTATTGGGACTGTTCACGCCTGGACGTAATTAAGCAGCTTTTGTAGAGTAATGTAAAGTAAATAAATGTAAACTTTTCTCAGAACAGCTGGAGCATACCATGCGCGTAATTTTGATGACCGGTAAAGGAGGAGTAGGAAAAACCTCTGTAGCCGCTGCAACTGGCTTGCGTTGTGCCGAGTTAGGCTACAAAACCCTAGTTCTGAGTACTGACCCAGCTCACTCCCTAGCAGATAGTTTCGATATTGAACTCAGTCACGAACCCCGATTAGTCCGTCCCAACCTTTGGGGAGCAGAACTTGACGCTCTGATGGAATTGGAAGGAAACTGGGGAGCGGTTAAGCGTTACATTACCCAAGTGCTGCAAGCTAGGGGCTTAGATGGGGTACAGGCAGAAGAATTAGCCGTTCTTCCTGGTATGGATGAAATTTTCGGTCTCGTCCGCATGAAACGCCACTACGATGAAGACGAGTACGATGTTCTGGTTATTGATTCAGCTCCCACTGGTACTGCGCTACGGTTACTGAGCTTACCAGAAGTAAGTGGCTGGTATATGCGCCGTTTTTATAAGCCACTACAAACTATGTCAGTTGCTCTGAGACCTTTGGTTGAACCATTATTCAAACCCATTGCTGGCTTTTCTTTACCAGATAAAGAGGTCATGGATGCTCCTTATGAGTTTTATGAACAAATTGAAGCCCTAGAGAAGGTACTCACTGACAACCAACAAACATCAGTGCGTCTGGTGACTAATCCTGAGAGAATGGTGATTAAGGAGTCCTTACGAGCTCATGCTTACTTAAGCCTATACAACGTTGCCACTGATCTAGTTGTTGCCAATCGGATCATTCCTGACCAAGTAACTGACCCATTTTTCCAACGCTGGAAAGAAAATCAGCAACAGTACCGCCAGGAAATTCACGACAATTTCCGCCCTTTACCCATTAAAGAAGTTCCCCTCTATTCCCAAGAGATGTGCGGTATTGAGGCGTTGGAGCGTCTCAAAGAAACCCTCTATGGTTCAGAAGATCCCACTCAAGTGTATTACCAAGAAAACACCATTAGAGTAATACAGCATAAAAATGAGTACAGCCTAGAACTCTATCTACCTGGTATACCCAAAGACAAAATACAGCTTACTCAAACAGGAGATGAATTGAATGTTCGCATTGGTAACCATCGGCGGAATTTAGTCCTCCCCCAAGCTTTAGCAGCCCTAAAACCTTCAGGAGCCAAGATGGAAGAGGATTATCTAAAAATCAAATTTGCCACTGGTGCAGTTAAGATTTGATCATGCTTTGACTCTCCCCGCTTTAAAAAGACGGGGATTCGTTAAGAGTCCATAAAAGAACTCTTACAGGCGTAGTCAAAGCGCCCCTACTGAGTTCTGCCAATTTAATTTTGACAGTTCCCGCTACTTTTTTAAGAGAAAATTAAGCTTTCCAGGTACTACCACAATTGTCAGTACGATACGCTCTGCGATCTGCAATTATTTACCCGTTCACAAGAGGATTAACGCAATGCAATCATTGAGGGTCGGTATTTCTCCGGTACTAGAATCGCTTCATCACGTAGGCGTTTATCCTTACTCACTTCTTCATTATACCACGGCAGTTAAAACTGCCGTGTCGCGTTTCCACCCTGGATTAAAATCACGGGGCTACCACGCTCCCGCGTTCTTCTGTGTAGAGTTCCAGTCAATCTACAAAGCACTGAATTAACCCTTTCTTAGACCCTGAGCCATTTTGAGGAAAGGATCCAGGCTGGAGTCAGGGCGACGGCGTTGAGAGCTGACCTGACCGTTTTGTCCTGATGTAGCTCCAGACTGGGATGTAGCTCCAGACTGGGAAGCAGGCTCAGACTTGGCCATAGGTGTCTCATTTTGGGAAAGGGTTGCTTTATCCGTAGCAGAGATCTGCTCTACCACTTCACCCCTTAAAACAGCAGTTTTGGTCTTGGGATAGGATTTCTTGACCTTAACGCTGCTGCGCATGTAGTCAATGTTTCCCATTGTTTTGGCTTCATCTGTGTCCAAGAAAAACTCTTGGGACTGGTTAGCTTCTATGGACTGTGCCATGTCCTGGCTGTCCTCATCAACGTACTTGGTCTGAGAGTTTAACAAATTAAAGAGTCCCATAGTTAATTTTTCCTGCCTCTAGGTAATCTATTGTTATTTTATGTTAACTATCATAAATATTTATATCATAAATCTGCAAAAACTGATATCAACACAAAAAAAACCTCAGCCACTTACAGAGGATATACTCTGTTAGTGGCTGAGGGAATTAGTCAGGGTGCATCTAGTACTTCTGTATCCAGCTGGGTTGTAATCCAATCAGGAAGCCAAATTAAAGATGGGGTGGAACCCCGCGCTTATTCAAAGCGGTAGGGAACGCGCACCAAGAGAGTAATTCCTGATAGGGCACATGCCTAGGGCATATCGCCACCACTGGCTATAATGCTTAGCTAATATTTAGTTAATAAGAAACGCCACGATATTTGAGGTTTACTTTGTGTTGGCCAATTGGTAAAGGATGGGCACTACCCAATCGGCAATTCAGTCCCCGGTACTTGCCAATCAAGTCAACTGCTGTGGTGGAAACTGTGCAAGGATAGTATTGGTAGCTAACACCGCGATAAGAAAGTTTCATAGTCTTCGCCTCATAATGTCAGTGTAGTGATAAGAGGCGCGTTCCTTCAGGATTTATCCTTACTTCCGTCTCTCCATGAAGCTTGATCACCCATGCTCAAGTCATGAAGAGATGAACGATTTTCTGTTTCTGTATCTATTGTAACCGTTTTGCCCGTAAATCTCAATATCTTCATAAAAGTTAATAGTTTCCCGTTGTCGCCAGTTCTAACCTCAGGCGCTACAGTTAAATAACTGCAAGCTTGTGGGAGTGGCAAGACTATGAGTGATAAAGGTGAAAGTTATAAAGTTATTAGTGATAATCGACAAGCTCGTTTTCTCTACCAAATTTTAGAGACTTACGAGGCGGGGATTGAGTTAAAGGGAACGGAGGTGAAGTCTATCCGAGTTGGCAAGGTCAACTTGCGGGATGGCTATGGGTTGATTCGTGGTGGGGAAGCTTGGCTGCTCAATGTCCATATCTCTCCGTACCAAAATATCAACGAATATTTTAATCATGACCCCCGTCGCAGCCGAAAACTACTGCTGCACCGTAAGGAAATCAATAAGCTCACCGGTAAATTAGAACAGCAAGGTTTAACCCTTGTCCCCTTAAAGATTTATTTGAAGCGCGGCTTAGTTAAAGTCAGCATTGGTTT
>NZ_JAAHHW010000098.1 GCF_010692325.1 Moorena sp. SIO3I8 | reverse complement strand
GGGATTATAGTCATTGTCATCAGGAAAAGTATGGACGGAAGCATCTATTCCCTGATACCGAGAACTAATTTGTTCGGCAAAATGATGGCGAATCCCTGGAAAACGTTTTCCATCTCGTCCACAGAGGGAAATTTGCTCTACTTTTCCACGACTTCGGAGGTCGAAAAGCACCAAGGCTACAACACCAGCACTTTTGTCAGAATTAGCTGCTGCTCCGTGAACAAAACCTGTGACATATTCACCTGTTCCGATGACTAAAATATCTGTTCCCATGTTCGGATTTTTATGAGTAATACAAAGGCGTTTTTTTAGGTTTTACGAGTACGCGATCGCTATAGGAGTTACCAAATATATTATCTGGGTCAAGTTGAGAACGTACTTTATGAAAGTCGTTCCAGTGGGGATACATTTTTTCTAATTTATCAGCATCAGGCCCGAACCTTTTTGCCCAATGGGGACGACCATCTAATTTAGCCATAATTTTTTCATAGTCATCAAAATAGGATTGACAATCAACATATTTACCGTAGGGCATATAAGTAATAACCCCGATATAGCAGCTATCTCTACCCTGACAAGGACTTAACCAAATATCATCTCCTTTGACAAAGCGCACTTCAATGGGCAAATGAACTTGATAGTCTTTTTCTTTAATCATCTGGCGAATTTGCAAGATGGCTTCAGCCGTATGTTCTATAGGAATCGCCCACTCATTAACCTGCTGTTTAAATAGACAATCAAAATTGAATTGACTGACACTGTTCCCTCGTGACTGTTTTGACTTGCTGAACATTTGTTGAACGTACCAGCGATTAACCAGGGGAATCAGACGTTGATTATAAGTAGCTAAATATAAGAGCAGTTCAAATGTATAGTAACCAATAAGTTTTTCTCTATACCAACTCTGGAAGCGTTGGAAAAAATTTTGTTTGGGAGCAGTTTTTCCAGGTGGTTTGCGAGTTGCACTCCACTCCCACACCCTATCTGCATGGGGTAAATACCAAAAACGATAGTGGTCAGCTTGCAGGCGTTCTGGTAGTTTATCCAATACAGTTTCTAGAGTTTCTGGTTGTTCTCGTACTTCTAAGTCAAATTCTTTTGTTACTTGTAATTTAAGTTCTGTGACTAATCCCAAACTTCCTAGATGGCATTTGGCTGCATTAAATAGTTGATAATTTTCATCTTTGGAGATTTTGATAACTTCTCCTAAACCTGTTACCAGTGTAATTTCCTGAATAATTGTTGACAGTACCCCATAATTTAATCCTGTGCCATGAGTTGCAGTTGCCATTGCACCTCCTACAGTTTGAGCATAAATAGAACCTAGATTGGGCAAGGCTAGTCTATGTTTTGCTAGGCTTTGATTCAAATCTTTGAGGGTAACTCCTGCTTGAGTAACAACAGTTTGACTATCATAGTTGATATTTAGGATCTGATTTAAGCGATCGCTACAAACCAAATCCTGATTACTCATAGCAATATCGCTTGGGGAATGTCCTGAACCAAATACTCGGATTTTTGTTCCCTGTTGCATTACTTGGCAAACAATGTCTCTAGCTTCTTCAGTTGAAGCAGGGTAATGTACAGAAGTAGGTATGCACTGATACTGCTCAGACCAATTGATAAATTTATTTTGATTCATATTTCCTTGTTTACGGGCAAAAAATGATTGTGAGCCGATAAATTTATTATTCCAATATTGTGACAACTCCACGCTTAATTCTGGAGTGTTTTAGTTGTTTTTATGCTCGCAACAATTTTGTCAACATTTTTTTTTTATGGTACTTTTGGCGTTCTTGACTATTCCAGGTAGTAATCCACTTAAGGTCTGATAGTTTAACCAATTTTGCCTGAGCTTGATTTTGATAAAGTTGTTGCAGTAAGGAAATAGTGGTTACTTCTTCCATGCCACCAGGTACATCCTTTATAAGTCCACTAGAAATTCCTAAAAACCCTGTTATGTTTAACTTTGATAAGTTCCACAAAGCTAAAGTATTCCAAGGAGAGGTCATACCATCTATAAATTTTACTCCAGCATCTCCTCCATGGGTTGAAATCATCTTTGCCCCCACTACCAGAGTGTCAGAGGTAAGGTGAGAATTCAAGGTTTCCACATCTGTTGATGATATATAGACTTCTAGACTTTGAAGCAAAAGTTTATCACCACCCAAATAAGTTGCTTCACATACAATCGCATTTAGGGGATGAGCTAGTCCTTTCCAGGGATTTATTAGCAGGGAAAGTACCTGTTCTGCAAACACCGAAACAATTTTGCTAATTTTGTCAAATAGTTGATTATCTGTAGCTCTTACTATATAATCAGCGTATTCTAGTACCTGATCACACCAATTTTCCACTTTACCTAATTCAGGGATATAACCATCAACACCACTATGGATTCTGGTTCCAACAATCAGAGACATTGCTATACTCAACACTAAAATTGGCACTAGTATAGTATATTGATAGGATAATGTTTATATTTCCACAATATATAAAATAACATGAAGGTACTGAGTTAATTTTATGGGGGGGTAACATGCAAGCTAAAATCATTACTCGGTAATACGTTCAACCGATCAGGACTCGTGTAAAAATAACCTGAACAGTTTTTTTTCTGGAAGCTATATCTCACAATTTATTTCCGATAAAATTTGTACAACTTATTTTAACATGGCTCCTCAGTTACTTAAAGTGCGCTTGACCCATTAAGAATTAAATTCGCCGTTCGCGTTTGGCCGTAGGCCAAAAGCGTCGCCTACGGCGAACGGAAAGCGCACCTGAGCATTCGTGGCTTCCCTTAAGGGGATTGTGCGAAAAAATAGTGGACGAAATGCATGCAAATTAACCGTCGTTGCCTCAACTATTACAAGAAGGGTGAGCGGGCTATAGAGTCAGAATTGTCTACGTTATAAGCTTTATGTCCCAGGGTAAGCGCAAGAAAAAATTGCCCATAATGTGCATTGGCTGGATCTCGGTTGCTCGTGGCTCGAAACCCCTATAATCTCGTCGAACTGTACTCGCAATAGAGTTAATTTGTTGAGAATGACGTGGTTTTTTTCGAGGGTAAGCTACGGCTTATTGATTCTTGCGCTTACCCTGCTTTATGTCCCCCTGTCAGGGAACATGGCCAAAGTAAATAGCGGTAGGCACAGTGACAGAGTGTGGCGCTGTCCGGCACGACGACGAGGAGCTTCTAGTCCAGCTTTCGCTTCTATAATTGCGATTTGAGACACGGGAGTAGATGCATTAAATGGAATTTGCTCTGAATCGTACCATATTCCGATTAGATTATAGCGGTTTGCGCTTAAATAGAGTATAATATAATAGATATTATAAAAATTCAATTATGAAAGCATATTCTGTTGACATAAAAACGAAAATTATCACAGCTTATCTAGACTGTGTTCGCGTAGCGTGGCCTTTGGCCAAGGCTCAATGACCCGGTTAGATAAAAGGTTTAAAGTGAGTCGCAATTTTGTATTTAAAATTATTAAAAAATTCAAATAAACTGGAAATATATCACCGGGCAAACAAGGGAATAACCGAGCATCTAAATTAGAACCATTCACGGAATTTATCAAATCTATGTTGTCAGAGCATCCATCATTAACTCTCTCGGAAATGGTGGAAATACTTGAAAAAGATAAACAAATTACTGTACACCTAACTAAGTAGGTGGGCTTAATTAAACGTTAAAAACTTGATCATTTTTACTATCTATATTTTCAGATATTGTCCACTGTTGAAGCTGATAACCTACTTCGCAACTTCGTTTGTTTATACCTTCTTTAACTGCTAAAGCTAGATCGTATTCATCCTCAAACATTCTACCAGAGATTTGATGAGTTTTAAGTTGATGCCACTCCCCCTCTATTAGATTAAGTTCTGGACTATAAGTTGGCAGAAAGAATAAATACAATCCCATTTCTAACCATTCTTTTTCTTTAGATCTTACCTGATGACTTTTATGACTTGAGGAATTATCCAAGACAATCACTGTATCTATTCCTGTTTTTAGTCGAGCTGTTTTTGCTTCTTAAGCTTCTTTGTCTTGATGCAGTCGCTCATGGGGGAAACCCCCAAGACCGCGCTGCATCGCTATCCAAAACTTTGATCAAATTATCTTTTTTTAGACTACCAAGCTTTAAAGTATAGTTAAAGCTTTTTTGGGGCTCATATATTCCTAATATATTTAGACGTTTTCCTCGTTTTTTACTTTGGGGAATTTGTTTCTGTTTTCCTACCTTTATATAACTATAACTTACAGGACTCCAAAGACTGAAACCTGCTTCATCTAAGTATTTTAGTCTGACATCACCACAAGAGGCTTGCAGACGTAACATATCTAAATCTGCTTTTTTATATTCTTTTTCTCTGGGGTTAGGATGTCGTCTTGGACTTGTTTTTGTTCGCTTCCATAAATATCCTTTTTTTTTAAGTATCTTACGGATTCTTTCGGGACTTAATTCCACTTGACGCTCTTTTTTTAAAAGAACAGATAGCTGCTTACTATTGTAAGTTCTTTCTTCATCATTACAAAGCTCTTCTAGATAGTCTATATCCGATTTTTTCCAGGTTTTTTTTTCTACCACTTCTTGGCTTATCCCAGAGTCCTTCTTTGCCTTGTATTATCCACCTATGAATAGTTTTTTTCACTGTATTCGGTGACCAATCTATCCAGTCAGATATTTGATTGACTGTCCATACTTTAGGATTTCAACAGATAAATTATACTCTTTTTATAGTTCTTTTTGGACAATTATTATCAGATTTTAATTCTAACAACTCTTGAAGTTATAACTCACTTAGACGAATTTTTAATCGAGCTGGCATTACGATTTTGGGATTTTTAAACTACTTTTCTATTTTACACTTAATTACGCCCACCTACTTACCTTGAGTAGATTCCTGAAAAAACTCAACATAACACGAAAAAAAAAAGTTTATATGCCAGTCAAGCTAAAACGGAAAGAGTAGCTAATTTAAGACTTTTATATTGGCAAACAGTTACTAGTTTTTTAGTCTAAAACCTAGTTTTTTTGGATAAAACGGGGTTTAATTTAGGGAAAAAGCGCATTTATGGTCGTTCTCAAAGAGGAACCAGAGTTGTCGATTATAGCCCTTATTATAGAGGAGAACATATCACAATCTTTAGTGCTATTTACTCCCAAGTAATATTAGGAAATATGACCTTAAATGGCTCGATTAATACTCAAAGTTTTATTACTTATATAAAATATGTTTTAGCCCCATCCTTATGGCCTGGTGCCGTGGTAATTATGGATAATTTATCTAGTCATAAAAATCAAAAAGTTATAGAAATATTATCAGAAGTTGGAGCTAAAGTTTTATTTTTACCTCCCTATTCTCCTGATTTTAATCCCATTGAAAAATTCTGGTTTATTTTGAAAGAACATTTACGTTCATTAGTAACTATGACGAGAGATGAGTTAGAAAAGCGATGCAGCGCGGTCTTGGGGGTTCCCCCCATGACCGCGCTGCATCAAGACAAGGTCTAGTTGATTGTTGTGATTCTTTGACTAAAAAACAAATAACAAAATTGTTTTCTTATTGTTGCTATTGTAACTAATCTAAGCGCAAACCGCTATAGACCTATTGCAAAAGTAGTTTTCTGATAGTGTTCTTGATGCAGTCGCTCATGGTTTGAAGTTACCGTAAGACAGTTGAGCCTTAATCAATGGAGGCGCGCTTTCCTATGGCGAATTAAATTACGGGGTCGCGCCTCAAGTTTTACCCATGCATCTGCATAGCCTACCAACCATAAAGGCTCAACGTAATCAGGTTTCGTCTCCGGGGGGAACCACGGCAGTTGCTCATGGGGGGAACCCCCAAGACCGCACTGCCTCCCCAAGACCGTAATGGTGCGTTTTCCGCATTAAGAATTAAATTCGCCACGGGTCGCACCTCTGCATCGCTGTAAGCCCCGTGGGAACCCCCTTTGGCGGCGCTGCCCCCCCAAGACCGTAATGGTGCGCTTGACCCGTAATTAAATTCGCCACGGGTCGGACCTCTACATCGCTTTGCGTCAATTCTTCTCCACTTTTCCAGTGATATGCTGTTCCGGTGATCCGCTTTTCCCTAGTTCTGCAAGAAGTCTATTTAGAATAAAATAGCCCTGGGTAAGCATTAGTTTAATCTGAGTTATTTCACAGCGTCGAAGCCTGTGCCACAAAGCTCGTTTATTTGAAACATGATAGCTGTCAGCTGATAACTGATAACTTATCCCTTACTTTGATACTCCTTCCGACCCAAACCCCCTCACTTCTGATAAAACATACAATGGTCTTCCTTTAACTTCTTCATAAATCCGTCCTACATATTCCCCCAAAATACCAATAGATACTAACTGCACAGCTCCCAAAAAGAAAATTGCAATCATAATAGTGGCAAACCCAGTCACAGGAGAATTCGGTTCAAAAATCCGCCAGTAAAGCACTAACCCTGCCATCAATAGCGCGATCGCTGTTGCTAATAATCCCAAATAAGTAGCGATTCGCAATGGCACTTTAGAAAAAGAAACCAGTGCATCTACTGCTAGGGCTAGGGATTTACGAATGGTGTACTTGATCTCACCAGCAAACCGGGGGTCACGCACATAGGAAACAGAGGTTTGCCGCAACCCTACCCAAGAACGCAATCCCCGCACGTAACGGTTGCGTTCTGGCATGGCATTGAGTACATCAACCACCCGTCGATCCATTAAACAAAAGTCCCCCGTATCTAAGGGAATCTCGACATTGGCTAGACGGCGCAGTAAGCGATAAAATAGGTAAGCCGGAAAGCGCTTTAACCAACTTTCACGACGTCTCTGGGTGCGCTGAGCATAAACAATTTGATAACCCTGCTGCCATTTTTCCACTAGCACTGGGATGACCTCTGGCGGGTCTTGTAAATCAGCATCTAGGACAATAATCCCTTGACCCCGCACAAAATTTAGACCCGCAGTGACAGCAATTTGATGACCAAAGTTACGGGAAAGACTTAGGTAACATACCCTTGGGTCTTTTTGATGAAGGTCTCGCATCAGCTCTAAAGAGCGATCGCAACTGCCATCATTCACTAGAATTAACTCCACCTCCCCTAACTGATCCATTACTGTACTAATGCGTCGATACAGTTCTGAAATACTGTTTTCCTCGTTATATACAGGAATAACCAGGGAATAGGTTGGGTTCATCGTTCTTCAACATTTTTGAATTAAGAATGTAGAATGCAGAATGTAGAATTCTAAAGTCTTAATTCTACATTCTGCATTCTGACAGACGACCTTCTAGCGCCCTAATTTATTAGGAATTCCCTGACAACCACCCGGGATTGTTTTTCTTGACTTTTCACCGCACCAAGCACAGCTGTAGTAGTGCTGCTTTTCATCCATCCGCTGGACACCGGTGAAGTTAACATTTTCGACTACTGCACCGGTGTAAACTCCAGTGCGATAGTCAGGGGGATGGGTACGACTGCGGGGACTGGCAGTTTCTACTGAACCATAGAATAGGCGGACTCCCTTGAGGTCAGCACCAGTGAGGTTGGCTTCATATAAAACAGTGCGGGATAGATTCGCTTGCACTAAGTCACAGAAACTTAGATTCGCTCTGACCATATTAGCTTCGCCAAGTTCTGTCCAACGCAAATCTGTACCACTCAGGTCTGATCCAGCTAACATTACATTCAGGTCAATAACCCTTATACCATAAACTCGGTCTTCTTGGTATCCTCCATAGCCATCCAACATGGGGCGTCCTAAATGATTATCCCGTCTGAGGGGAGTTAGTAAACGGGCTTGGGACAAAAATCTGAGCACTTTGGCTTTCCCATGGGCATCCACACTACTGAGAATAGCAGCGGTTCTTCCTTCGCAAAATGCCCTCTCTTGGGGCCAATCTTCTAGCAATCCCTGATCATCTAAGGCAAGATCTGAAACTCCCTGAAAGTAAGCATCAATGGTTTGCTGCTGGGTAATCATATTTTGCTGGATGGTCAGGTCTTTGGAAATGACATATTGTCGCCAAGCAATGAATACTGCTAGGACGGCAATCAAAATCTGTCCCAAAGCACCCACCCAATCAGCCCATGACCCAAATTCATCCCATTTAATCTGAACTAACCAATTGCTGATGTTTTGGTAAACACCAAGAAAGTTCAGTAAGCCACTTATTGCTGCTACCACTCCGATCGAGGCAATAACTTTGATTCTTTGTTGGGGTGGCAACAAATCAGTAAGCCATTGTTTGACAACCGGTAAAATCACTGGCAATGAAACCAGCAGCGCCACAGTAGCTCCGGATATCCCAATCCAGAGGTTATCAATCACTACCCCAAAAATCATGATAGCGATCGCACTGAGAATAATTACGCTTAGGGAGCGATTAGCAGGACTAACTGATCCAATAGTTGGTTTATTGGGCAGGTTTGACAACGGCAGGGTAGATAAATGTTGCTCCTCTTGAGTTTGGGGAGGAGATGGTGGTGAATTACCATTGGCTGAGTTCTTGGCGGTACCGTTGTTACTATGTTCAGGCTGATTGGGTGGCACAGGCTCAGGCAAGTTAGTCATGGCATTCCCAGGAAAATGAGCTCAAGGTAAAGCAACATTACAAAATAATACAGCTCTTGGACACTCTGATCGTTTTTTAGCATATTTGCACCTCAACAGATTAGCAAATTTTCAAGTGAAATCCGGTAGACTTGAATTGTGTTTTTTTGTAAGGATTCAGGTCACAGGGATTGCTACAATGCCAAAGAAGGGAGCTTCTTGAAAGTCTGCGGGATTGACTTTGAAGCAAACTAGGGTAAAGTAAACACATGAGTCACTCACCTCTCCCGCTAACTCGAGAAAGCCGTGCGCCAGTTGTCAAAAGCGGAACTGGTAAAGATGCTATTGACTCAACAGAAAGTGATTGAGGAACTACAGCTCGAAATTGAAAAATTAAAGCTTAGTCGGGACCCACGATAGTAAGACTTCCTCGAAACCCCCATCAACTGATCTACTGAAAAAATCCGAAAAAGCCCTAGAAAAGGAGGATTGTCCCACCACTGAGGCCAAAAAGAGAAAACCCGGAGGACAACCAGGTCATCGGGGAAAAACTCGTAAAGGGTTTTCCAGAATAGACCGAACCGAAATCTTGCAACCGTCTGTGTGTAGTCAGTGTGGTCAAAGAGAATTTTTAGATCAACCTATATTGGTAGACACTCAACAAGTAGCCCAACTGGTGAACAAACCAATCGAGGTAGTTGAGTACCATCGTTACCATTGTCAATGTAGCGGCTGTGGTGCGGTGACATCAGCCTCTTGGTCTGTTGAGATGATACCCGGACAAGATTTGGGGGTCAAGGTACAAGCTTTTCTGGGATGGTTAGGGAATTATGGACATCTCCCTTATAAAAAACAACAAGAGATGTTATGGGAACTGGGCAAGATTGAGATCGGTAATGGGACTTTAGTGAACACCAATCAACGGGTTGAACTGGCGATTAAACCTCATGTTGAGCAATTGTCAGAATGGGTAAAAACAGAACAACCATCTATTCATGTAGATGAAACTCCTTGGCCTGTAAAGGGAATTAAGGAATGGCTCTGGGTCTTTAGCAATCGAGATTTTTGTCTATTTCGGGCCGCTGACACCAGGGGACGTGCCGAACTGGAATCTCAGTTGGGCAGTAAATACAGGGGTGTTCTTAGTAGTGATGACTTGAATGTGTATAATGGCTATCCAGTCAGCGCTCAACAGAAATGCGCACGCCCATCTACGTCGTCATTTTCTGAGGTTAATCAAACAGCCTGGACTACACAACCGAGCGATGGTCGAAGCACTCGTGAGTCTGATTGATGAAGCTTTTCGCCATTATCGCCTCTGGCCAGAAAATGGCGATGAGACAGAGTACCAACATCTGCGTTAGGGGATTCAAAACTAAGGTACAGTTGACTCATTAAACCTGGTGGTCGGTGGCAGGAGCCGAAGCAGGTAAGTTACTGCGCTCCCTCAAACAGAAGGCTTCCCAATGGTGGTATTTTTTAGACCATCCCCAAGTTCCACCAGATAATAATCTCGCCGAGAGGTCAAAACGTTTGGCAGTCACCAAGCGTAAGGGAACGTGGTGGCTCTCGTTCTCTCTAAGGTTTCGAGCAGACCGCTAATTTACTACACGACCAGTCCAAACTTGCCGTTTTCAAAAACGGTCGGTGATGGATTTTTTGACCTTTGGTCACGCTACGCGAACGAGCAAGCTCTTATGGCTCAATCGGGTCATTTAACCCAACCTCCTTCCCTCATCCCTTCTCTCCACACCTGAATCCTTACGTTTTTTTTGGTTTTATACGTTATATCAATCCAAGCGGGAGCGACAATAACCCGTAACGTTATACCAATTTTTCAAAGTATAGACTTCTTTCAGAAGTCGGGAACAGGGAACTTCGGATCAGGGAACAGTGGACAAGAATTGACGCAAACAGTACTCCCGACTCCCGACTCCCGACTCCCGACTCCCGTTCCCCTCCTGGGAGGGGTTAGGGGTGGGTTCCGACTCCCGACTCCCGACTCCCTGGCCTTTGGGCCACGCTACGCGAACAAACCCAGAACTTTGTACCTCACCCGATGGAGAAGGGGTGCATCTCATATTTGTAAAAAAGATGTGAAGTGTGGGAATTTTCGCGGGAATTTTTGCCTAATTGCAAAACTGAGATGCACCCCTTCCTTGGAGAGGTAGCTTAACCCTAGGTGGTCAGACTCAGCCAGTCAGTGGAGTGATCTTGGCGCGTCAGCTGGGTAAAAATGTGGTAGTGATGCTCATTTGCGCCAGAGAATCAGCTGAGGGAGACGTTAAAGATGCGATTGCACTTTTGGACATTACTCTCAAACCTCTTTAAAGTCAATGGCATGCTCCTTACGCTTTAGGGAAGCTGGTATTTGTCTATCGTCTATGGTGCATTAATTTTTATCCGCCAAACCTGCCTTTACTTACCAAATATAGGCAGTTTTTTGTGCTGATCACTTCTAGTAACATCGGATTAATTACCTCCTTGGAGGGTGGTTATTACTTGAGTATTTAGTAGTTAGTAAAAAAAAATAAACTAACCACAAATCAATAACCACCCTTAACAAAATTTTCTGTATAGACCAGGGCACTCAGTTTTACTTTATTTCTTTTTAAAAATAGGAACAATAATCCGGATTTATTTGATTGAGCTTGTATTGATAATTAAGCTTTCACGCATGTAAATTATGAATCGGGGCTGATTGGGAGATTGAAAGATGGATTGAATGCTTTTGCACAACTATATCGATATTAAAATTTATAGCAACGCAAGTATAGTTTAAGACATAGTATTTTAGCTTAAAGGGAGCAGGGATCATAAATATGTCTTAAGCTTTACTTCGACTGCTATAAATGCCTATTAGCTTACACCTGATGCTCTATAGCTTTTTTTTATATATTTTTTTATTTAATTAAAATAATACTAAAATTTAGTATTACCTATTATTGAGTTTATTGAATAATTTAATTATTTTGATAATCAATAAATGGTGGCATATGCTAAGTAAAAAAAAACTCATACCAACTTGATCTTAAAAATTACTATCCTGAAAATTGATCAAATAACTTGTATATATTAATTGTCTGGTTTTTATGATAATCCTAAAAATGATAAGCTTTATTTTGTAAAAAAAAATTATAAAACAAATCCTTTAAAATAACGTAATTAATTTCATGCGTTTATTGATTATTCAGTATGCTGGAGATTACCGTGAAGCCTTTGAACGCTTAGCTAACGGTGGACCTGAGACATACTATGCTCAGAAATATTCTGTAGATGCGGTAGCTGAAATTGGCAAACAAATTGGGGAAGTTGCAACTCTCTGTTGTATGACCGAAAAACCATACAATGAGCTACTGGAAAAAGGAGTTCGTGCCATTGGTGCAGGGTTTGATGGAAAGATTAACGTTAAAAAATTAATCCAATTGGTTGAATATTACCATCCAACTCATTTAGTTGTTCGCACACCCATTCGGGAAGTTTTTCGTTGGGCCATTCACAATAATGTTTCAACCCTAGCCCTATTTGCTGAATCTATTCCAACCAGAAAGGTGCGTAACAAGTTTCGTAATTATTTACTAAGCCAATTATTAAATAATGATCGAATCCAATGGATTGGTAGTTATGGGATTGATTCCTCCCGAGTACTCCAGGACATAGGAGTCAAATATGACAAGATAATTCCTTGGAGCTTTATTGTTACTGAAACCCCAGAATCCTTGTCACCAAAAACTCTACCAGCACAGGCCAAGTCTTGGCAACTGTTTTACATTGGGTCAATGATTGAAGCTAAAGGGGTTGGGGATATATTAGAATCTATCGCTAAATTAAAAGCTAATAAATTTCCAATAAAATTGAAGATAGCTGGTAACGATAAAACAGGTTTCTTTCTCAATAAAGCTAAGCAGCTACAAATCGAAGACTGTGTAGAGTTTCTCGGGATAGTACCAAATAAAACCGTAGTTCCTCTGATGAGAGAATCTGATCTGGTATTAGTTCCTAGTCGCCACGAATTTCCAGAGGGTTTCCCACTAGCAATTACTCATGCCCTTTGTGCTCGAACTCCAATTATTGCTTCAGATCACCCAATGTTTATCAATAAACTAAAAGATGGCATCAGTGCGAAAATTTTCGAAGCTGGTAACTCTGTTGCTTTAGCAGAATCTATTCAAAAGCTGCTTTCAGATTCAGATCTTTACCATAATCTGTCTATAGCCTCTTACGAAACCTGGAAGAGTTTGCAGCTTCCAGTAAAATTTGCTGACCTAATTCAGCGATGGCTACATGACTCACCAGAAAATGAACAGTGGTTAATTCAGCATCGGTTAAGTTCAGGGCGCTACAACTCAACATCTCCCTAATAATAATTTAATCATAATTATTATTCCTAGCAACAATAAGCCATATCAATAATTTCTAATCTATAGGATTTCAGGTGCATCGTAAAAATTGATCGCATTAATACCAAGTAGAAACTAATAATTACTAACTAAAAATGGAAGTTACTTTGTCAAAAATACCTTTTAATCGCCCTGTTACTGTTGGAACAGAATTTGAGTATATCCAACAGACCATCAAGAACATGGATCTTTCCGGTGATGGTGCTATTACCAAAAAATGTCATGCTCTACTCGAACAAATATTGTCAGTTCCCAAGGTTCTGCTAACCACTTCCTGCACTCATGCTCTGGAAATGGCGGCACTACTATTAAACATCCAACCAGGGGATGAAGTAATTGTTCCCTCCTTCACCTTTGTCTCTACCATTAATGCCTTTGTCTTACGAGGTGCTCAACCTGTCTTTATTGACATCCGCCCGGATACCCTCAATTTAAACGAAGAGAAATTAGAATCACTGATTACCCCCCGCACCAAAGCTATTGTTCCCGTACATTACGCCGGTGTCGGGTGCGAGATGGATGCTATTTTGGAGATTGCTGGACGTTACGGTATACCAGTTGTTGAGGACAATGCTCATGGGCTATTTGCTAAGTACAAAGGCAAGTATCTAGGTACATTTGGTTGTCTAGCTACCCAGAGTTTTCACGAGACTAAGAACTTTACTTGTGGAGAAGGTGGCGCACTGCTGATCAACGACCCTGAGTTTATCGAACGTGCTGAGATTATCCGCGAGAAAGGAACTAATCGCACTCGCTTCTATCGCGGTCAAATTGATAAGTATACCTGGGTAGATATTGGTTCGAGTTATCTGCCCTCAGGCATACTCGCAGCTTTCTTGTATGCTCAGCTAGAAAGTCGCCAACAGATTCAGAGCAAGCGACAGCAAATTTGGGAGTACTACTACGAAAATCTCAAGGATTGGGCACCGGAGTACGGTATTCGCTTACCAATTGTGCCAGAGTACTGTGACCAGGCATACCATATGTTCTACGTACTCTTACCGTCCCTAGAGAAGCGCCAAGCCTTGATTGCTCACTTGAAAGCTCAAGGCATCTACAGCGTTTTTCACTATCTGCCATTGCACTTGTCTGATATGGGACGAGAGTTTGGGGGCAAAGAAGGAGACTGCTTGGTGACTGAGGATGTAAGCGATCGCTTACTTCGTCTGCCCTTTTACAACGATATGACTGAGGCTGACCAAGCAAGGGTTGTCGCATCAATCAAGAAATTTTTCTGAACTCTAGCAGAACTCTAAGACATACAGGACTGAGGTAAAACTGGGTAACAAACACTATAAATAGTAGGGTGAGACCCTACAAGTAGAGTTACTGCGTAAGTCCTGAAATAAATAGATAGGCGAAAATCAGCGCAGCTATCTAAATCGATAAATCCAATACTCAAGCGTTCGCGTAGCGTGACCTTTCGGGCAAAGCCCGACGCTGCGCGAACGGTCAATCGCATTTTTATCTTTGTTGATGTTTCCAGGTAAGCGATTGACCGTAGGTCACGCTACGCGAACGCTTACTTTGTCTTACCTTTGGTCAAGATTAATCAAGGAATTCACTAGGGCATTTCTAATACTTATGGTCACAAAAATTAATTATAGGAGTAGTGAATGAGCCTATCAATTACCAAAACCTATCTCGCTAATGCTGAAGAATGGGATAAAATTTGGCAAGAATGCAATTATTCAACTTATTTTCATTCAAGAGAATGGGCCGAAATCTGGAATACCTATACTCAAGGAGAATTTCGCCCAAACCCTCAAATGATCGTAGTCTCAGATCAAAAAAGAGCTTTAATCCCCCTTTCTTATAAACTTGGAAATCCGAAATTTATCAAGAAATACTCATCCTCACCAGACGGAACCTTTGGAGGATGGATTTCCGCAGACGAACTTACCATTGACCATGCCATTTTACTAGTTAAATTTCTCGATAAAAATTTTTGGGGTAAATTAAGTTGGCGAGTAAATCCTTACAATGAACTAGCTAGTAAAGCTGTAGCCCTAAGTTGTGTCAGTGAACAAGAGGAGGATACCACTCACGCCATTAACTTAGACGTGGGTTTTGAAACAATTTCCAAAACTTGGAAAAAGGGCGGTAGTTCTATGGCTCGAAAAGTCCGAAAAGCTATCAAGGAAGGAGTTTCAGTAACTACAGCATCTACCCTAGATCAATGGTGGGAATATTATCAAGTTTATCAAGATTCATTACGACGATGGGGAGATAATAGTCTTGGTAGCTATAGTTGGGAACTTTTTAAAACAATTTTTCAACTTAAGTCACCTAACGTTAAGCTTTGGCTAGCCCACTATCAAGACGAAATTATCAGCGGAGCACTATGCTTCTACGCCAAGAAACATGTGGTGTATTGGCATGGCTCATCTTTAGAAAAATACTTGAATCTAAGACCAGTTAACTTAGTTATGTATGAAATTGTCAAAGATTCTTGTGAACAAGGATATTCTTGGTTTGATTTTAATCCTAGTGGTGGATTGCCAGGAGTTATAGCATTTAAGAAAAGTTTTGGAGCAGAGCCTCTTGACTGTTATATGATATATGTTGATCATAAGTTGAGGCGTATGGTGAAACCCCTAAAACCTTTAAAGAAAATATTAATGCCGTATTACCCTAGAGCTAACTAAGCAAAATTGCTTAGTTAGTTTTAAATACCTAAAAATGATTACATTAAAAAGTAAACTACTGGGGAGCAATAAATTATCAAGCAATTTAATAATACGGCTGGTTTGACATCAAATACTTTACTAATAGGGAGCTATAATTGAAGCGGTACATTTGATAGCAAGATTCAACCTTGGTAAAACCGATGATGCAGCCCTTGAGAGTTGGTTTTTTATCTTCTCAGAATTATTTAGATAAAAATACTTTTTCTGGCACCCTTTATTATATGCATAGGTCTCTGGCATCAAGAGACCTTCAGTTGATTAATCTCGGCAATCCCAGAAAAGTATCCTATTGGCATAAGCTAGTCAAGCCTATCCAATTAATTGATTCATTTTTAGGTTTCAAGTCTTCTGATCAAAATGAACAGCTTAATCGATTCATAATTAACGTTCAAAGACAGTTAAATGAAACCCCATGTGATTTACTTTTTTGCCCTGTTGCATCAGCAGAAGTAAGTTTAATTGACACTAGTATTCCTATTATTTTTTTATCCGATGCTACTCCGAAGCTAATCAACAATGACTACTATAAAATTTACCGAAACCTAGAAGAATTTGAACTAGGAGAAAAACATGAATTTTCTGTATTATCAAAATCTCATAAACTAGTTTATTCTTCAGAATGGGCTGCCAAATCTGCCATTAGCGACTATCAGGCAGATCCAGAGAAAGTTGAAGTAATTCCCTTTGGAGCAAATTTAGATGATATCCCGTCAGTAGATCAACTATTTTCCAAGTGTAATGCTTCCCGTTGCCGTTTATTGTTTATTGGTAAAGATTGGCAGAGAAAAGGTGGAAATATTGCCTTTGAAACTCTGATGTCTCTGCTGAACATGGGAATTGACGCTGAGCTAGTTATGCTTGGTTGTGTGCCACCGGATGACATTAAGCATGAGCGGCTAAAGGTCATTCCTTTTTTGAATAAAAATAATCCTAAGCAACGAGAGGAACTTAATCAATTATTTCTGCAATCCCATTTTTTGATGTTTCCCACTCGTGCTGATTGTTCACCAATTGTGATTTGTGAGGCTAATGCATTTGGTCTCCCTGTAATCACAACTGATGTCGGAGGAATCCCGACAATTATTAAAGATGGCAAAAATGGTTATATGTTACCGTTATCTGCCTCAAGTGATCAGTATGCTAGTGTGATAGCAAATAACTTTGGTGATCGGGCAGTCTATGAACAATTAGTCAAGTCTTCTAGAGAGGAATACGATCAGTCTCTCAATTGGGATACATGGGCAGAACGTATACATCGTGTGATGATAAGCATGTTCAATTGATTCCTGTCGGATTTGTGAGATTTGGAATAAAATGAAGAGGGGAAAGAGGAGTAAAAATCTCCTCATCCCCTCTTTACCTTATCCCTCATTTCTAATTTACAAAGACTTAACTATGAGGGCAATGTTTCTGACCACACTCTAAGGCAGTAGGCATATTAACCGTTGACAAGCTCTTTTGCTAGCAATGGTAGTGGCTTACCTTCAAAGTATTCAGGAATTGGTGCACCCATCAATTCCAAAATTGTGGGGGGAAGATCAAGAGCATGACCGCCTCCGAAATCAACACCGGACGCAATATCTGGACCTGCGGCGATGATAAATCCCTCAGGGCGATGGCTGCCAGAACGATAATGGGGTACAGGACCAATACGTCCAACATCAGGACTTTCCACCACATCTGTGGCATACTCATCTTGCCAGACAAGTACCAAGTCGGCATCAGACAGCTTACAATTTCGCTCAGTGGGCGACTTCCGTGTCCTGATGATATCCTTGACCATCGGTACACCTTTTCGGGCATCTTTAAGAGCGTAAAGCTTTTGGATCAGTTCATCACAGAAGGCATCATACTCCGATTCCGGTACCAATCCTTGGGGTTCTCGTCCCTGAAGATTGATGCGGATATATCCTTCTGAAAAGCTTGGTAGGGCAAACGCTTTCATCTTGTGCCAGACCGGTGCATACCAAGCGGCTGGTTGGAAAGGTACTACATCGGTTTGCTTAGCTAGCCTGAATGGCGAGATTAGATCGGGTTCTTGAGAAGAATCTAACCATGGCTCGATTAGTTTGAAAAGCTTGGTGGGCATTTCTCGTCTCAAAAACCTTTTAATGGCATTAGGATCATACTTGGTACCCCACAGATGTCGCTCCCAATAGTTCCATTTCATTTTGGTAATTATCGGTTCAGGGGGTGTTCCCAACTCAGTACCATTAGCCAGGCCAAATTTGCCAGGGAAACTCAGGCGATATAGAAACTCAGGCAGGAAGGTCGTGCTGGGGGTATCCATGGTGTTAGGACCCATGCCATGAGCGGAGAAAATGACGACATGAGCATCCTTTGGTGCTTTGGCTAAAATCTTGCCGATTGCCCGATCAATGGCTTGAAAGCCTTCGAGCATTGGATCACCTGAAACACGGGAACTAAAATGCTCATACAGAGGATGCTCCGGTTGACTCAACTGCCAGAAATTGTGACCCAGTGCATGGGCTTCGCCAAACACTGTTAAAAACAAGTCCCAAGAACCTCGTTGCAAGAGATCTTGACAAATAGTAGCGCGACGGGAGATCCCTGTCTCAAGAACTTTCCGAAGTCGAAGTGTTCCTTTTAAATCAAGACACACTGCATAGTCTTTATGGAGTCCTGGATGTTCTCCATGTTTGTCAACCAGTTCTTGAAACAGTGAAGTCGGTAAAGACCCACTAGCTACTTGAGGAGAATGGGCTCCCCAAGCTAAAACCTGCGGACCATTTACCTTCTCAGAAAGCCGAGTTTGAGGCATGTCAAAAACTGCCACTCGATAATCTTCACCCAGGGCATAAAATGGAGGATACTCACTATAGTCATAGGCGGCCTTGGTGTAGCACTCATAGCTACCTTCTCGAAATCCCAAGGGAGACCAGTACCCAGTTGTGTGAGGCGAGCAGCCAGTCAAAAATGTTGTCCAAGGGGTTTCTGCACTAAACGCTTCAAAGTTTTTTAGGCGTCCATAGGTTCCCTGGTCGCGCAGACGACGCATAGTCTGGAGATGTCCCTGAGACATCCATTTCTCAAGGACAGAGGGCTCAGCTGCATCTAGTCCAATGGCAATAACGGGCTTGTTCATTTCTCTGAAAGTAAATGTTAATACTGGAGATGCAACCTGCAACTTAACCAGGGGCATTCGTGAATCTTGGCAAGTCTTAGAGTGACATTAAACTCGATTTGGTCTATGTTATACAACAGCTAAGTTTACCGTTATACCCCTGCTTTGATCTTTACCTATGGATTTCTAAAAATCCTTCTCGTTATTATAACTTTATAACAAGATTAACTTAAATTCATATATAGCGTAAGCTTTTGATAAAAATCTCTAGACCAAAAATCCGGATAGCTGTTTTTTATTAAGTATATATTAGTGGTGATAATTACCAGCCATGTAAGCAGTCAGCTAATGCGCGTGCGTCACAGGCTATAAGCCTGTGCCACGAACGCTACTTGAGTGAAGTCAGCTTACCAATAACTTCCAATTATCAAGTCAGTTTTGCTAGCCCTGATAGTTAAAATTAGTGTACAGTATAGTTTTCAAAAAAAACCAAATAATTACATTATTTATTTTTAGTTTTTGTCTAACTTTATTCATTGCGCTTAATCCAACACATCCTGAACACTTTTATCAAAAAATTAATATTTTTTTCAGTAACTCAACGGTTCAAAACTCTCTGGATAAAACTAGTAACTTAGGAACTAACCTGAATGGAATTGCTGATTGGTCAACTGAACTTCCTTTCTTAGATGCCTTCAAATCGTCGAGACCATGGATTACTCAATGTGTCTCTGGAGAAACAGGCTGTAGTGGTTCGTGGGATACTGAGGAATACGATAAACTGGATTTAGACGAACAGGGCTGGGTTAAGTCTTTACCTGCTCCAGAAGCTCCTCCTGAATATACTCGTGTGGCTACACTACTTTTTACAGGGATGAAAAATTATCCAGCTGGAAAGTATGTGGTTTTATACGATGGAGAAGGCACTATAGAATATAAGTTTGATGCCACCAAAGATGAGGTAGCGTCAAGGCCAGGAAGAGATGTAATTAATGTCACTCCATCCGGGGCTAGTATCTATTTAATAATTACCGCTACGGATCCTAATAACACGGGTAATTATATTCGCAACATTCGTGTTGTTCAAGCTAAGGATGAAGATACTTACGAGTCTGAACTTTTTAATCCGGAATTCATCAATAAAATTAAAAAATTTAAAGCCATCCGTTTTATGGACTGGATGGAAACCAATCATTCTAAGCAAAGGGAATGGGCAAATAGACCAAAAGTAGATGATGCCTCCTACGCTTACGGTAAAGGTGTACCTGTAGAAATCATGGTTAAACTAGCCAATCGAATTGGTGCTGATCCATGGTTTAATATGCCCCATCAAGCTACAGATGACTATATCACTAATTTTGCCCAAATAGTTAAAGATACCTTAGATCCAAATCTAAGGGTTTATGTGGAACTGTCTAATGAAGTGTGGAATTGGCAATTCCAACAAGCTAACTATGCCTTAGCTCAAGGTCAAGCTAGGTGGGGCAAGGATAAAGGAGATGCATACATGCAATGGTATGGAATGCGTACTGCTCAAATGTCTGATATTTGGAAAAATGTATTTGGTAGTGACAGCAATCAAGTTGTGTCTGTTATGGCTACCCATACCGTATGGCTTGGTTTGGAAAATGCTGCTTTGGATTGTCCTCTGTGGGTAGCAGAGGGTAATGCCCCTTGTTATCAACATAGTATTGATGCTTTTGCGATCGCAGGATATTTTAATGGCAGCTTAAACGCCGAAGAAAATGAAAGCACCATCGAGTCTTGGTTGAATGAACCCGATGGCGGAGTGTCAAAAGCGTTTAAGCAGATCAAATCCGGGGGTTTACTTCCCACAGAAGAAGACTATGAGAGTTTAAGTGATATTGATCAAATTTTTAACTATCATCAAAAAGTAGCAGCTAAAAGAAAACTACAGTTAGTGGCTTACGAAGGTGGTCAACATCTTGTCAAGTCCGATAATCAAAAACTAACTGAGTTTTTCATTGAGCTTAATAGACATCCAAAAATGTACAAAATTTATACAGAACTCCTGAATGAATGGAAGAATCAGAACGGTGGCTTATTTATGCACTTTTCTGATATCGGTAAGCCCAGTAAATGGGGGAGCTGGGGTGCTTTAGAACATGTATACCAAAAGAGTTCACCCAAGTATGATGCCCTGATAGACTTTATCGATCAAAATTCCTGATCCTGTAAACTTCCCTAGAAAGCTGTACAAGGGTGAATCTGCTACAGTTTAATCTGGCTAAAATCTTTCACCCACAACGAGAGCGTTAGGGAAACAGCGTTTCAGTGCTACCTCTACGTTTCAATTCTTTGCCTCGTCCAAGAAAAGAGCTAAATTCTCAAAGCAGTTAAACGATGAACACTCTCTCAGCTGTAGAATACAAACCCCAAGGTGTGAAGCAAATTGGATTAGTTGTGATTGGACGCAATGAAGGTGAACGCCTACGTCAGTGTCTACTGTCTGTAATTAAGAACGCCGCTCGTGTGGTTTATGTCGATTCTGGCTCCACAGATAACAGTGTGGAAATCGCTCATTCTTTGGGGGTAGAAGTAATTGGACTCGACCTATCTAAACCGTTTACTGCAGCTCGTGCTAGGAATGCGGGATATATCTATCTTAAACATTTAGAGCCAAATCTTAAGTTTGTCCAATTCGTGGATGGGGATTGTGAGGTAGTAGCGGGATGGCTCGACTATGCTCAAGGGGAACTGGAAGCCAACCCTAATGTCGCTGTAGTCTGTGGTCGCCGACGAGAGCGCTTCCCTGAAAAATCTATATATAACCGATTGTGCGACATGGAGTGGGATACACCAGTAGGTGAAGCTTCCGCTTGTGGTGGTGATGCAATGATGCGCACAGAAGCTTTTGAACAAGTCGGAGGGTTTAATCCGACCCTAATTGCTGGTGAAGAACCGGAACTGTGCTTGCGGCTGCGCCAGAGGGGTTGGAAGATTTTTCGCCTAGATGCTGAAATGACTTGGCATGATGCCCAAATGACACGTTTTAGTCAGTGCTGGAAACGGTTCTTAAGAGCAGGTCATGCTTACGCTGAGGGAGCCTGGTTACACGGTCACACTCCAGAACGCCATTGGGTGAAAGAAAGCCGGAGCATTTGGTTCTGGGGGTTACTCTTACCCCTGTTAGTATTTGCGATCGCATGGCTCACCCATGGCTTGAGCTTATTGCTGTTGTTGGGTTACCCTCTGATGACTTACCGGATCTATCGTCATAAGTCCCAGACAGGTTTTAGCTCAACAGATGCTTTACTTTATAGTCTCTCTTGCATGATCGGCAAATTTCCTCAGGTTCAGGGTCAGATTCAATTTCACCTAAATCGATTGCTAGGACAGCGTAGTAACTTGGTTGAGTACAAAACTGTACTTAATAGTAACAGTTAGATATAGCAATTATCATAGCTATGAGGTAGACAATTTCTGGATTTTAGGGAACAGGGAACAGGGAACAGGGAAGAGAGAATAGGTAATAGGTAATAGGTAATAGGTAATAGGTAATAGGTAATAGGTAATAGGTGATAGGTAACATGATAATCAAATAGATATAATTAGGTTTTTATTATACTTTAAATAAAAGTATATAACTTACTTATAGTTAGTTTAGAGCTGGTTATATTTGACTAATTAGCGATTATTTCTTGGATTTAAGATATAGTCTATTATTCCTATTAATGATGATAACAAAAGGTTTGTTTTTGTTAAATTAACCCTCTTATCTGTTCCCTGTTCCCTGTTCCCTGTTCCCTATTCCCTATTCCCTGTTCCCTGTTCCCTGTTCCCTGTTCCCTAAAAAAAAATAACTTATTTTAAGCTTTAAGGATGTTGAATTGTGTTAGCTAATCAGCCATTAATCTCATTTATTGATATTCCATTTTTGGTAATAGCATTTGCCCTTATCGTTCCAATTACAGTTCTTTTTATTGAATGTAGTGCAGCAATTTTGCCTAATGCCTCTGAGCCATGGTCGGATGCTAGGAAACCCCGACCAACGGTGGCTGTTTTAGTTCCAGCTCACAATGAAGCCTCTGATATCAGTGCCACCCTGGAAACATTACTACCTCAGCTTACGGAGCAAGACCGACTAATAGTCATTGCTGATAATTGCACTGATGACACCGCAGCAGTGGCTCGGAAATCTGGTGCTACCGTAATTGAACGACAGGATCATGAGCGCAGAGGTAAGGGATATGCCTTAGACTTCGGTATGAGCTTTATCGAGCCTAATCCACCGGATGTAGTGGTGGTGGTTGATGCAGACTGTATCGTTACTGAAGGAACGATTTCACGGATTTCCCGCCTTGCGTACGCTAGACAACGACCGGTTCAGTCAACTTACTTAATGACACAACCAGACAAACCGGTAGTAAAGGATTTGATCTCTACCCTGGCGGTTAAATTCAAAAATACAGTCCGTCCGAGTGGGTTACATCGACTGGGCTTGCCTTGTTTGTTAACAGGTTCAGGAATGGCTTTCCCCTGGTCAGTGATTCGCAAAATCTCTTTGGCTGGCAGTAAAACAGTTGATGATATGCAGTTGGCTTTGGATTTAGCGATCATCGGACATTCCCCAATATATTGCCAACAAGCAGGAGTGACAGGTCGTCTGATGAAAGACGCTTCAGCAAAGAGTCAAAGGTCACGCTGGGAGCATGGTCATATCGAGACTTTGCTAAACCAAGTTCCTAAGTTGCTCAAAGAGTCTATTCGTCAAAGACGTTTCGATCTATTAGCGTACGCATTAGACTTATGTGTGCCACCATTGTCCCTATTGGTTCTAATTTGGGTGGCTGCTACAGGGGGATCTTTACTCGGGGTAGCCTTGGGAGGATCATGGATAAGTACCATTGTGTTACTAATAGAAGGGGTGCTGCTGTTAATTGCGATTGTTGAAGGTTGGGCTAAATTTTGCCGAGCAGACTTTCCGATCCTGATGCTCTTAGCTGTTCCAATTTACATTCTGTGGAAAATTCCCCTCTATCTGGCTTTTCTGGTGGAACCTCAGACCAAGTGGATTCGCACAGAGCGGGATGCAGTCGATACCCCATCATCCTAATCAACTGATTCTACTAGGGGAGATCAATTTCTGGTCTTTTCTTTAGCCTAGGTATAGGATTCTTAAGTAATTGTTTGAGAATCCGGGTTAATTAAATTTTTAATACCATAATTTAGCCCAAGTAATTATCCTTGGGCTTACCTATTTTGGATATAAATATTTGAGATTTATACCACAAAATATAGCAGAAGTCAGAAGTCATAATTCAGAAGTCAAACTATTGCGCTTACTTAGGTTTGAGACTTTTGTCATGTCCTAACTGCCCTGGCGACTGCTATAACTCAAAAAAATTAGCATCATAATTGTATATTTAAATATAATTTAAGCGGGTAATAATACCAAGTCTTCCAAGTAATAATCAAGAGCCCTATCAGGATATATTAAGATTAAAATTATCTGTAAAATTACTTAAAATAATTGGTATAAATTATTTTAATATTTATTAATCTAAAGATATTTTTAAATGACCAAAGTCTTTTGAAAAAAAAAAAAGACTATAAATAACCGAAATAAAAGGAGTTGAGAGCACTCCGGAATATTGATAAATTTTGCTTCTACATCGATCAACTATAGCATCGATGTGAACAGGGTTATAAACCTGGACAATCCGGATTATTGCCCTGAGAGTTGGTAATTATTAGTGTCTCCCTGCAAAAATTAGCATCCTCTTGGATATACAACAGGGGGCTGAAACCTTATCAACTAGTAAAAGGGGCAGACAATTG
>NZ_JAAHHW010000097.1 GCF_010692325.1 Moorena sp. SIO3I8 | reverse complement strand
GTTCTAGTCGCTTGTGGACTTGGGTAACCCCATCACCCCGAACTCCCAAATTGTAGAGTACATGACCAGGACTATCGGGTAACATCCACTGACGTCGCAGTCGCTCTACCCAGCCGCCACCTTCTGGATCTCCAAATCCATAGATCAGACTATCTCCGAGGACAACGAACTTCAGGGGAGTTCTTTGAAGCTGATGGAATGACTCAAAGCTAGGAGCGGCAAGTGTTTGCATAGACAAGATTTATTTGGTCAGATAATTGTTAACAACTCGACACACTCTTGATAGCTTAGCAATGGTATGATTTTTTGTATATGTAAAAGGTACATCTACCACAGGAGTCAATCTAAGTACTCTGACCCCTAAGGTAGCCCATCAATGCGATCGCATCGGTGCTGCGATACTATTGAGAGATACCATGTACAGACCCCATTTACCAAAAATTTTGGGTTTAAAGCCCCGTCCTTCTAGGACGGCTTTTGATTGAAACAAGAAAAAACTTAATATTATACACGAAGTTTGTTGTATAATTAAGATAGGTACAGGCGGCAAAACCGTTGGCTCAGCCGGGAGAGAGACCCGTCACTGATTGACCATAAAGGAGTAATGCCTAGAGGGTAAGGAAAGTCCTCTTAAAAAACCTAATCGTCAATTAACAGTTGGCGTGTGAACCCAGAAAAATCACTATGCACGATAAGCAAGGTACGGTGGGGTTAGAAGTTACCGTAATCAGAGGGTCGCCTTTAAGGGTTACAGGCTATGCATAAAAGGGTTAAAACTTTTTTATTAAGGCTCCACTCTTCTAAGGTTTCGTCTCCGGCACACCGAAACCTGAGCAAAGGAAGAGAAACAGACTTTTTAAGGCACTTCCAATAAGTACTTAAACGCCTAAGAAGAACTGCCCTCTGGGTCTGTCGTGAATTGACTGGGAATTTGGTCTTGAACGGATTTGCGGGTTTTGTACTGTCCCATTTTTGGCAGAGTCAAAGATAGGAACTCGGCGGTTTAAGGCGGTTCGTTGATCTAGGAATCCCCGCTATGCGCAAGGCGGAGAGTGTCAAACATAAGTAGGCTGGGATAGTTTGGTAGAACTTCCCAGCCTTGGTTAGATATATAGTTTCGGTATAGTTAGTAGATGAGGTATAGATAGTACAAATTCACTGTTCTTTCTTATTATTGTCATACATAGCAAGCAATGTAAGTAGCAATCACGCAACTTCACAAATTCTTTCACTTTTTGATGGTATATTATTAACCTCAAGAAAAGTTTTATGACTTGTATCAGGGGTAACCCCTAGTTTAGGAGTGAAGTATGCTAGGGTAGAGGGGGCGATACTGATTTTAACCAGAAATAGCAAAACCTGATAAACCTTATGCTGCACAAAAGCTATAACTTTGATTCAATGGACATTCTGCAACGGACGGAGCAGCTAGTAAGTGCAGCTTCTAATCGTTATCGGATCACTGTACAAGTGGCCAGCCGTGCCAAGCGCCGTCGCTTCGAAGATTTTGAAAGTCTAGATGAGCCATCCATGAAGCCAGTGCTGCGAGCAATTGTTGAGATGTCTGATGAATTGACCCAGCCAGAGATTATTGCGGACTAAGCTATAGTGCTGAGTGAGTCAGGGGGTAAGGGCGTCAGGGGCAAGAGTAGTTCATTCCCTAGTTTCATCTTAAGGTTGTGTCGGAATGTTCCATAGCCGTATCGAAGCAATGTACAAGACTAATGGAATTAAACTAGCGCTAGGTTTAGCTCTTACCACTTTGACGAGTGGTTTACTATTGCTGTGGGAATCCCACGACCAAGGGTCCGGTGTCTTCCAGCTCCTAGGAGCACAGCCTGCTGTCGCCCAGTTTTTTATTCCCCCTGAGCTTAGCAAGGTAGTATATCAGCGTTTACCGGATTTACCACAAGAGAACCAATACATTAGTAAAGAAAGCGGTGAAGTAGCTGCCAATAATACCCTGGTTAACCGCTTAATTCGGTATCACGTCTATGGTAAAAAACGGTTGCCCAATTACCGTTTTGATTGGAAATTGACCATGGCTGACTATCTAGGTGCGTACGATTACCTAGTCGCATCCCAGTATCCCAGTGGGGATACCTTAACCGAAAATCCCATGGAAGGGGATATTGCAGCGATAGAACAATTAACTCGTGCCGAACGGGATGCATTAGTAAGCGTTTTAGTCAACATATTCAATCCCAATCGCAGTGAAACTGTGGCACCAGAGTCGAGCACACAACCATCACCTGCCACACCATCACCTGCTACAACCTCCAATCCTACATCACCTGCCACAACCTCTAATCCTAGAAGAGGAGTATCTTTACCTCAACCAGGAGATGCTCAGTTACTCAAACCTAATTGACTTGTTGGTGAATTGGGCAGAATCAGGTTTATGGAACGTCTGGTTAAACATGGAGAAGGCTGGCGTATTGGTTGGGATCCTGAGGCTCCTAACTATAAAGGTTTAGTGGGTGGTGAGGACTGGGCATTTGAGCTAACGGAGTCGGAGTTGAATGACTTTTGTCGCTTGTTGCTGCAATTAGCTCAGACTATGAGTGAGATGGCAAGTGAGTTGATGGATGAAGAGAAAATCACTTGCGAAGCAGAAAGCGATTGGCTATGGATGGAGGTAGAGGGCTATCCTTCCGCTTATACGCTACGGTTGATTTTGAATCAGGGACGCTGTTGTGAGGGGAGCTGGGTGGCAACAGCGGTTCCAGGGTTGCTAGCAGCAGCTAAGTCTGTGAAAGTATTTTAGTTTGGTTGTTCAAATCTCGAATAGTGTGGTATAGTAAATAAGGTTTTCCGGGGCGTAGCGCAGCTTGGTAGCGCACCACTTTGGGGTAGTGGGGGTCGTGGGTTCAAATCCCGCCGCTCCGATTCATTGGCTATATATAGTCAAGGTATAGAGAATGGTATGGGGCTTCGTTCAGAATTGAGGCGGAGCCTATAGACAGACATAGCCTGTTCTCTAGCCTGTTCTTGTGGAAAAAATTATTTATCTTGAAATAGTTTACCAATGTGGTAAACTATTAGTGTGAGTATAGGTATTAATGTCAGTTTCGCATATCCAAAACTGAAAAAGCTATGTGAGCAATCATCAGCTCAAAAGCAATTAGGAGCAAAAGCAGCACAAAAGCTCAAAAGGCGATGATCAGATTTATTCGCAGCCAAAGCGGTCACGGAGTTAGTGGCAGCAAGACCTCATGCCGTGCAGTCCCATAAATTAGGCAAAAGCTTTTATCAGAAATTTTCTAATTTTAAACACCTATTTGCTCTCGACCTACATAAACGAGTTCGTTTAGTATTCCAAGCTGATGTTGAACCGTTGCCCTTGAAGGCAGATGAAAGCTTGGATTGGTCAAAAGTTAATCAGCTTTGTATTCTATTTGTGGAAGATTATAATGACTAATTCTAACTATACCTTTGAACCGGATTGGGTCTCTCCTCCAGGAGAGACAATTGCTGATTTGCTGGAAGAACGAGATTGGACGCAAGCAGCTTTGGCAGACCGTTTGGGCTATACTCCTAAACACCTTAGTCAGCTTGTTAATGGTAAAGCACCTATTACGAAAGATACCGCAGTGAAGCTGTCACGGGTATTAGGAAGTACAGAGGGGTTTTGGCTCGAACGAGAAGCTCAATATCGTGCTGCTTTAGCAAAAATCGCAGAAGCTGAACGTCTTGAAAGCTGGGTAGATTGGCTCGACGAATTTCCTGTAAAGGAATTGCAGAAAGCAGGACAAATTAGTGACTGTCGTTTGGATTCAAGAAATAAGCCTCGTGTTGTGCAAGAGCTGCTTCAGCTGTTTGGAGTGGCTTCTCCTGATCAATGGCGAGCTTGTTATGGTAACCTAGCGGTGTCTTTTCGACGTTCTCGTACTGGACAGGATAATACCGGTGCCATCACAACTTGGATGCGCCTTGGTGAAATCAAAGTAGAGAAGTTAGATTGTCCCCAATTCAACCGCGCCAAGTTTGAGAAAGCGGTTCAGGAAATTAGAAAATTGACAGTACTACCACCAGAAGATTTTCTACCACGTCTTCAACAGCTTTGTTTTGAGGCTGGAGTGTTATGGGTGTTAGTGGAAAAAATCCCAGCTGCGGGGGTTAGTGGGTTAGCAAGGTGGTTAAATCCTCATCGACCTCTGATTCAGATGTCTCTTTATGGCAAAACTAATGACCGTTTCTGGTTTACTTTTTTCCATGAAGCTGCTCATATTATTTTGCATGATAAAGAAGAGAAAAATGCTATTTTTCTAGATGAGTGGAATCAGGGAGAAAAACTAGAGTCAGAGCAAGAGCGCGAGGCTAATGAACAGGCGCGAGACTGGTTGATTCCTGCTGAATATGAAGAAGAATTGTATTATATTCATTCTAAGGAAAAAGTAAAAGCTTTTTCAGATAAGTTAGGAATTCATCCTGGAATTGTTGTTGGTCGTTTGCAGCATGAAGAAAAAATACTCTATAATCAGATGAACGATTTAAAGCATAAATTAACTGCTGATTTAATTCAGCAGCTATACCAACCTAATAATCAGGGACCAAAGGATAGTGCTCAGACAGGATTAGATGCTGATAAAAATCAATATAATGAGTCAGATTATGAAAATTTGCTTCAGTATATTACTGACAATTTAGATAAAGAATGTAAACGATCTCTGGGAGAGTTTAGAGGGATTGCACCCAAATTGTTAGAAGGTCAAGATGCTCAAGAATGGGTCAATAACCAGCGTGATCAATGGGCAGAAAGGGAAAAAGTCTGGAGATAAACAGAGTGATATTAGATGAGGCATTAGAGGGAGTTAAGACTATTTTTCTTGATACTTCTCCAGTGATTTATTATCTAGAGAATCATGCTGTTTTTGCCGATGTAGTACAAGGGGTAATCAATAAGTTAGATGGGGGAGAGTTACAAGGAGTAATTTCTCCGGTGACGTTGGCTGAATGTTTGGTCAATCCTTTGAAGAATCGCGATCAGAAGTTACAGCAAGATTATGTTGATTTTCTCCTGCGTCATAAGTCAATTAGGATGGTACAAATTGAAACAAAAATTGGAATTTTAGCTGCACAGTTACGAGCAAAATATAGTTTAAAACTGCCTGATGGGTTTCAGGTTGCCACGGCGATAAGAAGCGGGTGTGAGGCTTTGTTGACGAATGACGACCAATTCCGGCGCGTTTTTGATTTACAGGTGTTAGTAGTTAAGGATTTTGTGACAGGGAATATTTTGTGATGGGTGAGGGGAGGTTAAAACGTGGGTGGCTTGTGTGGCGTTCGGTAGCCCTCAAGCTCCTGAAGTTCGGGAATATAAGGGCTATGGAGTTGTTTAATTTAATCGGAGTAGTGCGATGAAGCGTTTCGGCAAAGCCGACGCTACGCGAACGCAAAGCGTGGCCTACGGCCTCAGCTTCCGCGCTTATGCGATCGCACTCAGTTCTTCAAAAATTGGACAAGGGTTGGTATCTTTGGAGAAGCGATTAGCCCAAAGGGCTACGCTACGCGAACGCATTTTAAATTAATCTCCATAAAAGTCTTCATCTAATAGCTGTTCAATTGTAAAAGGACATTGATTGGGATAGTCTTCAGGGTTGGGCTTACGAATGCCAAAGCTGGCTTTTTTACCTTCTTTTATAGCTAACCTTCGAGCATCTTGATAAGCTTTAGCGATCGCGTAGCGTAGCCCTTTGGGCTAATCGCTTCTTCTAAATAACGTTTAAATGAAGGACTGTCTTGTAAATCTTTTTGGATACGAAACCGATGTTCTGTGACTGAACTATACCAACTTCCTTTCATGGACTCAGCAGCGTCAGTTTGAACCATTATTTTGAGTAAATGGGCAATCAAGATGGTTAAATTGCTAATGAAGGCTCGCTTTTCAGCCTTTCCCATGTCCTCTAACTCAAGCAGCAAATTATCCCAATCAATTGCCGATAAATTTCTGGCTTTTATTTGTTCAACGAGGATTTCTCGCCAACGGTTAAAATCTTGTTCATACATAGTTTTTTATCAGTTAAAATTAGGCTTTATACCAACAATAAATGAACCGATTTCAAAGTAGTATTATTATACCATTAAAGTTGTATTTTGGGTGAAACGATAGTTAAACCCAACACAGGATCATGTAAATCTCATCAAGATTTACCGTAAAGTACATCGCACTATCCTAATAGTTTGTCAGATGCGGCCTGTGTTCCTTTCCCTCTTCCCAATAAGCGCCGCCACATCACCTGTATAATTGAGTTAATCTCAGTAGTTTCCTCTTCTGACTTCCCTACTCCCTACTCCCTACTCCCTACTCCCTAGCAGGAAATTACCTTATCCAATTGATAACTGCGTAAGCATTCAGCCGTCAGCATTCAGCCGTCAGCCGTGAGCTAAAAGCTCACGCGTGCGCGTTCAGCTTACGTAACAAAGATTAAACGAATGCTTACTTGTTTTATTTAAAAGCTCAAAGCTCAAAGCTCTCAGCTTTGAGCTTTGAGCTGAATGCTTACGATAAAAAGCATACATACCAGGGTACAGAGCAATGTCTATTCCAGAAATTAGCCAGGAAATTATTCGTTCTTATACCAGTAGCCAATCTTGGCAAAGAGGAAAAGCTTATTATCACGATGGCCATGTTATAAGAGTAGTTCAACGGGGGAAATTAATTACAGCAGACGTTGAAGGTAGTGATATTCGCCCTTATCAAGAGGTGCGACCCGTGGCGAATTTAATAATTAGATGCGGAAAGCGCACCTATTAATATTGGTTTTGAGGAAGAGGAATTAGACACAGGTTATTGTAGTTCTAGGATTATGGAGGCTACTGCCAACATATTAACATTATTAGTATGCTTGCATAAACCAGAACTAGTTGAACAGCGTCCTAGTTTAGAGTAAATTTTAGATCGCCTTAATGAAGTTCAGACACAAAATTTAATTCACGAGTTAGTAGCTAATAACCCTCAATTAATGGATGATATTGAGTATTTTGCCGATCGGGTTGCGCCACTATATGTAATTACATCATCTCCAGAAACCCTCCCCCAACGGGAGATGGGGAGATGAGGGAGATGGGGGAGATGGGGGAGATTTTTATTAAGGGTATAGCAGTCGAAGTAAAGCTTAGGACATATTTCTTTTCCCAGCTGTTGGAGCTCCCAGCTGTTGAAGCTCCCAGCTGTTGAAGCTCCCAGCTGTTGAAGCTCCCTTTAAACCAAAATACTATGTCCTAAACTATATTTCAGTTGCTATAATTAGCCTCACATGATATAAGCACCTCAAGTAGAACCTCAAGTAGCGCATTAGCTGATACGCGACACGCTGATAGCTTACATTAACAATTACCTTTTGAATTTAGCAATGCCCAAAATAGCTTTCCTGCTACTGGGCTACTTGGCTAAGCTGACTTGCAACTCCAGGCAATTCCGACCATTGACCTGTAAGCGATACTCCACCCGATCCATTAGTCGATGGATAATTAGCCAGCCATAGCCGTTTTCCTGTAAATCACCTGGATTCGGTGGTTTATAAGAGGATGGGTCAAATCCTTGACCATAGTCCCAAATCTCCAGAGCAATATCCCGTTCTTTGAGTTCTAGGCGAATCAAGATCGGTAAATTCGGTTGATCGCGATGAGCATGACGAACTACGTTAGAGTAAGCTTCCACTAACACCAATCGCAAACGATTGGATAGACTAGGCCAATCAACACGATTTCCGAGTTCAACCTGCAAAATCCCCATAAACCAGTTTTCGACAATGCTCAAAAACTTGAGGTCACTCGGTATCTGTAGTTCTGTTTTCATCCACTACAATACCTCCAGAGATACTAGGGTTTGGTCGTCTTCCTGAATCGGGTTGGTACGCTCTCGAATCCGAGCTAATAAATGACTCAGGTCAAAGGGAGCAGGCTCCTGAAGCAGAAGCTCCCAAAGACCGGATGACTCAAGCCTAGAACTGGTGCTGGTTGACCCATCGGATGAAGAACCTGTCACTGGATTCACTGGATTCAGGGTTGCTTCCGTAATTCCATCACTTGTTAGTAGCAGGATGCTACCTGAATTTAATCTTAAATGTCCTGATTCCGCCTGCCAAATTGGCAAAATTCCTAAGGGAATACCCCTAGCCTGAAGGTAAGTCGGCTCTGGAGTTTTTGACTCTGAGTGTTGTTGGACTACTTGGTGATCAGACCAAACCATAGGATAGGTATGACCAGCATTAGCGTAAACCAACTGTTGCTTGTCAGGGGTATAACGAGCCAAGACCAGGGTAATAAAACAGTTGGTATGATAGAGGTCATCTGACATGATGTGGTTAAGATTTTGGATCACTGTTTTTGGGTCTGGTGATGTTTCTTGAGCAAGTTCCCGTCGTAACATCGACATGGCACTGGTCATAAGTAAGGCAGCAGGTACCCCTTTACCGGACACATCTCCCACTGCTAGCCATATATCTCCTTGGGGATGAACATAGACTTCAAAAAAATCCCCACCAATCTGTCGCGCTGGGGTGCAGTGAGCTTGCACTCTCACCTGTTCCATCTCTGGCCAACTCTGACGCAGCAAATTATTCTGAATCTGGCGAGCTACATCTAGTTCATCCCGCATCTGCTGAGCCTGTAACTGGGTGCGTTGGAGTAGTTTTGCCTGAGAAATCGCTAACGCTGCTTGTTTAGCAACGGCTTCTATCAGCTGGATATCTTCTTTATTCCAAGACCCTTCACTCCCTTGCTGGTAGAGACACAACACCCCTAAGATCTGTTGTTGGTCCGGTAGGGGAACGATCAAATGCACCGAATTCTGACCATCCCTTGTTTCTGGCCACGACTTAGTCTCGGGTTTATCTAATACCTGTTGTATCATCAAATCAGGATTAGGGATATGAGGTGTATTGCCATCCCCAGAAACCTTGTAGGTGAAACATTCTGGTGTGAGTTGGTTGAACTCTACCGGTCGCAGGATACAACCGGTAGCATCAAAGGCTTGACCCATGGTGGTCACTACCTTTTGCAGTAGACTACTATAATCTAGGGATTCTCGAATTGCCGTTGTCACCATATTGAACAATTCTTCCCGTCGTAAGGCCCGAGAAAGTTCCCTGGTTCTTTTTTTTAGCACTTGGTAAGTTTCCGCAGCTTGTCGCACCACTGCTTTTAGTTCCTCACCCTGCCAAGGCTTTGTGATGTACTTATAGACCTGACCTGAGTTAATTGCTGCCACCAAATCTTCTATATCTGTGTAGGCAGTCAACAGGATGCGAATTGTATCTGGAAAACGCTCTACTGTCCTGCTTAAGAATTCTGTTCCATTCATTCCCCCTAGGCGCTGATCTGAGATAATAATCGCCATCTCTCCTTCGGTGTCCAAAATATCTAAGGCGGTTATGGCATCATTAGCTCTGAAAACTTGAAATTTTCGGCGGAAGGTTCTGTAAAGTAGATCTAAGTTGTCAGACTCATCGTCTACTACCATCAATTTGAGTTTGTCTTGATTTCCCTGACTCATCACTAATTTTGCTTGGTAAGGGGAAAACCGAAAACTCCTGTGATTTTACCCACGGGCAGGAGGCTTTCCCCTTTGAGTTTAGCTTGGAGTTTCTGTATGTCCCTAGAGTCCACTGTTGGCGAAGTCGTCATTAAGCAAAACCTTGAACAGTTTCTCCTAGTGCTGTCGGTGTCTTTGAGTGTGGCAACCCTATCTAGGATTTTTTCCTGGTTCCGTAAAATTCCTTACACCCTATTACTGGTAATTGTCGGGTTAGGGTTGGCTTTTGTGGATGTCCGACTGGTTAACTTATCACCAGAACTGATTCTGGAAATTTTCCTACCCCCCCTACTCTTTGAAGCCGCTTGGAATATCCGCTGGCGGGACTTACGACGGGATTTGGTACCGGTGAGTCTATTTGCGATCGCTGGGGTAATTATTTCCGTAGTTGGCATTGCCTTTGCTATCAATCAGCTGACAGGACTACCCCTGACCATTGCTTTATTGGTTGGAGCTAGTCTTTCTGCAACTGACCCAGTTTCGGTTATTGCTCTATTTCGGGAATTGGGTGCGGATAAACGGCTGAAAACTCTGATGGAGGGGGAAAGCCTATTTAATGATGGGGTAGCAGTGGTTGCTTTTAGTTTATTAGTCGGACTACCCCTAGGACTAGAAGAATTTTCCATTGCCACTAGTGTTGCCCGTTTCTTAGGGTTTGTGGGGATTGGGATTGGCATCGGTTGCATCATTGGTTTTGGGATTTCCTACGCCACCCAACGCTTTGATTTACCCCTGGTGGAGCAATCCCTGACCTTGGTTTCTGCTTATGGCACTTATTTAATTGTGGAGGAACTAGGGGGATCCGGTGTGATTGGGGTAGTCACCGTTGGGGTGATCTTGGGCAATTTTGGCTCCCGGATTGGTATGAACCCCCGTACCCGGTTGATTGTGTCTGAGTTTTGGGACTTTTTAGCCTTTTTTGTGAACTCGATTGTCTTTCTACTGATTGGTGATCAAATAAAGATAGCTAGTTTAGGCCAAAATATCCACTTAATTGCGGTTACTATCTTGGCTGTACTACTGACGAGAGCGATCGCAATTTATGGTTTGGGCGCATTCAGCAATATCTTGGTCAACTCTCAAATTGGTTGGCGGGAACAAACTGTCCTATGGTGGGGTGGCTTGCGAGGTTCGGTTTCCATTGCTCTGGCCTTAAGTGTGCCAGTTGTGTTAGAAGGACGGCAAGATATTATCGAAACTGTGTTTGGCGTGGTACTGTTTACCCTGCTAGTCCAGGGGTTAACCACCCGATGGTTTCTCGAAAAGTTAAATTTAATTGGTGACCAACCCCTACGTCAGCAATATTCGGAAGTTCTTGCCCGTCGCATCGCCCTGAATCGGGTCAGAAATTATCTTGAGGAGGGCTTAAAGACCACAGAAATCGATTCCGACCTGTGGCGCTATCAAACCAAACTTATCGATACCCAACTGACAACGATTAACGATGAAATTGAGGAGTTACGGAGTAACAACCCTCAACTCCAAACCCTTGACCTTGAGCAACTTCAAGAAACCATGTTAGATATTGAAGCCGATACCTACGCCGAATTTATTCGTTCTGGACGGCTCAATGAAAACCTTTCGCCCATTATGCAGCAGGTACTTATTGAGGCAGATCAGAAAACCATTGATATTGAGGGTGTGAGCTAATTGTGGAATGATTAAAGGTAATTTAGAACAGTTTGGGGCGAGAGGGTCGCTAATTGGCAATTTAATTGAAGGCTTGCTGGCTCTAAGTACAGTAATTGTTTTTGTGTTTAGCACCTGGCCTGTGGTAATGGGAATTTAGCAACTTGTTAGTAAAGATGATCGAGCATATTGTTTTGTTCAAGTGGAAAGAAGACGCTTCACCGGATGCGATCGCATTGGCTATAAATGGAATCCTGGCCCTGAAAGACCAAATTCCTGGGATTGTAGAACTTTCCTGTGGAGAGAACTTTTCCCCCCTCAGGTCTCAGGGATTTCAGCATGCTTTGAGAGTGCAACTTCTCGATTGCGACGCTCTGAGTACCTATGCCGATCACCCAGTCCACCAGGCAGTAATCGAGAAGTATATCAAACCTATCCTAGGAGACATCATCGCAGTGGATTACGAAGTTTAGTAGCCTCAAGGATAGAGCACAGGAACTGAGGGGGTGACCGGGTGTGGGGTGACTCATAAGGGTAGGTTTTTTAGAAAGGGGCGAGTAGGTACTTTGATTACGTATAAATTCCTCAAAATATGTATCAAAATACACAATAGTTTCCGGGATAATTCTCCCCATTTCCCGCTTTTCCCGATTCCCGACTCCCGATTCCCGACTCCCGATTCCCGACTCCCGACCCAAATGTAAAAAACCTACCCCTGTGAGGTGTGGGGTGACCGGGTAGCTGTACACATAAATCCAGAAGCGATGCAGAGGTGCGACCCGTGGCGAATTTAATTCGCCTACGGAAAACGCACCATTACGGTCTTGAGGGAAATCCCCATGAGCAAGTGCATTAAGACAATGATTGCCTTAGTTCCAAAAAAAGTTTTCCCTACACCCTACACCCTAAACCCTAAACCCTACACCCTACACCCTACACCCATTAAGGCTAACAAGGTAGCTTGTCAACCCATCAGTTATTAGTCTTTGGGTGGTATGTCTCCTGCCTGCTGAGCTTTTTTAATCGCTCGTTTGAGAATTAGTACTGCCATTTGGGACAAGGAGCGCTCCTCGGCATCTGCCAATCGTTGAAGCGCTTCTTTGTCTTTTTCTTCCATATAGAGGGTTACGGTTACTTTAGCCATATGATTAACAATAATTTTTACTCTAGGTTTTTACCCAAATAAACATAAATTAACACAAATAAAAAGAAACTATATGTTATTCCATAAATTGTAATGGAAAGCTTTCTGCACACCCAATCGATAGGTAGCTTTCCCCCTAATATCAAGTCTGGTTGAATACCCATAATTAAGGGAGCCGGGCGCAGGGAGGGTGGGAAGTGTGGGAAGTGTGGGGAGATGGGGAGATGGGGAGATGGGGAGATGAGGGGTGATGGATGATCAGACGGGAAGCTTTGACAAGTGTTATACTTAGTGTTATAGTTAAAAAGATTGCTGGTGTAGCTCAGTTGGTAGAGCAGCTGATTTGTAATCAGCTGGTCGCGGGTTCGAATCCTGTCACCAGCTTATCAAAAATAGTTATGTGTGGCGTTTGTGATAGCTATGAGGTAAACAGATTTTTTTACCTATTCCCTCTTACCTGCTCCCTACTCCCTGCTCCCTGCTCCCTAAAACCCAGGACTCTGTACCTCACCCAAATCAGAATTGCTATAAAACAACTAGGAATTTCTAGTAACTTCGGGCGTTATCAGCACCCCTTAATTCTGTATTTCCAACTGTTCTAGGTCACCAGGGGTATTGCAGTTAAAAAATAGCCTAGTGTCACTGACTAGCAACTCCTGTACTGGATGCTGGGCCAACCAACGCTGAAATGACCGTCCCCCTTGATTGATAAACTCAGTGAGGCTCGGTAGACACTCGCGTCGGTAAAAACCGCACAGGGGTTCCCAGCCCTTGGGATTTCGTGGCAATAGTGCGTTCGCGTAGCGTGACCTTTGGTCAATCGCATTTTCCCGAGTCTGCTCCAACTGCTTGAGCCAACCTTGCACAACCTCTGCTTTTAATTGGGGTAAATCACAAGCCAGTAACAGTACCCAATCTGTTTCAACATGAGCTAATCCTTGAGCAAATCCTACCAAAGGACCATGAGGTGTGGTCTCTTCTGGTAACGGCACTTCCCGAACGACACGACAAGTCTCAGGTAAGATATCCACGTATCGTTCTGGCCAGGGAGTGACGATATAGACTTGACCAGAGACTTGACCAGAGACTTGAGCAATACAGCTGAGGGCAACATCACACACTCTGCGCAGTAAGGGGACACCCTCGACCGGAATCAAGGCTTTATCCCTACCCATACGAGAACTTTGCCCTCCTGCAAGGACAATCCCTGAGAGGGCTAAGTCGTAATTAGTATTTGGTATAGCACTGCCCATGGCTTGGTCAGGAACAGACAAGAATTCCAGAACGTAGACTGGGAGACTCCTCAAAGATTGCCCCTCGTCGCTTTAGGTCATCCTTGATATCCTTAGAAATTCCGAAGTTATCTCCAAACTGAGTACTGTCTACTCGACTACCAATTAGGTTGGCATTACTCAAGTTGGCACCACCTAGGTTAGCATGACTGAGGTCAGCACGACTGAGGTAACTACCCATCAAGTTGGCATTACTCAGGTTGGCATCACTGAGATCCGCACATCTGAGGTAGGCACGACTCAAATCAGCTCCGTTGAGCAGGGCACCGTTAAGATTGGCATCACTTAGGTCAGCACCCCTGAGGTCAGCACCCCTTAAGTCAGCACCCCTGAGGTCAGCACCCCTTAAGTTGGCATCCTTCAGGTCAATTCTAAGTGAATTGTCAGTTGGCTCTAGAGAAACACCCTTCATTAGTTCAAGGAATTCCATTTACTACTCGAAATACACTCTGAAATACAGTAATACAACTATGAAATGCTCAGCACCCTGATGCCATCAACGGCTTTGGTTTATCACTTAGATTTATTGCCGAGTTAAATTAACTCAAATTTTAATTAAAAACGAGCCTATCTTTTCAAAATTGCTAATTTTTACGACATCTTGCTGATTTTTTATACTATATGTTGTCAATTGAATTTTTAACTATTTAGTGATTAACTAGTTACACTATCTTTTCTAGCCCTATCTGGTTTCACCAATTACCATAATGTAAAGATTTAATTAATAAATTATTAAAATTAAGTATTTTGTGAAACCGCTAATATAGCAATCATAATCGATTTGTGAAAAATCCTGTGACTAAGACGGTAAATCTGTTATCTAATATACCTCTTGGCAAAGTATTTAGGTAAGCCGTCAGCTGTCAGCTGTTAGCTGTCAGCTTAAAACAAGCTATTCGGCTGACGAGTTCAACGGACTCAAAGCCAAAGACTATGAATTCCTCTCTTGGGCATTCGCGTAGCGTGGCCGTTCGCGTAGCGTGGCCAAAAGGCCAAAAGGCCAGGGAACTGAGATGTAAGCATATGTGCTACGCGCACGCTAGGCGAACAGCTTGGCACAGACTTCGACGCTGATAGCTGATAGCTGATAGCTGACGATAGGTTTTCACACTTCGTTACACAGTTAATGAAAAATTGATACAAAAATGGTATTTGATGACCATAATTAATTACAATTAATTCAGTAGCGGAAAATATTAGGTTTAAACCTATTTAACTCTGTTGCTTTCAACCCCGCAGGGTTGTTGCTTTGACGGTAATTGCCTGTCCGCTAAAGTAACAACCTTGTGGAATGCTGATAGTGCTCATCAATTAAAGGAGGAGAAGGATATGCGCGGTTGTTCCATGCTTCTAGCTCTTCTAGTGTTTGCTGGATTGTTGTATTTGATCGTCAATTCTGGTACCTTTGAACGGTTGCTGGACACCACAACACCCTCGGAACGGCAATTGGAATAAGCGATAGAGCTGGGCGTGGCGAGTGTGGGGAGATGGGGAGATGGGGAGATGGGGAGATGGGGAGATAGGGAGATAGGGAGATGGGGAGATGGGGAGCAAGAGTATAGTTTAATATTGGTATTAGCAATTCTTCCTCTACACCCATTGTTAGAGTTGTTAATTGGTAATAGGGATTTGATAATGGCGATGTAATTGTGGTGTTTCACAGGAGCAATAGTCTTTTCCTCAATTAGACCTCTTGCAAAAGTGTTTTTCTAATAGTGTTTGCGTCAATTCTTGTCCACTGTTCCCTGTTCCCTGTTCCCTGTTCCCGACTTCTGCAAGAAGTCTATTGATAGCAGTCGAAGTAAAGGTTAAGACACATAATTTTTCCCTATTCCTGATTCCCTACTTCCGACTCCCGACTCCCGACTCCCGACTCCGGACTCCGGACTCCGGACTCCCGACTCCCGACTTGATATCAATCAACCCCTGAAATCGCTGATCTGAGCGAATGCTGTCAAAATCTGAGTCAGTTTTTGCCATCTCTCGATATTCTTCAGGATTGAGAGTAATTGCCTGTTGCAAGTTATCAAGGGCTAAGTCTATATTTCCTTGTAAGGCATAAAAGCAGGCTTTGTTGTATCAAGCTTGGTGGTGATCGGGTTTAAGTTTCACAGCTTGGTCATAGGACTCAATCGCTGCTTCCTTTCTTCCTAATTTCGGTAGGGCAATCCCTCGGTTGTTCCAAGCTTGGTAAAAATCGGGTTTAATTTTCAAAGCTTTATCATAGGATTTAATCGCTGCTTCATTTTGTCCTAATTTCCATAAGGCAATCCCCCGGTTGTTCCAAGCTTGGTAAAAATCGGGTTTAATTTTCAAAGCTTTATCATAGGATTTAATCGCTGCTTCATTTCGTCCTAATGCCAATAAGGTAACCCCCCGGTTATACCAAGCTACGTGGTAATCGGGTTTAATTTTCAAAGCTTTATCATAGGACTCAATCGCTGCTTCATTTTGTCCTAATTTCTGTAGGTTAACTCCCCGGTTGTACCAAGCTAGGTGGTAATCGGGTTTAATTTTCAAAGCTTTATCAAAGGATTTAATGGCTGCTTTTTTTCGTCCTAAATCCGATAGAGCAATCCCCCGTTTATTCCAAGCTTTGTGGTAATCATGTTTAATTTTCACAGCTTTATCAAAGGATTTAATCGCTGCTTTATTTTGTCCTAATTTCTGTAAAGCATTCCCCCGGTTGTACCAAGCTTCGTGGTCATCATGTTTAATTTTTAAAGCTTGGTCATAGGATGCAATCGCTGCTTCGTTTTTTCCTAAATCCAATAGGGCAATCCCCCGGTTGTAGCAAGCTTTGTGGTGATCGGGTTTAATTTTGACAGCTTGGTCAAAGGAATCAATCCCTGCTTCCAAACGTCCTAATATCGATAGGGCAACCCCCCGGCTGTACCAAGCTTGGTGATCATCCGGTTTAATTTCCAAAGCTTTGTCAAAGTTAGCGATCGCGTCTTCATACTCTTGGGCAGCAACCAGTAGCATTCCTAGTTCAACTAGTAAATCGGCTTGCTCTTCAGGAGTGTGATGCTCTGCTTCCAGGCGTTCTTGAATAGCGATAATTTCTTTACTTCGTTCTTCAGGATTCAAAGACTGATGCTGACAGTCTTCTTGTTGACACTCCTCTGATTTGCTAGGAAAGTCAAACAAACCAGAACGCCAGTCAAAAAAGTCGGGAGCACGGTGGATAAAGTAATTCAGCACAAATGGCCGTAATAGAAATACAAAACAAATCTTAAAATCATCTCGAAACCGTTCTCTGTGTTGGTTGAGATGATTTAAAATATGAGGAACCCCTTTCCAACTATAGGAATAAATTGCTTCGCTATCCCATCCCTGCTGACGTTTCGTCTCTTCATACTTATAAAACGAATATTCTAGACCTTGGATGAATAAAAAATTGATCTGCTTGCGGTCGGGGATATCCTGAACAATGCCGTATAAATTATCAATCGGTTCCTCGAAGCGCAACATCTCTATTGTTTTCTGAGATAAATCCTGCTTAACCTGCTTAACCAACTTCTCTGCTTCTACGGGAGAACAACGGACAAATAATAATCCGAAACCTCTGCGCCTTCGGAGGGCACGGAGTAAGTCTTGGTATTGTTCTTCTGGACTCGCTGGCGGTAAATCCTCGTCCGCATCTATAAGGTTTAGCATTGGTTGTAAGGGAGTAGGGAGTAGGGAGTAGGGAGTAGGGAGTAGGGACTTCGGAGCAGGGACTTCGGAGCAGGGAGTAGTGGGAAGAGTGTGGGGAGATAGGGAGATAGGGAGATAGGTGCCCTTGTTGATTTTGGGTATGATTGTGCCAAATTTTGGGAGTGATAAAACTCTCAAAGTCCCCCAAAATTGGGGGATTTAGGGGGCTTTAACAAAACCAGATGATCGCGCATTCATTCCTTGATTCAGCAACGCCAGATACACAGATGCACTCACCTGCCTTTTGGCTACCTTACTGCTGTGAGTCTAGTTGAGCATAGGCGTCTTTAAATTCCCGAATCCCTTTAATCAGGGGATGAACATCGTACCAACACTGTCTTTCTCCTTCATCATCAAAGTATTGATACTCTAACAAACAGCGATTAAATAATAACTGACGATACTGGTCATTATTGTGTATCTGCTTGGAGCGGTAAACATCAGCTAAAACCGACCATTGTCCATCCTGAACCGTTCGGCGATAGGTATCTCGTGCATCAGTAATGGATCGTTGCACTGCTCTGAGGGAAATGGGTAAGGTTTCGGTGCGAGCAATGGCGGTTTGGATTAATAATAGCAAATTCCGCACATGACCTCCACTCATAAGACACAAGCGCTCTAAGGCTTCTGGACTTTCAAATATGTCAGTTTCTAGGGAGCGAGTGGGAGCAAATTGACCGACTCGCTTGCTAATCACTTCTTTAACTTTATTGAATCCAGGCTGATAGAGGTTACCCTCTTTAGTTCGTACCATAATCATCGGTAACACCTGGGCATCACCATAGATTTCTCGCAAATCATTAGCTCGCTTGGAGTACAGCATTGAAATCGGAACTGTGTAGATAATATGGCACTTTAATCCCGTTAATTGTTCACTACGGTCTAAAAAAATTTCTTCATGATTAGTTTGGTTACTCTCTTGGATAACTGGGACAATCCGGTCTAAATTATCCGCAATCACTGCTAATTTAGTACATCCAGCTGGTAAGTTCTGTTTGGCTTCTGTAATAAACTGATTCAAAGCCTTTAGGAGAGTAACCGTGTGGGGATTAATTTTCTGTCGAATCTGTTGACGCAAGGTTGGTACAGCTCTTAAATTAGCCGTTAGCTTGCCATACTGAGAAATTTTTGCTTCTACACTTAGTCCATCAAATGCTAATTCAGTCAAGGCCAAATCTTTCAACTCTTGCCAGCGGCTTTCCAGCCAGTTCAGCAACGGCTTGGGATTAGCACTGTCCTTGAGGTCTTCGAGCAAATGGCGAGTACAGGCGAGCAGAATATCGGTATATTGAGTATCTTCGGAGTCCACATCTTCTTCATCTGCGGCAAAATACACCACATAGAAGTTATTTTGTTCCAAATATTGCTTCAATCGGAACAATTCTGTAGATTTTCCTGCCCCCCGATGACCTCCATATAAATGATAGGTCTCTCGCTTAGAAAGCAACATCTCTTTCCCTAAATCTACTTGGATCTCTCCATCCCCCCGCACTTCCCGACAATCGACATAAACCGGGTCTCCTGCCGGTAACGGTTGGGAGGGATCAAAGGCATTGTAGAGGTTTTCCAGTAAATCAGTCATAGAGGGAAGGGAGTAGGGAATAGGGAATAGGGAGTAGGGAGTAGGGAGTAGGGAGTAGGGAGTAGTGATAAGATTTGACGCTTTCAGTACTGAAATTGATTGTTATCACGTCCGTTATTAAGTTTTTTTGTACTCGTGCCAGATCTTTAGTATCAGTAGTAGTTTAACTGGAGAGAGTTCAAAGATGGTGTAATCGGGTGACAACACTAGGTCGCTGGATCGCTTCTATCATACTGTTTGCCTCAATTCTTCTCCCCGATTCCCGATTCCCAATTCCCGATTCCCGATTCCCGATTCCCGATGCCCGATTCCCCACAACTGCCGCGAAGTCTAATCCCTAAACATCAGGAAATGAGACCAATCAAGCTGTATTAAGTTTTAGATTCACAAAAAGCTCACTATCATGAAACCAGTTAAATCAATGAATGAACTAGTAGAACGGGTATCTAAAGATCCAGAACTTGCGGAAGAAATCAAGAGAGACCCAGTGGAAACCATCCGTAGGCTTGGTCCACCTCTAGAAACAGACCGTTGGATTTACCGGATTGTGGTCAGTGCCTTGGGCGGTACCATGCTGGTAACTGTTACAGGTGCCATCGGACTGGCTGTGGCGGGTAAGGATGTTCCTGATATCCTGGTGGGGATTGGCACTGGTTCTTTGGGTTCCTTGGCTGGACTGTTAGCACCTGCCCCATCCCGAGACTAGAGGGCTGAGTGGATCACTCTTGAATGCTCAAGTCTCGTCGCTCTGCGAATCTGAGTTTTGCTGAACGAGCACGAGGGTTAAGCTGGATTTCTTCAGCTTGTGCTACAGTTGGCTTTTTGCTTAGCACTCGCAATAGTGAGCAATTCTTTGACAACTCCCGGAATTTGTGCTTAACAATCCGGTCTTCCAAGCTGTGAAAACTGATAATTCCAAGTCTTCCTCCTGGTTTCAGCCAATGGGGGGCAATGTCGAGGAAGGTTTCGAGGCTATCAAGTTCCTGGTTGACGACAATCCGTAGGGCTTGAAACACCCGAGTCGCTGGGTGAATTCTGCCATAGCGGTATTTCGGGGGAACACAAGATGCGATCGCATTGGCTAATTCAGTGGTTGTCTGAAACGGACGCTTCTCTACAATCCGCCGTGCCATCCGCCGGGATAACCGTTCTTCCCCATACTTATAAAAAACATCCGCTAGCCGTACCTCACCCCAATTATTAATAATATCCTTTGCCGTCAGAGACTGGCTCTGGTCCATCCGCATATCTAACTGAGCAGCATGGCGAAAACTAAAGCCTCGCTCTGCTAAATCTAGCTGAGCTGAACTGACGCCTAAATCCGCAATAATACCATCAAATATCCTATCATTAGCCTGATATTCTGCAAAATTTCCATGCCAGAAATTAACTCTTCCGCTATAACTGGCTAACCTGGTCTTGGCGGCTGCGATCGCATTAGCATCCCGGTCAATAGCTGTAACCTCCACATCCGGTGCTGCTGCTAAAATTAACTCAGTGTGTCCACCACCACCCACAGTGGCATCTAAGTAATGACCACCCGGACAGATCGCTAGTCCCTCAATTAATTCCTGACTCAATACGGACAAATGGAAAAAGGGTGTTGTATTTGCCTGTAATGGTTCATTTTCCATGTAATTCAAGCAATTCTAAGTAAGTCCTGAGGATATTAGACATCCTGCTGTTCATCAGACCAGATTCTCCGGGAACTCTATTACTGTAACCTATCAACTGTAACCTCTCTAGTTGTGAACAGTCACAAGTCTTACTCAGCACTATATGGAAAGGAGGTTTTATAGCACTACCCATTCAGATGTTTGACATTCCTAAACTCAGCAAACTTAGTCATAGGTTACTTCTGACTTCTGACTTCTGACTTCTGACTTCTGACTTCTGACTTCTGACTTCTGACTTCTGACTTCTGACTTCTGACTTCTGACTTCTGACTTCTGACTTCTGACTTCTGACTTCTGACTTCTGACTTGCGCGTAGCGCTATAGTAAAAACTATAGGCTTGATCATACTTATGAGCTATATTGAATCAATTTAAAATTGCTATAGTAGCTAATGACTCATTATAAAGGTACCCCTTTGGGTACTGTCAAGCCATGACAGAAGCATCAGACTAGATTTGTCAGTCAACCAGGAAATTTTCAGTCAACTCAGGAAAACCCGATGAATTCCAAAGAAGAAAAAGCTAAAGACCTTGAGCTTCGAGAACGAGAACTCCAGCAACGGGAGCGAGACCTTCGACTCCGGGAAATGGAAACGGAAATTTATCAACAGGAACCACAAGTGCATCAAACCCAGAAGCATGAAAAACCTGAAGGTAAACTAAAAAAGTGGGGCAGAAAGCTAGCTAGATTCGGTAAATTCTTAGCCGTTGTCATTGCCGTTGTTGTCACCATTAGAGTCGCTTATTGGCTTGCCCTAGTCATGATAGTTGGAGGAATTGCCTGGTTAGGGTACGAAATTTTCTGGAAAGATGACAATTGAATAACAAAACCAAAAGGCAATAAAGTTAAATGAATCAATTCCCAATCCTAAAATATTTAAACAGTAACTAATTCCAGAATATCATAAAATTTTATAATAAATACTTATAAAGTATATTCTAGGGAGTATAAATTAATTGTGATAATTTTTGTTCCCTGTTCCCTGTTCCCTACTCCCTACTCCCTACTCCCTACTCCCTACTCCCTACTCCCTGTTACCTGTTCCCTTTGAAACCATTAATTAGATAAGATAAAAATAAATATGAGTACTAAAATGGAAACCACAAATTTTATCCATGATCTCGATCGCGTTGCCAGAGTTCGTGCTGAAATCGCCAGTAATTTAAATCAAATCAATAAAACTCTTGAGCAATCGGAATCCGCAGGGGAGCATAATTCCGGTAAATTAGGCTTAGAGAGAGATATTGAAGATATCTATAAAGTCAGTAAAAATTTACAGCAGGGGCGATTCCGACTACTAGTGTTAGGGGATATGAAGCGGGGAAAAAGTACATTCCTCAATGCCTTAATTGGTGAGAACTTACTGCCCAGTGATGTCAATCCTTGTACAGCTTTGCTGACAGTTTTACGCTATGGTGCTCAAAAGAAAGTTACAGTGTACTTTAATGATGAGACACTACCCCAAGAAATTGATTTAGAAAGTTTTAAGCATCGCTATACCATCGACCCAGATCAAGCCAAGCGACTACAACAAGAGGAGAAGCTAGCGTTTCCCAATGTTAGTCATGCCGTGGTGCAATATCCCTTACCGTTGCTAGAAAAAGGGATTGAAATTGTAGATAGTCCAGGACTGAATGATACGGAAGCGCGCAATGAGTTATCCCTCAGTTACATTAATAATTGTCACGCTATCCTGTTTGTCCTCAAAGCAACTCAGCCCTGTACTCTAGAAGAACGTCGTTATATCGAAAATTATCTTAAAGGTCGGGGATTAACAGTTTTCTTTTTAATCAACGCTTGGGATGAGATTCGTAAGGGATTGATTGACCCAGAAGACTCCGAAGAACTGGCAGCAGCTGAGGAAAAAGTCCGTCAAGTCTTTCAAGCTAACCTGATGGATTATTTTCAGGTAGAAGCACAGGCTTATCAGAAACGAGTCTTTGAAATTTATTCATTGATGGCCTTGCGTCGGCGGGTTAAAAATTCCGAGGATTCTCTTGAAGGAACGGGATTTCCTGAATTGATGGCAGCACTTAATTCATTTTTAACCAAAGAACGTGCGATCGCAGAAATGCGCCAAGCTAAAATCCTAGCTCAGCAAGTCTATAACCATGTCCATGAAGCAATTGAACGGCGGATTCCATTGTTGGATCAGGATGTTAATCAGTTGAAACAGCAGATTAACGAAGTCGCACCGGAATTTGAGAAACTGACGGAAATTCGTGATCAATTTCAGGAAGAAATCCGAATTACCCGTAACCGTACAGCAAAAGCTGTCGCTAATTCCTTTCGGGACTATATTTTAAATTTAGGCAATACCTTTGAATCGGACTTTGTCCGCTATCAGCCAGATTTAGGCTTTCTGGATTTCCTGCAACAGGGGAAACGGGATGAGTTTAATGCAGCATTTAAGCGAGCCTTTGAACGGTACATTAACGAAAAGATATCGGCTTGGGAAGTCACCGCTGAGCGAGACATAAGTGAAGCGTTTTTAGAACTAGCTAGGAGTGCCGCTAATTATGGTGCCATCTATGGTAAGATAGCCGATAAAATGACTGAAAAGTTGATTGGGAAAAAAGTTTACGCCAATACCACTATGGATTCAGCAGACACTTCACCAGCCTGGGCCAGTTGGGCGATGGGATTTTTATCCTTGGCTTCAGGTAATGTTGCTGGTGTGTTTCTAGCTGGTGCTGGCTTTGATTGGAAAAATATTCTGGTCAATTGGTTAGCCGTGTGGGGAATTACTGCCTTTTTATTGATTTTTACAACAACACCATTTATAGGACCAATAGGTGTGGGTCTGATGGGTCTAGGGGTTGGTGCTTTCCAAGCGGATCAAGCTCGCAAACAATTAATTCAAGCTACTAAGAAAGAGTTGGTGAAATATTTGCCCCAGTTGGCTGAGGAGCAATGGCAATCAATTCATGATGCGGTCAACGAGTGTTTTGATGATTATGAACGGCAGGTGATTAAACGATTAAATGATGACATTAAATCCCGGAAGGCTGAGTTGGATAATTTGGTAGAGCAAAAAGAGTCTAATCAAGTGAATCGCGAGACTGAGTTAAAGCGTCTGAGAAGTTTGGATGCTGAGGTGTTGTCTAAGGTTCATGGTATTGAATCCGTTTATGGCTACTTGCTAGCAGCTCCAATGTAAGCATTGAAGGGATTAGGGAGTAGGGAGTAGGGAGTAGATCACCTTTATAATTAGGTATATAGATCCCCCCTAACCCCCCTTAAAAAAGGGGGGAATTAGATTAAAAAGTCCCCCTTTAGATTAAAAAGTCCCCCTTATTAAGGGGGATTTAGGGGGATCTAAATCAGGGATTAAAAAAAACTTACATGCTCCCCTAGGGAGTAGGGAGTATAAAGTGTTGAAACCATTAATTAGCTAAGATCAAACTATAGCATTTCTAAAAAACGAATGCTAATTGAGCATAACACCAAAAACTACTCGCATCTCTTGACTACTGTTCCCTGTTCCCTGTTCCCTGTTCCCTGTTCCCTGTTCCCTGTTCCCTTTTTGTATCACTCCTATCTTGACATCTCAAATAGAAATACTAGAACTATGAGTACTAAAATCGAAACCACAAATTTTCTCCATGATCTCGATCGAGTTGCCACGGTGCGTGGTGAAATAGCTAGTTATTTAAATCAAATCAGTAATATACTGGAACAATCGGAATCCGCAGGGGAGCAAAATTCTGGTAAATTAGGCTTGGATAGAGATATTGAAGATATCTCTAAAGCTAGTAAAAATTTACAGCAGGGGCGATTCCGACTACTAGTGTTAGGGGATATGAAGCGGGGAAAAAGTACATTTCTCAATGCTTTAATTGGTGAGAATTTACTGCCCAGTGATGTCAATCCTTGCACAGCTTTATTGACAGTTTTACGCTATGGTGATCAAAAGAAGGTGACAGTGTACTTTAATGATGATACACCACCAGAAGAAATTGATTTTAAATCCTTTAAGCATCGCTATACCATCGATCCAGCTGAAGCAAAGCGACTTGAACAACAGAAGAAGCTAGCGTTTCCGAATGTTAGTCATG
>NZ_JAAHHW010000096.1 GCF_010692325.1 Moorena sp. SIO3I8 | reverse complement strand
TTATTTCAGAATTTTTACGGATGGCAAAGGAAGTAATATCAAGTCAGGTTGAATACCCATAATTAGAGGGAGGGTGGGGAGATGGGGAGATGGGAGATGGGGAGATGGGGAAATGGGGAGATGGGGAGATGGGGAGATGGGGAGATGGGGAGATGGGGAGATGGGGAGATGGGGAGATTTTTATTAAGGGTAATTATCCCGACATGATATAAATATGTTCATTAAAATTCATTATGCAATCGACAAAGTAGATTTACAAAAAATAAGTAATCTCCTTTCCAAGCTGCGTCGAATTGTATAGCGTTGTTCATAGCTATGAGGTACACATAATTTTTTAACTATTCCGAGATCCGCTGTTCCCTGCTCCCTACTCCCTATTCCCTACTCCCTATTCCCTACTCCCTATTCCCTACTCCCTATTCCCTATTCCCTATTCCCCATTTTGCAGAGTATTGACTACAATTTTCTAGGATGGCTTTGGCAGGTGTTTCAGCTTTGGACTTCGTCTACAAAGCAGCGAGTACACCTTGGCAGAATGTTGTGACCAGTTGCTCAACACCAGAAGGAGGTAGTGGTTTTAGGCCGAGAGTGGGATATTGTTACCAAAAATTCTGGGTTTAAAGCCCCGTCCTTCTAGGACGGCTTTTAGTTGACACTTATCTAGCGCCAGGGTATAATTAAAACATGAGTACAGGCTGAAAAACCGTAGGCTGAGCCGGGAGAGAGACCCGTAACTTATCGACCTAGAAGAAGTAATGCTCGGAGGGTAGGGAAAGTCCTCCTTAAAAACCCAATCATCAATTAACCGTTGGTGTGTGAACCCAGCAAAAATCACGCTTTAAGATAACACGGTACGGTGGGGCACACCGGAACCCGACGAAAAGGAAGAGAAACGGACTTTTTAAGGCACTTCCTATTAAGTAGTCAAACGCAATCGCGAGAATTGCCCGCTGGGTCTGTTGTGAGCTGACTAGAAACTTGGTCTTGACGGGTTTTTGGTTTAGATATTGTCTAATTTTTGGCGGAGTCAAAGATTGGAACACAACGGTTTAAGGTGACTCGTTGATCTAGGAATCCCCGCGCCTTTCGGGCTTTGCCCGACGCTACGCGAACAGGCCGGGGAGTGTCAATGGTCACGTATTTGACGAAGCCATGGGGCACTTGGGAAATCTTTGTTAGGTGCGCTTTCCCCATTAAGAATTAAATTCGCCACGGGTCGCACCTGTAGATAGCTCTGGTAAGGTTTCCCCTAGATAGTCTCGCTAAGTAAGCAGCATACATCATTCAAGGAGAAAACGATGACCATGTCTCGTGTAAAGACAATTTTAGCGACCATGTTACTCAGCATATTATTGCTGGTAACATCCTGCGCTCAAAAAGCCCCCTCTCGTTTTGACCAGGCACAACAGGCCAGCAGCCAGGCTAGAAGTGGTCAGGCTGTTGCCAAGAATGCCACTCAAGGGTCTCAATTCAACAAGTTTTTCCCACCATCAGGGGGCGGTTATCAACGAGTCTATACCCAGGAGAAAAAAGGCTTTGCTCAAGCCAAGTTGAAGAAAAATGGCACTGAGGTGGCAGTGCTCTCAATTTCTGATACCAGCAGCACTCCTACCACTGCTGCCAAATATCAGCAAAGTGGTCAAACCATTGCTGGTTATCCAGCCCGGGAAATTGGTTCAACTCAAACCGCTATTTTGGTCGGTAAGCGCTACCAGGTAAAGATCCAATCCCGAAATCCGTCGTTTACTGCTAGCGATCGCAAAGCCTGGTTAGCAAAATTTAACCTGAGTGGTCTTTCCCGACTTAAGTAAATAAAATGCTACAAGGAAAAAGGTGAATGGGGAATAACCATCCTCAATCACAAGAATCACAAGAATTACAAGTAAGTAGGTCATTAGTCATCAGTCATTAGTTATCAGTAACTACCATCAGTAGCTACGATCAGACTCGGTGTTGGTCACTCAGGACTAATAACCAAGGACTAATAACCAAAGACTAATGACTCGAAGGTATCAGATTGTAAAGGAGTCTGAGTGTGAGCAAACCAATTTATGAAATCGTTGATGATCTGCCAACGAAGAATATGACCATCTCGGCGCTGAAGTCTCTAGACTTTGTTGTGCCTGGAGAGTGGGAAAATTTAGTGGGATTTGAAAATACCATTCGTGGGATCACTGGTGAAGAAGACGAAGAGGTAATTCAGGAAATTGGCGATCGCGCCGTCTATCTGTTCAATGACCGCTCCCAGGGCTACCAACGAGCGCTGTGGATTTACCAAACCATTGATAGCACTGGTACGGCGTTGGGGGCAGCAGCTTTAGCGAACAAGGTTGGTGAAAAAATTCCCTTGTTGGGTTTCTTGAACAGCTTGACTCCGAAAGCTGACAAAGCCCAAACCATTGATCTGTCGATCAAAGTGGTAGGGGAATTGATCGGCTTTTGCCAAATTAATGGTCTGCCTGGAGATAGCATTGGTGACTTTGTGGCTGCCTTAGGTGACTATGGTGGCGCATCTATAATGCGTATGGCAGCGCTGGTTTGTTTTGATGGCCTGATTCCCCTTGGTCCTGACTTTATCATGGGAGTACAGTCAACTCTAGAGCGTCTAACTCCCAACGAGTTGGAAGACAGTGGGAGTTTCAAAGGGATCCAGGATGCGATTCCTGGGGATGATTCCCAGAGCAAGCTCAGCTTTATTGGTGAAAGCTTTGAATCGGTGAAAGGATGGATGAGTGATTTCGTTACTGACCGAGGTGTGACCCCAGAACAAATCGCTAATAACTTGCAAAGTTTTATTGAGTTTTCTGATGACAAGTTAGACTATCTGGCCGCTTTTCTGGATATGTCTACTAACTATTACGAACACACTGGCATTCAAAGTCTGGCGCGTAGCTTAATTGAACGCGCCGCAGCGGAAATCTAGCACCATTTACGCATTAGTAGACAATTACGTTGGTCAGACAGACGTTGGTAGGAAACTTCGTCTGTCAGCTGATTCATAAACATCAACCCTCTACCTCCTTCTTTTTCTAAAGGGTCATAGTCCTCTTGGTAGAGGGATTCCAGCTTGGATTGGAAATCAAAAGGCTGTCCATAGTCCCAAAGCCGCATTTCTAATCCATCAGTAAATAACTTTAGCTCCAGCTCTATTACTGTAGTTTTAGGTAAATGTCGATGAGCATGGCGTACTACATTAGTAAAGCCTTCCACCAAAGCAATTTGACACTGCTGCCAAAATTGCTGAGGCAGTAGGTCAGAAGTGAATTCCTCAAACCACTGTAATACATCTTTGACTTCACTCAAGTCTGTTTGGACCATTAGACGAGATTCTCGAAGCGGTTTGCCATTGCACATTAACCGACTGAGTTTCCAGGTTTTATTAATAAGCACCACTATTTTGTAAGATAAAAACAACAATGACTCTTCTGCAACACGGAGGTTACGATGATCATGTCGATGCAGATCGGTCTAGTGGGAACCACTATATTAGCCTAAATTGATCGAATTTGATGGTACTTTTAAAAATTCTGGTGTTTACACGGTCTATGGCATTACACTTGGCGGCAGTTGTCGGGAACTTCGGACAAGGTAACTTCGGATCAGCGGACAAGAATTGAGAAAGACAGCATCAGAAAAATACTTTGGCAAGAGGTCTATTGTGATAGTTTCTTAAAAAATAGTTTTCGATTCTAAGGTAAGCTAGGCTGGCATCTGATCAATTGCCATCACCTTCGCCACTAGGGGCGAAGGTGATTGGTCCAAACTCATCTAACCATAAAACTACATTCCATCTTTACGAACCACCACCAGGATAGTTTTGAAGATCAGTCTGATATCATGGGCTAAGCTCCAGTGATGTTGGTATTTTAAGTCCATTTCAATGATATCCTCAAAACTACGGATTTTTGAGCGTCCATTCACCTGCCACTCACCAGTGATACCCGGTTTTACGTTTAAACGTTGCCACTCCGGCACTTCATAGATTTCTACTTCATTGAGTGTTGGTGGTCTTGTACCTACTAAACTCATCTCCCCTTTCAGAACATTCCAGAACTGAGGCAGTTCATCCAAGCTGGTTTTCCGTAAAAAATGGCCCACTCTGGTGATTCTGGGGTCATTCTCATTCTTAAAAACTTTGCCATCAGCTTGATTGTTAACTTTCTCTTTTAGCTGTTCAGCGTTAGCACACATGGAGCGAAATTTCCAGATCCGAAACCGCTTTCCCATCCAACCACAACGGATTTGACCAAAAAAAATCGGACCAGGGCTATCTAGCTTAATCGCAAGGGCAATGGGAATAAACAAAATAGCAGTAATTCCCAAACCCAAGATTGCACCCACAATATCGATTAATCGCTTCACCGGAGATCTAACGGAGGGATGGGTTGTTGGTAAGTGATTTACTGATTTGTTGGTGCTTAGTGTGGTAATATTCTCTGATGGTTCTATAGCTAACCTTTGGTCTAGTCCTGTTATGACCAATACAGACATGACTTGGGGAGTGACATTTTTAAGCAACGTTTTAACCCCTTGCTCTAGGGCACTTTTGTGATTACTCACTAATGCACCGATACCACTGCTATCGATAAAATTAGTCTGGTGAAAATCAAATATGATTGTTTCAGGCAGAGGTATTTTTTGGAGAAGCTGCTGGAATAGTTGCTTAAACTCCACAGCTTCTAGTACACTGACACGAGTGGGTAATTCCACCACGGGAGTATCTTGTGAGAACACTACCTGGAAATTGTTGCTATTGACTGAATCAACCATCATAGAAAAAAAACCGCTAGATTCTAACCTATAGTATTGACCATTATTTTGTCCTAGAACCCTACGATTCTGCAAAAATTTAGTCATATATCATGAAATCTTTTAAAATGTGAATATGCTCTGTGGGAATCAAGCAACTGCCCGCCTGATCGAAGTTTTTTCTGCGATTCAAGGAGAAGGGCTAAATGTTGGCACTCGTCAGATCTTTATCCGGTTTGCCCTATGTGATCTAAGATGTCATTTCTGTGACAGTTTCCATACCTGGGCTGTCCCTCCTCAATGCCAGGTGGAACATACTCCCGGTAAGCGTGATTTTGAAACTTATCCAAATCCAGTCCCCTTGCGATCGCTACTGAAATGGGTTGACAGACAAAATAAACATCGATTGCACGATAGCATTAGCTTGACTGGGGGTGAACCTTTACTTCATACTCCTTTTCTGGTGGAATTTCTGCCTGAGCTACGACAGTTAACTGGATTGCCCATTTACCTAGAAACTGGCGGTCATCGTCCTCAAGAGATGGCAATGGTTTTGCCCTATTTGGACTCAGTGGGTATGGATATCAAGTTGCCCAGTGTGAGTGGAGAGAACAGATGGGCTGCTCACAAGGAATTTCTCAAGCTGTGCCACAATTCATCAGTGGAGGTATTTGTCAAGTTAATTATTGATTGCCACACTGACCCCACGGAGTTGGAACAATCTGCCGATTTGGTAGCAGCGGTTAGCCCGGAAATTCCAGTATTTCTGCAACCAGTGACTCCGGTGGAGGGGTCTGGGCAACCAATAGTTGCTCCTACTCCGGAGCAGGTTCTGGCTTGGCAGGCTTTAATGAAGCTTTTTCTTAAGCAGGTACGGGTGCTCCCTCAGACCCATAAAATGATCGGTCAGCTTTAGGGGTTTGTTGAAGGTTATTTGGTTAAAGGTTATTTGGTTAAAGGTTATTTGGTTAAAGGTTATTTGGTTGAAAATTCTTTGGTTGAAGGTTATTTGGTTGAAAATTCTTTGGTTGAAGGTTATTTGGTTGAAGGTTGTTCGCCTTTGGGGTTCCCTTTGGGTAGGTTGTTTGTCAGAATGCAGAATGTAGAATGAAGAATGCAGAATGTAGAATTCTAAATTCTTAATTCTTAATTCTTAATTCTAAAATGTTGTTCGCCTTTGGCGTTCCCTTTGGGTAGGTTATTTGGGTTGAAGGTTATTTGGTTGAAGGTGAACAAACAACAGTTAACAATCAACAGTTAACCATCAACCATCAACCATCAACCATCAACCAACAGTTAAGTCTTGCCTAGACATCACACTACATTGTTGTGCCTTCTCGCTTGGCTTGGGCTTGGGCTTTGGCTTTAGCAGCACTGCGTTTGAGAGCAGAGAGCCGGTCTTCGTATCTGCGCCGTAGACGACGACTAGGGGTAATTTCAATTAAGGTTTTCAAGGCACTGCCTAGACTCTTGTAGGCATTGGGTAGGGTATAGCCGAAGCGAGTGGCAAGTGCGATCGCTTTTTCGTCAGCTTCGATGGCATATTTGAGGTTTTTCTCCCCATTGTTTTTTTGATACAGTCGCCAACCTGAGACTCCGCATAGGGCTAAGGCCAACAGCAGCAGTAAGCCATCTTGTACCCACAGTTCCCCGACAGCACCCCCTAAACCAATGGCTAGGGCTGCCATTTCCCAGCCTTCTTTAGGAATTGTGTCATTTTGAATCCGGGCAACTTCATGCCAAAACAGGAGGTTACGCTGGTCAAGGGCGAGCTGCTCCCATTTAGTTAGGTCAATTTGAATTTCCACCTCGTCTGAACCCAGTTCTTCACAACGAACCAAGGGGGGATTGACTTCTGTGGACCCTTCCACCATCACCCAGCTTTGTAGCTCTGGTGGTAGTAAGGTTTTTAGTCGTCGGAGTTCACTCATTTCTGCTCTAGCAGAAGAGGCTGCATAGGATGTCATTCATATCCTCCTAGAAAAAACTTTTTCAAATTGAGATGTGTTTGACCGGACACTATCTACCGATTCGATTTACCCAAGTTTAAGATGTTGTGTACTCGACGAGAGTGAACTTCGAGGAACCCAATCATCAGTAGTACGTCAAACTAATCCCGTCAGCCGTCAGCCGTCAGCCGTCAGGTTATTTTATTCAAAAGTACCGATCTAGTAGCGTGGCACAGGCTTCTAGCCTGTGACCCATTAGCTGATAGCTGATAGCTGATAGCTGATAGCTGATAGCTGATAGCTGATAGCTGATAGCTGATAGCTGATAGCTGATAGCTGATAGCTGATAGCTTACCTAATCCCTAAGGGTACTACTGGGCACTAAGCGCGATCGCATGGTCTTGCGTTTCTGTATTTAAATTTATAGTAGCGTTTCAGGGCTAGCAGCTCAAAAACCCGATTAACCCATCATAAATTCTCCCCATTAGCCGATCACCCTATCTTCAGATTCCTATAAAATTTTAGCTACCCTGTATCAGTCAATTTCCGGAATATATTGCAGCTGATCTGGAATAATTTTCAGCAAATCCTCTAATCATCCTGATATTCGGATATGACCAAGCCTTCCCAAAATCCTCCCCCTGAACCAAAGGGAAATCAAAGCCGGAGTGCTGTAGCCACTGTACTGCAATGGGGAAAACGCCCCTCTACTATTACCTTTGCCATGATCTCCCTGACCATTGGTCTGGTGGGATATTTTGGGGTTAGGATGTGGCTATACCAAAACTTACCTGGCTGGATTGAAACTGAACTGAGTAAGGTTATCCAGCGAGATGTACGGGTTGGACAACTGAAAGCCCTATACCTGACTAGCCTAGAGTTGGGAGCATCCTCTATCCCAGCTACCACCACTGACCCTGACCATGTGGCTATCAAAAAGATCAAAGTAGGTTTTAATCCCTTGCCTTTGCTTCTAAAACGCCCTTTGCCTGTCACCATTAACTTGGTACATGTGGATGTGTATGCCCAACAAGAGGCGAATGGGGAATGGATTAATTTAAAAGACTTGAATTTCGATAATTCCTTCTCTCCTCCGATTGATTTTGATGCTAAGGTGCGGGTTTGGAATGGTAAAATTGCCCTCTTACCCTATGGTCAGACTAATCCATTCAAAGTCAGACTTGATGCTACTGCTGGGTTATCCGACAACAATAAGCGTCTCAGGTATAACATCACAACGGCTATTGCTGAGGGTAAGACCAAACTGAAGGGAAACACATTGCTGACAACTGGGCAAACTCAAGCTAGGGTCAACGTCCAAAACTTGGCCTTGGCGGAGCTGATGCCATTAATCAAAGCGGTTATTCCCAATATCCCAGCTAATCTCCAATCTGGTGAATTAGATGCCAAACTGAATATTTCCCTGCCTTCGATCAAGGACATCCCCGATGTCAACGGTAAGGCTGACTTTAAAGGGATTCAGTTGCAAGTAAAGCCTTTGACCGCACCAGTGAAGGCTAACGCTAGACTGCTTTTCGAGGGAGACCGGGTGCGCTTGGAAAAAACTCAGGGGAGTTATGGCGCACTTGAGGCGTTGGTATCTGGTGAAGTTGGTTGGAAAAAAGGGTTTGACCTGAATGTTGAGCTCACGCCCTTTAGCTTGGCGAAACTGCTGAAAACTGTTCCGGTGAAATCCCCAGTGCCAGTAGATGGGGAAATGGCAGCAGACTTATCGATTACCGGTCCGATTGACATGCCAGAGGTGACTGGCAAACTAAGGAATACTAAAGTGACCACTATCGACAAGGTTAAGTTGGCTCAGATTCAGGCTGACTTCGCTGGGAATTTTTCCCAAGTGGTCTTGACGGATTTCTTAGTAAGACCTGAGGCCGGTGGGAAAATTACTGGGCGTGGTCAAGTAAGACTGGCTAGTGACCAGCAAGGGGAAACTAAACCTCAGGGAATGCCCCTAGCGTTCGATTTTATCGCTGCCCTTCCGGTGGATGCGATTGCATCTCCCTATAAGCTGCCATCTCAGATTACCCTGGGCAAGCTTAACGCCCAAGCTACCATTAGAGGAAACACTCAAAACCCCCAAGGGAGTCTAATTTGGGAAGCACCAGCCCTATCCACTTCATCTTCAAAGGATATCGGGGTTTCTGGTGCTGGAGAACTCCTGTTGCTCAATCAGAATATTTTGCTGCGTAACACCCAGGTCAAGGTCGGTAAAGGGACAATTACTGCCACGGGTACAGGAAACCTTAAAACCAGTAAGTGGGAAGCTACTGTAGTGGCTAACGCTGTGCCTCTAGACCCCTTCTTACCCCTGTCGGGACAGTTGACCCAAGGAAAAATCAACCTCTCTGGTAGTCTCAAATCCTTTTCTCCTAAATCTATTGAGGCAACCGGAGATATGCAGGTGGGGGTAGAAGGGGGTAAGGTTAAGGCTACAGGTCAGGTAAATCGAGGCATGGTGGAATTGGAGGCCAGAGCCTCTAAAATTCAACTGAATAAGGTAGTGCCCAAGTTGGGTTTACCGATTGGTTTAGATTCTGGCAAAATCAACCTTTCTGGTTCCCTGGAGTCTCTGCTCTCCTCTAGCTCAACTCCCAACCTCAATAGCCTGATGAATACTATCGATGGCAATTTTAATGGGTTGCTCGGGGTGGGTGGGGGTAAGGTGAATGCGACAGGTCAGTTAAATTCAGGGAATCTGGATGTTAATGCATTAGCTGGTCAAATTAAGCTCAATCCCCTAGTTCCCACCTTGGCTATACCAGTAGCGTTACAGTCAGGTCAACTTAATCTTTCCGTAACCCTGGCATCTCTGCTAGCCTCTGTCTTGAATCAGGACTTCAACAGCCTCAATACTATTAAGGCCAATTTTCAGGGAAACTTAGGGGTGGCTGATGGTCAAGTTAAGGCGAAAGGCCAGTTAAATTCAGGAAATCTAGATGTCAATGCATTAGCTGGTCAAATTAAGCTCAATCCCTTAGTTCCTAATTTGACCATACCAGTAGCGCTACAGTCAGGTCAGCTTAATCTTTCCGGAAGCCTGGCATCTCTGCTCGCTTCTGGCTTGAATCAGGACTTCAACAGCCTCAATACTATTAAGGCCAATTTTCAGGGAAACTTAGGGGTGGCTGATGGTCAAGTTAAGGCGAAAGGCCAGTTAAATTCAGGAAATCTAGATGTTAATGCATTAGCTGGTCAAATTAACTTGAGTAATAGTATTCCTAATCTAACTCTACCGATAGCTCTCAAGTCAGGTAACGCTAAGCTTTCTAGTTCTTTAGAGTCTCTACTGGCTTTCGGCTCGTCATTTAACCTCGACCTACTCAAGCCAATTCAGGCTAGCTTTGATGGAAACCTAGGTGTAGGTGGTGGTGACGTTAATGCTATCGGTCAGTTAAGCTCTGGGGTGCTGACTGCGGATGCGATCGCAAACAGCCTGGATGTAGGGGAAATCGCATCCCAAATGGCGTTGGCTAACTTTCCAAGCTCTATCGACACCCAAATCGGGGGGAAAGTTAAGTTAAAGAGCCGACTTAACACCCTAGACCCCCCAACTATACTGAATCAGACTGACCTACAAGCAGACCTTAACGGAGTAATAGCCCAAGGGAAACTTAACCTAAATAGCACCCTCAGCAACGGTCTATGGCAAGCTGCCATCAATACTACTAATCTTGATTCCTCCTTACTGGTTAGTCAGTTATTACCGCAGCTGGGTAACCAAAAACTAGAGCTAGGACCGCTGAACAGTCAACTGAATTTATCCGGAAACCTCAATCCCTTGCTCAATCCTGGTGCTATTGCTACCATCAAAGCAAATACTTTATCGCTACAGTTGCCAAAACAATCCTTTAATGCTAAAGGAGTAATCCTACTGTCCCATCTCACCAAAACTAATCCTAGTCAGATGCCATGGGAGATGGGCACTGATCTAAACCTAGAGGTTGATTCTGATCTCAGTAGATTACCCTATAACCTGCTATTGAGTCGGTTACCTTTGGAGCAAATTTCCCCAGGGTATCAAATTCAGGTCAACGGTCAAGCTGACTTGAACGGTCGCATCCAAGGAAAAAATTTACTCTCAGCCCCCTTTCTACCTGGGAATTTGAATCTGACGGGGAATCTACAGCTATCGAATTTGAAGGTTAACGACTTAACCTTTGAGCCAGTGTTAGCTGGGCCAGTAACCGTTGCGCCAGGACAAGAATTAGCCATAGATTTACGAGGAAAGAAAGATGCGATCGCAACTCGCCTCCAACCCTGTACTAGAGAAGACTGTCTTGCTCCCTACCTGCCCGCATCCTTTACACTCCAACAGGGAAAAGGGTCAAAATTCCCGATTCTGATCACAGGAGTACGCCGGGGAGATAACTTAAGGGCTCAGATCAAGAATTTATCCCTAGCTATCCTTAATCTCACTCCTGGTTTAAACTATGGTATTCCCGGTAGATTAGAAGGTGACGTAACAGGGCAAGCAAACCTGAATCTTTTCACCCTAGAAACTTCTGGTCGTAATACTATCGACATTAAGCAACTTGCTGTAGGAGAAATCAACGCTAAACAAGTTAGTGCTAACTTCTCCTATCAAGATGACATTGCCCAGATCGCATCAGCTGCTTTAATCTTGGGTAACAGTCGATATTTATTCAAAAATGGTCGATTTAATCTCAAGTCTCAAGAAATAAACGGCAAGCTTACTATTCCAGAAGCCTATATTGAAGACATCCTGACTATTGTCAAACGTGTTGATATTATCGACATCGTCCAAAGATTCCAAACTACTAATTCCTCTACTACTAATTCCTCTAGTGATAACATTGGCAACAATAAATCTGGCAAAGCTGACCAATTACGACCATTCCCTACTATACCAGCAGGCTCCCTAGCTACTCTCCTACAACGGTTTGCTAAAATTAATGCCCAAGACGACGCTGTCGCTAACCAATTCGATCCTAATACACTCCTCACTAATTTTGATATTCGAGGTAAGTATACTGGGGAAATTGCTGTTGCTGGTATCTTGACTAATCCTAAAGTCAATTTTAATGTCGAGGGCAACAACTGGCAGTGGTATGCTAATTCCCCCAATCAAGTTATTGTGATCAACCAATTGGTTGCTAAAGGAAGTTACGACCAAGGTCTAATTACTGTGCAGCCAGCCCGAATGGAATTGGGCGAAACAGTCTTAGCATTTCAAGGAAAGCTTGCCCAAGAAACCAACTCAGGAGACTTCCTCCTCCAGAATTTATCTCTAGAGACCGTTAGCAACTTAGCAAGCAATTTTGTCACTATTCCCTTTGAGATTGCAGGTAACTTAAATGCCAAAGGCGAGCTGGGGGGTAGTCTCACCAATCCCGAAGTTACCAATGGCCAAGTCGCTGTTGTAGATGGCACTGTCAATGATACCTCTCTAGATGATATTGAGGTGACTTTCGACTATGTTGATTCTCGTCTTGACTTTGATACCAACAAACCAGATTATCTACAACTGTCTGGTAACGTCCCCTTTCCCCCCAAACCCAATAGCGATCGCATAGATATCAACCTCAAGCTGGCAACTCCAGCCATGGCACTCCTTAGTGTAGTGACTCAAGAACAAGTGGCATGGGTGAATGGAGAGGATAGAACAGCTGATATAGAACTGGATGTTAGTGGACGTTTGGAGTTAGCAGATAGTATCAAAATTAAAGACTTATCAGGAACATCTGAGGTTAATATCCAGAATGGTACTATCAAAACCAAGCTCCTGGAGGATGACTTTACTCTCAATGTTGTAGGCAAGGTTAAGTTAGATCAGCAACGCTTGGAAGTAGTAAACTATCCAGATAAAGAAGGTCAAAAAACTCTCGAAGGTGACCTAGCAGGGATTGGATTCTCCCTGTCTGGGAAATTGCCGATAGTGTCAAATAGGATAGCGTCGAATACAACAAATTACTCCAATCCCCTAACCCTGAAAATTCCTAAAGATAACCTAAAGTTAGCAGGGCTATATGAAGGGGGAGTAGCCGGTAATGTCGTGATTACTGGTTCAGCATTGCGTCCAGTTATTGGAGGAAACATTAACTTAGACAATGGGCAAGCTTTTATCCCCAAAATACAGGAAACCAAAACCCAAACAAGTGACGAAAAAACTGTTAAGAATAGGTCTAATCAGACTCCCTCATTAGTACGTAGTAGAATCAATAATCTGTTTGTGCCTAGGTTAAATAACTTTCAGGTAAATTTGGTAAATGAGTTAAGAGTCCAACAGTTTCCCCTATATGATTTTCGACTAGCTGGTGATTTAACCCTCAACGGTCCTATCAATGGCAATCTCCAAAACTTAAAAGGATTGGGAACAATTAAGCTAGGACGTGGGGAAGTTGATGTATTAGAAACCGAATTTGTTGCAGACAGGCGGTACAATAACACCATTGTATTTGTACCAGAACAGGGATTACTCAATCCCAATTTAGATCTTAAGTTTAACACCATAGCGTTTGAGCCTTCTGGTGCCTTACGTCAAAGACGGATTGATAACGAAATCCTTGAAAATGTCTTGCGTTCTTCTCGACCCGACCAAGTGAAGATAACCCTCGCCATCAAAGGTCAAACTAGTCAAATCCTTGCCCTAGGAGGAGAGAAAGATTATTGTGCTGATCAACAAATTGTTACTAGTGGACAAGATAGTGGACTAGCTAAACTTGGTTCAAAAACAACCATCTTGTCTCGGCAACAATTCCAACAGCTTGCTGAATGTGTTTATGGCGAAGCTATAGCTAATAGTGAAGACAAGGCGTTTCTATTTTCTCCCATTGTCACCTTAACCAGTACTCCTCCCCGGAGTGAAAGTGGAATTATCGCTCTGCTCGGTAACAGTTTTATTACCCAATTTGAAACTATCGCTAACAGCAACGAACGAGAAATAGCTGAGTTAGTGATTACTCAGTATGTTCTTCGACCAATTATCAAAGATATTTTATTTACTGTTGAAGAAAAAGTCAGTAATGTCGGGAGATCCATCGGTTTAGCTGATTTACAGGTTTACCCAACCTTCGATGCCGTTTATGATTTGGGCGAAACTTCCTCAGTTGAATTGAGTTACGACTACGTGTTTAATGAGGTACAAGTTAGATATAAATTGCAATTTTGATTAGCTAAGGGAGTAGGGAGTAGGGAGTAGGGAGTAGGGAGTAGGGAGTCGAAAGATATCTTAACCTTTCCTTCGACTACTATAACAATCAATTTCAGTACTGAAATAGTCAACTATTATCACTGTTCCCTGTTCCCGATTCCCAATTCCCGATTCCCGATTTCCGATTCCCGATTCCCGATTCCCTTTCCTATAACTATTTTTTCAAAATACTACAGATAAGTTCCCCTGGACCATTGTGTTGAAATAGTACAACAGTTCTGTCTTTCTTAACTCTAATGCGATTGCGACAATTATATATTTCTATAGGAGTAGCAACGCCATTAACACTAACTGATGCTCGATATTCCCATAGATACTTAGCACTCCGCTTGATGCTAAGGATGCAAATCCGGTTGTTATTCTTAGTGCGGCAGTAGGAGAAAGCAACAGCGGGAGGAGCAAAGGCAAAGGATAATGTTAGCAACAGCAATAAAGTAGTGATGTATTTTCTCATTTTTGAAAGTTGTTATCGGAGGGAGTAGGGAGTAGGGAACAGGGAACAGGGAGTAGGGAATCGGGAACAGGGAACAGGGAACAGGGAATAGGGAATAGGGGAAGTGTGGGGAGATGGGGAGATGGGGAGATGGGGAGTAGGGAGTAGGGGAGATGGGGAGAATTTTATTAAGTAGATGTAGGGTGGGCAGTGCAACAGACAGATTGATGTGCTTGCCATCGGGTTGCTAGGCACTGCCCACCAAGGATTAATCACAATAGAACACTTGTTGATCACCTCAAGAGGTCTTGTGTTGATCAGCTGAGCCTGTTAATAACCTACAACATCATAACCTTAAACCTACCCTACTCGAACGCCAAAGGCGAACAACCATCTAACCTTCAAGCAAATAACCTTCAACTTACTAACCTTCAACCATCTAACCTTCAACTTACTAACCTTCAACTTACTAACCTTCAACTTACTAACCTTCAACTTACTAACCTTCAACTTACTAACCCCAAAAAAAGTAGCCGCAGAACTATGTTCCACGGCTAGGAATTGTTACTTATGTCTCAACTTTGTAAACCCATCCGGACGTGATCCGATGTGATTGGCCTTTGGCCAGGGGGGGAAACCCCCCCAAAATTTAAGCCCTTAACCCAGCATTAAGTATTTTGTCATTACCGTCATGAATTCGCCAGGAATTTCAGTTGGCTGAAGGGGGCTCCACTCGTCAATTTGGGCGTAACCCCGTGCATAAAGGGTATGCATGGTGTTGATTATTGCCTGGCGGGAGCCTTTCAAAATGTGCTTAATCGGGTATTTTTTTTGGGAAGGTTACTGAGGTGTATTACTAGGATTTATCTCCTCACGATTGTTTTCTGGGTTAGGGCGTAAGTTGTCGGACATAGTTAACAATTAGTTGTTATTATATAAATATAAACATAACTATTATAATTTAATTTGTCAAAAATTTTTAGATTTTTTTTAGGATAAGGTATTTAAATAAAATGTAGGGTTATGTAATAAAAAAAACAAAAAACAGGTAAAAGGGAACAGGAAAAATAGGAAATATTAGTTAGCGATCGCGTAGCGTGACCTATGGTCAATCGCGTTTTTTTGGAGTAGTTTTATCGATAGCAACGGAAATATTAAATCGATAAAGTAATAAATTGTGATAATTTTTGCTCCCGACTCCCGACTCCCGACTCCCGATTCCCGACTCCCGACTCCCTATATTTTCCTGTGTTAAAATAAATCGAGATTGGGTTTCAGGCATCTGGTAGTTAATGCTATATAATTAACTGGAGGCTAATCGTTGAGTAATTTAACGGGCTTGATTGAAATCTCAAGCCATCAGGACTTATTGCCGAGTGCAGACGTGGTGTTTGTTCACGGGCTAGGAGGGGATGCTTTAAGCACGTGGCATTTGGTAAAACTCAAAGATGATGCACATGATCATGAGACTGTTATATGAAACCTGTTCTACATCAAGGAAAACTGATAACCTGGAAAGACGATAGAGGCTTTGGTTTCATCAAACCCAATGATGGTGGTAAAGACGTTTTCTTACATATCAGTGCTTTGAAAGGAGCAAGTCGTCGCCCAAAGGTTGGAGATAGGATTTTATACGAGCAAGTTGCTGAACCCGATGGCAAAATACGCGCTGCCAGAGCCTCCATTCAAGGTGTTGCACCTCGACCTTTGCCAACTAAAAGAAAACCGAGGAAAAGAAGTTTACTCGAAACCGTTCTTGGTCTCGTAATTATAGTTGCTATGGCATTGTTTACAATCGAGTTCAGTCCTAGTCGTTCTCCCTCACCAATCACATCGAGTCCCTCACCAATCACATCGAGTACGAAGCCAGGATGTATGATAAAAGGCAATATTTCCGTCACAACAGGCAAAAAGTTGTATCATCTTCCAGCCATGGAAGATTATGAATCGACAGTTATCGATCCATCCAAGGGAGAAAGGTGGTTTTGCACGGAGTCAGAAGCGATCGCAAATGGTTGGCGTAAAGCACCAAGGTAACCACAGCCGCCCAACACTCCGTAAAATAGAGATACATTAAGGAAGCGATGGATATGGCTCCAGTTTCTAATAGCAAGACAGCTATAGTAATACGCACAGAATGGGGATTAACCATTGCCGGAACACGCATCACCCTCTACGATGTGATGGATTATGTCACGGCTCAGTATCCACCCAAGTTTATTGGCGATGTTCTTAACCTAAGTAAGGAACAAGTAAGCGCTGCGCTGTCATACATTGAAGACAATCGTAGCCAAGTCGAAGCAGAGTATGAAACTATTTTGCAGGAGGAACAGGAAAACCGACAGTATTGGGAAGAGCGGAATCGAGAACACTTTGCTCGCATTGCAACAATGCCCCCTAAACCCGGTCGAGAAGCGTTGTGGGCAAAACTCCAGGAACAGAAAGCAAGACACGCAGAGAAAGCATGATTTTCTTGATTAGACTTCGCGGCAGTTGTCGGGAACAGGGAACAGCGGATCTGGGAACAGTGGACAAGAATTGACGTAAATACTATCAGAAAAATACTTTTGCAAGAGGTCTAATCAATAGCAGTAGAGTGGGCAGGATGCCCGCTAGAGTGGGCAGGATGCCCGCTGCGCGAATCAATAGCAGTAGAGTGGGCAGGATGCCCGCCCGGAAATGAAACAGGCAAGATGCCCATGCCACCAACATGCCCATTCCACCCTATGGTCCGTAGTCAGCATTGCGCCTTACCAGAATTTCATGGAAAATCTAGCTGTAACATCTCCAGAGCAACTGATCAAATAGAATCAAAGAAATGACCATCAGGAAAATTAATAAATTTATTTGTGCTATTTTAGCAGCAGCTTTATGCTTCAGTTTAATCGCCTGTGGAGCACAGACCCCAAATGGGAGTCAATCCACAGCAGGTAAAGGAGTAAAGGTCCGTTCTGCATCCTCCGTTTCCACCTATGCCTTATTTGTTTCCGAAATCATCAATATTGGATTGGAAAAAGTTGGTTATAAACCTGCAGCAATAAAACAACTTAGTATTCCCCTGGCACACATTTCTGTCAGCAATGGAGACGTGGATTTCTACAGTGTTCATTGGCAAAATATACACAAAAAATTCTTTTTACAAAACGGTGGTGACCAAAAATTAGAAAAGGTGGGGGTAATTATTGCTGATGGTTTGCAAAGCTATCAGATAGATAAAAAAACTGCTGAACAATACAAAATTACTAATTTGGGACAACTAAAAGACCCCAAGATTGCCAAGCTTTTTGACTCTGATGGAGATGGCAAAGCTAACTTAACTGGTTGTAATCCAGGTTGGGGGTGTGAGTTGGTAATTGAACATCAGCTCGATGCTTACAAGTTGCGCGATATCGTTGAACATGACCAAGGCAACTATGATGTTCTCTTGGCCGCCACATTGGGTCGCTATAAACAAGGACAACCGATTTTATTTTATAGCTATAGTCCCCACTGGTCAGTGACAGTATTAAAGCCAGGAGAAGATACCATTAGATTAGAGGTTCCTTTTCTTTCACTACCTAAAGAACAGGAAAATATAACAGAAAAAGATACTACTGTTGACGGAAAAAATGTCGGTTTTGCTGTCGATCAAGTTCGGGTGATGGCAAACAAGAAATTTTTAGCAGCTAATCCAGCTGCCAAACGCCTGTTTGAGTTGATTACGGTTCCGATTGAGGATGTGAATGCTCAACAAAAACTGGTACAAGATGGTGAAAGTAGCCCAAAAGATATTCGCCGCCATGCCGAAGAATGGGTGAATAAAAACCAGGAACTCTTTGATAGTTGGGTAGAATCAGCAAAAAAGGCAGCCACGAATTAAAACTATCCTCAAAACACCGCTATATAGCGTTTATGATAGCTATCAGGTACACAAGATTTTTTCCCTACTCCCTACTCCCTACTCCCTACTCCCTACTCCCTACTCCCTACTCCCTACTCCCTACTCCCTAATTCATCAGTACCAAATTATCCCGATGAACCACAGTTTCTGCCCCCTTGTAACCCAAAATAGTTAGGATTTGTTCGGATTTATGACCTCGAATCTTATGTAATTCATTACTGTTGTAATTCACCAATCCCCTAGCAATTTCATTACCATTGCTATCACATAGCTCTACCGCATCTGAGGAGCGAAAATCCCCTTCTATGGCAGTGATACCAGCTGCTAAGAGAGATTTGCCCCCATCATAAACTGCCTTGAGCGCTCCATGATCAAGATAAAGTTTCCCGGCTGGCACTAAACTGTAAGCAATCCAGTGTTTGCGGGCTTTATTGGCTTGAGCTTGGGGTGCAAACTGGGTGCCCAGGGATTCTCCCTGTAAAATTCTTTCAATGTTATCCGGACATCGTCCTTCAGTGATTACAGTTCTAACCCCAGCATTAGTAGCAATTCGGGCAGCAGCAACTTTGGTTACCATCCCACCAGTGCCCCAACCAGAGCCTGAGTCATCAGCTTGTACCTCTAGTTCAGTTAACTCCTCAATGCTGTTGACTGAAATAATCGGTTCAGCATCTGGTACCTTACGGGGGTCTGCTGAATAAAGTCTATCCACATCAGTTAGTAAAAACAACCAATCCGATTCAATCAAACTAGCTACTAGGGCGCTAAGGGTATCGTTATCGCCAAATTTCAGTTCATCTACGGCTACAGTATCATTTTCATTCACCACTGGGATCACCCCCAGCTGGAGTAGTTCCCGAAAGGTAGCATAGGCATTAACATAGCAACTACGCTGTACAAAATCTCGGCGGCTGAGGAGAATCTGAGCAATGGGTTGGTTGAGGTTGTTAAATAAGTCATCATATATCCGCATCAGCCGTCCTTGACCAACCGCTGCGATCGCTTGTTTGAGAGGGAGTGTATTAGGTCGTGATGTTAACCCCAGTCGCCCACAGCCAATCCCCACAGCGCCAGAGGTAACCAGTACCACTTGATGACCTTCAGAACGCAGCCGAGTCAGGGTTTCCACTAGGGCAGCAATGGTAGATAGAGCCAACTGACCTGTTGCTGGTTGAGTTAAACTAGATGTGCCGACTTTGACAACTATCTTTTGATTGGTCATTGGTGATTAATCTGGTTTCTGTTGATCATACCTCCGAGGGGGAATCTATGTCAGGTGTAGTTTTCCTCTGGTACCACTGCCAAGTATGTGATTTTGATCACATACTTTGGTTGTGTAACCTACAACACATTCAGGTAAATATTGCTACGCTTTTGGGAATCATAGGAATAAGAAGTACTTGCTAGCAGCATTGATGAACTATACTGGTAAACTTGAGCTACTTTGTATAACGGATACACCCTACCACAACAGGGTAATTCAGTCATCTAATCACCTCTAACCAGTAACAATCCAGGTGAAATCCTTCGTGATTATTAGTCTGACGCTTGTGCTAAGGCCTCCTGTGCAATGTGCTTGAATTCTAGCTATCAAAGCTAAGGGTAAATAGGAATTGGGCCAAGGGTACTTGACTATTCTAGCTTTACCTTTTCCCCTTCCTGGATTACCATACACTGACATCCTCTTAGTCAGCCGTCACTGATGAACTAACTGCAAAAGCCTGCAAGGAAAAATTATGTCTAATACCCACAACTTATTCACTATTCGTTTTTGGGGCGTCAGAGGTAGTATTGCCTGTCCAGGACCAGAAACAGTTCGGTATGGAGGCAACACACCTTGTATAGAGATGCTAGTTGGTCATGAGCGTCTAATTTTTGATGGTGGCACAGGGTTGCGAGTTTTGGGACAGTCTCTACTCAAGGAGATGCCGGTAGAAGCTCATCTATTTTTTACCCACTCTCATTGGGATCATATTCAGGGTTTCCCTTTCTTTACCCCTGCCTTTATTAAAAAGAATTGTTTCCATATTTATGGCACCTGCGCACCTAACGGTGCGACCATCGAGAATCGTCTAACTGATCAGATGACCCACCCAAATTTTCCAGTTCCCTTGCAAATTATGCAATCGAAAAAGAAGTTCTATAACCTTGAGATCGGAGAAACAGTCAAGATTGGTGAGATTACGGTAGAAAATGCGCCCTTGAACCATCCTGGTGAAGCCGTTGGCTATCGAGTTAACTGGCGAGGCTATTCAGCTGCCTACATCACTGACACAGAACATCTCGAAGAGGGTTTAGATGAAAATGTCCTGCGGCTGGCCCGTCATGCGGACGTGATGATTTACGACGCTGCCTACACTAATGAAGAATACTACTCTGAGGTATCAAGCAAAATGGGTTGGGGACATTCCACCTGGCAGGAAGCTATTAATGTTGCTCGAGCTGCTAATGCCAAAAAATTGGTTATCTTCCATCATGACCCCCTGCATAATGATGATGTTTTGGACCATATCGGAGAACAGGCTGTTAAGGAGTTTTCTAATACGATTATGGCGCGGGAAGGTCTGGAAATTGAGCTAGTGCAATCTTCTGGGTCACATCTGCTTGAGGTTAAGGATGGGAAAATGCCTCTGAGCAAAGTTTAATATAGCAATTTTCAAGGTCGTGAGGTACAAAATGCTAGGTTTTAGGGAGCAGGGATTAGGTTTTAGGGAGCAGGGAGTAGGGGGAAATAAATTGAATTTACCTCATAAGCATGAACAACAGTATGATCAACGCTATATCTAAAAATAAAATTGCCAATTACTAATTAACAATTAACTGTCATAAAATAACTGACTTGAAAAGTGATTAACTGTAATTAACATCACATGCTTCTTATAGTCATAGGCGGTCTTTTTAAAGTAAAGACCGCCTATAAAGTTCTGCTGATAGCTTGTTAGCCATCAGCCATCAGCCTATGCGCTACGCGCACCCTGCTTGAGGTGCCGTCAGTGGTCAGCCGTCAGTGGTCAGCCGTCAGCTTCTTTTATTAAAAAGCTGTTTCCGTAGCTTGGCCAATAGCTGATACAAAATAGCTGATACCAAATAGCTGAATGCTGAATGCTGAATGCTGAATGCTGAATGCTTACTTATTTTCTAGGCTGCAACTTTAGCTTGCTCAGAGACTTGGGGTGCTGCTTTTAGAGATGTTTGGAGAGATTCTAGCTGAGCCGATAGGTTTTGGTTTTGACTTTGGAGTGCTTCAACTAGCACAATTTCTTTCACCAGAACTTGAGGATTTCTGATGCTTGTGGATGGTTCAGAAGCATCAGAAGTATTCTTGATGCCATCGCGAATGGGGGTTCCACCCTTTGGCCGACTGCATCCCTTGGTGTAGCCTAAGAAAGTTTGAGCAGAGGCAAACTGATAGATTGCAGCTTTTACGTTTCTCTGCTGCCATCATATCCCTAGGTTTTCAAGCACTGGTTGCTGGGTAACTACTAACGGTTCCATTAACGGTTCCATAACTGTTATCGGTTTCTCCATGACCACGGTCCCAGAAACCTTCTTTGCCATCGGTACGCTGGCAGCATCAGCAAATTTTACTTCTTGATAAGCAACCACATTATCTAGCTTCTGTTGCTTCTGTGTGTTCAGCTCGGATGTTGAAACTTGTAGTTGTTGAATTAACTTTTCCTTTTCCTGAAGAGCTTGCTCGATAGTGTCTAACTCAGACTCAATGGTAGCTGACTTCCGGGAAGAGTCCTGCCACCCAGCTACAGTAGCATTAGATATACCTACTCCCAAACTGATTAACATCGCTAGTCCCAAGTAAGGAGCCGCCGCATCCTTGACCTTACCATGGAAAAATAGTTCATCTTGGATGCGGATGGTGAGGGACTCTTCACCAAATATGGCTACAGGTAAGGTGAAGATACAAAAGAGTGTAGTGGAAATGAATACTGGTGCCAAGATGAATTTTTGGATTGTAGATCCGTTCACAATTACTCCCTTAGGATAGCTACGTAAAACTTAATGACTAGTACCGCTGTGTGGCATTGAAACTCAAAAATGCCAAATAAAAAATGCCAAATAAAAACGCTCATCATGTCTGCTTTTCATTGGTTTTTAACAGTAGGTTTATAGCCAGCGTTTTGTCCTAGTTTGAAGCTCAGGGGTTTGCGATCGCCTCTGCGTTATGTTAGGGATTGGGTATACCTCATGTTTGATTTAAGTCCAATCCGAGGGCAACTCCATAACTTTCCTTAACTTTTAGTTATCGACTGCTCTTGGCCAGATCGGTAGATTATTTGTGTACGGAGCAAAAAGCAGGAAAATACCTGCTACGGGGCCTGTAATTTTACCTAGCCATTGAGTTCACGACCAGTACTAGAACTTGTTTAAGGTAAGCATTTAATCATGAACCAATCTACATTCGATAAATCTTTCCTGACACCAATCGTGTTATCAACAATTATCTTTGCTCTTCTGAGCTTGCCCATAGTTTTGCTCGGAGCAAAGCCGATCTGTATGAATCTCCTACAGAGTCGGATAGTTGATGGTAAACTGATGAATGCTGCGACGCGCTGATTCAGGACGACCTTGGTTGTCTATAGCAAAGGGAACAGGGAGTAGGGAGTAGGGAGTAGGGAACTTCAGATCAAAAATTCTCACAATTGATTTAGGATTCCTATATAGCAGTTCTCCCATGACAAAGAGCAAAAAATTAGGCCAAGGTTTCACTAAACTGCTTAGACCTGTCATAATCCTGATTATTTTGGGAATTCTGCTTGCCAGTGTGATCCTGTCCCAGTCTTGGGCACTACCAGCACTGACCCAGCACCCTGTGAAACTCACCCTATTGATGGGAGCGGGGGAATTTTCCTATTGGCAGGAACTACTGGTCAAGAATTTTGAGGCAGAGAATCCAGATATTCAAATGGAACTGATCGAAGGACCATTAAACTCTGACTTAACAGAAGACCTCTATACGTCGGCTTTCATTTTAGGAAACTCACCCTATGACCTGATTAACATGGACGTGATTTGGGCTCCTAAATTTGCCGCTGCAGGGTGGTTACTAGACCTATCAGACCGGGTTACTAAGGAGTATTTAAAGGAATTTCTGGATAAAGCAGTTGATTCAGGACGCTACCAGGGGAAACTATACCGCATACCATTCCGTTCCGATGGTGGTATGCTCTACTATCGTAAGGATTTGCTAGAGCAAGCTGGATTCCAAGCCCCAAAAACTTTTGAGCAGTTGGTCAGCATTTCCCAACAATTGCAGGAAAACCATGATCCAAAATGGGGCTATCTTTGGCAAGGTCGTCAATATGAAGGGTTGTCAGCCATGTTTGTGGAGATACTTGCAGGCTTTGGTGGTTTCTGGGTTGACCCGGAAACCTTGGAAGTGGGTTTGGATAAACCGGAAGCGATTCAAGCTGTAGAGTTTCTGCGCAGCACCATCAAACAAGGGATTTCACCCCCTGGTGTCACTACCTATCGGGAAGAAGAAACACGACTGTTGTTTCAAAATGGGGATGCGGTATTTCTGAGGAATTGGCCCTATGTTTGGTCATTAGCAAATCAAGAGGGTTCAAACGTCAAAGGCAAGATTGGCATTAGCCCTATGGTTCATGGTCCTGGTGGCAAACCTGGTTCTTGCTTAGGAGGTTGGGGTTTGGGAATTGCTAAATCTTCCAAACATCCTGAGGAAGCCTGGAGGGCTATTGACTATTTCACCAGTGAGAAAGCCCAGCGTCGGTATACTCTGGAAACTGGCTATCTGCCAACCCGACGGAAGCTGTTTGCAGACCCAGAGATTGTTGAGAAATATCCCTACTATCCAAAATTGCTAGAGGTGTTAGAGGGCTCTGTGTTGCGTCCACCAGTTGCCCAATATTCCCAGGTATCGGATATTTTACAACGGTACCTCAACGCTGTGCTAACTAATCCCAAACTCAGTGCTGAAAAAATGATGAAAGCAGCAGCTGATGAAACTCGTAGGCTGTTGTCGGTAGAATTAAGAATTAAGAATTAAGAATTAAGAATTAAGAATTAAGAATTAAGAATTAAGAATTAAGAATGAAAACTGATCCGATAGCAGCACAGGAGCAAAGGACAGGGTGGCTGTTGGTAACACCAGCATTGTTACTACTCCTGCTAGTCTATGGCTATCCTATTTTGCGTTCGTTCTGGTTAAGTTTGTTCACTAAGAACCTAGGGACACAGCTACAACCGGTCTTTTCTGGTCTGAATAATTATGGGCGAATGATGGGGGATGGTCGCTTCTGGCACAGTCTCTGGAATACTGTGATTTTTACCTCAGTATCTGTTGCTCTGGAACTGGTGTTAGGAATTGCGATCGCATTAATTTTAAATCAAACCTTTAAAGGCAGGGGTATTGTGCGCACCATCGCCATCCTGCCTTGGGCCTTGCCAACTGCTTTGATCGGTCTAGTCTGGGCTTGGATGTTTAATGACCAGTTTGGGGTTTGGAATGATATCTTACTACGTCTAGGTATTATTCAAGACGGAATCAACTGGCTAGGATACCCGACAACAGCGATGATGGCAGTGATTGCCGCAGACGTTTGGAAAACTACACCCTTCATCAGCATTTTGCTCCTAGCTGGCTTGCAGTCTATTCCCCAAGACCTATACGAAGCCTATGCCCTAGATGGTGCTACACCCTGGCAAAGTTTCAAGCAAATTACTCTACCGCTATTGACGCCCCAAATCCTAATTTCCCTACTGTTCCGCTTTGCCCAAGCATTCGGAGTCTTCGACCTGATCAAAGTGATGACA
>NZ_JAAHHW010000095.1 GCF_010692325.1 Moorena sp. SIO3I8 | reverse complement strand
AAAATCCCCAAATTTAGTCATTAAAATCTGACTAATTAGCCGGCTTCAATCAACTCAAATGACTAACAATTCGTGATTCGGCTTTTGAGTATGGTTAGATAAATTTGGCCAAAATCACGACTATTCGTCCAAAATTCTCCCCATCTCCCCATCTCCCCATCTCCCCATTTTTGGCCAGAATGAAACAGCCCTACCCTCCTGGGAGGGGTTAGGGGTGGGTTCCTAATCCCTGCTCCCTGCTCCCTGCTCCCTGCTCCCTGCTCCCTAAAACCTAGATATTTGTACCTCACCAGTTATAGAATTGCTATAGTAATTATGCTTCCCTCAATTGATAGCATTTCTAGTAATTGAGGGATAGCGGTAATTTCATTGGATTTATCCTTAACTTTATGTTGTCCTAAGACTAATTGGTGAGAGTCAGACCATGCACTTGTCAGACACGCCAACGAGTTATTAAAAATTAGTCATGAAGTCATGATATCATATTTTTTTTATCAACTTAACCTGGGTTTTTTTATCACCTTTTTGCTTATTTTTAAATCTAATTTAGATGCGTTTGCCCTGTTGCCTTTAGTCTTTTGCAAGTCTCAAATCCGTCAATTCCTGGCATCATTACGTCCAATAGAATTAGATCGGGTTGATTATAGTTAACTTGTTCAATCGCACTTTCACCATCTGTTTCCACAGCAACCGTAAAGCCAGCATTGTGCAAAGCCTGGGATATAACTGACAAATTGGTGGGTGTATCATCTACAACTAAGATGAGATTTTTGTCTTGATCGTATGTCACTGCTTCAGGATCCTATCAACACAAATTGATTTACTCATAAATTTAAAAATATCTATAATTTATTATCCCTTAACCATGTCTAATCCTAATTTAATTAAAATAAAACAAATATTTTTGAGTTATAATTAGATTAAAGTTAGTGATTATCAATTGATTTGGATAAATGAGTTAACTTATTAAAGTTAGCAAACCCTAAGCCGGAAAAAAAAATGGGTAACCTGATTCATCTGTGCTGGTTCATACTTGAAGCTATTACTGAAAAAGGTGCTTGTTTAGGATTATATAAACTTACCTTGAACTTACCCTCAGGGAAAATACTGACAGGAGGTGGGATTTATGGCAGTTATTGTCAAAGATTGAGAAACGAGCCAGAAGTATATTTTGCTCGGTACAGGATTCGGAGCTTACAAGTCATCACGCCCAAGTTGTTTCTTGGAGTAATTTCAGACATAAGCGAGTTTGTTACCTACTTTTGCTTAAGTCCTGATTATTTCTGGATTATTACCCATGATAAAAACCTGTCCTTGTCTGCTTTCCCATCAGCCTTAACTATGGGTGTTCAACCAGATTTGTTCTGATTGCTATTTACCAAAGCCAGAATTTCTTGCCACTCCTGATTTGATAAAGGCTTCTCTACCAACTCCACACCAAAACAATCAGCAGCAGCATGAGTTAGGGCATCCACCACAATGTTGATTAAGGCATCTCCCTGTTGAGCCATGGGTAGATGAAAGGGAGGGGGCACTTCCCCAAACACTTGAGTATACAGTCGAGCATCTGGTTCTAAGCGAATTGAGCCATGCTGCAAAATCACATTACCACGGCGCAATTGAGCACTACCAATCAGTTTAGAACCATCTGCTAACACTAAATCGGCACCAGTAGCAGTCCCGAAACAGTTGGGATTGTTAATATACCCCCGTCCAGCTGAACCATAGTGCAACTCTACACCAAGGGAGCGCCACCCCTGAATCAAAAACTCACAAATTTGGTGATAGGCATCAAGACGTTTACCAGTCAATCCGGAATTAACCACCATATAGGTCAAATCTCCCTGATGTAGCACAGCTCTACCACCACTGGGACGCCTTACCAGCTCTACTGGTTGTGATGCCCAAGTGAGTTGTTCCCAGAACTCAGGCCAACGGCGTTGATGGTAGCCAAGAGAGATGGTTGGTGATGCCCAGGTATAAAATCGCAATACTGGGGAATGTTTTCCCCGTTGGTGCTGGGCTAGTAGCCACTGGTCAATGGCCATCTGAAGCCGCCCTGATGCCTGTAGTAAGGGAATTAAACGCCAGGATGAACTCTGAAGTGGTAAGTCTGAACTATCAGAAGTCTCAAGTGGTAAGTCTGAAGTATGAAACAATGCCATTGTTGGCTGATTTGTTCGCTAATTGATTAACTGGTATGTTTTAAGCTTTATTCCTTCACCTGTGTGGTAATATCAACTTGAATCAGAAGATTCTAGGCGGCACCAAACTGAGCTTGTAATAAGTCATCATTGTCATCGGCAATAGTGGCTACCACGGTAATGGCGCGAGAAATTTCTCCTGGGGACAATTCAGCAACAGTTCGCGTGGATAACACGACAACTTGATCCTCAACAATAGCAAAGCGGGATTCAAAGGTGTCATACCAGTTCATTTCCAGGAGCTTGCGCATCAATGTTGCCTCGTCTTTGGCAGGTAGATGCATCACAGAAGACCAAGCTGTAAAGGTGTCATCATCTGTGGAACCAGTGAGCTGGACGAATACTTCCACGCTACCGTACTGAAACTTCCACAAGTAGCCTTCTTCACTGTGGCTTACCATAGCGCTATTGTTTTGTTCCAGGCTGGAGATGACCGTTTCAATGTTTTCGACATAGTTAACGGCAGTCATAGTCTGGTTGAACTCACTGGCAACGATTTCTGCCATTGACAAGTCTTGACTAGATAGAGTGTCAGGATTCGGCTGTGGGTTTGTCATAATCAATTTCTCTGTGCTGGTCTTGGGGTTTGCCTAAGACCCAGTATCACCTGTAGCTATGCTTGTTGACACGTTGATTAATTTTCTTAAATCAAGGGTCGAGACATGGAATTAGGTGAGAGAGGCAAAAAGGAAAGGGTCAAGGGTAAAAGATGATTTTTCTTTAACCTTTTTCCTTGAACCCTTTTCTTATATTTTACCTTTGAGAGATCGAAACACTAACAAAGGCACTTGCTCAGCTTCTGATTACTTGACCAATTTTCTAGGAGACTGCTTTTTGCTGATTTTTAGATACCTGATTGAGACCCTTTAAAAACATTGGCACAAATTTTTCTATAAACCCTTGTGGATCTTGCTGCCAAGCCTTTTGTGCTACCTGAATCCTGGTCATTTGCAGTTCAGGGGCTAGCAAGGTTTGGGGTAAGCGCTCGATCAGGTACTGAGGACGTTCCCACACTGGCAAAGTATTGGCAACCTCCAGCAAGTTATTGAGTCGGCGTAGTTCCGCACCTGCCATCAGATCTATACCAGATTCATAAGCCGCCTGTTCTATGGCTACATACTGGCGCTTTGCCTGTTCTACCTTCTGTCGATGTTCTGGGCTTTTCTTGGCAATTTGTGCCAACCACCGATTCCCCCAACGGACATGACCAACTTCCTCTGGGAAAATCCGTTCAATGGTTTTGATAATCTTAATATTTTCTTCAGTTTTCGGTGCCTCTTTCAATGCTTTGATGTGAGCTGAGAAGTACTCACATCCCCGTTTTTCGGTGACATTAATCGCTGCCAAACCACCGATTAGTCCATCATCAAGCTTTCCTTGTTGTTTATAGCTTTCCTGGTCGATGAGTCGATCAAATTCGTTGATGTAGGACACTCCAGGGGGCTTACCAATATCTGCCCCCAGTTCCATGAGTAGGTCAGTCAGCCACATGGCATGACGAGCTTCGTCAGCAATGTGATGAGATAGGTCACGGACCAGTTCTTTTGGCTGACCATCCAGCTTTTCTACCAAATCCGTGAGATCCAGGCAACTGTGTTGTTCGTTGTAGCGATAGCGGTTGAGCATGACCAGGTGAAGTTTGCGATCGCGTACCACATGTGGCAGGATTTCACGGGCACCCATGCCGTTGTTTGATTTGTGAGGATATGCAACTGTCATAGATTTTATTAGGTGACATATTCCCACACTGACCTATCGGTTCAGTGTGGGCTTCTTGCCAACTCCACCCAACGGTTCGGATACTCGGCAAGCTTTATTAACGATACGGGATGCCCCTCCGCACCGGAACAATACAAAAAATTTCTATTTTAATTAGTAGGTGGCGGTTAGCTCTTAATTTTTTTCCCTACTACTTTGATTATAGATCTTGGTACTCAAAACGGCAAAGATCTAGTCCGACGTGTTCGTCACTTCTGAGCGATCTGAAATATTAATTAATAAAGAGTTACAAATAAATAAAGAAGCCACCCTTAAGGATGGCTAATGGTCTTAGTTAACCATTGACAAAGTACTAGACATCGTAGTAGAGTGCGAACTCGTAAGGATGAGGCCGCAACCGCATGGGATTGACTTCGTTGTCTATTTTGAATTCAATCCAGTTGGTAATGAAGTCTTCGGTGAATACTCCTGATTCAGTCAAGAAGGCATGATCCTTTTCTAAGGCTGCCAGAGCGTCTTCTAGAGAACCGGGGGTGGATGGAATTTTGCTCAATTCCTCTGGAGAGAGGTCGTAAATATCCACATCTAGAGAATCACCGGGATCAATCTCGTTCTTGATGCCATCAATACCAGCACAGAGCATAGCGGCGAAGGCGAGATAGGGGTTACAGGTGGCATCAGGGCAACGGAACTCTAACCGCTTCGCCTTGGGATTGGGTCCAGATAGAGGAATGCGGATGGAAGCTGAACGGTTACCTTGGGAGTAAGCTAAGTTCACGGGCGCTTCAAACCCAGGTACCAGACGCTTGTAGGAGTTGGTGCTGGGGTTGGTAAATGCTAACAGAGCTGGTGCGTGCTTTAGTAAACCACCGATGTAATTGAGCGCCATTTTACTTAGGTTGGCGTAACCATCACCCCAAAACAAGGGTTCTCCATCCTTCCAGATCGATTGGTGGGTATGCATCCCCGAACCATTGTCGTTAAAGATTGGTTTGGGCATGAAGGTGACAGTTCTGCCATACTTCTTGGCAACATTTTTGATGACATACTTATAAGTCATCAGATCGTCAGCAGCCTTAATTAGGGTGCCAAAGCGAAAACCCAACTCGTTCTGTCCACCTGTAGCGACCTCGTGGTGGTGCTTTTCAATGGGTACACCGCACTCTGCCATGGTTAGCAGCATTTCGGTACGCATGTCTTGCAGGGTGTCTGTGGGAGAGACAGGGAAATAACCTTCTTTATAGCGAGGCTTATATCCGAGGTTACCACCTGCTTCTTCTCGACCAGAATTCCAACGACCTTCAACGCTGTCTACATAGTAGTAGCACTGACTCTCGGTTTGGTCAAAGCGAACATCATCAAACACAAAGAATTCAGCTTCTGGACCAAAGAAGGCGGTATCCCCAATGCCAGCATTGCTCAGATAGTCAAGGGCTTTCTGAGCAATGCTGCGAGGATCGCGGCTGTACCATTCCCCTGTACGCGGTTCCTTAATGCTGCAAATCATGCTCAGGGTTGGTTCTTTCATAAATGGATCGATCCAAGCCGTTTTGGGATCAGGAACCATTGCCATGTCAGATTCGTTGATTGCTTTCCAACCCCGAATACTTGAACCATCGAAGGGAACTCCATCGACAAAGGAATCCTCTTCTATTTGGTCTTGGTAGAACGAGCAGTGCTGCCAGATCCCTGGCATATCAATGAATTTAAGGTCGATGATTTTTATGTCTTCGTCTTGAATCATTTTCAAGACTTCTTGTGGGGTTTCAGGCATGAATGACTCCTTTGAACAGCTTTACGTTTGTTTACAAAGAAACAATTTTAGAAAATTACTTGACTTAGTGAATCTACCAAAATTGGCTACACTTAACCTTTCCCAAACCGAGGACTGGCTAGGTAAGCATCCGAGTCAGTTATTCGTGGGGAGATACTTTTTTTGCGAGTGGTTCAAGGAGCACGATTTCCTTAAAAGCATCCTGAGGGGGTGACATGAGCCATTAAAAGCTTGCTATATAAGGCTTTAAGGCCAATAATTCATGTAAGATCTAGTCCCAAATTAACTCTCGATTCATTTAATGGCAAGCTCAAACCCTTATAACATAGTCCAATGTCAACCCAAAACAGAATGTATCTTTTTGTAACATATGGTCTGAAATTATTACCCAGTAATGATTTCAGCTTGCATGTCACCCCCCCATAAAAGCATCTTGATTGGCTTTTCCCTTGAACAGTGAAAAGTTGTAGTTCCCTGATTCCTGACTCATCCTAGGGATAGAAAGTAGGACATTATGTATCTAACAATACAGAATGTCCTAAGATGTACGGATCTCATATGAATAAAAAATTAAATTTTCGACTTCTAGACTCAGTCAGGTTGGCAAAAAGGCTCGCACAAAGGCTCAAGAGAAGGTCTTTGTCTGCTCAGCAAGGGAGCCCATGGCAAAACTAGGCTCTGGTTAGTAGCAGGTTTTGCCTAAATCCCTCTATATCGCCTCTATATAAGCAATGGGGTTAGTGGGAGCATTGGGTCGGTCGGTTCTAGTTTCCCTGTTTCCCCCCTCTGGGAGTATCTTGCGCAATTAATCGGTCCTATCGATGGTGGACAACGCCCAATTCTAAAGAAGCATTAAGGATGAAAGCAACAAGCAACAGGGTACAATCTAGTGATGAAAGATATGTATACGCTTAGCTCCAGCCAATTATAGCGTCTGGAATTGAGCACACATTCAACTTGCTGTTTAACTCCTGTGGAGTGCATAGTGTAGCGCTCTGTACCTGTTGAGTTCTCGCCCTAAATCATGGGAAGACACCAATAGTAAATCAAAATTATCAAGATTGTTGTTGGGAGAATAATTTAATGAGGGATTTAGTCACAAACTTGATTAGGAATTATGATAGCTCAGGTCGCTACCTAGATCGGGATGCCATCGATTCACTTAAGTCTTACTTTGAAACTGGCACCGCTCGGGTGGCTGTAGCTACTTTAATCAATGGCAATGCTGCTTCTATTGTCAAGCAAGCATCAGCACAACTGTATGAGGAAGTTCCTGAACTGTTGCGTCCAGGTGGCAATTCTTATACAACTCGTCGTTATGCTGCTTGTTTACGAGATCTGGATTATTACCTGCGCTATGCTAGTTATGCCCTAGTTGCTGGTGATACCAATGTCCTGGATGAGCGGGTTCTACAAGGGTTGCGGGAAACCTATAACTCCCTAGGTGTGCCAATCGGTCCAACGGTACGTGGGATTGAGATTATGAAAGATATGGTCAAAGCAATGGCAACAGAAGCTGGTATTGGGAATATCGGATTTGTTGATCAGCCTTTTGACCACATGAATCGTGAGTTTAGCGAAACAGATGTTTAAGACATTGATGGTTCGTTGAGAGTTGACGGTTCTACGGGTGACCGGACTGGTTGCCCGTACTATAGGGCTGCGCGCAGGGAATCGGGAATCGGGAATCGGGAATCGGGAATCGGGAATCGGGTAATTGCTGATTTAATTGCTAATTTTGTCAAGGTCTATTACTTGAACGCTGCTCCAGTAAGGGACGAAACTAACAAACTGGCCAGAGCGTCCAGCCACAAATAATTGAATTACTGATTTAATTGCGATTGGCCGTAGGCCAGGCTACGCGAACGCTTAATACAGGCTTGCTGGTTTGTAGCACTCAGGACGGATAACTGGCTTTTAAAATAGTACATAAATACTAAATCACGTCCAGCCAGTATGTGTGGTAGATTCACCCTGACAACGATAGGGGTAAGCCTAGCGCGAGCTTTGAATTTAGATCATGTGCCAACTGAGGAGGCTAAGTACAATATTGCCCCTACTCAGCTGGTAGCAACAGTCTTAAACCCCTCAAACGATAGCGAGCGACAATGGCAATTGTTACGTTGGGGTTTAATTCCTAGTTGGGCAAAGGATATTAAAATTGGTGCAAAGCTGATTAATGCTAGAGCAGAAACGGTAGCAGAAAAGCCAGCATTTCGCAGTGCATTTCGTCGTCGGCGTTGCTTGGTTGTAGCGGATGGTTTTTATGAGTGGCGACGAAAGGATGGCAAGAAGCAACCGTTGTATTTCCAGAGGAAAGATAAGCGTCCGTTTGCTTTTGCAGGACTTTGGGAACGTTGGAAAAATCCAGCGGGTGAGATAATTGTTTCTTGTACAATTATAACCACAGTAGCTAATGAAATTATCAGTCCGATCCATGATCGAATGCCAGTGATATTAGAACCTAGTGATTATGATTTATGGCTGCATCATCAGGTAAGTCAACGGGAGCTATTGCAGCCACTACTGATTACCTATGATGCCCATAAGATGAGTGTTTATCCCGTTAGCACTACTGTGAATAATGTCAGAAATAGTAGTCCTGAGTGTATCATACCTGTGGAAATTAATAATAAGTCCAATAGTCACTACCATTCTACATTTTAAATTACCATGACTGCTTTTACAGTAAATTTAAACTCTATTATTGAAATAACCGATGACCAATTTTATCAGTTATGTCGAAATAACCCGGAGATTAAATTTGAGCGCAATGCCAAGGGAGAACTGATTATTATGTCACCTACTGGTGGAGAAACTGGTAAACAAAATTTTGAACTAGCTACTGATTTTGGAATTTGGAATCGACAAGCTAAATTAGGGGTTTGTTTTGACTCTTCGACATGCTTTAAACTCCCTAATGGTGCTGACCGTTCTCCGGATGTAGCGTGGATTAAACAACAACGCTGGGATTCACTTAAACCAGAGCAACGCCAGAAGTTTCCACCGATTTGCCCGGATTTTGTGGTAGAATTAATGTCTCCAAGTGATCGGTTAACGGTGACTCAAGCCAAGATGGAGGAATATCTAAAAAATGGGGTACGTCTGGGCTGGTTAATTAATCCTCAAGCACGGCAAGTGGAAATTTATCGACCAGGACAAGTGGTGGAAGTGTTGGAGTCTCCTAAGACTTTATCAGGGGAAGAGGTTTTGCCTGGGTTTGTCCTGGATTTACACTATCTTTGGTCAACCTAGGATTATTGTGCGTTCGCGTAGCGGCTCGTAGCAAGCATTGCTTTTTTTTAAATAAGCAAGATGTGAGCAATATTTCTTGTTAAATTTGTTATATAATTTGCTAACATAACCATGACAGCTTTTACAGTAAATTTAAACTCTATTATTGAACTGACCGATGACAAATTTTATCAGTTATGTCGAAATAACCCGGAGATTAAATTTGAGCGCAATGCCAAGGGAGAAGTGATTATTATGTCACCTACTGGCGGAGAAACCGGTAACTATAATTCAGAAATAAATGCTGATTTCGTGATCTGGAATCGACGAACTAAGCTAGGTAAAGTTTTTGATTCATCGACGTGCTTTAAACTCCCTAATGGTGCTGACCGTTCTCCGGATGTAGCGTGGATTAAACAACAACGCTGGGATGCACTTAAACCAGAGCAACGTCAGAAATTTCCACCGATTTGTCCGGATTTTGTGCTAGAATTAATGTCTCCAAGTGATCGGTTAACGGTGACTCAAGCCAAGATGGAGGAATATCTAAAAAATGGGGTACGTCTGGGCTGGTTAATTAATCCTCAAGCACGGCAAGTGGAAATTTATCGACCAGGACAAGTGGTGGAGGTGTTGGAGTCTCCTAAGACTTTATCAGGGGAGGAGGTTTTGCCTGGGTTTGTCTTGGATTTGCACTATCTTTGGTCAAGCTAGGATTCTGCTTTTGTCAATAATCACTTGCCCCCGGAATGATAATTTTTTAAAAATTCAACACTAGTTTTTTAGAGGTCTGCTATGGGTCGTGCATCAAAACTAAAACAACAACGTCGCCAAGAATCTCACGATGTTACTAACAGGACTTCATCCCGAGCTAGGTACGTATTATTTGAATCCAATAGCTCTAATTACCTAGCCTCATTAGAGTTATTAGGTGGTATGGAACGCTTAAATTGGTGTCCTCATCCAGGGGGAGCACTCAAATTTGATTCCTCCAGTCAAGCCCAAGCCAAAGCTAAGCGGATTGCTAAGCAAAGAGGATACAGCCTAGAAGTGGTTGAGCTTAATTCTGAAAATGTTAATACTGACCAAAAACCTTAGTTACAACCTCCACATTCGGTTCAACCTCTATCCAAAGGGTGGCACCACCATTCTTGGGAGACTCGGGTCGATAGACTAACCGGGATGGCCCGCTGATTTCTACATAATGACAGTTGATATCGCGATTACCCCGTTTAACTGTAATCACTGGGTCTGTTGTATGGTTTTGTTGATTCTTGAGAAGTATTTCCTCGTTGAGGTAAATGTGAGTCAGGGATTTGCTGGGCTGTTTTCTCCAGGAGCCTTGTGGTCCACGGCTACCGGGAACTATCTTGGGCATACCGTTATATAGGGGAATCCGCCAAAAGCGACCAACTTTTTCGGCTCCTTGAATTCTGCCCTCTTTCAGGAGTTGGCGAACTCGTTGAGGACAAATACCTAGAAGATAGGCAGCTTGGGTGGTATCTATCATGATCGGACAACTTACTCTAGCGCTATTAATTTATTCGAAAATATACCATACAATTACAGCAATTGCCAAGTTTGATAGGGAACAGCGGATCTGGGAACAGCGGATCTGGGAACAGCGGATCTGGGAACAGCGGATCTGGGAACAGCGGATCTGGGAACAGCGGATCTGGGAACAGAGATTATTAAAGATTAAGCATTAAGTATTAAGTATTAAGTATTAAGTATTAAAGATTAAAGATTAAGTACTAAGTATTCAAGATTAAGTGTTGAATCTAGTAATAATGGTTTAGCAAAATTGCTGATGTCTGTGCATAAAGTAGAATAAAAATAAGCAAAAATCTCTATAACTATAGCAAATTATCGAAAACTACTTCTTAGATCTCCCGTCTCCACCCTATCCCCACACGTAAGCATTCAGGCGTCAGGCGTCAGGCGTCAGGCGTCAGCCGTTGGCCAACTACTGATAGCACCTCAAGTAGCGTGTGCGTAGCACATAAGCTGAATGCTGATAGCTGAATGCTGTTCGCGTAGCGTGCGCGTAGCGCTTAAGCTGAATGCTTACCACTCTCGCTTATTCGCTGGCTCCAGCCCTATAGTTCTGACAGTAATACCGTCGAAATCGATAACCAGGGACTTTAGATATAGATTGTTTATCCTTAATACAACCTTGGGATTTTAACTCAACAGAGGCAGAAAAATTGACTACCCACAATTCTAAAGGTTTCGGCAGTTGAGCCACAGTTTTTTGTAGCGTTTCTGTAGCCACCCTTGGCTCGGTGTCTTTATGTGCCAAGAGAAACTGGGGTGAATTAATAGCAGTATCAACTACTTTGCGACGGTTCAATTCCCAAGCTAAGCCCATGATTTCTCCTGTTTGTTCATGGCTTTTGTGAACTGTGGCAATCAGGACTGGAAGGGATTGAGACTGGGAATCACTAATCTCTAATATTTTAGCGATCGCAAGATCTGGTCGATCGGCTTTTTGGTAACTGACATGGGATGCGACTATGACTCCACCTACCAATCCCATCAACAGGATTAGTGCTACCCATTGCTGATCTTTCCCTTGGGCAGCTCTCCAACAACTGGCAAAGCTTGCTGCTAGTAACATAATTACGATGGGGAAGTAGACAAACTGGTAACGAGCCGCTAAGGTCAAATCAATCCCAAGACCGTAAGTGAATAATAAGAATAATGCGATCGCTCCCACCACAAATCCGCCCAAAACCTGAGTCATGACCTTAGTCTGGGAGTGTAAGCTCTGAATTCTGAGTCCTCGACGCAACAGTTGCACGATCAAGACTACTAATATTACTGTTACTAGTCCAGAGGCGACCATAATCGGTAGGGATTGCCCTTCTACTGGCAGCATCACTACCATAGTGATCAGCCAAGACAAGAGTCTAGCTACCGGTTCGAGCAAATTGCTCAGGGTTGTGTCTTGGTGAACCCACTCTGTCAAACGATTACTGGAGGGGCGTGGCAAAATTGGCAGCCAAACTAAGACTCCCATTAATGTCCCGAGGGCTACCGCGTAAATTCGCCACCAGTACTTCCAAGAAAACACTGAACCCCCTGACCCAATCCGCAACCCAAGCATTACCAGTCCTACAGCTGCGATCACCAGGACGAAAAAGTAATGGACAGCTATGCCTAAACTATTGACAATAACCCAGATTAATGCTATTGAAATCGGGAAGGGAGTCTGCCGTTGAAGCGATCGCGTAGCGTACACCAAACAACTGACTGAAGCGATAACTAATAGAATCCCTAGAGTGTAGTGTCGAGCTTCTTGTGCCAGATAGATGCCATAGGGTGAAACAGCCATCAGTGCTGCTGCGAAGTGACCGACCAGGGAAGAGCGAAACCCTAACCAACCTAAGCCAAACATGGCTGGAATGGAAATCACTCCCAGTAGGACACTTAAGGATCGCGCTACCCACAGGGATACCAATTCCTCATGGCCTGGAAACAGCTTCAGCCACAGATGGGTGAGGACGAAGTACAGTGGTGGGTGATTACTCTCCGTGATTAGGTTATTAATAACGGAATTGATGCTAGCACTAGAGTTCGGTTTGAGGGGAGCTAAGAGGGTATCTGAGGTAATCACCTGATCCAGGGGTACGCTCCGAAAACTATTGCCCAGGCTAAACACTAGGGTGGCAAATTCATCTGACCAGGGGGGTTTTCCGGCCAGATAGGTAAACCGTAAACCTGCTGCGATCGCTATCCACACCAGCAGTAATAGAACTATGACCCAACTACTCCAGCTTTTGTCCACTTGGGATTTTGGGTGGTTAAGAATCATTAGCCATTAATTCTCTTTGTAGGTAGGAATAAACGTAACGTTCTCCCACACTACTTTATTATTGTTGATGCCACTGTTTAGTTACTTGAACTGAAATCGGTGCTGGGGCAGAGGAATAATACCGCGCAATAATACCCCTATGAAATAATTAGATGAGCTAATCATTGGGATAATTTTTGAATACTGATGAAAGACAAGCTCAAACCAGACTGGGCGGGGGATGACTTACTCTCCCGGTTCGTTAATCTGTTGATCGACACCAAGCCGATCTACAAGGTGATGCAACACCAGGCCAGACAGGTGCTAATTAAAACCGCAGAAAAAAATGGGATTGAGTGGCGGAAAAACTACCAGGAGTTAGAAAAATCAGCAGCGAAGACCTTACTATCCGAGATTACTAACCCTAGCCTGGTCTACCCAGACTACTACAAAGTGCCTTTCCATGCTTATGACCAGGGAAACCTATGCTGGGAAGCTGCCTTTGAAGCTGGCAGTGCTACCAAGGCTATGGGGTTGAGGATTTGGCCTAAAGAAAAACTTACTTGGCTTTCGGCACAAGAACGATTACGAAGTAGTTTTCATAAAGTACTAGGAGAGTATAATCCCGAGATAGTCACAGATGTCCTAGACATTGGCTGCTCAGTGGGCATCTCTACCTTAGCGCTACACCGCTACTACTCCAGGATCAAAAAGGGCAAAATCCGCACCGTTGGGTTAGACTTATCCCCTTATATGCTGGCTGTGGCCAAGACCATGGATCAGACAGCAGAAATATCAGAATGGATCCATGGCAAAGGAGAGGACACCGGTTTACCGGACAATTCATTTGATGTGGTCACGTTACAGTTTGTGATCCACGAACTACCGCGCCAAGCAACAGAGGAAATTTTTTCGGAAGTGCTACGGATTCTACGACCTGGTGGCTGCCTTGGTGTTGTAGACAATAATCCTGCCTCCCCAGTCATCCAGAATCTCCCCCCTGCACTGTTTGTGTTGATGAAAAGTACAGAACCTTGGAGTGATGACTACTACAGCTTTAATGTAGAAGAGGCGATGATTAAAGTTGGTTTTGACTATCAGACCACGGTAGCCAGCGATCCTCGTCACCGCACTATTATTGCTACAAAACCTGGTTGAGGTGAGTGTGGGTTGTAGCAATTCCTCTGGATTCAGTGGCTAATAGTGATAATTACGAGTCAATCCCAAACTAGTCCATTTGGGATTGACTCGCTGTTTGCAGCTTCCTGTGCCGTTCAAAGGTGCTGTAAAAACAACCCAGTTAGGTTATATAAGTAAGGATCTGAAAAAATCAGTATAATTTTAATAAATTTATCATGAAGACTAGCCAAATTTTTTGAAAGCTTTTTTAAACTAAATGTGAAGATTTGGTTAATTATGAAAAAAAAGTAAAAATATTGTGAATTAAGTCCAGGTGGTTTTCGAGTATCCTAGTCTTGCCCAAACTGAGTTCGACATCACCGACTTTATCCAGGAGTCAGGAGCTTCGAGTCAGGAGTCAGTAGCCATAATAACGGAATTTTATAGTTAATTTGGAATTAATCAGAGTTTAATGGGCAATTAACCTATGTATTCTCCCAATAACTTCTGAATTATTCTCCTGAATTCTGAATGATGTCTCCTATCTTCTCAAAACACCAGGCAATTTCTGACAGGGAACTGAGGTTGCTCAAGACCTATTGCCCAACACCGATTGTTCATACTGGGATTTTGGCATCAACAGGTTTGGGGTAGACTCAAATCTAATCTCTTTGTCCTTTCCCCTTTCCCCTGACAACTCCGGCGAAGTCTAATAAGCGCCCAAAGCCGCTTAGGCCAAAGCAGGAGCAGAATTTAGGGCAGCACTATGGTATTGATTCGACTAATAGCAGTAAAACCAAATTGGACTAATAGTCATGGGAGCATGATCTCCTGATCTGGCCAGCCTTGGCCTTTATCACCTTTCTCGTCAGAGAGATAACATAAAAGGAGTTCTTGCAAGCAGTACCTACACTAGGAGGTGTGACCCAAGGGGGATTTACTCGCCCATTGAAAAATACACCAAAGCGCGAATTTAATCCTTAATGGTAAGAGCGCACCTATAGAAAGTATGGGTTTGGTGACACTCGATGGCAATCAGGCGAAGCCAAGCTATCAGTTGTATCGTCTCTATTTTCGTCTTGCAGTTGCCAGGTAACCTATTGGATCTATCTCCTAGATTTCTTTAGATGTCTTTTGTTAAGAACATAAACAATCACTCTTAATTATGTCAGAAATTCTAACACTAATCAAAAAACCAGAAATTCCCAAAAAATTAGTAAAACCATCTCAACCAATTGAACTAATTCAGCCATCAGAACCAAAGTTTATGGCTGTTGGGGTTATAACTGGTGAGGTAGATTTGTCTGAGAAAATTCCTACCATTACCATCCAGGGTAAGCCTTACCCACTCTTTTTTCTGCTGAAGCACAACCGGAAAAGGTATGTGCTGGATATTCTCAAGGGGCACATCGAGGCCGGAAACCGAGAGCATCGCCTCGTGGTATATCCTAAGCCGATCCATTTCCCAGATCGGAACAAATTCCAGGATATCCGGTTTGAGGTGATTGGGATTTTACAGGAAGACAGACCCCATGCTTGGGCTGAAGCGATTGGCAATGGGTATTTCATCTTGGCTGGATTGTGGCAGTTCATCCCTGTTTGTAAAGTTCCCTGTGTGTCAGTCTTTAGGAACCACAGTGAACAATTAGTGAACTATCTCAAAACTCACCAGGCTACAGAAAGAACTCGGGTACTCAAAGCTGGTCACTGTCCATTATTCTGGCGGGACTCCTCGGTCAAACCATTCCGATTCAATCCTAAGCTCAAGGAGCAGGGCAAGCCAAAATTCATCCAGGTCAAAGCCCGATTCCTTCCCCACAAAAATGCCTTCGCGTTTGTAGAAGAATTGGCACCCCCAATGGATCAGCCTCCACGGTTCTGCAAGGTTCGGAAAGAAGATAAGCAGGAAGCCTTGGCCGAAGCTAAGAGAAGAGCTGCTGAAATGGCTGAAAAAAGAGCTGCTGAAAGTTCTGAAAGTCCTGAAAAAACAGCTGCTGAAAGTCCTGAAAAAAGACCTGATGAAATTCCTGAAAGTGCTGAAAGTTGAGTACTTCTATTCAAAATACCAACTCTGCTCAGTACCAACCCAACTCCCAGTCGAGCCGTTGAGACTTGACTGCTCAGGTGTTTGGTGCTGGCAAGGCTGGTAGGGTGATAGTTAAGACTTCAGCAGAGGTCAGGTAAGCTAGCGCTGCGCTATAAATTGATTGAGTGGCTATAGTATTGCCATGGCTAAACTATAGCGCTAGGCTAACCCAGCCAGTAAATGAGCTTTTGCTCACCAAAAACCTGTAATTAATTGTCTTGGTCTTCCAAAAACTCAACATCTTCATAGAGCTGGGATAGAGGACAGTCAAAGTCAATGCTGGTTATATGTACATCCGGTTCTGTTGCGTCTTTTGTGGTTTCATCCATCAAGTAACTGGTAAGTTCCCATTTGCCTCTATCATTAAGTCGGTAGCATTCAATGCTCATGGTTTCCGAATCAATCAGGAGATATTCCCTAAGGGTATCAAGGCGGCGGTAGTGTCTAAATTTTTTACCGCGTTCGCGTAGCGTAGCCCTTCGGGCTAATCGCTACCTTCTGTACCAGGGGAAAGGACTTCCGCAATCAGACAAGGGTGATAAATCACTTTGCGGGACTTTTGGTCACGGTGGTCACAGGTTACCATGACATCGGGATAGTAATAAGGCCCGTTTGCTGATACACCAAGTTTGGCATCTGCCATAAAAACTTTACAGCTTTTGCCACGTAAGTGAATTTTTAGGGCAGAGGCTAAATTGAGGGCAATGGAGTTGTGGGGAAGTGTTCCCCCAGTGATGGCATAAACTTTACCATTGATAAAGTTATATTTAATGGGTTGCTTCTCTTCCCATGCCAAGTACTCTTGAGCGGTCATCAAGGGGATGGTTGGATTGGCGATCATGTGAGTAATAGCGCTGTGCGCAAGGAATAGGAAATAGAAAAAGATAGGGGAGTGTGGGGAGATGGGGAGATGGGGAGATGGGGAGAAACGGGAGATGGGTAAGGTTTTTTTTAAGGGTAATTATCCTGACATGATATAAGACCACCCTGCATCACTTCCTGCCTTGAATTTGTAAACACTATTACACCCATTGGTATCACTGATAGGAATCATTTTACCAAGCAGTTTACTTAATCTAGCCAATCATTGAAAATAATAAGTTATAATTAAGGGTTAACCTATTTTATTCAGGTTTAGGGTATTGCTTTGACAAGGATGCGATCGCTAGCCAACGCCCTTCGGGCTAATCGCAACTGCCCCCGTTGGTTCTTTTCTGTAAAAAAGCGAAGCATCAGTTTTTGTACTTAAGAGTAATTATCTCTGATTATCTTATATTTTATTGACAATGAAATATCCCTGCTCTTAGAATCGCGAATGGCGCAGGAGTTCTTGAGCCGAACTCCAATCTTTTCCAAAGTCCGATCGGGCAGGAAACCTGAGTATTCCTGAATTCCCCGGAACCAGAAGCCACAAGGAGACCCTATGGTTCAATCTTCTGAGTGCTCAATCCAAATTGGCCCGGCCTTAAGGGGATGGGAGACACGAGGGTCTCCATCATCTCGACTGTCCTGTCCCTTTAACATCAGGCCAAAATTCGGAAAATCAATAATTCAAACATCATGCTAAATACACCATTCAACCGCTTCAAGCCAGCTGCTCTTCCCTTGAAGAAAGCACTCTCAAGACTAGCACTCGGTCTAGCGACCCTGCCCTTTGCTGTAGTGGCAGTATTTTGTGTCACAGCTCCCACGGCTTTAGCAGAAACGGTAGAACCATTGCATGGAATAAACATCACTGAAAAAGGTGTCACGATCGTAGTGACGAGCAACGGCTGCACGCAGAAAGAGGACTTCACAACCATATTGGCAAAATCCCAGCCTCCCATTGTTACCTTCATCCGCCTGAAACCGGATCTTTGTAAAGGTGTTTCCCGTCCCTACCCGATTACGTTCTCGCTGTCGGAAGTGGGAGCGAAAGAGTTTAAAGTGGCCAATCTGTTTGTACCCGGCCCCAGATTTTAGCGGCGGAAGTTCTTAAAACAGGACTCTAAGTCGAAAAAAATGTCACAAACTCCCTGGTGATATCGTTTTAGTTATAGAGGGAAACACCTAACTTTGGGGTAGGCAAGTGTGGCGAACACGAGTTAAACAAGGTTTAACTTTTACCCTATGGTCTCAATTTAATAATTCCGCTCAAATTCCTCCCGATGGTGACGTTACGGTAGAGCGCGGGAGGAATTTTTTAGATCGATCTCAGTTATAATAAATCTTAAAAAGCCTAAGTCATTTCCAATTGCCCATCTGTCTATACCAACCAAGGATATTTTTCACAACACCGTTCGGTTAGCCCTGGAAAAAGATGGCTAGGTTATCACCAAATATATTCTATTATACATCAAAGTTTACGGAAAGGCATGGAAACATTAAACTATCATGAATTAGTCCAAAAAATCCTGAAAGCCCACGCTATCAACCTTAACGATGATCAGACAGAAGTTCAAATGATTTTTGATAGTGAGCGCAATCATTATTTAGTTATGCTAGTGGGCTGGTATGACCAACGACGGGAATATGGAAGCTTAATTCATATTGATATAAAAGATAACAAAATTTGGATTCAGAGTGATGGCACTGAAGTGGGAGTAGCTAATGAATTAGTTGAAGCCGGAGTTCCCCAACAGGATATAGTTTTAGGGTTTAAGTCTCCCTTCAAAAGGCAATTTACTGCATATGCTCACCAGTAGCCTGTTACAAAAAAGCAGTTTAGTCGTAGGGTGGGCAAAAAGTAATAGACTTTTTCCATTAAGCTTATCGGCGATCGCTTTTTTACCACCCTACCATTATAGCTTCAATCCAATAGCCAACTAAACAAATCGCCCACAGTAATGCTTAACTCCCTAGCAAAGGATGGCACAGGAAGTTTCTCGGATGATTGATCAAACACTTCGATTTGCTGTTTTGGACGATAAACGAAAACGGTTTGCTCTTCTGGATCAATCAACCAGCCCATTGCCGTCCCATACGTTAAACAATGGAGAATATTCTTTGTCACCTTGGTTTGACTTTGGTCAGGTGAAAGAATCTCAATTGTCCAATCAGGCGCTGCCTGGAAAACATTGGCAATTTCGCCATTGTCATCACGAGGAATTCTCTGGTAAACAAACACAGATACATCCGGAACGGTTGAGCGTCCACCAAAAGTACACCGAAGTTCTGGAAAAGCACGAGCAATTCGTTCTTGCTTCACCACTAGATTAATAGCAGTAACCAATTCCCCTTGAATTGTGCTGTGTTTTCCCTGTGGCATTGGTTTCTGAATAATTTGGCCATCAATGTACTCACTAGCAGGTTTGGTTTCTGGTAGTTTTAGAAATGCTTCCAATGACACTAGTTGTGATTTTTTATTGGGAGAGTTTTGAGTAATCATTGTCATTGGTCACAAACCCCATGTAATTCCTCTCTCTATTATATAGCATTTTTAGTTAAGATGTGAACATAAATATAATCAAGCAATTAGCCATGGTAACCAAATTGCTAAACTCAGCAAGCTAACAAACAAAACTGGCATGGTAAGAATAAAAGTTAAGCGAATATAATAAACCCAACTGATTTGGAGTCCTCTAAAAGCCAATACATTCAACCAAAGTAGAGTTGATAGACTTCCTAAAGGAGTAATTTTTGCTCCTAAGTTGCACCCAATTAAATTACCGTATATCATCACTTCTTTTACAGCTGGATCAATATCCGTAATGTTTTCAATTGCCTTAGCATTCAGCAGTAATGTTGGTAAATTGTTGAGTACACTGGCAATAAATGTGGCTAGGAAACCACTACCACTAGCGGCTAAGGTGAGTCCCCAATTAGAAAGAATTTCCAACCGCTGGCTCAACAGAGCAGTTATGCCCAGATTGTCCAAACCGATGCTGAATAAAAACAGGACTAGGATAAGTAAAATAATTCGCCATGGCAGTTGACCTGCTAGCTGTAAAATATAACTAAGTGTAATAGCACGACCGTTAAGGGAACGTGCTGCTAATGCCACCATCACTAAAGCTGCCATAGCAGCAATCCAGGCAATGGGTAAATTTAGCACTTTTGCCAACAAGTAGCCAATTAGGAGTAGTCCTAAAATAGGAAAACTCAATTTAAAAATTAAGGAATCTCGAATCGCACGATTAGGTGGTGGTAGACGGGCAAGGTTATAGGTCAGGGGGATTTCGGGTTCAAAATAGAACCAGAGAATGATGATACTAGTGGCTATTGTGGCAACGGTTACGGGCAACATCACCATCACATACCGCAACCAGGAAATCTGTAAATAATCAACATAAATCAGATTTACTGGATTACTCATCGGCAGTAGCAAGCTAGCGGCATCGGTAATAAAACCACTAGTAAATACAAATGCTAGAGTAGCTTTGGCACTAAAGCCAAGCAGCAGCAAAATTTCCATGACAGCAGCTGTCCAGACTATGGTGGTGGCCACGTTAGTAAACACATTGCTCAATAACATCCCGACTAGGATCACTAAGGAGAAAAGCAAATGGCCACGACCACATCCCCAATTAGCTATGTGAAGCGCTAACCACCGAAACCAACCTGCTTGACCTAAACTTAGGGCAATAATAATTAGAGCAATGAGGGTGAAAGTGGCGTTTCCAACTCTCGCCCAGACTATGGGAATATGGTGCAATAGCAAAGGGAACAGGGAGTAGGGAGTAGGGAGTAGGGAGTAGGGAACAAAAATTGTCACAATTCCTACACTGATCCCTATATAACTAATAACTAATAACTAATGACTAGTGATCCGATGCTAGGGATAAGTGATCATTTTATGGTACTATCAACCGTCAACGGTGAACGGTAAACGGTGAACTGTCAAGAAAAGCTAAAGCATTAGGTAAAATAAGCTATTAGGTCACAAATAGTGTTATATTCCTTAAGTTAAAGATTAAACCACTAGATATAGCGTGACCTCTGCCAGAGTCTTCCCCAAACCCATGAACCATATCCAGGAGTGGACAGCTAGTAGTGTTGATGAACAGCTGACTCGCCTCAATGTAAGGTCTCTCGAAGGCTCTAGCCCATTTGAGTATCTCTTCTATTCCGACTCCCTGCCCAGACGCAATGATGGTCGATTGCTAAACTCGATTCTGAAACGCTATCAACACCTCGAACAAGGGGGATGGTGGTGTTCTGGTATTGACTTGCTTACTGGTCAGGAGGATATTTGGGGCTGTTTCAAACCCAGCCAACCCCGTCAGAGTGGGGAAACTAGGAAGCTAATAAAATATGAACATCCCCCCAAAACCCCCACAGGCTTGTTTGCTCTGCGAGTACCTTTCCACCTGTGGCAACGGATTGCTGAACGCAATGATTTTACTATTCTCCCCACAGACCTTGACCACAATCAACCGGATCTAGGGTTTTGGCAGTGGCTAATCTCTCACCCCTCGATTCCCTTGTGTATTACTGAGGGCGCTAAGAAAGCTGGAGCTTTACTCACTGCTGGTTACGCTGCGATCGCATTACCAGGAATTAATGGTGGGTATCGAATCCGTAGGGATGCCCAGGGAAATCGGATTGGCAAGTCTGACTTGATTCCTCAACTACAGAAACTAGCGACTCCGGACCGACCGATTTACATAGTCTTTGACCAAGACTCGAAACCGAATACGATCAAAGCTGTCAATGCTGCGATTCGTAGAATGGGATATCTGCTCAATCAAGCAGGTTGCCCTGTGAAGGTAATAACTTGGGATGCCCAGCTAGGCAAAGGGGTAGATGATTTAATTGCTGATCAAGGTCAGAAGACCTTTGAGCAAGTTTACCAACGAGCACTCCCCCTGGATACTTGGAAAGCTAAATCCCTAACCCAGCTCACCTATGGAGCTAACCTTAAAGTAAATTGCCGCTATCTGCAAGAACTTCCGATTCCGGATACAGCCCAACTGATTGGCATTAAATCCCCTAAGGGTACTGGAAAAACCCAACTACTAGAAAAAATTGTCTCTCAAGCCCTAGCCCGAAAGCAATGGGTATTGGTGCTTGGTCATCGGGTGCGATTAGTAGAAGCATTGTGCCAACGCTTTGGCATCAAGTATATCACTGAGGTCAGGGATGACCAGAAGCAAGGGGTATTAGGTTATGGTTTATGTCTCGACTCCTTGCATGGTAATTCTCAGGCTCGCTTCAATGCCGCTAACTGGTCTGATGGCGTAGTGATTATCGATGAAGTCGAGCAAGTGCTCTGGCATGGATTGAACTCTAGCACCTGTCAGAGTAATCGGGTTGCTATTCTCAAATCCCTGAAAACCCTAATCCAGAATGTCTTGGGGGGGTCTGGTCAAGTTTATATTGCGGATGCAGACTTGAGTGATATATCGATAGATTACTTACTGACCTTGTCTGGCGTTGACCTGGAACCCTTCATCATTGAGAATGACTGGAAACCCAACATTGACGGGTCCTGGCAAATTCATAACTATACCGATAGCACACCAAAAAGACTAGTGCGAGAGCTAGAAGCACACATTGCTCAAGGAGGCAAACCCTTTGTGTGTCTTTCTGCTCAAAAACCAAAGAGCCAATGGGGTACTTGCACTCTAGAAGCTTACCTAAAAAAGCAATTTCCCGACCTCCGGATATTGCGCATTGATTCGGAATCCCTTGGTGAAACCAGTCATCCAGCCATGGGGTGTATCAATAACCTCAACAATGTTTTAGGGGAGTATGACATTGTATTAGCTAGTCCTGCTATTGAAACGGGAGTGAGTATTGATCTGCGGGGACACTTTACCTCTGTGTGGTGTATTGCCCAAGGGGTGCAAGGAGAAAATAGTGTCAGACAAACCTTAGGGCGAATCCGAGAAAATCTCCCCCGGTTCATCTGGGTAGCCCCTTATGGCTTTAATCAAGTGGGTAATGGCTCCACGTCTCTATCCTCACTGCTGGCATCTGGACAGCGTTTGACCCAAATGAATATTCGGTTGCTACAACAATCGGATTTCGATGCTGTGGATGATTTAGATACAGGCTTTCAAGCAGAATCCTTGATGTGCTGGGCTAAAATGGCTGTCCGATTCAATGCCGCCATGGTGAACTATCGGGAATCCGTGCTAGCAGGATTGCGTGCTGAAGGTCATCTGGTGATGGATGTTTCCCCAGCTAGTTCCACTAAAGCTGGGAAAAAGAAGTCTAAGGGTTCACCCCAAGCGGAAGAGTTGGGAGCACAGAATGCTCTGATGGCAGCGATTACTGCAGTTAGAGACCAAAACTATCAGGCTGAGTGTAATGCGATCGCATCTAGTCAAGACTTCAGTGATAGCCAATATCAAAAGATTAGCAAATGCCTAGTCAAAACACCATCGGAGCGTCGCTCACTACGGAAGTACGATTTAAAGCAGCGTTATGGCATCCCAGTCACACCAGAACTGGTACTCAAAGATGACCAAGGCTGGTATCAGCAGCTACGGCTCCATTATTTTCTTACCATCGGTCGGCAACATCTAGCAGAACGGGATGCTAAGGTAGCGCGACTGTTAATTGAGCAAGGTCAAGGGAGTATATTTCTACCGGATTTCAATCGTGCTGTGCTAGGAGCCATGATTGGTACCATGAAGGTTTTGGGGATACCAATTCTATTAGAAAATCTGGAACGAGAACTCAAAAATACTGATCAGGACTTGCAGCAGATGGCTGCGATCGCATTAGCAAACCGTTGTGCTATCAAAACCATCACCGGGATAGGACTAGCTAAAAAAGCAACTCCGATTGTTATTATCAGGCGCTTCTTAGATAAAATCGGCTATGGCTTGCAGTGTATTCGTTATCAGAGCCAAGGAAAAAAGCGGTTCAGAGTTTATCAGCTAGTTAGTCCAGAAGATGGTCGCATGGAAGTGTTCCAGAGCTGGTTAGCTAGTGATGGTCAGAGGTTAGGTACTAGTGAAATTTGGCTGGATAATGATTTATCCCCTAGGTCGGGTAACACTCAGTCAGTGGATTCAGAAAACAGTAATTATGTTCAATTGTGTTTGAATGTTTAGTTTTAATTTTTAGTCTTAATTTTTAGTATTACGTGGAGGGTTTGGGGAGGCTATAATCCCTGGGGGGGTGACATGCAAGCTGAAATCATTACTGGGTAATAATTTCAGCCCATAAGTTACAAAAATATATATGCTGTTTTGGGCGCGACCTTGGACGTATTTATAAGGGTTTGAGCTTCCAGAAAATCATTCGTAGGGTCAATTTGGGACTGTATCTTCCCTGAGATAATTGGCATCAAAGCCTCATATAGTAAGCTTTTCAGGGCTCATGTCACCCCCTCAGCTATAATCCCCCACCCTCTAACATTTTATTCAGGTAATATCAAGTTGCATTAAATAACCGTAATATATGAGAGATGCAAGACAATGGTCCAAACTGATGCCCAAGCGAATCAGCATAGAACCCCATCTGAGTATAGAAGAACATTAACAGCGCTATCGTCAAGGGAAAGATCCGATTGAATGCTCCCACTATCAAATCATCTGGTTGCTAGCCCTTGGCAGAACCAGTGAAGAAGTCGCGCAAAGTGACTGGATATAAACGAAGTTGGATTTATGAACTGGTGTGGGGCTACAACCGGATTGGACCGTTGACCTTGGGAGATGGTAGGCGTAGAAACCTGTTTTGCTCCACCTCTTAAAAGCTATCAGCAACAAGGGCAATTAGATCAAATTTTGTCAGGTCCAGCCCGGAAACGAAACCTTAGGATAGGGTCGCCTTTATGGTTAGTCGGCTATGCATAAAAGAGGTGCGCAATAGTCGGCGAATTTAATTCGCCGACTATTGCGCACCTTTGGTTAAAACTTTTTGATTAAGGCGACCCTATCCTTACGGTAACTTCAACCCCCGGATGGTGGGCTGTGGAACGGTCGCAAAGTTGCAGACTATCTCTGTGAATTATTGGTTCGAATTGTCTGACTTCAACTTGGATGGCGGATTCTCAAGCAAATGGATTAAAGGGCTAAAAGTACCTCGACCAACAATCACCAATTCATATCTCAACAACAACAGCAGTGGAAAAAAAAACTGGGCTGTGAAGTGGAGAAAGTGCAAAAAGAACACCCCTGGGCCGAGGTATCGGTATGGAGTCAAGATCAACATCCCATTGGCCTGCAGC
>NZ_JAAHHW010000094.1 GCF_010692325.1 Moorena sp. SIO3I8 | reverse complement strand
CCGACGACGTCAGTCTCTGGAATTTTCCCTGAATTTTAAAGTAGTCACTAGCACCACTATCTTTTTGTTGATAGTGGGAGCAATCGCATTTTTATTCATCGAATTTAATAATTATAACACTCTAGGACCTTCAACATTATCAGACAAATTTATCAAAGCCTGGTTTCAGTCAGTGACCACCAGAACCGCAGGCTTTAACACCATTGATATTGGTAAAATGACCACAGCCGGGTTATTTATTACCATTGCAATGATGTTTTTTGGAGCCAGTCCAGGAGGAACAGGTGGTGGGATAAAGACTACAACAGTAAGAATTTTAGTTAGTTCTACCAAAGCAATTTTACAAGGCAAAGAAGAGGTTTATCTATATAAGCGCCAGGTGCCAATTGAGCTAATTCTAAAAGCCATTGGAGTCTTAGTAGGGTCATTCGCTACAGTAATTCTCTCAACACTTTTAATTTCCCTAGCTGAGCCAAATATGGATTTTATTGAGATTTTATTTGAAGTTGTCTCAGCCTTTGCTACTGTCGGTCTTTCCACAGGGATTACCCCAGACGTTTCTACCTGGGCAAAGCTAGTTTTAATTGGAACAATGTACATTGGCAGGGTTGGAGTTTTGTTGCTGATGGCATCCCTACTAGGAGAACCCCGTCCCAGTTCAGTTCACTATCCAGAAGAAAACTTACTTGTGGGATAATCCTAGGTAAAAGGTATACTGGCTTGGTAATGGCAAATTGCCAATGGCAATTAACACTTAAAAATCAACAAGGAACAAGTAATAAAAACTTACTATAGCAGTTATCAAAGGAGGCCGAAGTGAATCTATCATTTTTAACGTTTTTGCGTAACCTACCCAAAGAAAATAAACAGTTTGCCGTTATTGGACTAGGGCGTTTTGGTCGAGCTGTCTGTTCCACACTATACCAACTTGGCTATGAGGTTCTGGGTACTGATATTGATGAAAAACTAGTTTGCCAAGTGTTAACCGAAAAAATAGCTTCCCATGCTGTGCAGCTGGATTCAAAAGAACCCTTAGCATTGAAAGAAGCCGGGATTTTAGAATTTGACACAGTAATTATTGCCATCGGTAACTATTTACAAGAAAGCATTATCACCACCCTCAACTTAAAAGAAGCAGGAGTTCCTTACGTCATTGCTAAAGCTTCCTCAGAAGTTCATGGCAAGCTGTTAAAACGGGTAGGAGCCGATCATGTAGTTTTTCCTGAGAATGACGCAGGTTGTGCTTTAGCACGCTCCCTCACCAAACCATCCATTTTGGAATGGTTTGACCTAGACTCTAAGCACAGTATTGTCGAGGTCAGAGTGCCAGAAAAATTTGATGGCAAAACCATTTTGGAACTGGAATTGCGCAAGCGCTATGGCTTGACTGTCCTGGCTATTAAGGGAGATGCTGAATTTGAGATTAACCCTGACCCTAATCAACCTCTGTACAAAGATATGCTTATGGTTATTATTGGCTCCAACCCTGATATTGACCGCTTACCCATTTAAAGCTTAGGAATCCCTCTGTCTGGTTCAGACTTTTCCGGTTCCATATGTTCAGTTTCAGTGGACTCTATCTTAGGAGTTTCTTGGGATTCTACCTCCAGAATTTCAGGAGACTTCATGTGTGGAATTTCAGGAGAGTCTACCTCAGGAGTTTCTTGAGTATCAACCAACTTTTCTTGTGCTTCTAGCTGCTTGATGTACTCATCAACCTCTGTCACCTTCTCCTCATTACCAGCAAAGGCGAATAACTCTCTAGCTTTGACCAAAGAAGAGAGAGCTTCCTCTCGCTGTTGAGACTTTTCTAAAACTACACCCAAGTTGTAATGACCTTCTGCTAATGCCGGAGACAGGCTAAGAGCTTGCTGATATTCAGCCATGGCTTCCTCATACTGTTCTTGCTGTTGTAGAGCAACACCGAGGTTGTAGTGGGTCAAGGCGTGGTAAGGATCGAGTTGCACAGCTAATTTGAGTGTGGTAACTGCTTCGGCGTACTCACCATTCGCTGTCAGTGCTGCCCCTAGCTGTCGGTAAGCATCCACATTTTCCGGTTCCAGTTCCGTCACCAAGCGAAACCGAGTAATCGCTTCCGCCAACTCCCCTTTCTCAAACAAAATTACCGCTAATTGATACTGAGCCGGGGCCAAGTTCGGGTCAACCTTAACTGCTTCCCTAAAGGATTCCTCTGCCGCTGACTTTTCCCCTTGCTCCACCAGTAATAGTCCCAACTGGTAGTGTGCTTTTACCAATTTAGGTTGAGTGCGAACTGCTTGTCTGAGTGCAGTAGTTGCTGGTCCAATCTGGTCTTGCTCGACTAAAATCAGTCCCATGTTATAGTAGGCTTTGCCATAATCTGGGTCTAGGCGAATGGTGGCTTGGTAGTGTTCGATCGCCTGTTCTTGATTACCCTGAGATTCCAGAGCTAACCCTAAGTTATAATAAATATCGGCTGATTCAGGATTGAAAGACAACGCCTGTCGATAAGCAGCGATCGCACTATCGGGTGCCCCTTCCTTGTAAAAAGCAATGCCTAAGTTGTAATAAGCTTGTGACAAGGTTGGGTCAAGGGCAATAGCAATTTGGTATTGTTCCAATGCCAGCTGGTTCTTACCCTGCTGCAAAAACGTATTCGCCAACAAGTAACGTCCCATGGCCATATAGGGGTCAAACTCAAGGGCTTTACGAAAAGCGCGCTCTGCCCCAGGAAAGTCCCGACGTCCGTACAGTTTCACGCCAACTTGAAAGTATGAAGCCGCATCCAGGTTATTGGAGTATGGACCTTCCATCAACTGCTTGGTTCCTTTATACTCAGGAATCTCTTTACCTTGAGCTTGACCAACACTTGTCAAACCAAAACTGATGATAGTGGCAGCTAGCAGCGGTATCGTTCTCATTCACCCTTTTCCTATATGCTGAGACATTTTTGGTATACTACAGGATAATATTTTTTTACTAGAATAATTCGCCGCTTATCAAGCCCATCCCCACAGGAAATGACCCTAGCTGCTGCTCCGATATGCGATCGCAAAGATCAAGCCCTATCCTTAGTCGATTCAGTCATTGCCCAATCCCAGGCAGAAGGGGTATTCGTCAGTCTCAGCCTTGGTGACGAATTTCTTAGCCGCTTCTCGGAAAATCAGATTACCCAGAATATCAGCCGCCAACGCTGCCAACTTACCATTACCAGTTATTTCGGTAAGCGTTGTGCCTCTGCTACCACAACAGAACTAGACCCAGAGGCAATAGCCCAAACTATCCAACGTTCAGAACAACTGGCTCGCATTGCCCCAGAAGATCCTGAATGGGTACCCCTACTGGAAGCCCAGGATTATGAGCAACGCACCCCAGCCTTCGATCAAGCCACTGCTACCCTTTCCCCCTTGGAACGGGGAGAAATGGTCAAGGGAATATGTACCTTAACTGCTAAGGCAGGAGTGGAAGGGTCGGGTAAGCTTAGTACTCAAGCTTTTTTACGAGTTGTGGGGAACTCCCAAGGGTTACGAGCCTTAGACCAAGGTACAGAGGCAGACTGTAGCGTGACAGCCCGTATAGACGATGGTTCAAGTTGGAGTCATAGCACCGCCTTTGCCATAGAGCAGTTACCGATTTTAGAGAAGTCATCGATAACAGGTCTAATTGAACGAGCTAAAGCCTCACGTCACCCCCGTAAGGTGAATCCAGGTACCTACCCAGTTATATTTGATGGTGCTGCCTTTGCGGAATTGCTGTCTTGGGTAATCTGGAATATGGATGCTCGGGCAGCCGATGAAGGACGCTCCTTTATGTCCCATAGTGATCAAACCGGTAAGCCTACTGGTAACCGCTTGGGTCAGCCAATGTTTAGCCCGATAGTGCAGGTACAACGCCACCCTGCTCATCCCCTACTTCAATTAGGCACTTGCTTTCGGGATGGATTGAGTAATCGCTATACCGAGGTGATTAAGGACGGTATTCCCCAAATCCTTTACTATAGCCGCTATTGGGCAGCTCAGAAAGGCAAAGATCCCACCGGACTATTGTTTCCCATTGTCATGTCCGGTTCTAGCCAAAGTCTAGCTGACCTGATTGCCCAGACAGAGCGAGGTATTTTGGTAAATCGTGCTTGGTATGTGCGCTATGTTAATCCCAAAACCCTAGAAGTCACAGGTATGACCCGTGACGGCACATTCTGGATTGAAGACGGTCAGATTGCCTACCCGATTAAAAACCTGCGCTTTAACCAAAGCCTGCCTCAAATGTTAAAAGAAATCGATGCCCTAAGCCAAGTACAGCGCTACGGTAACATCGTAGTTCCAGGAGTTCGGGTCAAGGCATTTAACTTTGATAGTATCACTGACAGCATTTGAGGCAAATCATGAATGATGAAATATGAAGAATTAAAGAAGAAAGCTGTCATGTGAAATGTGAAAGCTCAAATGTGAAAGCTCAAATGTGAAAGCTCAAATGTGAAAACTTTACCTTTTACCTTTTGCCTTCACTTAACCCATTACCCATTTAGCCCTTAGGTGTTTCTGCTTTGGGGTCATTTACTACAGCAGGACAACGGATGGTAAAGCTGGAGCCAACACCAATCTCGCTTTCCACCATAATTTGACAACCCATCATGTCGCAGAAGCGTTGGCTGATGGAAAGACCTAAACCCGTTCCACCATACTTTTTGGTGGTTGAATTATCTGCCTGGGTAAATGGTTGAAATACTTTGTTTAGCTGTTCTGGAGTCATACCAATGCCAGTATCAGCTACTGAGAAGATCAACCAATCATCAGATTCGAGATTCGCTAAGGTATTGGAGGAAGTAGGGATATCGATTGTGGTGTAGGAAGCACTTGAGGATCTCGAATAAGGTTGGGATAACTCCAAAATGAGTTCGTTCTTGCCATTCCTATGGTTACTTCCTTCACGCTTAATGCTAAAAGTAATCGTGCCTGTCTCAGTGAATTTGGCAGCGTTACTTAGCAAGTTTAACAGAACCTGCTTGAGCTTAGTCCGGTCAGCCACCATTGTCCCGAGAGAGTCAGCACTGCTGATCTTTAGACTATTGTTCTTTTTCTGCATCAGTGGCTTAGCAAGGCTTTCCAATTCCACTATCAGGGTGGTAACATCAAAGCTCTCTAAGTAGAGGTTCATCTTGCCTGCTTCAATCTTTGAAATGTCTAGAACATCACTGATCAGTGTGAGCAGGTGCGTACCAGAGTTCCAAATCTCCTTTAAGTCAGAGACGAACTCGTCATAGCCTAACTCCTCGGCATCTTCCCAAAGCAACTGACTTAAGCCCAGAATACCGTTCAGGGGTGTCCGTAGCTCATGGCTCATACTAGCCATAAACGCACTCTTGGCATGGTTGGCTTCTTCAGCCGCTTCTTTTGCCTGTTGCAACTCAATCTGAGCCAACTTGTTCTCCGTAATATCCCGGACAATGGTCAGCACTTCTTTATCTCCACTGACCACAATCCGTGCTTCAAAATGGCGGCGTTGGCCATTAATAAACCTCTCATGTTCAAAGATTTGGATCTCCCCAGTTTCCAAAGCTTGCTGAACATTGCTGATATAAAGTTGAGCTATCCCTTGTGGTAATACATTATACACCGTTTTACCCAAGACTTGATCTCCAAACCCAAAAGAGCTATGATTCCTTGCCGCTTTATAATCTAGAAATGTACCATCGTGACTAAAGTGCAACATTAAATCCGGGATAGCATTGAGCAAGGCTCGATTTTTCCCTTCACTTTGGCGCAGAGCTTCAGCTCGCTGTTCCAAATTTTCAATGACTTTTCGCAGCCGGGAAGTCATCCGGTTGAAGGAATCTGCCAACATCGCTAGCTCATCCTTGGTGTGAACAGTAATCTTCTGGTTCAAGTCCCCAGCAGCCAAACGCTTGGTTGCAGCAGTCATCTGTTGCAATGGTTCAGTGATTGACCGACTCAGCAGCAGTGCCAACAGGGTACCGGCAGCCGCTGCGGTTACTGCCACCACTAGACCTTGATTACGTACCGCAGCAATTTTATTATTCAGGGGAGCTGTAGACAGTCCGACACTAATCGCTCCCACTGTCTGATTCCCGAGAATCACTGCTTTCCCAACAGTAAGTTGGTCAGCATCCCACTCAACATATATCTTATCAGGTTTTAGCCTTAGCAGCTCCTGGCCAACAGAGTTACTCTCGAGACTATACACCTGACCGTCTACCGAATCGGCTTTGGCTACGATCCGTCCATCTTTTTGGTATATGAAACCCTCCTCCACTAACCCCTGATCCCCCAGCTGCTCCATGACCTGCTCCAAAGCATCAGCATCTGCAAGGTAGAGCGCATCAGCAGTCACTAAGATCAGAGTATTAAGCAATAGATTCGCCTGTTGCTTGAGTTCTTTACGAAAGGTTTGTTGCTCACGGTGCAGAGATAGCATGGTGACACTAGCCACTGCCACAATGACCAAGCTAGTCATAGTCATTGTCAGTTTAGTGGCTAATGGCCATTGTCTCCAGCTAAATCTGCCCATGCAATTTACCGATTCTCAACAATGTTGTATAATTGTTGCATCCTTTCCAACCCCTGTAGAGTTAGGAATTCATCAAACTTAGCAGTCTTCTGGAACTTAGTCAGCACTTCTTTGCCCTTGGGGTCGTTATGCATGGTAGTCAGAATACTCTTGAGCTGAGCCATTAACTCAGGATCCATATTGCCTGGAACCATCACGACTTGCCTAGGCACCTTGTCCGTCTCAGCCAAAATAGTCATGGCGTCCCGGACATCCTCCGGGACTTGCTCGAAAGTCTGGTTATCCACTGCACCAGCGTCTGCCTTTGAGCTAATCACCCATTGGATAGTATTTTCATCATCATCACTGAAGATATACCCCACCTCATTAGCTGCAACTACATCACTGGCTGATCCCTTTTCATTAGGCTTCAAACCTGCTTCAATCAGATAAGCCATAGGTAACATATAGCCAGAGGTCGATTGTCTATCATCAAACGCGACCTTCTTACCCTTTAGATCAGCTAGGGATTTAATCCCTCGGTCTTTCATAGTAAAGATAATCGTGTGGTACTCAGCATCACCCCGTTTCCAACGGCGCAAAATTGGTTGAGCACCAGACTCTTGATTAATCCTCATCGCTGGGTAGAGACTATCGAAGTATAGGTGTACCTCCCCTTCTTTGAGCCAGCTGATCATGGTAGGAAAATCGGAGGCAATTTTTACTTCGCCAGTGTTAATATCGAACTCACTCAACTTCTCAGCCAGGTAATTTGCCAGGGGCTGGAAGCGGCGGATCTTTTTGGCTGGATTCTTTGAAATATCACCTAATACAATCACCTTAGTGTCTTCAGAAATTGTCGATGGCTCTAAGCTAGGGTTTGATTGTTCGGCTGGTTGACTACAGCTCACTAAGGAAGTGAGCATACCAACGAGCAGAACTTTTCCTAACAGCTTGGTTAACATAGTGTCCTACTCTCAATTACAGTTAGAACCGATGTCTTCACAGGTAGATACTAGGATTAGCCATGTCAGGATGGCTACCTTAGCAAACTTAGCAAAGTTTTCAGTGAATCTACCTCAGAATAGCGATTTCCTGCAGGACAATCTACCTCAACACAAAAGCCCATAGGTAAATTCACTGATTCGGTTATCCCCTTGAACTGTAGATGCCTTACTAATTCCTTGGGTTAGGTGAAGATCAATACAGGAAAACTTAATCCTAGAACACCCTAGTGCAGTTGGGCTAGAGCGAGTTACATGCTTACAGGGAATGACACGCTCGCCTGATGGACAAAGGTAAAAGGTATTCCTATTACCCCAAGCCCTTTTCCTTGTCCTTTTGGTGAAGCCTCCGAAAAATCATCTCTTTGAGAGTACCTTAGTTTCACCAGTTTCACCTCCCCATAGACACCCTGTCCTAAAGCAGAACTTGCATAGCTCGAAGCTCCGGTTTCTTGAGAAGTCATAGATTACCTCCCGGTTAGACAATGACTCTTGAGCATCGGAGTAGATGCATTTAGTGTGGTAGAACCTAGGAGCTATTTTATATGGTATCACTTTATGTCGTGACCTAACATTATCTACTTACTAGCAATTGGTTATATATCTTAATATTTATGGGCTCTGAAGGTACACCTTATAGTAGAGTATATCGAATTGCATTATTGTATTTTTTTAGAGTTTATAATTGTTTTTTTTGTTGCTTTAGTTTTAAAAAAAAATCTAAGTAATATATTACCATTAACAATAGGAAGCTAAATATCAAATAATAACGACATAATAAACTTAATATTAAATTGTTTAATATTAAGTTTATTTTTATTCGTTCCAGTATTAAGTTTAAATTGAATAATTCTACTTGGTAGTATAACTAGATCGACGCTCTAAATTTGGCGTAACAAGGTTAACTACCCTAACTACTATTGATAATGGCGGCATTTCAGACTCTGCTATACATTAATAAGATTTAATATATTGTTAAAAAAAAAAACAAACAATAGCTAGTTGGTTATATATAAAACTATAAAAAAAACTAGTAATTATGATTAATATTCAGAGTTATAATAATTTTTTTATATAAAAACTTAATCAGATATCCAAAACTATGGTATGATTTGTTAATCATATTCTGCAAATTCCCGCCAAAATGGCGTGAAACAAAGTTGGATTAGGTTTTAAATTAAAGTGATCCCATCAGGCTTTGGTGATTCCTTATTTAAAGATTGATTAAATACTTTGTGAAGTTTCAGTAAAGATTTGGTGAAGTTTCAGTGAAAATTACTAGAACTACACGAAATTGAGCACTGATTTAAAAAATTTCTCATAATTGCATCATAAATTCCATGATAACCATTTCATTTAAAGTATTAGCTAGGTATTCCTATACCTAGACGAGGCAAGGAACACCATGGTAAAAGATCAGAGTCCATCTATTTCTCATAGAAAAATGCCTAATATCATACAAGCAACCATTAACTCAACATTGCTGTTGGGTATACTTACATCACCTGCCGCCGCCTTCTCCCTAAACATCACACCGATTTCTACCTTTTCCACGGGAATCTTCGATGATGGGGCGGCGGAGATATCGACTTTCGATCCACTCAGCCAAAGGTTATTCGTTACCAATGCTAGTAGCAATCAAGTGGATGTCCTGGACTTTGTCGCAGGCAACCTCTCGTTATCCACCACCATTCCCCTGGAATCGTTTGGGGCAACACCAACGAGTATTGCCTCTACCAATGGCTTACTAGCGGTTTCCGTAGCCAATGAAGTGCGAACTGATCCAGGAACAGTGGCTTTCTTTGACACCAACGGTAACTTCAAAACATCGGTCACGGTTGGTGCCTTGCCTGACGCGGTAACCTTTACCCCAGATGGCACAAAGTTACTGGTTGCCAATGAAGGAGAGCCAGCCTTCTCAGAGACTTTAGGTCAGATCCTTAATCCAAAGGGGTCGGTTAGTATTATCGACCTTCTTGACTCGAAGCATCCTACTGTCAGGACTGCAGACTTTAGTTCGTTCTCAAAGCAGTATCTCCAAAACCAGGGAGTTAACCTCTTTGTCGATGCATTGGAAGAACTTGAGGCTTCATCCCAGGAGGAATTCGGTATTGAGGATTTATTCCAGTCTCCGATTACCCCTGATCGGGATCTCCAACCGGAAAACATCACTGTCTCAGACGATGGTAAAACTGCCTGGGTAGCACTCCAGGAAAACAATGCCATTGGTGTTCTCAATCTAGAAACTAATGAGTTCACTAACGTTGTGGGTCTCGGTGTCAAAGATCACAGTCAGCCTAATAATGGCTTAGATACCAGCGATAGAGACGATGCTATCAATATCCAAAACAGGCCAGTGTTTGGGTTATTCCAGCCAGACCAACTTGATGTCTATACCGTTGACGGCATAACTTACTTGGTGACTGCTAACGAAGGCGATTTCCTCCGCATTGAGGGTGACTTAGACGGTGAAGAAGTAAGGTTTTTCCAGGAAGATGATCGGATAGATGACTTAGTCTTAGACCCAACTGCCTTCCCTGATGCGATCGCTCTACAAGAAGATGATGTTCTTGGACGTTTGCAAGTGTCAACGATCAATGGTGACCCTGATGGAGACGGTGACTTTGACGAACTGTTTGCCTTTGGAGGACGCTCCTTCTCAATTTGGAAGGTAATAGAGGATGACTTAGAGCTAGTTTTTGACAGTGGTGATGCTTTTGAACAAATAACTGCTGACCTATTTCCAGATTTCTTCAACGCTGAAGCTGAGGAAAACAACTTTGATACCCGCAGCGACAATAGAGGTCCGGAACCCCAGGGGATAACAGTGGTTGAGTTATTCGGTCGCTCCTTTGCCTTCATCGGTTTTGAGCAGATTGGTGGCTTCATAGTCTATGACGTTAGCGATCCTGAAAATCCATTCTTTGTGAATTACATCAACAACCGCGACTTTCTAGGGGATCCTGAGGCTGGTACAGCAGGGGATCTTGGTCTTGAAGGATTGCTGTTCATATCAGCAGAGGATAGTCCCAACCAAACACCGATGCTAGTTGTTAACAATGAGGTCAGTGGCACAACTACTGTCTACTCAATCGAACAAGTACCAGAACCAAGTTCGATATTGGGTCTGTTTAACGTTATTGCTTTAGGGTGTATGGCTTGGAAGGGAAAGCTTTCAACAACATGTAAAGAGACTAGCCTTTAAAGGGAAGGGAGACTGGGGGAATAATATCTCCTCCAGTTTAATCACTTGCTATGCAGGTAAATCTTTAATTGTTAATTGTTAATTGTTAATTGTTTATGTAATTATTTAGGTGTAGGGGTTGACAAACTCTGTAACGTGTGAATTTGGCAGCAAAAATCAGCAAATTTGGATTGTTTAATACAGTTTGAGTCAGGCCGCTGGCAAAATGCACAAAATAGCTTCACAAACAACCCCAAAACCTGAATAATTACATTTTCAATTTTCAATTTTCAATACACATCACACCCTTTAATCTAATAAATTTAATCTAAATTTAATCTAAATTTAATCTAATCAATGTATTCAAACTGTTTTATTTGGTATTATTCCATCATCCCATCACCCCATCACCCGCTACAAGAATTGTCGATTGAGGGGGCAAAAAGTCATGAATTGGGTTATGAATTAGGTCAAGGCCAAGGAATCTGGGGATTAGCGGCCAACTCGCTAGCCACTGCTGCTGCGCCATATTGATTCAGATGACTGGGATCAGCAAAATACTGATTTTGGTTTAGCCACTGCCTGCCCATATCGATAAAGATAAATCCTTCACCAGTTTGTTTGAGCATCCACTGCTGCAATTTCTGTTCACGATTCAGACGCACTGGATCTAAATAGTCTTTGGTAAGGGGTAAGTTAACCACCACTAAGGGAATATTTTGTTGCCGCAAAAAGCTTTTAATAGCATTGACAGCAGTAGTCTGTTTACCGGCAAAACTGAAGGGCTGATAATCGGCATCATATCTCCCTGACACTCGTGGATGGCTCCGATAGTAAATTTTGGGGTTAAAGGTTCCATTCATAGGGATAAAACCATTAGCATTGATGGCAAAAGTACTATAGCCAGTGTTGGCGGTAGTTAACTGTTTGGAAACCAGTTGCAGGTTGCAGGTTGCAGGGTCTAGGTTGCAGGGTCTAGGTTGCCGATTTGAAGTTAAGGTCGCTGTTGCCCAAAGTCTAGTTTCCGGTGCCCATTTTTGATAAATTTTAGTAGTAACACTGGAAATAGTAGACTCAGAAATAGCTTGGCAAGTATTGGCAGATTCCTTTTGACTTTTAGGAAGTGTGGGGCGATCGCCTGCCAGCAAACGTTTATATCCCTCAGAGGCGACAAGGGATTGATAGGTGCGGTCTACTCGTCCACTATTGAAGGCACGCACCCCATCAGCCCAGATCACTAACCGTGGCAATTGTTCTGGAGTCAGGAGCTGACGGAGTTGGAAGTCAACAAATTGAGCTGTGGCACCATTTACCCCAAAATTGAACACCTTTAGCTCTCCTTTGCCTAATATCCCTAAGGATTTTTGGAGTTGCTGAGGATCAAGCCCTTGCAATGCCCGCGAACTACCTACAATTAGAATGTCAGGCGTACCAACGGCAGCAATATAGGATAGATAAAGCCGCAGCTGCTGATCAAATATTTCGTTATCAAAACTAGAGAAGGGCAAGGATGAAGTGGTTGCTACTGCTTCAAGGTAAGCTAACTCTAGGTTCTTGATATATTCAGCAATTTTTTTTTGAGCAAAAATCCGTTTAGGACTGTCTGCTGGGATAGTTTGCAAATCCTCAATGGCTTGAATCCACTCATTGATCACAAAATCCCAATCTTCTGTTGATCGAGCCAATTGTGCCATAGCAGTTGCTCTTCGTTCTTTTTTCATACCCTTGGTAATCGGATCAATAGCAGAGCAGGCTGGGGGAGAACCCTGAGCGACTACTTGATTCCCAGGGGATACTGCTACTGAGGGGAGTAGTGTGTTTGCTGCATGGTAGAGTGGCGTAGTCTTCCAAAAGCCAGCCGCAAGTAGAAGTGATGCTATGGTAGCGCTACTGTAGAGTCTAAACCAGAATTTCCGCATGGTTGTGATGGGGTACGCTCAACTTACTTCAATCAGTTCAAAGTCGAACTATGTTGACACTCTACCCTTCTTAGAAGGAAGAGGATTCTTAGTGAGAGCGAGTCCAATATTATCTATCTTAGCACAACTTTGATACCAATGTATTAACGGAGTTTGCTCAGCTCATTCTATCTATAATTATCTATAATTAGGATAATGGTGTTTAGTTAAACCGTTCTGCTTCAGCCAATTCCTAGTAAGCTAGTTTTTAGGTTTCACCACATAGTTGAATTAAAACAGTTCTGTCTCTAGGACCATCTAATTCAAGGAATAAAACAGATTGCCAGGTGCCCAAAGCCAATTTGCCATCAATAATAGGAATATATTCGCTGTTGTTTAGCATCATGGCCATTAGGTGAGAGTGGGCATTGATCGGCTCATCAGGAGGTACAATCCTTAAGTGCAGGTCATTATGGAGATATTTACCATCTTTAGGGGCTAGCTTGTCTAGATGGACTTTAATATCTTCGAGTAATCGTTCTTCGTATTCATTAATGGCTAACGCAGTAGTTGTATGTCTGGAAAAAACTAAAGCATGACCGTTTTTAAGCCCAGTAACCTCTATAAATTTGCTGATGTAATCGGTGATATTGTAGATAGCGATAGATTCGTGGGTTTTAAGTTCGATTATTTCACTCTTGACCAGCATGACTGCACACCAATAAACTAATAACGTTGACAATTAAACTAAAATACCAAAAGTTTTGAAGATGAAAGAGCAATTGCTCCGTTGGCTTAACCAAATTTTAATGCTCGATGTTTTTCTAGTCTTATTGAGCTTTTTTTGGTTTGCGATCGCATTGGTTGGTCGTTCGGTTGGTATTCCCTTGGGACTGGAACTATGGTACAGCCTTTGGGAACCAGTATTTACTCCCGCCATTGGCGTGCTGATGGCTGGAGCAATTGTGAGTGGACTAATTAACCAGATTTATAAGCGTTTGACGTCGAATTGAGTAAATAAGTGCGTAACTGTGTAAATGCGTAAGTGCTTAAAAATCACCAATAACTATATAAATATGGATAGAAGATGGACACTGATTCATGCTTAATCCTTGATGCTTCATGGTTTATCCTTAATCATTGATACTTCATTTGATAATTTTTCTAGGGAAGAGCCATGTTGCTTAAAGCTTTGTTGGTCTTAACCATGATTGTCATAGTCGGTTTGGCAAACCCGAGCACTGCCCAAACCGCTGACTACCCCAGTCTTTGGGATAAATTAGCAGAACTAAAGTCCCATGAGTTTGTGGATTTAACCCATACCTTTCATCCCCAGATTCCCCACTGGCCAGGCTTTGATCCTGAAACACGCACCACAACCTACTACTACGATGAGATGGTTGGCACCAAGGGGTCTGGATTTTGGGCACAGCGCTATAATATTCCAGGTCAGTGGGGTACCCACGTTGATCCGCCAGCTCATTTCGTTAGGGGTAAACGGTTTCAGGATGAAATCCCGGTCACTGAAATGGTGCTACCCCTGGTGGTAATAGATGTCAGTGACAAGGTGACTCAGAACCCCGACTATCAAATTACCCTGGAAGATGTACAAGCTTGGGAACAGAAATACGGTTTGGTGCCAGAAGGGGCATTTGTAGCAATGCGTACGGATTGGTCTAAGGCTTGGCCAAGTATGACCAAAATGCGAAATGCTGATGCTAATGGTATTGCCCATTATCCTGGCTGGAGCGCTGAAGTACTCAAATATCTTTACGAAGAACGCTACATTACTGCTTCCGGTCATGAAACAACTGATACTGACCCTGGAATTGCCACTAGCCAAGGGGACTATTCCCTAGAAAATTATATTCTCAGCCAAGACAAGTATCAGATCGAGTTGCTGACTAACTTGGATCAGGTGCCGGAGTATGGTGCGATCGCAATAGTAACCTTTCCTAAGCCCCTCAAAGGCTCTGGTTTCCCAGCAAGGGTGTTCGCAATTATTCCCTAGTAAGGCAAGAGGCAAGAGGCAAGAGGCAAGAGGCAAGAAATTATATAGGAATTTTTGGTGGCGATGCAGCGCGGTCTTGAGGAACTGCCCTGGTTTCCCCCACTCGCGCTTTGCATCAAGACAAGGTCAAAAACTCTAAGCCCTATATATATTTAGGAAGCTTTGGTAGATTCATGTTCTTGATGCAGCGCGGTAAAATAATTCTATGGGAAGAGATTATTGGTGACAATTTAAGTTTGTTTGCTATTTGTAAATCATGTTGTTACAAAATATTACTAAATCTCAAAGTGAAGGACACACTAGCCTGAGCTTGGTGTATCTTTAGCCTAACAGTGAGACAGTCGGACTATTGAGTGAACCCAAAATAGCCATACCGAAGAAATTCGCTTGGTGCTGCCCCTATTGAGACGCAGCTGCCAAGTTATTGAACAGCTCAAAGATTCTCTAGAGCGGAAAACAGAAATTAATCGGAGAAAACATGAATATATTTTCCAACCCCTTAAAGTTAAAGTTCATAGGGGTATCTTTGTTGGTAAATCAATTACTGTTGATGGTGTCGTCTATAGCACTAGCTTACGATAATAATGTAGACTCAGACAAATTGCAGGTTATCAAATTAGAACCAGGTATGCAAGTTACCATAAACTATAAACTTGGAATGCCTGGGGGGAATAAGCTAGAAGAGCAAGCTTTTTCAGTTTATAAGCTTTCATCATCTGATAAGTCTGATGGTGATGATGCAGTTCGTCTTTGGCGTAGGAGTGATGAGATGAATTACATTCCATTCTACTATTCTAATGACGAGGATAAACCAAACTATTTAGCCATTGCCTATCATGCTTGGTCACCAAGTGGTTCAAGGTGGTTTAATTTAGCTGCGACAAACAAAAAATTAGTTGGACAAGAAGGGAATAAAAAAACTATCCATATTAGCTATCCCAAAGGTGGAGCAGCGAATCCTTCCCTCACGATAACCCTCGAAAGGGATCCACTCAAGATATATTAATGGGGCTGAGAGGGTTGAACTCTCAGCAATCCGAATGCACTCAAATTGGCTGCGGGCAAACTATATGCTTTTAGGTTCTTGCCGACGAGTTGGCAAGTCCTTTGCCTGTCTGAGTACGGGTAATAACTTTTTGAATACCCTTAAAGAACAACTCAGCCAAAAAAGTCAAGAATCTTTTTCCTTAACTTGTCACCAATGGAAGAGGTTATCTGCCGAGAGACAGATCTAACCTAAGAGCAGTAGATCGATTTCTGAATTTAGAGGACACAAAGATGAAAGGAATTTTCGGTGCTCTACTACCAGGACTGATCACAACCGGTTTTGTAGGCGCAACACTACTACCCGCTGCACCGGCAGCTGCTGATGATTTATTAAGAGATATCGGTATTGGTGCTGCTGCTGGTGCGGTAGTTGGAGAATTAAGTGACAACGGCTCACTGATAGGTAATAGTGCCAATGGCGCTGCCGCTGGTGCTGCTGTCAATGCTACTAAGCGAGATAGAACTAGAGCTCGGCGTAACAGTGCTGGGAGTCTAGTTCAAGATGTAGGGTTTGGTGCTGCTGCTAGTGTTGTCACTGGCGTGATCATTGATAATGGCTCGGTGGTAGATAATGCGGTCAAAGGTGCTGCTACTGGTCTAACCATTAACCTCCTAGACCGTTGAGATTTCCAAGTAGCCCATACCTTGGGATTGTTTCATCCTCGGTAACCGATGTTTATTGGTAATCTACCGACTTAGCTCTGAACCTAAGTAGGTAGATTAGCTTTGTTTAGGATAAATGCTGCAGGATTAAGATCAGCATTTATCCTCTTGGCTTAGCCCAAATGCGATCGCGAAGCGGTTCCAAAGGAACATCGCATTCGCCTCCTACCGATTAGGATTGACTATCACCACTATCCAAACCAAATCCCCCACCCCCAGGGGTCTCAATCACAAACACATCACCTGCATTCATTTCCACTACCCCAGTACTACCCAACTCTTCAACAGTTCCATCCTTCCGTTCCACATAATTTTTTCCCAAAGCACCCGCTTCACCACCATTTAACCCAAAAGGCTTGACCACTCGACGTCCAGATAGAATTCCTGCGGTCATAGGTTCTAGGAAACGAATCTGGCGAATTACGCCATTACCCCCACAATGAACGCCCTTACCCCCACTATCAGGGCGAATCCCAAACCTTTCCAAAAGTACTGGAAATCGCCATTCCAAAACTTCTGGGTCAGTTAAGCGAGAATTGGTCATGTGAGTATGTACCGCATCTGTGCCATCAAAATCAATCCCTGCCCCAGAGCCTCCACAAATAGTTTCATAGTATTGATAGCGCTCATTGCCAAAGGTAAAATTATTCATAGTACTCTGAGATGCCGCCATCACTCCTAAGGCACCATAGAGCGCATCGGTTATTGCTTGGGATGTTTCCACATTCCCAGCTACCACTGCTGCTGGATAACGGGGATTGAGCATAGAACCTTCCGGAATAATTACCTCCAAAGGCTTCAGACAACCGGCATTGAGTGGAATATCGTCATCCACTAGAGTGCGGAAGACGTATAGCACTGCTGCTTTGCATACCGCTGACGGTGCATTAAAATTACTGTCTAACTGAGGCGAGGTACCGGTAAAATCAATCTTGGCACTACGGTTGTTCCGGTCAATAGTAATCGTGACCTGAATCTTAGCACCCCCATCTAACTCATAGCTGAAACTGCCATCTGTCAGCACATCAATCACCCGACGCACTGACTCCTCAGCATTATCTTGGACATAACCCATATAGGCTTGCACTGTCTCTAATCCATAGTGGGCTACCATCTGCCGTAACTCTTGTACACCTTTCTCATTGGCAGCAATCTGTGCTTGTAAATCAGCTATATTCTGAGTCAGATTCCGGACTGGGTATTGACCCCCTAACAGGAGTTGGGTTATTTCATTTTCTCGGAATTTACCATTCTCAACCAGCAGGAAATTGTCAATTAATACCCCTTCTTCCTTCACGCTGGTACTATTAGGAGGCATGGAACCGGGAGTGATACCACCGATGTCAGCATGGTGTCCTCGGGAAGCGACAAAGAATAAAGGGGAGAGGGGAGAAGGTTCCTTTAGCTCTAGGGAAGAGTTGAGGAAAACTGGAGTAACAAGGGTAACATCTGGGAGATGAGTGCCACCGTTGTAGGGATTGTTGAGAACATAGACATCCCCAGGTTTAAGACTATCACCATGGGCATCAATCAAGCTGCGGACACTTTCACTCATTGACCCCAAATGCACTGGAATATGAGGCGCATTCGCTACCAATTGCCCTTGTTGGTCAAAAATCGCACAGGAAAAGTCTAGCCGTTCCTTGATATTGACTGAATAACTGGTATTTTGGAGAGTTGTCCCCATTTGCTCTGCTATGGAACGGAATAGATTGTTAAAGATTTCGAGCATGACCGGGTCAGGATGGGGTGAAGCTTGAACAGTATTTGGTTGCAGCTGATCTATAGTGCTATTTGTCAAGCTTTCCAGGTTGTCTTGCTGGTCTCCCAAACCAGATTTAACTAAAATCAAATGATTCCGTTCAGTCACCTCTGCCTTCCAACCAGGCTCAATCACATTGGTTCCAGTTGCCTCAATAATTAATGCCGGACCCAGCACCGAATCCCCTGGCTGCCAATCCTCTCGCCTAAACACAGGGGTATCCCACCATCGATTAGCAGTATACATTTGCACTGTGGCAACGGGAGCACACATTTCACCACTGTGACGAGACCGTATCGGTTCTGTTGGGATAGCCATCCGCTTTACTAACTCTACCGAAACCGCTTCGACAATCAACGTTTTCCCTGGCACGATAAATCCATAGCGCTGTCGATGCAATCCCTCAAACTCTTCCGTAATCTGATCAATCCCACCAAACCCAACAACCAAAGCTGAATCGGTGCCCTCATAGCGCAAATGGACTCGCCGAATCACTTCAACCTCGTTACTATTCCGATCCTGGGCATGGTTGTGGTTCAACTCTTCTATGCCCTGAGCCACCAACTTGGCCAAAATTGCCTCTAACTCCAACCCCTCTACTAACTCAGCTTCAACTGACTGTTCTTTCAATACCCTGATATCGGCTAAACCCATGCCATAAGCGGACAATACTCCAGCAAAGGGATGAATGAACACTCGCTTAATCCCTAAGGCTTCGGCAATTAAACACCCATGCTGGCCACCAGCACCCCCAAAGCAACATAGGGTATACTCGGAAACGTCATAGCCCCGTTGTAGAGAAATCTGTTTAATGGCATTGGCCATCTTCTCGACTGCGATCGCTAAAAATCCTGCTGCTACTTCCTCTGGTTTTCGGTTATCCCCAATCTGTTCGACCAATCCTTCAAACCTCTGCCTTACCACCTCAGCATCCAACGGCAAGTTACCATCCGCTCCAAACACCTTGGGAAAAAACCCTGGCTGCAACTTCCCTACCATCACATTGCAATCGGTCACTGTCAACGGACCCCCCTTACCGTAGGAAGCAGGACCTGGATTTGCCCCAGCCGACTCTGGTCCTACCCGATAACGGGCACCATCAAACTGGACAATGGAGCCACCACCGGCAGCTACTGTATTAATTGCCATCATTGGTGTGCGCAGCCGCACCCCAGCAATCTCAGTTTCAAAGGTACGCTCGTATTCCCCGTTATAATGGGCTACATCTGTAGAGGTGCCACCCATATCAAAGGTAATGATCGTCTCAAAACCACCAATTCGACTAGTCTGTACTGCTCCAACAATACCGCCAGCAGGTCCTGATAAAATACTATCCTTCCCTTGAAACTGTTGCGCGTCCGCCAGTCCTCCATTTGACTGCATGAACATCAATAGTCCAGAAGTTTTTCCCCGTAAGCCTTCGGGCAGGGTAGGTTGAAGGTTATTTTCCAAAGCTTCATTGGTCAAGCCGCCAAGCTGCAACTCTTGTTCTACCTGATCTACATAGCGACGCAGAATCGGTGATAAATAGGCATCAACTACTGTAGTATCCCCCCGACTGACTAATTTCATCAAAGGGGTGACTTGATGAGATACTGATATTTGGGTAAAACCAATCTCTAATGCGATGGTGGCTATCTCCTGTTCATGAGTGGGATAGCGATAGCCGTGCATCAAGACAATGGCGCAGCTACGAATACCGTCATCATAAGCAGCTTGCAAGGATTGGCGGGTTTCAACCAGATTGATGGGGATTAGCTCTTCACCCTGGGCGCTGTACCGTTCTTCTATCTCAATCACCCGTTCATAGAGCATTTCAGGGAGCACAATTTCACGGGCAAAGATATTGGGGCGATTTTGATAACCGATGCGCAAGGCATCTTGGAAGCCCTTAGTAATTACTAGGACAGTGCGATCGCCTTTCCGTTCCAATAACGCATTTGTGGCTACTGTCGTTCCCATCTTGATCGCTTCAATGGCATCACTTGGTATCGGCTTACCAACAGCAATGTCTAAAATCTCTCGAATTCCCTGTACTCCAGCATCTTGGTACCGTTCAGGATTTTCTGAAAGCAGCTTATGAATTATCAACTGCCCATCCGGTCGTTTTGCCACAATGTCCGTAAAGGTACCACCTCGATCAATCCAGAATTGCCAGCGTCCAGTGGAAGTAGTAGTCATATTTGCCCGATTTGTAATAAAACATTAAAGAAATGGGGAAGATGGCGGAGAATTTCCCAATAGTTTTGATTGTCGCTCTCGCCCCGTAGGGTGCGTTAGGGGTGGGCTAACCCTGATTTTCCGCCTCTGAGTGCCTGGTTAAAGTAGCCCACCCCGTAACGCACCACTTTTTTAATTAATTTCAATAATATACAGTTTAAATGCACAACAGCTTATAACGGATAAAATGCCATAGGTGAAATCAACAAACGTTTAGACAGCTTTTGGATTTGTCCAATTGTCAATTCTTGTTGACCACTAACAATTAAATTACAGGTTGCTTCGGAACCGAAAATATCTATAATTTCTTGAGATTGAAGATAATGATCCTTCAGAATTACTCGCAATAAATCGGTTCCATAAATGTCATGTACTAACTGACCACTATTGTTGCGCTTATGTTGGAAAAACCTTTTCAGTCCCTCTTTGACAAGATAACCAAAAAACATAAACCCTAGGCGTTTGCCAGCTTCAATCAATAACTCATCCCACATGATTTTGATCTCCTGTATAGGGAATAGATAGTCACCAGGATAAGAACTACAATTCCTTCTCTTGGTTACACTTACATTTATCTTGGAAAGAAGGCAGAAGGGGAACATTTGAAATAATCTGCCAGTTTCTGGATATGTTCCACGGTTAGATTTCTTTTGCCACTTAATATCATTGAAACAATTGATTTCGTCTTAAAAACGCTAACTAGGTCTTGCTGACGCAATCCATGTTCCTTGATGAGTAACTTGAGTAAGTCAATCCCGTGAATATCTGGAATTAATGTTTTCTTCCTCTGATAGTCGTGCAATAGTACAGTCAAAGTAGCAAGGTAACTATCTTGATCTTCAGTTAACTCGACCCATGCCTCTAAATCTAGAAGCAAGTTAATGAGATTTTTGGCTGCCTCTTCCTCCGCCTCAGACATAATGGGAAGAAGTGGGTGTTCTTTTACCAAATCAAGATAGCTTTTTGGAATGGTTTCATAGGTCTTGTCTATCATAATCCGCGTTCGCAATAATATTGCGAACAACTATATGCTTGTATTTGAAGTTGATACGAGCTTTAAGGGTGTAACGACCGCATCCAATCGTAAATAAAGCGTTACTTTCTTTACCCTCAAGATAGGGAAAAGATTGACGCATTTGCTCAAAGCTAGACCACTGTCCTGTTTCTACAAGCTTGAACCAGGTAGCTATGTATTCGGTTGACTCTGGGTGGTTTTGCAAAAACTTAGCGATGTCAAAAAAAGTGAATACGGTATGCATGTTAATATCTCCAAGTAAGGATTCAACGAGAGATCCTGGCAAGGAGCATTAAGACACTCATAACATTACAAGCAAGGGCATCGCCAGTCGTCGGAGACCACTCGTAATGCCCAATATACAAAGATTTCGCGCAAAAAATTGCCCATTAGATAGGACAATTAATCGTTCCAATTTCCTTGTATTCTTGAACATTACGAGTAGTCTCAATGCAGTCCTGTTCATAGATACCTCTCTAGAACTAAATTGAGTACGTCGTTATGCAAGATCTATTAACAACACTGTTGTTAAGATCTCTAAGCAGGTACACAAAATTGATTACACATTTTACAAAACTATAATCCTTACACTGTAAGGGTTATAGAGATTGAGACTAGGTAATTAATTCTGCGATCGGTGCTTATGTAAACTAAGTTAGCAAATTGCGAACTGGTTGTCAACCACCCCTTCAAATCCTTGCCCGACTCAATCAATATCGAGGGTAAGGGACGCGCTACGATAAGCCAGTCTGGGAACTTTTGCGCTCAGCAATTTATCTGGCTGCTGCCCTAATCTGGCTTAATTGATCACATGTCCTAGGAGTAGGATGCTCACTGCTAGCAGAACATCTAGGAAAATCAAATCAGAAAGACAAGCCCAGTTGAAAGCCAATTGAAAAGTTAATTATAATTGCACAATGCTATTATGATCAGGAATATCAAGACCAAATTATGTAAGCATTCAGCGATCAGCGGTCAGTGGTCAGTAGTCAGCGGTCAGCTTATTTTATTCAAAAGCACATCAAGTAGCGTGTGTATAGCGCATAAACTGATGACTAATAGCTGTTCGCGTAGCGTGCGCGTAGCGCATTAGCTGATAACTGATAGCTGAATGCTGATAGCTGAATGCTTACCAAATTATTCACTTACCGATGACTTGAATTAATTAATTCTTATAACTAGAAGTCTCAACAATACATTGCTCTTCGTTTGTATTATAATCCTCCTCATCAAGCCTAAGACTGAGAAGACTAGACTCGTGAAAGCAAAAGCCAAACCCAAGAAACTACTAGGTTTTTTATATACTTGCTTATTCCTTGGTTTAGGAATACTCCCCACAGTAGTCAAACCAAAGCCAGCCAAGAGTGCAGAATACATTTACTTTAACTATGGTCCGTTAAAATTGTCCCTTTCCCGGGAATCCCTGGAGATTTTCGCCAATGAGGGCAGAATTACTAAGGAATTTGAGTTCTACGCCCAAATGCTGAACCCAGAAGCCTTGGAACAGTTGCGGATGCTACTCCAAAAGCGGATTAAAATCAGTCCTGTTGCCATATCTCGCTTAGGTAAATCCCCCATGGGAGAAGCCTTTCTGGAAGGTTTGGGAAAGATGATTAAAACGCACCCTGGTCGCAATGGTTTACATAGTCTTAGGGGAGCGCTGGTTTTGGCAGCAGCTGACTCCGAAGGTCTAACTCTAATGAATATAGTGCGTCAGTTTCCCACCGAGGGGATGTTGATTGATACCGACTATATCTTTAATGTCCAAAAAGAGCTAGCTACCCTATTTCGATATCGAGATGCAGCCGTGAATGCGATCGCAAACCAAGCCACCCGAGAAGCCGCTGCTGAGAATACCATTGATGTCTCCCAGTTAACAGACTTACAACAACCTGGTCCTTATCAATTCACAGACCAAGTCATCACCCTTTCCGGTCGCCGCCGTCAATCCCCTCTAGGGTTATCCGGAGAAACCAAGTTTGAGGTTGCTCTGTACTTACCCAAAGGCAATCCCAAACCAGCCCCCTTAGTAGTCATGTCCCATGGCTTTGCCTCAGATCGCAACCATTTCACCTATTTAGCTTCAACCGCGAGAAGCCTCACAACGAACATGCGTAGCATAAGTGTGAGATGAATCGCGGACAGAGTTTTTTTACCAAGCAGGGAACTCAAAATCGTTTATATCGTCTATAATGAAAGTAGTAGGGTAAATCAAATTAAGAGCTAACCGCCACCTACGTGCCTAAAATAGAACTCATTATATTGTTCCGGTGCGGAGGGGCATCCCGTATCGTTAATAAAGCTTACCGAGTATCCGTTCGCGTAGCGTCGGCGAAAGCCGATACCGTTGGGTGGAGTTGGTAAGAAGCCCACACTATAATCTTTGATTCAGTGTGGGAGTATGTCACATATTCGATATGTGCTCGATGAGCTCGAAGACCTCTCTAAATCTGACCCTAATTTTGCTAATCAGCTGAATCTGGAACAGGTTGGTGTGATTGGTCATTCCTTCGGGGGTTACACAGCGTTAGCCGTAGCAGGTGCAGAAATTAATGATTTAAGACTGCGCCAAGTGTGTCCTGATCAAGACCCAACCTTCAATCTCTCTGTACTGCTCCAATGCCTTGCCAATCGCTTACCCCCGTTTAATTATGACTTGCAGGATCCACGGGTCAAAGCTGTAATCGCTGTTAATCCTATTACCAGCACAGCCCTTGGTCCAGCTAGCTTGGCTAAAATTCAAGTGCCAGTCATGATTATGGCAGGTAGCCACGACATCGTAGCACCCACTGTCCCAGAACAGATTCACCCCTTCATCTGGCTCAATACCCCAGAAAAATATCTGGCAATGATTGTTGATGGCAACCACTTTTCCACTAGTGGTGCATCGGGCGACGATTTTGCCCTGTTTCCTAGAGAATTACTTGGTTCCAATCCTCAGGTCGGACTTGCTTACCTAAAAGCCTTAAGCTTAGCTTTTGTTAATACTCATATTCGGGATTTACCAAACAGAGAATTAACAAGCGAGAGTTAGCTACCTAATTTATTAGGTAGGCGTGGAGCGTACCGGGATTTATCCCGGCTCTCGTGTTATTTGCCCTTCTGGTTTTCAATATACCTTTTCACTGTTTCTGTGTTTGCGTTTCCGGTAGTTGAACAGAAATAACTAGGAGACCAAAGAGTTGGGAGCTTTAGTAATTCAGGGAATTCTCTTCTGAGATGATGAGAAGCTCTTCCTTTTACCCTTTTTATTATTACCGATGGAGCATAAGTAGGGTCAACCTCCAAGAACATGTGGACGTGATCTGGCATTATCTCGCTTTGCGATAAGTCTCCAATTATTATCTTTGCAGAGTTCAAAAATAATTTCTTGCAATCTCATTTTTATGCTTCCGGTTAGTACTGATTTTCTCCTTTTTGGACACCAGACAAAGTGGTAATTTAGTAATGTCAACGAGTGAGGGGTTGTCCTGAAAATATATTGATTTTTACTGGTCATATCCGTTGACAGTAGCTGTATATTAAATATATAATATAAACAATGAGGTGACAATAAGATGTATGGATGCCAGCAGCACTTAATAACTACGACGGTTGAAAATCAGGCAGTTATAGAGTTCATCTGTTCGGAAGCTAATAAGCTAACAAATTGTGGCTTGTATTATTGGGTGCATCCCGATTTTGCAGTGAGCATAAATACTCAAGTTCGGTTTTGAGCAATCAGAGCTAAGCTTTGAGAAGTTGACCTATAATCAGGTGAGTTCTGCGAATGGATGCTGACAAACATGCCCAA
>NZ_JAAHHW010000093.1 GCF_010692325.1 Moorena sp. SIO3I8 | reverse complement strand
TCTGCTGCACTTGCCCCTGCACTTGTTTGGCTAAATTAGCATCAGTGGTCAGGAGAATCGCTGCTGCCATTGGGTCATGTTCTGCCTGAGCCAATAGATCGACAGCCACATGAACTGGATTAGCTTTCTCATCCGCAATAATTAATACCTCAGAAGGACCAGCCAGGGAGTCAATCCCTACAATACCGTAAACCAGTTTCTTGGCCAGGGTTACGTAAATGTTACCCGGACCGCTAATCACATCCACGTTGGGAATGGTTTCGGTCCCAAAGGCTAACGCTGCAATTGCTTGGGCTCCACCTACCCGGTAAATCTCATGAATACCGGCTTCCTGAGCAGCCACAAGCACAGCCGGATTAATGCTTTGATCTGGTCTTGGTGGGGTGACCATTATAATTTGGTTAACCTGAGCTACCTTGGCTGGGATAGCATTCATTAACACAGTACTGGGATAGGAGGCTCTACCTCCTGGAACATATAGTCCAGCCTTATCTACAGCAGTGTAGCGCTTCCCTAAAACCACATCATCTTCACCAAATTGCACCCAGGATTTGGGAACTCGTTGTCGATGAAATGCCTCGATTTGTCTGGCGGCTAATTGAATCGCATCCAGTAATTCCTTGGAGACCTGTTGGTAAGCCGCATCTAGTTCCGAACCGCTGACTCGCAGTTGTTCTCGACTCAATCTCAGCTGATCAAATTCCTCAGTGTAGTGCAGGAGCGCTACGTCTCCTTGGCGCTTCACTGCCTGTAAAACTTCCCTTACAGTTGCCTCTTTGTTCAGCATTTGGTCAGAAGCCGTGCGATCGCGGATACGTCGCAGTTCAGTTTGTGCCTCAGCCTGCTCAGTTATGATTCGCAGCATGGAGTCGGAGTGCCCATCACGCTAGTGTTGCTCGTCCTAGACCAGGTTTATACACTTATCCTGATCAAAGGTGTCTATTTTTCCTGGACTTACTTTAAGAATATAGCTTAAATAGGGTGATGCTTGGGTTACGCTATGGGTGTTGATACTAGTTTAGTATTATATATGGTATGATGTTATTTCTGGTATCATACCATTTTATATGGGATGTAACTCCCAAACTAAATATAAGTTAAGTAAACACTGCTGTGGCTAATAACAATTCTGCTCTCAAACGCATAAAAATCGCCGAACGGAACCGAATTCGGAACAAAGCCTACAAATCAGCGGTGAAAACGCTGACCAAGAACTATTGTGCTGCCTTAGAAGAGTACGAACGCCAACCAAGTCCGGAAGCCTTGGAAGAAGTCAAACGTCGAATGTCAGAAGCATACAGCAAAATTGACAAGGCTGTCAAGCGTAAGGTGCTCCATCGCAATAATGGCGCTCGGAAAAAAGCAAGTCTTGCCAAAAAGCTCAAAGCTATAGAGGCTCAACTTAACGCTACTGTGACCGAATCACCTGCTGTATGATCAAATTGCCTCACTCAGCTGGCGGAGCGCTAAGTGGTGATGAGTTGAGCAAAAACCGCTGTAAATTAAACTAAAAATAGATAAATAGATTAAAAACTGTATTGATGCAGTTGATTGATACCCACGTCCATATCAACTTCGATGTCTTTGAGTCGGAGTTAGAGCAATTACGGCACCGATGGCTAGAAGCTGGTGTGGTTCGTCTAGTTCACTCTTGCGTAGAACCGTCTGAGTTTACAGGCATCCAAGCTCTAGCAGAGCGATTTCCCGAAATCTCCTTCGCGGTAGGCTTGCACCCCTTAGATACCGAAAAATGGACTTCCGAAACGGAAAATCAGATTTTGACCCTAGCGCGCTCTGATGCTAGGGTCGTAGCTATCGGAGAAACCGGTTTGGATTTCTATAAAGCAAAGAACCAACAACACCAAATAGAAGTGTTCAAAGCCCAACTAGGGATTGCCCACCAACTCGGCTTGCCACTGATTATCCACTGCCGTGATGCTGCTTCAGAAATGAGGGGCATACTGCAAGAATTTTGGGAAAGTACCGGCTCAATCAGAGGTGTGATGCACTGTTGGGGAGGTAATCCTCAACAGACACAGTGGTTTTTGGATTTGGGGTTTTACATAAGCTTCAGTGGCATTGTGACCTTTAAGAATGCCACTCAGGTAAAAGAATCAGCCACCATGGTACCTAGCGATCGCTTACTCATCGAAACGGATTGTCCGTTCCTTGCACCAGTCCCCAAGCGAGGAAAACGAAATGAACCAGCCTATGTCCGCTATGTAGCCGAGTGCGTTGCCGGATTACGAGGGATATCTCTAGAAGAGTTGGCTGCTCAGACCACCCAAAATGCCTGTCAGCTTTTTGGTCTTAGCCTATCAACAGCAACTGCTGGAAAAATAGGGATTGGGTAAATCTCAACCAGACCTGAAAGGGTAAAACCTGAAGGTGGGTTCTTGATAATCTCAAATCCCTTGCTCTGCTATGGTTCAGTAGAAAGAGAATAATGCGGAGACTCCTAGGCTTGCGGTGAACACCTATAAGAGGAAATAACAGGAAATAATCCGACTCTCCGACTCTTTGAATAGTACTTTTGGAAGAGGCTTACCGAGGGATGGTTGACAAAAGTGGAATCAGATGCTACCCTAGGTATTCTGAAGACAACTAACCCAACGATAAGCCCCACAACGGTTTTAGTCTCCAGCTAAGCACACCCTAAGCAAAACCCATGTGTAGGGCAGGGCACATCGACGGTGACAAGTGTAACAACAACAACTAGCACTGGGAGCAATTACTCCAAGTCCAGTATAGTCCAGTATAGTGTTTTTGTTGTTTTCCTGATGCCTGAGTTTCTGTCAATCTAGTAATAGACATGGTTTAAAATCCCACAGATGGATGCGCGAGAAGTTGAAGATTAAAGGCACTCTAAGCCATTTGATTCAAAACTATGAACATCCTATACCTAGAGTAGGGTTACCTGAGGTCGCAGGTGTTCAGCTTAAGAATTCCACGTTTACTTTATCTGTGGGAGTGTCAATTCTAACAGTTGATCTAGTATCTATTAGCTCGAACCCAAGTTTTAAGCAATTGTTCAAGTACAAGTACTGCCTTGGGAAGGGAATCAAAATCGGCGCTGACTTAAAAAGAGTGAAGAACAGACCCCATGACTAATCAGACTTACACAACAGCTACCTATATGTTGCCAGACTTAGTTGAAATTCAGCGTGCTAGCTTTCGCTGGTTCTTGGAGGAGGGGCTAATTGAAGAACTCAATAGCTTCTCGCCGATTACCGACTACACTGGCAAAATGGAGCTGCACTTCTTGGGTAAAAACTACAGGCTTAAGTCTCCTAAATATGATGTGGATGAAGCCAAGCGGCGAGACAGTACCTATGCCGTACAAATGTACGTTCATACCCGCCTGATTAATAAAGAAACTGGGGAGATCAAGGAACAAGAAGTCTTCATCGGTGATTTGCCTCTGATGACAGACCGAGGCACATTTATCATTAACGGTGCTGAGCGAGTCATTGTTAACCAAATTGTGCGCTCTCCTGGGGTTTACTACAAGTCTGAAACCGATAAAAACGGACGTCGTACCTACTCAGCATCCTTGATTCCCAACCGGGGTGCTTGGTTGAAGTTTGAAACCGATAAAAATAACTTAGTGTGGGTGCGCATCGACAAAACCCGTAAACTTTCTGCACAGGTGCTTTTAAAAGCCTTGGGGCTTGGTGATAGTGAGATTATAGATGCTCTGCGCCATCCAGACTACTATCAAAAAACCCTTGACAAAGAAGGGAACCCCAGTGAAGAAGAAGCCCTGCTTGAGCTGTACCGAAAGCTGCGTCCTGGGGAACCTCCTACTGTTAGTGGTGGTCAGCAGTTATTGGAATCCCGTTTCTTTGACCAGAAGCGTTATGACCTAGGTCGGGTCGGTCGCTACAAAATCAATAAAAAACTACGACTGAATATTCCTGACACCGTAAGGGTATTGACCCCCCAAGACATACTCGGGGCAATTGATTACCTAATCAACCTGGAATTTGACATTGGTAGCACAGATGATATTGACCACCTAGGAAATCGCCGAGTGCGCTCTGTTGGTGAACTGTTGCAAAACCAAGTGCGGGTGGGACTAAATCGCCTAGAGCGGATTATTCGGGAACGGATGACCGTTTCAGAATCCGATACCCTTACCCCAGCCTCATTGGTCAACCCCAAACCCCTAGTAGCAGCGATTAAGGAATTTTTTGGGTCCTCTCAGCTTTCCCAGTTTATGGATCAAACCAATCCATTAGCTGAATTGACCCATAAACGGCGTCTGTCTGCCCTAGGTCCTGGGGGGTTAACTCGCGAACGGGCAGGTTTTGCAGTGCGGGATATTCATCCATCTCACTATGGCAGAATTTGCCCCATTGAAACTCCAGAAGGTCCCAATGCGGGTCTGATTGGCTCCTTGGCAACCCACGCTCGGGTGAATAATTATGGTTTTATTGAAACTCCTTCTTACCCAGTAGAAAATGGGCGAGTCCTAAAAGACCGACCGCCCTTGTACATGACCGCAGATGAAGAAGATGACCTGAGGGTAGCACCAGGAGATATTGCCTTAGATGAGGAAGGTTACATCCTGGGAGAGTCTGTACCAGTTCGATATCGACAAGAATTCACCACCACCACCCCTGACCAAGTGGACTATGTGGCGGTATCACCAGTGCAAATTATCTCCGTTGCCACCTCTCTAATTCCCTTCTTAGAACATGATGATGCCAACCGAGCTCTGATGGGCTCAAATATGCAGCGGCAAGCTGTGCCATTGCTTCGACCTGAGCGCCCCTTAGTGGGAACAGGATTGGAAGCCCAGGCCGCTCGGGACTCGGGTATGGTCGTGGTGGCTGCCAGTGATGGTGAGGTGGTGTATGTCGATGCCAACACAATTCGGTTACAGCCTTATCAAACCATCACAGATACCCCAGCCCTGCCAGGGGAACCGGGCAATGAGAATGAGTTAGAATACCCTCGCCCTGTTCAACCAAAAGAAACCCCAGCAATTATTGAATACTCTCTCCAAAAGTACCAGCGCTCTAACCAAGATACCTGCTTGAATCAACGACCCTTGGTGTATGTAGGAGATGAAGTTGTGGCGGGTCAGGTACTGGCAGATGGTTCTGCTACAGAAGGCGGTGAAATCGCCCTGGGACAAAATATTCTAGTAGCTTATATGCCTTGGGAAGGCTATAACTACGAAGATGCCATCCTAGTTAGTGAACGGCTAGTTTACGATGATGTCTACACAAGTATTCACGTTGAAAAGTATGAAATAGAAGCGCGACAGACTAAACTAGGTCCGGAGGAAATAACCCGAGAAATTCCCAATGTGGGGGAAGATGCCCTGCGCCAGTTAGATGAAACCGGTATCATTCGGATTGGAGCCTGGGTAGAAGCTGGGGATATCTTGGTCGGGAAAGTTACTCCCAAGGGGGAATCAGACCAGCCACCAGAAGAAAAACTCTTGCGAGCTATATTTGGGGAAAAAGCTAGGGATGTACGGGACAATTCTCTGCGAGTCCCCAATGGTGAAAAAGGGCGTGTGGTAGATGTGCGGGTATTTACCAGAGAGCAAGGGGATGAACTGCCACCGGGAGCCAACATGGTAGTGCGTGTATATGTGGCTCAGAAACGGAAAATCCAGGTTGGTGACAAAATGGCAGGTCGTCACGGCAATAAAGGAATTATTTCCCGGATTTTGCCCATCGAAGATATGCCCTACCTGCCGGATGGTACACCTGTAGATATTGTACTCAACCCCCTGGGAGTACCCAGTCGGATGAATGTGGGTCAGGTATTTGAATGTCTATTAGGATGGGCTGGGGAACACCTGAATGCCCGATTTAAGCTTACTCCCTTTGACGAAATGTACGGCGCAGAAGCATCCCGCCTCACCGTCCATAACAAGCTTAAAGAAGCCAGTGATCAACCTGGTAAAGAGTGGGTATTTAATCCCGACCATGCTGGAAAAATTACTGTATACGATGGTCGTACCGGAGAAGCCTTTGACCAACCAGTCACAGTAGGGCAAGCCTATATGCTCAAGCTCGTTCACTTGGTAGACGATAAAATTCACGCTCGCTCCACCGGACCGTACTCCCTAGTCACCCAGCAACCCTTGGGGGGTAAAGCCCAACAAGGTGGTCAGCGGTTTGGGGAAATGGAAGTCTGGGCATTAGAAGCATTTGGAGCATCTTACACCCTCCAAGAATTGCTCACTGTCAAATCAGACGATATGCAAGGGCGCAATGAAGCTCTCAATGCCATTGTGAAAGGAAAAGCTATTCCCAGACCTGGTACTCCCGAATCCTTCAAGGTACTGATGCGAGAACTCCAATCCTTAGGACTCGACATAGCTGTTCACAAAGTGGAAACCACAGAAGATGGTAGTAGCAATGATATGGAAGTGGATTTAATGACCGATTCAGAACGCCATCGCACACCACGCTCACCAACTTATGAATCCCTCAACCAGGAAGAGTTGGAAGAAGAACAAGCCTAAAAGGTGGCTCTATAGGAGTGTCTGTGAATAGGGAAATGACAAAATTATGAAAAGCCAAATAGAACAGCGGTTTGACTACGTAAAAATTGGTATTGCCTCTCCTGAGAGAATTCGTCAATGGGGAGAAAGGACTCTTCCCAACGGTCAAATGGTAGGTGAAGTGACTAAGCCAGAAACCATTAACTATCGCACCCTCAAACCGGAGATGGATGGGCTGTTCTGTGAGCGCATCTTTGGTCCAGCTAAAGACTGGGAATGCCATTGTGGTAAGTACAAGCGGGTGCGCCACCGAGGTATTGTCTGTGAACGCTGTGGTGTGGAAGTGACCGAGTCCCGGGTAAGGCGTCACCGTATGGGATACATTAAACTAGCCGCACCCGTGGCTCACGTCTGGTATCTCAAAGGTATTCCTAGCTACCTCAGTATTTTGCTTGATATGCCCCTGCGGGATGTAGAACAGATTGTCTACTTCAACGCCTACGTAGTACTAAACCCAGGTAATGCGGAAAACCTCAGCTATAAACAGCTGCTCACCGAAGACCAATGGCTGGAAATCGAGGAGCAGCTCTATAGCGAAGACTCAGATCTATCTGGGGTAGACGTGGGGATTGGGGCTGAGGCTCTGCAACGACTCCTACAGGATTTGGATTTAGACGCGATCGCAGAAAAGCTGCGAGAAGAAATTGCGGCTTCTAAAGGTCAAAAGCGAGCTAAGCTCATCAAACGGTTGCGAGTGATTGACAACTTTATTGGCACCGGGGCTCAGCCAGATTGGATGGTGCTGAGTGTCATCCCTGTCATTCCCCCCGACCTGCGACCGATGGTGCAACTGGATGGGGGTCGCTTTGCTACCTCTGACTTGAATGACCTCTATCGAAGAGTCATCAACCGCAACAATCGACTAGCCCGGTTGCAGGAAATTCTGGCACCTGAAATCATTGTCCGCAATGAAAAGCGGATGCTTCAGGAAGCTGTGGATGCCCTGATTGACAATGGCAGGCGAGGACGGACAGTCGTAGGGGCAAACAATCGACCCCTGAAGTCCCTCTCTGACATTATCGAAGGTAAACAGGGTCGCTTCCGGCAAAACCTGCTAGGAAAACGGGTGGATTACTCCGGACGCTCAGTGATTGTAGTCGGCCCAAACCTGCATATCCACCAGTGTGGTTTGCCCAGAGAGATGGCGATTGAGCTGTTTCAACCTTTTGTGATTCACCGCCTGATTCGTCAGGGTTTGGTGAATAACATCAAAGCAGCTAAAAAATTGATTCAACGGGGAGATCCCACTGTGTGGGACGTACTCGAAGAAGTGATTGCAGGTCACCCGGTGATGCTAAATCGAGCCCCAACTCTACACCGACTAGGAATTCAAGCCTTTGAACCTATTTTGGTAGAAGGTCGTGCCATTCAACTGCACCCCTTAGTCTGTCCAGCGTTTAATGCGGACTTTGATGGCGACCAGATGGCAGTACATGTGCCTCTATCCCTAGAATCCCAAGCAGAGGCTAGGTTGTTAATGCTGGCATCGAACAATATTCTCTCACCAGCAACAGGTCGCCCCATTATAGCACCGAGTCAAGATATGGTCTTGGGATGCTATTATCTAACCGCCAAAAATCCCAATGCAACCAAGGGAGCAGGTCGTTACTTTGCTAACCTCGAGGATGCAATCAAAGCCTACGAACAAAAGCAAGTACACCTCCATGCCTATATTTGGGTGCGCTATGACGGCATAGTTGACACAGACGAACCAGACAAGGAGATGATTTCTGAAGAATCTTCACCCGATGGTATGGTGACCAAAGTCTACAAAAACCGGCGAGTGAGGGAAACAGCCGATGGTGAACTTATTTCCCAGTACATCCGCACCACCGCAGGTCGGATCATCTACAACAAAACTATTCAAGAAGCCCTATGGGGCTAGGTAAAAGGATTGTGACAGTTAACCAAAGTGTCCACTAATTTACCAAAATATTCCACTATTTGGTAGATTATAAGGATGGCACTCGTACCACTTCGTAAGGCGGTCGAACTTACGGGACTATCTAGGAACACTCTGAGGAAATATGCGGACGATGGAACGATCAAATGCGAAAAAACTCCAGGAGGAACAAGGTTTTTTGACACAGAAAGCCTGCTCAGTCTGGGGCGAAGACAACCAAGACAGCCAGCTACCATCTGTTACTGCCGAGTCAGCAGTAGCAAACAATTTGACGACCTCGCCAGGCAAATTGCCTACATGCACTCCCTCTTCCCGGAAGCGGAAATCATCAAAGACATCGGATCAGGTCTCAACTATAAACGCAAAGGTCTTAGAACCATACTGGAACGGCTTGTGCGAGGAGATCAGCTCACGATTGCTGTTGCCTGTCGAGACAGACTTACCAGATTTGGATTTGAACTCATTGAGTACTTGGTCAGTCTCAACGGTGGAAAAATCCTGGTTCTCGACCAACCTGAAAGTTGCCCCGAGGCTGAACTCACGGCAGATCTTCTCTCCATCATTCACGTCTTCTCCTGTAGAGTCCACGGACTCAGAAAGTACGGGACAAAAATCAAAGAAGATAAGAGTGTTCCTAAACTCTGAACAGCGTGCAATTATCCGCCACTGGTTTGGAGTGTCCCGTTATGTTTTTAATAAAACTGTAAAAATACTAGAAAATGGCGAAAACAAAGCTAACTGGTTTGCCATTAAAACTGAAATACTAAACAACCTTCCCGAGTGGTGCAAGACAGTACCTTATCAAATTAAATCCATAGCGATTAAGGATGCTTGCACGGCTGTCAGGGAAGCCAAGAAGAAGTATAAAAATACTGGCCAAATTAATCGGGTTAGGTTTAGGTCTCGAAGGTAGATTTTGGTAGCTAAAAAGTATCGGTAAGCATTTAGAATGCGCGAATTTAGAATGCGCGAATTTAGAATTAGGAAATTCAAGAGAATGTATAATTTAGAATGTATAATTTAGAATGTAAGATGTTCAAGCTGAGGGGGTGACATGAGCCCATAAAAGCTTACTATATAAGGCTTTGATGCCAATGATATCAGGGAATATACAGTCGTCAATTGACCCTCTTTTCATTTTATGGAAGCTCAAACCCTGATAACTGCATCCAAGGTCGCGCCCAAAACAGCATGTATCTTTTGATAACTGATGGGATTAAATTATTACCCAGTAAGGTTTTAAGCTTGCATGTACCCCCCCCCAGATTCTAAATTAACCCATTCTAAATTCTAAATTAATCCATTCTAAATTCTAAATTAACCCATTCTAAATTATTAATTAGTCATCCCCTTTAAAAGCATCATGGCAGATAAAAAAGCTCAAAAAGAATTAATTTTTTATAACCGGATTGTTGATAAAGGCCGGTTAAAAAAGCTGATATCTTGGGCCTATACCAAATACGGCAGTGCCCGGACAGCCCAAATGGCAGACAAACTCAAAGATCTGGGGTTCCGCTATGCTACCCAGGCGGGGGTTTCTATCAGTGTAGATGACCTGCAAGTGCCACCAGCTAAACGCCAGATGTTAGATGAGGCGGAAGCTATGATTCGTGCCACAGAAGGCCGGTTCACTAGGGGTGAAATTACTGAAGTTGAACGGTTTCAAAAAGTTATCGATACCTGGAACGGAACCTCTGAGGCTCTCAAAGATGAGGTCGTCCGTAACTTCAAAGACACAAACCCCCTAAATTCAGTGTACATGATGGCTTTTTCCGGAGCACGGGGTAACTTGTCTCAGGTGCGGCAATTGGTAGGTATGCGGGGTCTGATGGCTAATCCCCAAGGTGAAATTATTGACCTACCGATTAAGACTAACTTCCGGGAAGGCTTAACAGTAACGGAATACATTATCTCATCCTACGGAGCCCGCAAAGGCTTGGTGGATACTGCCCTGAGAACGGCTGACTCCGGTTACCTCACCCGTCGTCTGGTAGATGTTTCCCAGGACGTGATTGTACGAGACCTTGATTGTGGCACAAGTCGGGGCATCAAAATCACACCGATGACCGATGGCGATCGCGTTTTAATTTCCCTAGCGGATAAGCTCTTAGGTCGAATTGTAGCAGAGGAATTGGTTCATCCAAAAACCGGGAAAGTAATTGCTAAACAAAACCAAGATGTATCTGATGAACTAGCCAAAGAGATTGAATCGTCTGGTATTAAAGAGGTAATGGTGCGATCGCCTCTAACCTGTGAAGCCCAGCGGTCAGTTTGCCAGAGATGCTATGGTTGGAGCTTAGCTCATGGGCACATGGTGGATTTGGGCGAAGCGGTGGGGATTATTGCTGCCCAGTCTATTGGGGAACCAGGAACTCAGTTGACTATGCGAACCTTCCACACGGGGGGTGTGTTTACCGGGGAAGTGGCACGCCAGCTCTCTGCTCCCATGAAGGGTGTAGTAAGCTTTGGTAAAAACCTACGTACCCGCCAAGTTAGGACTCGCCACGGTGACGACCGTCAACAAGTGGAAGTAGCTGGGGATCTGATTTTGGAAGCAACTAATGGCTCTGCCAAAACCTTTCCTTTAACAGCGGGCTCCTTGCTCTTAGTCAGTAATGGGCAAACGGTCAACAAGGGTGATCTCTTAGCGGAAGTAGCCCTGAGTAAAAGCCGTCCCTCCACAGAAAAAGCGGCTAAGGATGTGGCATCGGATTTAGCCGGGGAAGTGCTATTTGCTGACTTAGTCCCCGAGGAAAAAACAGATCGACAGGGTAATACCACTCGAATTGCCCAGCGCAGCGGTTTGCTCTGGATTTTATCTGGGGACGTCTATAACCTACCCCCTGGTGCCGAACCGGTGGTGAAAAATGGGGATACTGTAGAGATTGGGACAGTAATGGCGGAAACCAAATTAGTCACACTCAACGGTGGTGTGGTGCGACTGACCCCAGGCAAAAGAGAAATTGACATTATCACAGCTTCCGTCCGCTTGGATCAATCACAGGTGAGAATGGAAAGCACGGGGGGTAGGGAACAATATGTGATTCACACCGCCAATAATCAGCACTTTTCCCTGAAGGCAACCCCTGGCACAAAGGTACTGAACCACCAGGTGGTGGCGGAACTGATTGATGACCAATACTACACTAAAACCGGTGGCATCATTAAATATGCTGGTGTAGAGGTGGCTAAACGGGGTAAAGCCAAGCAAGGTTACGAAGTTACCAAAGGGGGTACCTTACTCTGGATTCCGGAAGAATGCCATGAGGTCAACAAAGATATTTCCCTGCTGCTTGTGGAAGACGGTCAATACGTGGAAGCAGGGACAGAAGTGGTTAAGGATATCTTCTGTCAGTCGTCCGGTGTAGTGGAAGTTGTCCAAAAAAATGACATCCTCCGGGAAATTGTGGTTAAGCCTGGGGAATTTCATCTGGTGGATAACCTGCCAGAGAACATGACCAGTGAGGGTCAGCTGATCTATCCCGGCTCCGAGGAGTTGCCAGGGATAACGGTAGACAACCTCTGTTATGGAGAAGCAGTGGATACACCTGATGGTATGGGACTGCTGCTGCGGCCAGTGACGGAGTTTGCTGTACCAGATGAGCCAGCGGTTCCCTCTCAGGCGTCCATTAATACCCAAGACTCCAACCAAGCTACCCAAGGAACCCAGATTGAATTGCGAGCTCTCCAACGCATTCCCTATAAAGATGGAGAACGGGTGAAGTCTGTGGATGGGGTGGAATTACTCCGCACCCAGCTGGTATTGGAAATGAGCAACCCCGATGCTGGCAGTGACCATTCTAGTTCATCCCAGCTGAGTGCTGACATTGAGTTAGTCGGTACTGAGGATGAAGCCTCTGAGGATATGCGATTACAACTGGTGATCCTGGAGTCGTTGGTGGTTCGCCGGGATACCAATGCAGATCCGTTAGGGGGCAATACCAAAACCCGGATTTTAGTCAATGATGGGGACGAAATTCCTGCAGGTGCGGTAGTGGCTCGAACAGAAATTCAGTGTAAGGAAGCTGGTGAAGTCCGGGGGATTCAAGAAGGATTGGAAGCCATTCGCCGAGTGCTGGTGGTCAGGGATGCTGACCGAGTCACAATCCCCATTACGTCTCCTGCCACAGTCAAAGTAGGGGATTTGGTAGTTGGTACCAACACCTTAGCGGAAGGGACACCCGCTGGAGAATCAGGTCAGGTGGTTCAGGTGACGGATGATTCCGTTATCCTGCGACTGGCTCGTCCATACCGAGTTTCTGCGGGGGCAATTTTGCAAATTGACAAGGGAGATTTGGTGCAGCGGGGTGATAACCTGGTACTGCTGGTGTTTGAACGGGCCAAGACAGGGGATATTATCCAAGGTTTGCCCAGGATTGAAGAACTACTAGAAGCTCGCAAACCCAAAGAAGCCTGTATCTTGGCCAGACGTCCTGGAGAAGCCCAGGTGATTTATGAAGAAGGCGAAACCGTTGATATCAAGGTCATTGAGTCAGACGGAGTCGTGACCGATTACCCGATTTCCCCTGGGCAAAATGCTATTGTTTCCGATGGTCAGCAAGTCGGTACCGCTGAACCCATCACCGATGGCCCAGCCAATCCCCATGAAATTTTAGAGATTTTCTTCAACTACTGTCTCGAAAAGAGAGGTGTCTACGAAGCGGCTTTAAAGGGATTGCAACAGGCACAGGCATTTTTGGTCAATGAAGTTCAGTCGGTGTATCAGTCTCAAGGAATTGATATTGCTGATAAGCATATTGAGGTGATTGTTCGTCAGATGACCTCTAAAGTGAGGGTAGACGATGGTGGTGATACCACTATGCTACCAGGAGAACTCGTGGAGTTGCGGCAGATTGAGACAGTGAATGAAGCAATGGCGATCACTGGTGGTGCCCCAGCTCAGTATACACCTGTACTACTGGGAATTACCAAAGCATCCCTTAATACCGATTCATTTATCTCTGCTGCCAGCTTCCAAGAAACTACTCGTGTGCTGACAGAAGCAGCGATCGAAGGTAAATCTGACTGGCTCAGGGGTCTGAAGGAGAATGTCATCATTGGACGTCTGATTCCCGCAGGGACTGGCTTCAATGCTTACCAAGAGAGCAATCTTGGTAGTCCAGAACCAGAATTCGACCATGGGAGTAGCATGGTCTATGGCTATGGTGAACCCGCCGATAGTGCTGAATTACAGCAAGGCAACCTGCTTGATGATAACACAGCCCGTGTTTACAGCTTAGATGAGGAGAGTGATTTGGCTGCTGATCCTAGCAACTTAGACCTCTTGAATGGAAATTTTCCAGAATAAGATTGAACTTACCCCTGGATAAATCCTGGGAAAAACAAGGGCGTCTGAATCACAAGCTTTTTAAATGCTTATGATCAGACGCCCTTAAAATATGATTCAGTATGATTAAGTCCGATTATTGATAATATCCTAAGGTTTGGTTCCGATTAAAACACCAAAGGCCAATCTTGACCAGGCTTCAAGCTAGCTGTATGCTTAGGTCTGGATGCAGCCGCTCATCGGGTTTCCACGGGGATTACAAGGTGCGGAGGCAACCCTGGGCACACAGCCCCCAATGATTTATAATACACCGGTGCTGGACTAACGTAGTGTCATATTAAAATAAGAAGAAGGGGTTATAAACATGACAACTGTCAGTAAAAGTGAAAAACTCAAGGAAATACAGGAAGCCTATAAAAATAGTAATAAAATGGCTTATGAGTTGTGTAGAGTATTTGAACAGGTCTGGCAAGTTGCTCCAGATGAATCAGCCTTAGCAATAGCCAATAAGATTATGTCAAAAGACATATCTTATTTTATGTTTGTGTTTGATTTGGACACCGAGGAAGGTTATAGCGAAAAGCTCAAACAGGCTAGCAAGGAATCATTTAGAAGTCGTAGAGAATGGCGTCAAAAATTAGAAGACTTAGAAGGTAAAAAACAGCTGGAAGCAGAAGAAGAGGAAGTTAAGGAAAATTTGTTAAAGTTACTAAGTGATTCTAGCGCTGATACTGATAGCAATATCAGAGAAAATTTATTAGATATAGTAAAAGCTTGTCTTTGATTAAACCAGACCATTACCCGGCTCTATACATTTTCGGTTTTAGGGATTGCTGTTCCCTTTGCTATAGAACAGGTATGTAAGCATTCAGCTGTCAGTAGTCAGCCGTGAGCTAAAGGCTCACGCTACTTGAGGTGCTTTGTGGCACAGGCTTCGACCCTGGGACTTTCCGTTTTATTCAAAAGCTGTTCGGTGTAGCTCGCCCATAACTACCTCAAGTAGCACCTCAAGTAGCGCATAAGCTGATAGCTGATAGCTGAATGCTTACGAATTAATCGGGCGTTGCGTCAGTCTTTGAATGAATATTCGTAGAGTGGGCATCCTGCCCGCCCCAAAATAAGCATGAAACTGGCAAGATGCCAGTTCCACCAAGATGCCTATTCCACAGGTGCGCGCCCGAACGCGCCCCACGTCGGCTTTGCCGATAGGTGCGACCCAAGGGCGAGTAAATCGCCCTTGGGTCGCACCAAAGCGCGAATTTAATAATTAGATGCGGAAAGCGCACCTAAACACTCTTAAAATCATTCCATTATTAAGCAACGCCATTAATCGTGGGTTGTATCGCTCCAAAGATGGCCATTTAATTAATGCCGACCGTAATTGGTGCATGGAATATTGGTCGCAAAAGTAAGCACAATGGTTTTACCGGAGTGTCTAGAGGTTGCTTGGCACAACCAACAAAACTTTATGTTCTGTGAATCCCCGTCCTTCAGGTCCCGGAGCTGTCAACCCTTGGCTTAACGACTGCAATCAGAAAAGCGATCGCTTTTCTGAAACCTCAACTAAACAGGATTAGCCAGTGATTAGCCTTGAGTCTTAGCAGTGATTGTGATCCCCTTTGCTGCCCAGTGTTGCGTCAGTGCTGACTTCCAAATGTAAACTTTTGTAAATATCTGCATAATTTCCTGAGCTTGACCTGATACTTACTTGGATGGTGTAGTTGTAAACTTTTGTAAATAAATTATGGAATTTGCTGGATTCCCTGTTGAGTCTTTGATACAATTTACAGCCCTTGTAAGTTTTCGATGGTGCTGATCAAACCAGGTCTAAGCTAATACACATTTACTTTGCATGAGCTGATTGGTTGCAATGTGATTAACAGTTAACTGTCAACGATCAACTGGAACGTTGATGCTTTAGCCACAGTCTGTAAGGGTTTACAAGTTTTATCTCAAGGAAGGCAAGCAAATGGCGCAGGGTGCGTTTTATCAAGAAGATGAACTTTTATTATAAGCAGTAAAGCTCTGGGATTTAGACAATTTATATCTAGATATAGGCGAACAAAAACAGAGATAAACCCAGAAGAAAACTACACTTACACCAGTGGAAAAAGTATGCTTGAGAGGATTACTTTGTGGCTACTCCCCAAAAAAAATAGCTGAGACTCTCCATCGGAGCTCTAACTCAATCGCTGTTGCCTTGACTAGGGGATTGTATCGATATGTCGAAGCACTAACTAATCGAGAATTAAATAGCCTCACTAACTGGAAAGACGTCCCTAAGTGGCTAGAAGTTGCAGGATACAAAATGCCTCATTACCACCACGATTGGGGGGAAGCACCATAAATTTCTGCTTTCTATGGACGCACTAATCAACTCAATCAACTGCAGCAATGGATTAGTAAAAAGCAATACTCACTAGTAGCCATTCTCGGTATAGGAGGGATTGGTAAAACCACTCTAGCTGTCAAACTGGCAAACAATCTTCAGGGGGAATTTAACTATATTATTTGGCGTAATCTCCGCCATGATCCACCCCTAAAGCAACTGCTAGTATAGCTGATTCAATTCCTATCTCACCAGCAATCATTCAAGTTACCAGAAGACATAAACGCTCTTATTTCTAGCTTGATCAAATGTTTACAAGAGCATCGGTGTCTGATCATACTGGATGACGCAGAGCAGCTTCTAAATCCTGGCGCTATAGCTGGATACTATCAAGCCAACTATGAGGATTATGGTCAGCTATTGAGACGAGTAGCCCAGGAAAAACACCAAAGTGCTTTGCTGCTGATCAGTTGGGAAAAATTTTTACAACTAGAGTTACTGGAGCAAAAAAATAACACTACTGCTTCATTAACCCTGAAGGGTTTACCTACAGAAGAAGCTGAAAAAATTTTAGTAGATAACGGTTTGTTTGGAAATACGGAAGAATGGGAAACCTTGATTAGCCGTTATCGAGGCAATCCCTTAGCCTTAAATTTAGTAGCGACAACAATTGAAAAATACTTTAATGGCAGTGTCTCGAAATTTTTAAGCTTGAATGAGGTCTTTGTTCCTGAGCCAATCAGGTTAATTTTAATTGCACAGTTAAATCGCTTAGATAAGTCAGAAAGAGAAGTAATAAAGTATCTAGGTACAAGCACTACACCGGTTTCCCGGGAACAATTGCGGCAGGATATGACCATTAGCTCGGATTCAAAACTAATCAATGTTTTACAATCCCTCCAGAGGCGCTCACTGATTGAGACATTCACCGACATTAGTCAAACTTTTTTCACCCTATCCCCTGTAGTTAGTTCGGTGATTCTTAGTATTAAGTAGTCGGACAAAATTAGGTTTAACTGTCAAGATAGGGAACAGGGAACAGGGAACAGGGAACAGGGAACAGTATTAACTTTTGGTGGGTTTATAAAAGTTAATACTGTTCCGTTTATTTATTTCCAGGTACTTACTTGAAAGGAGAAAAGGTAACAGGGAAGAGGGAGGAGTGTGGGAAGTGTGGGTAGATTAGGCAGGGTGGGAATAGAAGAAGGTATATTCACCCTATTCCCTATTCCCTATTCCCTATTCCCTGGTCGCAGCGCTATAACAATTGACCTGAAATTTACTTACAAACTAAGTCATTAATAGCAGAGGATTTCTGCAATGGCGAAATTCCAGCCAAATCCAAAATCTGGGGAATCAAGTCTTCTCGCCGGACTGCCATCATGTGAACACCCTGGCACAGTTGCTGTGCGAGCTTAACTTGTTCAGCGGCAATTTTTATCCCTTCTTGTAACTGATTATCTGCTGCTGCTAGCCGATCAATAATTTCGTCAGGGATATTAACCCCTGGAACTTTTTTATTAATAAACTTAGCATTTTTAGCGGATTTGAGCAAAAATATCCCTGCTAAAATTGGCTTATTAGTACCAGCCGCAATCTGATCCATAAACTTCTCTAGGCGATCAAAATCGCAAATGAGCTGGCTTTGGAAAAACTCTGCTCCCGCTTCCAGTTTCTTTTCAAACCGACTTTGTAAGCCTGACCAACTCTTGAGCTGGGGGTCTACTGCTGCACCAGTAAATAAATCAGTTGCTTGATCAGTAAGGGGCTTATCATTGAAATCAACCCCTTGATTTAGCTTAGTAATTAGTTGCAATAGGCGTACTGATTCCAAATCAAATACACTTTTAGCATCAGGATGATCACCTGCTTTGACTGGATCACCAGTTAGGGCGAGAATATTACCGATACCTAAAGCGTTAATACCCATCAAGTCAGCTTGCAAGGCGATGCGGTTGCGATCGCGACAAGCCACCTGACAAATTGGTTCAATTCCCTGCTGGCGTAAAATCACCGAGGCTGCCCAAGACGACATCCGCATGACTGCCCTAGAGCCATCAGTGATATTGATAGCATGGACTCTATCTTTGAGGGTTTGAGCCATTTTGACCATGTGAGCTGGGTTACCCCCCTTGGGTGGTGCCACTTCTGCAGTAATCAAAAATTCACCGGACTCAACGGCAGTGCGAAACGAATTCTTAGTGGGGTTAGTCATTGGTTATAGTATTTACTTATCTCCAGGAATTAGGTTACAGCAATGAACCCTAATGCAGTTTTCACCCTGGACAAGGTCTGGTTTGCGATCGCTTCCGCTTTTTGTCGCCCCTCTCGCAACACGCCCTCAAGATAGCCCTGCTCTGACCTAACATCGTGATACTTCTGTTGAATCGGCTTGAGCGCTTCAATTGTTATTTCTGTCAGTAAGGGCTTGAATTTACCCCAACCCATATCCCGACATTCTGTAGCCACCTCTTCCTTCGTTTTCCCAGAAAGCAGGGTATACAACGTTAGTAGATTATCACATTCCGGGCGTTCTGGGTCATCAAACCATAAGCCTCTAGTTGGGTCAGTTTTACAGCGCTTGATTTTCTTTTGGATCTCCTCAGGAGAGTCAAGCACGTTAATCCTGCTCAACTCGGATGGATCAGACTTAGACATTTTGCGCCTGCCATCAGTGAGACTCATGACACGAGCACCCGTTTGCCGGATCATAGGCTCTGGCAACTTTAGCACAAGTTTCTCCTGACTGCCAAACTTGTCATTAACTCGGATAGCGATATTACGAGTCAGTTCGATGTGTTGCTTTTGGTCCTCTCCCACTGGAACTTTATCGGCATCATAAAGTAGAATATCTGCTGCCATCAATACCGGGTAGTCCAGTAAGCCAGTACTGACATTTTCCCCTTGTTTAACCGCTTTTTCCTTGAACTGGATCATTCGCTCTAGCCAGTTGAGAGGGGTAATGCAGTTGAGCAGCCAAGCTAGTTCACTGTGGGCAGGGATATGGGATTGTACGAAGATGGTAGAGTATTCTAAATCAATCCCGCAGGCTAAGTAGAGGGAAGCAATGCTTAAGGTATCTTCTGCTAGAGTGGCTGGGTTATGGGGTACAGTAATAGCGTGTAAATCAACTACACAAAATAGATTATCATACTCACTTTGACCTTCGACCCAGTTGCGGATAGCTCCAAGATAGTTACCCAGGTGAAGATTGCCAGTTGGTTGAACTCCAGATAGAACGCGCTGTTTACCCATGTATGATCTAGTGATTGCTTAAATCGGTTTGCCGAAACGGTATCAGTGTAATCCCATTTTCCCACTGGTTAGGCTAAATTTGGATTATTTTCGCCATTGCTAGGTCGTGAACCCAGGCATCAGTTAAAATTTTTTGCCATTTATTGCAGCTTGGATGAGAAGATAGTGGTGTAAAGATTCTTAATATTTTCTTAATCGGACTTATAGCATGGCAGAAATTCAGTTCTCTAGAGGCATCAAAGAAGAAGTTGTACCCGATATACGTATAACTCGCTCGAAAACTGGTCAGACTGGCACTGCAACCTTTTATTTTAACAAGCCTCAAGCTATCGATAAAGACTTTAAGGAAGATATCACCGGAATGTACATGGTTGACGAAGAAGGTGAGATTTCTACCAGTAAGGTTAATGGCAAATTTGTTAATGGTGAACCAATGGCTATAGAAGCAACTTACATAATGAAATCTCGAGAGCAGTGGGATCGTTTCATTCGTTTTATAGAACGGTATAGTGAAGAAAATGGACTTACTAAATCCAAACAGGATTAAGCTGAGTCTTCAGTGCTGGGTACTAAGTCTGGTTTACAGGGTCTGGTTTACAGCTAACCGTCAACCGTCAAAAACGCTTAAGCATATGCGCGAAGCGCACGCGTGCGCGTTCAGCTCACGGCTGAACGCGAACAGCGGTCAGCCGTAAGCAGACTTAACTCAGATTAAACGAAGGCTTACCTCTTTCATTCAAAAGCTGTTCGCGTAGGGTGCCCGTAGCGCATTAGCTGATAGCTGATAGCTGATAGCTTACAAAAAAGCTTAGTACTCAGCACTATACCCAAGTCAGATGTCGCTGATTTCCTTAGTAATCACATTAATGGGAGGAGAGCAATACACGCAAAGCTCATTAGCAATAGCTACCGCTTCTTCAGGGGTTTTATCTAAGTACATTGCCGTCAGAGCATAATCTTGTCCAGCACCAATGGCACCAAATTCATTAATTTTATCCACGAGATAGCCATCACTGATACAAAAAATATCCCTTTCTACTGCTAACAAATATTCATTTCTGCGACCAAAGGTATCGTCTTTATCCTTTGCCCAAGCATAAAATTCCACAATAAAATCGAGAACAGCCTCAACGGTAGGAGCGGCTGGAGAATGGTTTCTGGCAAATATTTGCATGAAACTCAGTTCCATGGTATACCCCACGCCGCCAATAATCATGTTATTGATTTCAAATAGCTTGCCCCACTCATCCCCAGTGACCCGGTGAGTTTGCTTGAGGTATCCTGACAGCCGAATGCTGTCGGAGGCAAAAACTAGTTTATCAGGGTATTTTCTGGCAGCCACAACGCTCATAAGTTGCTCCTAATGGTTTTAGTGGATGATTACGATCAAACAGGCACCGATATAGCAGTCATTAACAACCCAGTTTAGACCTTATCCATGGTAACCAGTTCATTTATTGAAATAGGGAACTTCGGATCCCAGAACAGAAAACAGAAGGACTTTTCGCAACTTTACACAAGTTAATACAGCAATGTTGATTTTTGTCGAGGTACTTATGGATCACAGCTGCCCAAGAAAAATACCTGGCAGCTGATCGCTGGAGTTCGATTCATGAGCAACCGCGACCCTGAGCCAGCTAAGGCATCACCCAAGCCACAGGACGGAGCGATCGCCGAGAGTTCAAAGTACTGACTAACCAATATGCACCTGAATCAGTAAAGTCAGTCAACTAAAAAAAAGTACCCTTTTGGGTACCGTCATCCTCTAAGAGGATTTCTTAGAGTGTTATTAACGAAGCCGGAGCAATGGCTCAAAGGATTTTTACTCCTGAGAAATTGTTCCTGTTCCGTTAGTTTAAGTTTAGAACAATACTAGCATGAGCAATAGTAATAGTGAACTTGAGCAAGGATTTGAGAATCCTCCCGAACTAGAAAACTCTGGGATGAGTGAGGATGAATACGAAGAATCCGCTGATTATCTTGAGGAACCTGAGAACTTAGGTGACTTTGAGAGCGCCTCGACAGAAGCTGAGGAAAGCGAGTATATGGAGTTCGATGAGACCTTGTTGCAAATCAAGGCTGATGTTGAGACCCAGCTTTCCCAGGCAGTGGCGCAAACTAGCGACGCTGTCCAGGCAGAAAATGTCTTTGAAGGTGCTGGAAACATTCAGGGTATTGGCTTAGGGATATCTGAAGATCCCAGCCAGAGCTTAGCTCCTGGCGCTGCCAGCCTGAATTTATATGTTGCTGAACCGGTTTCAGTGGATGAAGCGAAGGCTGCCCTAGTGGATTCAATGGGGATTTCAGCAGCTAGCAGTGACGATATACCGGTGAATGTAATTGTCACCGGAATCATTGATGCTCAGCCCCATCGCTTCAAAATACGTCCTGCACCAGGAGGAGTTTCAGTGGGTCACACCCGGGTAACAGCTGGCACTTTAGGTTGTCTGGCTCGTGGCCGTCGTGCTCCTCGAAACGGGCGTCTTTTGATGCTCAGCAATAACCATGTGATTGCCAACTCCAACAATGCCAGCTTTCGAGATCCAATCATCCAACCTGGTCGCTTAGATGGTGGTCGTAGCCCTCGGGATCAAATCGCGATTCTAGAGCGCTTTGTCCCCATCAACTTCCGAGGTGGAAGGAACTATGTGGACGCTGCTACCGGTTGGTGCTGGCCATCTCGTGTGCGGAAAGAACTTGTCTATGTGTCCGGGGGCAGTCCTCGTTATTTCCGCGTGAGCAGCCGGATTGTTGCTTGCCGTCGCGGGATGATAGTTGGTAAGTCAGGTCGTACCACGCAACTAACCCGTGGACAAGTTACTGATTGTAACGCCACTATCCGCGTTAATTATGGCGGCGGCCGGGTGGCGCTGTTTGCCGATCAGATTACCATTCGCGGCACTAGCGGCAACTTCAGTGCAGGGGGTGATTCTGGCTCTCTGATTTGGACTTACGACAGTCGCCGTAATCCAGTCGGTTTACTCTTTGCTGGTGGCGGTGGTTTGACCTTTGCCAACAAGATAACTCGAGTTATGGCAGCATTAGATATTAATCTATACACCTAACACTTGAGTGGGCTTGGCTGGGACTCTGCCCTCACCTGAGCCTCAGCTAACCTTCTGTCCACCATGGCTTCTAAGCTGTTAGGCATTTTTAATGCCTAACAGCAAAACAGAAGGCATTTGGCATTTGGCAGAAGTAAGGAGGACAAAGGATATACTCCAATCCTCCAAAAATCTCTGAAACCTATAGCGCTGCGCTCTCGTCTCTTTACACTATGATGGGGATTTTAGCTAACAGCTAAAACTCCACAGTGATTTGTAAATACGAGAGCGCTGATTGCTATATCGATAGCAATCAACTAGATCAATCCAAGTCAAAGCATTACTAGGTATCGGTTTTAGCTTTTGTCGGCTCGACAAATGTCTCCGTACCCCTAAGCACCTCTTAGTTATGTCCGATGGAGAAGTGAACATGAATATTACAGAGAAATCTGACAAAATAAAAGTATTAGTTCTATTACTGACGGCCAGTTTAACGGTCATGAGTTGCACTATGTCTAATGGTTCAGACTTCGGCTCCCCCCCTACTGACAAGGCCTCACCGGTTGAAGAGGCTGCGGTGGATTACATTGGAGAGGATCAAGAAGTGGCTAATTCAGAAATCGAGAAGGTTAAGCAATCCCACGAGCAGCGCTTATTAGCGATAGATGGGGTGACAGGGGTTGGCATTGGACAAGACCCTCAGGGCAATCAGGTAATTACTGTTTATGTCCTCAATGCCGAAGTGCAAAAAAAAGTCCCCCAAGAGCTTGATGGATTTATGGTGCAAACCGAAATCACCGGTGAAATTAAGGCATTCTAAATCGGGGTTGACAACCGCCTCAGCTTTGGAGATAGTGCTGGCTAGGGTCAAATAGCTTCCTGGTGGAGGGATTTGTGTGGCGGGGTTTCCGAGTTCCCGATTCCCGATTCCCGATTCCCGATTCCCGATTCCCCTACACAAGATTTCCAAGACCAGCGATTAAGCCGCGACAGACACTAGTCATAAAATCTAAGTCCAGGGTATCAATGCGATCGCTTGGTTTATGGTAATGGGGATTGCGCAGAAATGCTGTATCGGTTACCATCAAAGCTCGATAACCTTGGTCCCAAAATGGAGCGTGGTCACTGAGTCTGGTCTGAGGAACGATTACCCCTCGTAATGGTACTGGTAAGCACTGACAAGGGATCCCAGCTTGGCGGATAAAGCGAGCTAAATGCCTAAAGTCAAGGATTGTTGGCAAGTTTCCCACTAAAGCAATGAAGTCCCCCTGATTGGGGTAAAAGTATTTTAGTCCTGGTGGGTACCATTGGGAATTGGGAGTGCGATCGCAATACCCTAACATTTCCAAAGACAGCATTAACCGCAAGGGTTGCTGTTGTTCTTTTAAATAGGCAGCATAGGCAGCACTTCCGAGCAATCCATACTCTTCCATATCAAATGCTACTAGTCGGACTGGGTGTGTAGGCGCTTGAGTGGCAAAGGCTCTAGCTAACTCCAAGAGCACCGCTACACCGGTAGCATTATCATCTGCTCCTGGGCTTCCAGGTACCGCATCATAGTGAGAGCCAATTAAAATCGGAGCAAACTGTTGCGGTCTCGCCTCTTTTGCCGGTAGATTCAGAATCAGATTATGATGGGTTTTGCCCGACACCTGAAACTTGTGAATTTCAACGCTTCCCCACTGTTCTAATTCTTGGCGGATGTACTCCTGGACATAGAAATGTCCCCCAGATGCCATATACGGATCGCGATCGCGTACTATCTGACTGAGGTGGGTGATTAGACGTTCTTTTAGATCCAAAGTAATGTAATCAGGCAGAAGATTATCATCTAATCTTACCATCTGGGGATTTGGGCGATTGAGTGGTAAAGGCATAGGCTTTGGGCAACAGCACCCCTACACCAGTAGCATAATTATGTCCTCGGGGGAGTTCCGGGTACCTGATTATACTCAAAATCCATGATTATGGGATATAATTAGATTAAACTATTCCGATATTTTTTCTCGTGTCCAGGTAGATTCAGCATTACATGGTGATGGCTTCTAGCCAACACTTGATTCTCCTGGATTTCGAGACTTCCTAATTTTTTTAATTCTGAGCAGATGGACTGCGACCCAAAGAAATGCCCCCCATCTCCCATATACAGATTGCGATCTACAGCGTTTGTATATGGGTTGTAAACACACTTCTTGTAAAAAAAGGCAGCTATGCTGAAGTAAAGGAGTAAGGTTTCAAGGGGAATGTTTTTTGATAACTAATTATCCGGACATGATCTCAAACAGCTTTGAGGAGATGCACCCTGACAACAAGGCAAAAGGTAACAGGCAAAAGGCAACATTAGGAAAGAGATCTGAAGTTCCTTATTCCTTATTCCCTACTTCCTCCTCCCAGCCCTATCCTTAAATTTAACGATTAAATTTACTCGTTAAAAAAAGCGATGCTCTGCAATAGCCGCTACGGTCTTCTCTGAAAGAGACGCTACGCGATTGACCTAAGGTCACGCTACGCGATTAAGCGTTCGCCCCGCCTGGCCAAAGGCCTCAGCTTCCGCTAAGAGCGATCGCTTTTTTTTATTATCCCTAAAACTCCCCAAAAAAAACTTTTCAAAACCCTTGACAAATAAAATCATAATCATTACTATTATTTATATAAACCTAACGAGTTCAAATTTTGATCTATGTCAAAAGACTTTAAGTCAAACTTCAAGAAACAACCTGTTGAGCACACTCTGAAAGGCTCTCGTGAAGCAGTAATCTATAGTATGCAAATGCTTTATAAATTGGGCTATGCGGAGATTGCGGAATGGACCTGACGGGGTGACGAAACAGGCTGAAATGCTTGCTATGTAAAGCTAGTAGCATTTTGTGGTAAAAAAAAGTAGGTCTCTAAATTTGCAACAAGACCTACGTATTGACAATGTTACCAACATTCTACCAAAACCACCTAAAAAGTCAATTAAGTCTAGCCGATTATATTTTTTTAAAAATCCTGATTAATCTTTTACAATTAATCAAGAAAGTCAGTTTGGAAAAGTTAGCAAATGCTCTCC
>NZ_JAAHHW010000092.1 GCF_010692325.1 Moorena sp. SIO3I8 | reverse complement strand
AATTCTCCTGTAGATAAGGCTGGACTATATGTTCCTGGAGGTAGGGCGTCCTATCCCAGTACTGTGTTAATGAATGCTATTCCAGCCAAGGTAGCTCAGGTTAAAAAAATTGTAATGGTCACCCCACCAAGACCTGATCAAAGCATTAATCCGGCTGTGCTTGTGGCTGCTCAGGAAGCTGGTATTGATGAGATTTACCGGGTAGGTGGTGCCCAAGCAATAGCAGCCTTAGCCTTTGGGACCGAAACCATTCCCAATGTGGATGTGATTAGCGGTCCGGGGAACATTTACGTAACCCTAGCCAAGAAACTGGTTTACGGTATTGTAGGGATTGACTCCCTGGCTGGTCCTTCTGAGGTATTAATTATTGCAGATCAGGGAGCTAATCCAGTTCATGTGGCTGTCGATCTATTGGCTCAGGCAGAACATGACCCAATGGCAGCAGCAATTCTCCTGACCACTGATGCTCAATTAGCCAAACAAGTGCAGGTGCAAGTGCAGCAGCAACTAAAAGACCATCCACGACGCCTGTTGACAGAAAAAGCGATCGCTCACTATGGTCTAATCGTTGTTGTTGATTCTTTAGAAGTGGCAGCACAACTGTCTGATGAGTTTGCTCCAGAGCACTTAGAACTAGAAATTACCCAACCTTGGGACTTACTAGACTATATCCACCACGCTGGGGCAATTTTCTTGGGTAAGTCAACCCCTGAAGCAGTAGGTGATTACTTAGCTGGACCAAATCACACCCTACCAACTTCAGGTGCTGCTCGTTATGCTTCTGCCTTAGGTGTGGAAACCTTTATGAAGCACTCCAGTTTGATTCAGTATTCCGACCGAGCCCTCCATAAAGTGGCTGGTGCTATTGAGACTCTTGCTGAAGCAGAAGGTCTACCATCTCACGCTGACTCTGTGCGCTTACGAACTCAGCTTAATGCTGGGGAGTCAAAGGGAGTAGAACAATAATATAACAATCATCTAGTTAAAGCTATGTCAGTACTCAGGTAGTTACTGATTGCCCAGAATTTAGAATTTAGAATTTAGAATTTAGAATTTAGAATTTAGAATTTAGAATTTAGAATTTAGAATTAGTTCATTCTTCATTCTTCATTCTTAATTCTTAATTCTTCATCCTTAATTCTGTATTGTTACTGTTTAGCACGGAAAATCCCAAAAACTGAGGTGAAGCCGTGCAAAAACGTACTACTGCCTACTGGTCCAATTTCCCCGTTACAGAAGAAGCCCGCTAGCTGAATATCCTTGATGTAACGGTGGAACATTTGGGAATCAAAATTAGGTTTACCGTAAAGCCCTTCTCCTCGCCCCAAACAGGAAAACATCAAAGCACCAGCAGCTTGAGTGGTGTTAGTTTTCTTTTGATAGTCCTCAAGAAGAAGTGCCAAGTCTTCCTCTGAAGTTTGAGCATCTCTGAGGTGGAACTGAATACGTTGACCGGGTCGAATCCGATCAGCAATAGCGATCGCACCAATCCTCGGATCTACACCTAACAGATTGCGGATCAGAAAGTCTCCGGGATCCAACTGTTGTTTAAACTCATCTCGGGCAACTCCCACAAAGAGTGAATGTTGTGCCAGCTTACGGTCTGCCTCATCCATACTTTGGATTAACTCGCGCAACACCATTAATGGGGGATGGGATGCTGGCTCAGCGGTGGTGATCTTGCCTGGCTCAAGGGCTGTCAATTCCAGCAGGATATTCTGGTCTGCTTTAGTCACCTGATAGGTTTGACCGATAGGACGACAGCCTTGAGCAACAATGGTTTCTAATAGAATATTGCCGCTTAGAGCAACCCCCACAGTTCCTTCATGGTAAAGAGACTTTGCCACTTGGGTCTGGTCTTTCAGGCAAAACAAGCCATTCTTAACCATCATAGAGCTACCACTAGCCACTCCTCCTACCTTGACTGACCCTGGATAAGCATAATCCAACCCTTGGAGCAAATCATTAATTTTAGATGACGAGGGGTCAGAGAATAAAATAAACTGGGGCTGCTCTTGGGGGGAAATGCCAATCAAGTCCACCCAAGCATCAGGAGGACTATCCAAATCTGGCAAGGCATCTCCAGAGATATGAAAGCTCTGGACACTAACATCAGGCAAACAGGCTAGGCTGAGGCTTAGGGCTGGTACTCCCTCAACTTCCACAGGTAACCCATTGGTGTTCATCCCAATGATGCCACTCCCACCACAACCAATCAGCACGGGTAAAGACAATCGTTCCTGGAGCAGGGGGATGAGGCGAGGATACTCACTGGCATAGGCAGATGAGATGAACACCAGACCCAAATCTGCTTTTGAAGGCAAGGACTTTTCAAGGCAGTCTGCCACTTCGGCCACTGCCGCTTCTAATGATGCACGGGTTGATAGAGCATTTGCCCACTTGATCACATTAGCCATCTATTCTACCTATTTCACTCCCGATACCATTCCCTATTGAGGGGATTGGCCACTCCTCAAGGTTTTATGATAACGGTGAATTACCACAGACTTCCACTAAGCCTTACCTGATAATGACCAGAGGATTTGTTGTGGGACACTAAAATTAATATAACGTAATCTAAGTTAGTGTTTATCCAAAGAAGCGCGTTAGCGCGGTTAGAAACTGTTTTTCTTAAGGCGCGCGGCTCCTTAAGAAATCTCCCTAGATCTGCCTAACCATCAATCGTTGCCATATTAGCCATCCCCTCTACTGCAATTTAAGGGTAACAATTCCTAATATAGAGGGATAAATCAGACAGGATCCCTTAAATTCGCAGTTCCTCTAACTCGAAGTCCTTCCTCAAATCAGCCATGGTAAGAAGGGTAATGGCTAAAGGTGACTTCCACCCCAACCACCCTATTAAGTTAGCCGGGTGCCCTTGACCCATTAAGAATTAAATTCCCATGATTGTCGCACCGCTATGTCAAGATCTGTCGATTAAAAGGGGAATGGGTTAAGAGTTATATAAGTGGTGTAAGCGATTAGGGGGTAAGGGAAAATTGGGAGAACCTTAAAAAATAAAGAACAAATTTGTGTTATAGCATGTCTTTTGCTTTAACCTAAGAAATTAGAGTAGCTAATTGTAGCGCTCTTAGTTAATTCCCTGGTAATTTCTGGTTAATCCAGAATTTCCTAGCTAAGATGCAGGTAATGGACATTAGTCCGCTGGTTGTAATGGTCACGACACCTACGAATCACCGCCAGTTCGTAGCCCTGTCCCTAGTAGTTAATGTCCCTAGTAGTTAAGGTGAGGGAAACATGTGCTGCTAGCCCAACCACCCTTTACAACATTGTCTTGATGCAGTCGCTCATGGGGGAAACCCCCGCAGGTCGGCGCTGCATCGCTGCCGTTCCCGGAAGCGGGACGAAGTCCGGCAAACCTTACCCCTGATAGGAGTTGCACAAAACCTAAGCAACTAAGTCGGCTTGTCAACGAAATTACTAGTTATTAAGCCTCCTATCGTTAACAATTTTGCTAAGCGCGGTTGGTGACTACTACCCATCCTATCAGCAAAATAAAAATAGACATAATCAAGTTATAAAAGCGAAAGACAGATGAGCGAATTACAAGAGAAAATAGACCAAGAGCGTGAACAAGCTAGAGCCGTTTGTGATACTGAAGGGGCGTCTTCAGCAGAATGTGCAGTAGCTTGGGATAACGTAGAAGAACTACAAGCAGAGGCTTCCCATCAGCGGCAAAATACCGAGCCCAAAAACTCCCTTGAGCAGTACTGTGATGATAATCCTGACGCAGCTGAGTGCCGGGTATATGACGACTAGACTCTAGGATTGTTCTGCCAAATACTCTGCATAAGGGTAGCAGGAGGGAATCCCCCGGTGCGCTTTTCGTTGGCGAATTTAATTCGCCACTGGTTGCACCGCTATGATGGTTTCCTCCTGCTACCCTTTTTGGTGGCGTTACTGGCCTGATGCTTTCCTTGGCTTTGTTTCTAGATTTCCAGTATGGGCATTGGTGAAATAACATAGATCAAGGTCATTTCGGCAACAAGCAATGCAAGATGAAATTATTCAATTACTGGTTTGGATGGACTACCGTTTGGCAGTTCTGTTCACAGTATTTATCCCCTTGATGCTGCTAATTTGGGCATTTTTCCAGAAAGCAGATGCGATGGTACGGCTGTTGATTATCTATTGGCGTGTTTCCAGTCTCCTAGCGATTACAGTTTACTTGTTGATTGTCGGTTGGCCGATTGCTTATGTGTCTGCTTTGAGCTCCCGTATTCTAATCCCGATCTCCCTCTGGTTTTGGATTGACTTGAATGAGGAGATTGATGATAGACCAGCTACTCCCTTGAAGCTAGCACTGACATCTTGGCGTTGGGCAATGACTATTTACTGTACTCTGGGGACAATTGCCAGTATTCCATTTCTACGTTGTGCCTTTGTCCCAGGAGCAATCACATCTGGATTTTGTCAGGTGTTGAGGCAGCCGCCTTTGTTATTCAAACAGTATTTCCATGCTGGTTATACCCCTGGATTTTTGGGTTTTATGGGAATGGTGGGATTATTCTTTTATGTCCTTTACTTAAGCTATTTTGTTCTGTTTCGACTCGGCAAACAAGGACGATCAGCTATTGAACCATGACATGGGTTTTGGCTTGGGATTTTTTAGGGCAGTAGCATCTTCTTTGAGACTCCCCACGGCGCTTATGCCGGGGGAGTCTTGGTTCAAAGGAGGTAAGCCTATGGGCGCTCGCGCACGCTGCGCGAACAGCACTCAGCGGTCAGCCGTCAGCCGTCAGCCATTCCCGTAGCGTGCCGGTAGCGCATAGCCTGATAGCTGAATACTTACCAAAATAAAGATTGATTAACGGATTCGGAATTCTACTTAACCTACAGGCAAAGCGCTAGATCAGATTTTATGGTCACCACCAGTACGATAAAGCTAAACCGTTTATCATATCCTGCTAATAGGCAACGCCACAACTAAAAACTAACAACTGACAACTCACAGATGATGGATTCCATTGGTAGGCGTCTAGAGCAATACACCATCAAACGCCCAAAAGAAGTATTGATCGTTACCGCACAGATCGCTGGTGAACAGGATCAAATTGCTATTTTTAAAGGTTTTTCCAGTTCTTTAATGCGCCCGACATCCTTTGACCCAGATGTAGCGGTCTTACCACCACAGGCAAAGATCATTAGCATAGATCGAGTGGCTGCTCCCTATAATCCACAGTCTCCTCGTTATCTTCACCAAGGACTGAGTTTGGAAACTATGGAAAAGTTGTTGGAGAATGCTGGTGTTTAATTCAGGATCATTGCCAGGTGGTGGCTGCTAAGTTCCAACCGAGGAACGTAAATTTTGGTAAAGTTTTGCCCGAAGGCCCTTGGGAGCTAAGTGTATTTGGATTTAGTTAGTTAATTTTGATAAAGTCTTGCCAGAAGCCTAACAGGGGTAAATCTAGTTTGATCTAGTTAGTCAATGGTTGAGTAAATCTTTGATAAACTCTGGCCAAAGCGCTCACAGGGCTATATGTACTTGGATCATAATCTGAATGTACTTGGATCATAATCTGATCACAAGCATGTATGGGATCACAACTATGGGTTGGATGTATTGATGAATATCTACCAAAGCAAAATAAAGTGTTATTCTCCACAGTGAGTGTGTAATGTGAGGAAATTGAAATTATGGTTACATCCCCTGTCCGTATCCAGGGATGGAATAGTGCTGAGTTCTCATCCAAGAATCAGCCAATGAACTGCCCCAATGTCAGGTTACCTTGGCAACCCCTAACTCTACCGACAACCCCATTATTCGGTACCGATGGCATTCGGGGACGAGCAGGAACATTGCTCAGTGAAGATTTGGCTTTACAAGTGGGTTTCTGGGCTGGTCTGGTGTTACAGGAATACTCAGCTGTACCAGGACCGGTGATTTTGGGGCAGGATTCGCGCAACTCTAGTGATATGTTGGCAACAGCCTTAGCTAAGGGGCTGACTACAGCAGGTCTAGAGGTTTGGCACCTGGGATTATGTCCCACTCCCGGTGTTGCCTACCTGTGCAGTGCTACAAGTGCCATCGGGGGTGTGATGATTTCCGCTAGTCATAATCCTCCAGAAGACAATGGGATTAAGTTTTTTAGCGGGAAAGGCACTAAGCTATCTCAGGAGCTGCAAAAGCATATAGAAGCTGGATTGAGGGGTTTTACTGATCAGGGTGTAGTGAGTAAAACCCAAGGGAAGTATCACTATCGCCCAGGGTTGGTCACCGATTATGCCGCAGCACTTCATTGTCCTCTGAAAGGAGTGACGAATTTACAAGGGATGAAGATTGTGCTGGATTTGGCTTGGGGGGCAGCAGTGCGACTCTCAGGACAAGTATTTGAGCAGTTGGGGGCACAAGTCATTTGCTTACATGACCAGGCAGATGGCGATCGCATTAATGTCAATTGTGGCTCGACTCACCTCGAACCCCTCAAAGCTGCGGTAAAAGAATACCAAGCAGATCTTGGGTTTGCGTTTGATGGTGATGCAGACCGATTGATGGCAGTAGATGCCCACGGTCGGGAGATCAATGGAGATTATATCCTCTATTTTTGGGGTCAAACCTTACGTGCTGCCCAAAAGCTACCAGAAGACCTAATGGTCGCAACGGTAATGGCAAATTTAGGATTTGAACGAGCCTGGAAGCAGTTGGGGGGTAAATTCCTACGGACAGCGGTCGGAGATCAGCATGTCCAAGCTAAAATGCTCCAAACTGGAGCTATGCTAGGGGGTGAGCAATCGGGACATATCATCTGTCACCATTATGGTCTGACTGGGGATGGCATGTTAACTGCTTTACATATAGCTTCTTTGGTGCATGAATCTGGGATGACCTTAGGGCAGTTAGTAGACCAAAGTTTCCAGACTTATCCCCAACTGCTGCGTAATGTCAGGGTAGAAGACCGAGAACGCCGACGTGGATGGCAAGAGTGTGAGGCGATCACGAATGCGATCGCAAAAGGGGAAGCAGCCATGGGAGACCAAGGTCGAATTCTGGTTCGTGCTTCTGGTACTGAACCCGTGATCCGGGTGATGGTCGAAGCGGCCAATTCTAAACTTGCTCACCACTGGACATCAGAGTTAGTTAATGTCGTTGAGCGATATTTAGCTAACTGATTGACCAAAATGTTTCTAGCAACTGCTCAGAATATTTGTCTCGTTAACTGGTATCTTTGTTAACTTAGATCGTTTCAGTGATCGGGTTGTGTTGACGGTTGACGGTTGACGGTTGACGGTTTATGGTTTACGGTAAATCATCAACCCTGATCTGAGTCTCTCTTGAGGAGAACTGCTTGCCCATCTACGGTCAAAAACCAGATCGGTGGAAAGGGTCAGGAAAAAGGGTTAAAAACCCTGAACTTAATACTTAATAGGGGTGCATAGGAAACTATTGGCAGTATTTTGGTTAGCTTATAGCTGACGAAATGCTTGATTCTTTGCAAGGTTCCAATAACGCCATGGCAACCTCACCCTAACATTAAAACTCCCGTTACTTTGGCTCAATTAGTCAAATTAATGGGAGTTTTTTACCTTGTTTTTCTATCAAGATAGGTTAATCATGCTAGTTTTCGTAATTCCACTCAAGAGTCGAAATGTTTCCAAGTCTTGGGAACATGTATCTAAATTATTTGAACGGTGTATAAAATCAGTATGTAATCAAACATCATCGGAATTTAGAGTAATTGTTGTTTGTAATGAAAAGCCACAGATTACATTCAGTCATCCCCATATCATTTATCTTGAGGTTGATTATCCTACTCCCAAAGAGCAAACCCAGAGGCTTAGAGGAAATACAGATAAAGGACGTAAGCTTTTAACAGGATCAACCTATGCTCGTCGATTTGACCCAACTCATGTTATGAATGTCGATGCCGATGATTGTGTTAGCAAACAGTTAGCGGAATTTGTTAGGCAAAATCCTCAGGGAAATGGCTGGTTTATTAATAGAGGTTATAAGTATCGAGATGGAGAAGATTGTTTGTATTTAAAACGAAAACAATTCTATAGAATGTCGGGTACAGCGAATATTATTAGATGGGATTTATTAGAGTTACCTGAGAAACCTGAATACAATCGCGGTTATGGATACTACAAGTTTTATATTGATCATGAGAAAGTAAAAAATATTCTTGCCAACAAGGGAACCCCTCTAAAACCATTACCCTTTTCTGGTAGTGTTTATATCCTTGGTACTGGTGAGAATATATCAGCAAATGAAGACAGATTATCCTTTAACATCTTCAATCGAAAGGCGTTGAGCAAATCAATTTGTGATGAATTTGGCTTGTACAAGCTGGCTTGATCATCGCGCAAACACCAATTTCAACTTGAACATGCCAAATTAATAAATAATAACATCGATAGACAATGGGATGGTTCTGCCATGGTCAAAGGTCGGTCAAAATCTAAGTCATCAAAGAAAGGGAAAACGCCATCTGAGACCACAACCTTAAATCTGAAGCAACAGTTAGCTCAAAAACGCCGAGCGCAACGGGCGCGTAAAGAAGTCATCCAAATCATCACTATGACAGCAGCTTTTGGAGCGATTATCGGGGTGTTGCTGGCTCTGGTGGTTGATCCTAAAGCTGGTGCAGCTGCAGTAGCTGGTCTGCCTTGTCTGGTTCTGTCCTATAAATATCCTCGCAAAGCACTTTGGGCATTCCTGATCTATATGCCTTTTAGTGGCACAATCATTTACTCCATTGGCAATAGTCCACTGCTTCAGCTGGCTAAAGATGGTATCTATATCCCTGCTTTGATTGGTCTATTACAGCAGTGTAAGCAGGAAAGAAAACCGATCATCGTAGCCAAATCCCTAATGCTACCCTTAGGCATTGTGTGCGCATCAAGTTTGCTGACACTTTTGTTTGCTAATGGCTCCCAGCAACTACTTCCCCCTTGTTCAGATCTACCAGGGATGCGTAGAGGTATAACCTGCGAAGATGGACAGCCGATACTGATGGGAATTTTGGGTTTGAAAGTTTTTTTGGGATACATTCCCTTAATCTTTTGTGCCTACTACCTGATACGTAGCAAGAAAGAATTACTATTCCTCTCAAGGATGTTCACAGTTCTGGCTATTATTTGCTGTAGCCTTGCCTTTATTCAGTACATGATGCTCAAAACTGGTAGATGCGCTGGAACCCAATTCAGACACGGGGCTGCCTTATTCAAAGCTTCCCTAGATGCTAGATGTTTTGTGGGTGGGTCTTTATTGTATAGTCCTCAAGTGGGACAAATCCGCTTACCGGGAACCTTTGTTGCCCCTTGGCAGTGGGGCTGGTTCCTGATTTCTAATGCCTTTTTTAGCTTTGCTACTGCTTTCAGCGACCCCTCAGCTCGTTGGCGAAGTGTTGGTTTAGGTGCCATGGCATCGGTTTTTGTTCTGGCAGTAGTCTCTGGTCAGCGGATTGCTCTGGCTTTGGTGCCAACCGTAACTTTAATCTTGCTGGTTTTAACGGGTCAAGTCACTAACCTTAAACGATTTTTACCTATTTTGGGGGGATTAGGACTTTTATTGGGAATTGCTGCAACTGCTTTTCCTGAAGTAGTTCAGGAACGGATAGATAGTTTGATCGGTCGTTGGGAAGCTGCACCAGCGGATGATTTTATCCTTAATCAATTTGCTTTTACCTGGCATAGACTCAGAGGCTCATTAATTGGTCTGGGATTAGGACGAGCGACTAACTCTGCTCGTGTTTTCGGTAAAACCAGTTTGGTAGAAACTTGGTTTCCCAAAGTGATGCATGAAGTTGGTCCGCTGGGGCTGCTGACTTTTCTAGTATTTGTAACTGCGATTACTGTACTTACCTTCAAGGCTTACCGCTCAGTGAAAAACAAGGATTTGCGGAGTATCGGTGCCAGCTATTGGGTACTTATTTTGTTTATTAGCTACCAAACCTATTACTATCCCTTGGATGTAGATCCAGTGGCAGTCTATTATTGGTTGATTACTGGTGTTGTGCTCAAGTTGCCCGAAATCAATCGCCAAGAACAAGAGGAACTAGAGAAACTAGAGGCAGCACAGGCAAACGAGCCTCAACCTAAAAAGAAACGAGGTATGAAGGCATCGAAAAAGGGAAAAGGAAAACGGCAAAAGGGCAAAGGCAAACGACAAACGGTTTTTTCAACAGGTCTGCACGGATAACTGTTCCCTGTACTATGCTGGTATTGGTTTTACCTATTAGCTTAAGAATTCTCGAACTTTCCATAAAACCACGGATGTCTAAGGATAGCATGTCACTTAAACTGTTATCGATTGTCGGCATTATCAGCAGTTAAATGCTTAAGGACAAAGTACTAAAAACAACGACAATGATTTCTGTAATTATCCCTACTTACGGACGGGAAGACCCTTTGCGGGATACCTTGGAAGATGTCCTGAAGCAAGACTACCCTGCTTTTGAAGTACTGGTTGTCGATCAAACTCGAACCCACAAACCAGAGATTCAATCTTATTTAGAGCAGCTGGCTAATGCTGGTAAGATTCGCTGGTTCCGGGTTGATTGGGCGAGTTTACCTGGGGCAAGAAATTATGGGGTAAGGCGGGCATCCGGGGACATTATTGTGTTTATCGATGATGATATCAAGATGCCACCGGGGTATTTAACTGCTCATGCTCGTAACTATGAACAATCCCCAGAGATTGGGGCAGTGGCAGGACGAGTATTTGACCGGATGAAGCTAGCGGAGAAAGGAGCAGCAGCAGATTCCCCCACTCCCTCTTACACTATTGAGGACTTGCCTAAGGAGGCGATGGACCCTGGGATTGCATGGTATTACATAGACTTAGTCCATACCGTTAAGCCCCAACGGGTTATCTCAGCCCGAGGCTGCAATATGTCTTTCCGCCGGGAGATTTTTACGAAGTATGGGCTGCACTTTGATGAACAGTTCCGGGGGAGTGCGGTTCGTGAGGAGTCGGATTTTTGTTTGCGATTTCGCCGTACTGGTTATCAAATTTGGTATGACCCAGATGCTTATTTAGTCCATTTAGGGGAAGAAACTGGGGGGTGTCATGATATTAGTACGCGATCGCTTGAGTATCAGTTGACCTTTTATCACAACCATTTCTTGATGGGGATGAAAAATCTTACCCTTAGTGAACAGCTACGGCTGTTTGGTCGTCTATTTGATTGCCACGTCTTAGGAAATCCTCCTTGTAATAAAAGTGGTTCCCCGATCAAAATTATTAGCCGTGCTGGTTTCTACATGTTGGGTTTTTTCAAAGCACTTGGTACACGCATCAAATCTATCTGGGATGATGGTCAAATTTATACTCGGCTAGACCGTTAACTGTAAAAAAATTACCTATGAAAATCTTAGTTGCTAGCCACTCCTATATTGTTGACCTTAACTGCGAGAAGTTACGAACACTCGCTCACTTAGAACCTAACATTGAGGTAACTGTGGTGGTTCCCCGGCGCTGGCGTCCTGGTGGTGTCCAAAATCGCATCATTGAAACCCAACCCCGTGAGGAAGGTTCATTTCGGGTGGTACCAGTGTCTAACTTTAGTGAAAATAATCAGGGACTGCTGACATTTGGGCTAGATATTATCCCTTTATTGAAACAGTTTCGCCCCAATATTATTCAAGTGGAACAGGGAGCTAAGGCATTAGGTTATGCTCAATTTATTACCCTGAATAAGCTATTAGGATTGAAGGCAAAAAACTTATTTTTTACTTGGTGGAATCTGCCCTACGAGGTAAAATTTCCGGTGTCTGTGTTGGAAGGGTATAACCTGCGCCATACCGATGGATTGATTTGTGGGAATCAGGATGGGGTAGAAATCCTGCGACAACATGGTTATAACGGACCAGCTAAAGTAATGCCCCAATTGGGGGTAGATGAAAGCCTGTTTCGTCCCCAACCTCAGCCAGAGTTAAAACAGCAGTTGGGAATTCAACCCGATGACTTTGTGGTGGGATTTGTGGGACGGTTTGTAGAGGAGAAGGGATTACTGACTTTAGGTAAAGCCCTAGCTGGGTTATCTGGGATGCAGTGGAAGTTGCTGCTACTAGGGCGTGGTCCCCTCAAGCCGATATTGATGGAAAACGCGGCAGAGTGGGGAATTAAAGACCAACTGATTTGGCTTGAGAGTGTTCCCCATGATGAGGTACCTCGTTATATTAATGTGATGAATACTCTGGTGCTACCATCAGAGACTAATTATAAGTTTAAAACCTTAACTAGTGTAGGTTGGAAGGAACAGTTTGGTCATGTGCTGATTGAGGCGATGGCATCTAAAGTACCAGTAATTGGTTCGGATTCTGGAGAAATTCCCTATGTGATTGGGGATGCTGGGTTGGTGTTTCCTGAAAAAGATGAGTCCGAGTTACGACATTGTTTACAGCAGCTAATCAAGCAACCAGAATTGGCTGAAAAATTAGGAGATTTGGGTTATGCACGGGCAATGGAGCAGTATACGAATAAGGCGTTAGCTAAACAGCTGTTGAATTTTTATGAGGAATTAAGAATTAAGAATTAAGAATTAAGAATTAAGAATTAAGAATTGGGAATTCACCATTTTAGTATTAATAATTATCCATTCTCTATTCTCTATTCTCCATTCTCCATTCTCCATTCTCCATTCTCCATTCTCCATTCTTCATTCTTCATTCTTCATTCTCCATTCTTCGCTACCACCTCTATGGACTGTTTTCACCCATTTCAACCGTTTAGGACGCACAGACATCCGAGCGGTTGTAGCGGCCATCACCACCATCCAGTGCAATAGATAAAGATTTCCCCTCAAGGTCTGCAATAGAGGAACCAACAGGTTAGAAACACCTAATCGTCGATTTTGATTGGTGCGGCGCAGCCCAACAAACATCCCAATCACTGATACGGTGACAGTTAGCCCAGTAATGGGGCTAAAAATAGGTAGACGGTTACGGGCAATAGCCATCAAACAGTCTGGTACAGCAGCAGTGGGCAAAAAGTACTGGATGATCAAGTAGGTAAATAAATCTAGAGTTTTCCGCAAACCTAGGCGGTTACTTACAATTAAACGCCAGTAATCTAGATAGCGCTGGTACCCTCCTTCTGCCCAACGGTTCCGTTGATGCCAGAGTGCGATCGCACTGGTGACTCCTTCTTCTTCTACTGGCGGGCAATTGAGAAAGCCAATATCCCACTGATCCAGGTGTAGGCGAATGGTTAAATCTAAGTCGTCGGTGATGGTTTCTTCATTCCAGGCACCGCAACGCTGTAGTGCGCAACGTCGGACAAACTGACCATTGCCCCGCAATTCAGCAATCCCACCCACTGCTATACGTTGCTGTTGGAAATAACTGTCGAGAGCCATTTCTGCCATTTGCCCTCGTGTCCAAAAATTCAGTGCTGCATTTGCGATCGCTTTTCTGACCTGCACTGCTCCCACTCGCGGGTTATTAAATAACGGCAACACCCGCCTTAGCATATCTTTGGGAACTTTAGCATCTGCATCAAATACTGCTACAATCTCGCCTTTCGTTAAACCAAGTACCTGATTGAGTGCTCCTGATTTCCCTCCCCCGGCATTAGCACTCCGGTGCAGTACCTTCAACTGGTCGTATGTTGCTGCTAACTTATCTAAGATTTCTGGTGTTTGGTCAGTACTGTGATCGTCAATTACCCACAGTTCATACTGATTTTTCGGGTAGTCTAATTGACATAGAGACTTAACTAAATTACTGATGACACTTTCTTCATTTTTTGCTGCTACTACCAGAGACACAAAGGGAAAATCGTCTTTCTCCTCATCTAAAAAGGGTTGAGGGGTTTTTAACGGTCGAGCCAGCAAGAACCGTAGGCAATGAATTCCTAATATCGTTGTTAAGCCCAAGCTCACCCAGATCCCCCAAGACACCAAATGCAGTGCTATGGTTATGCACCACACTATGGTTAACACTAAAGCTGCTTTGCGTCGGCGTCCTTCTAGTCCATGAAAAAATAAGCTAGTTTCAAACTCTTCCTCTGACAAGTTAGACAGCATAGAGCCAAGTTGGTTCAGCTCTTGGCTTGGCGCTTTTTCTGACCACGAATTCTCCGACATAAGCTATTTACTGCAACTACCAACGAAGGCCACTGATGCCTTATTCTATCCGAAATTGTTACAAAATTGTTAAATTCTCTCAAGGAAAGTATACTTTAGGACATAATATATCATCTCCGGTGTCAAGGGAACAGGCAACATAAACATCTGTTAACCTTTACTTCGACTGCTATAATTCTCATTCCACCTGAAGCGAGTCTGTTCAGGAAGTTTTGAGGCTTAGGGCAAGGTGTTATCTTAATGGTTAAGGGTGCCTAAAGCCAATAGCCTAATCCCCATCATTTATAACAGCCAGAGTTCCCGCTAGAAAACTCTGGCGACAGGCATGACGCTGAATCTTACCACTAGAGGTCTTGGGAATAGTACCTGGTTTGAGCAACAGAGCAGTATGAACCTGCAAATCGTGATGTTGTAAGACTGCTCGTCGGATTAACCGGATTAACTCCTTGGTATCAAGGGCATGGTCTTTCGCGCCATTGCCAGGATCAGAAGTAGCTAGCCGAGTAGATTTCCAATAGCTACGTTCTACCTCAGCAATCACTACTAACTGTTCCTCTCCAGCAATATTCACGGAAAATCCTGCCGAACAAGTGGGTCTGAGCAAGGAGTGGGTGTTTTCTACGGTCCATTCAATATCTTGGGGATAGTGGTTACGACCATTGATAATGATCAGATCCTTCAGACGACCAGTAATAAATAATTCACCATCGAGCATGAATCCCAAGTCACCGGTGCGTAGAAATGGCTTTTCCCCCATCGGTGCTAGGGTTACGCCAAAGTTGTGTTTTGTTGTTGCCGGTTGATTCCAGTAACCTTGGGCAATGCTTGGTCCTGATACCCAAATTTCTCCCACTTGTCCTGGTTCACATGGGGTCAAGGTTTCAGGATGGACAATTACAATCTGCTGGTCTGGCAGGCTTTGACCACAGCCTACCAGAGTAAGGGTACCTTCTTGATCAACACTAGCTGGGACAACCTGATTTTGCTCCAGTGCTGCCCCCTCAACTGTTTTTAAGACAATTGGGGCACTTTTGATACCACCAGAAACCATTAAGGTGGCTTCAGCCATGCCATAGCAAGGGTAGAATGCTTCTCGGCGGAAGCCACAGGACTCAAACTTTGTGGCAAACCGCTCTAAAATGGCCGAGTTAATGGGCTCAGCTCCGTTAAAGGCAATGTCCCAACTACTCAAATCCAAGTTTGTTAGTTGTTCCGGCTTGATTTTGCGATCGCATAAGTCGTAACCAAAGTTTGGTCCTCCACTGCTGGTGGCTCGATAGTTGGAAATTGCTTTTAACCAGCGGATCGGACTTTGCAAAAACATCAAGGGGGACATGAGAGTAGCTGGAAAACCGCCGTATAGAGGTTGGAGTATGCCACCAATCAGACCCATGTCATGGTACATCGGCAACCAACTTACCACACTGCTCTGGTCGGTGTGCTCAAAATACTGATAGATAGCACCTGAATTATGGACTAGATTGCTGTGGCTAATCATCACTCCCTTCGGGGCAGCGGTTGAACCAGAGGTGTATTGGAGAAAAGCTAGGGTGCTACCATCTATAGCTGGTTGCTGCCATGATTGAGCTAAGTTGCCGTTGATGTTTTCTGTGGCTAGCCAGTGCAGTGTCTTCAGTTCTGGAGCTTGAGTAAACCGTCGCTCTAAATTAGACAGGATTGCTTGGGTAGTTAGGGCTACCCTTGCCAGGGAATCCTTGACAATTGCCTGAACACGGACAAGGGAGCGGTTGGGTCTAGGAGGATAAGCGGGGACAGCTACAACCCCAGCGTACAGACACCCGAAAAATGCACAAATATAGTCTAGACCAGGAGGATACAGTAGTAGGGCAGTTTCTCCTGGGGAATATATTGATTGCAGGTGGAACGCGATCGCTTGGGCTTTTTGCTCCAACTCTTGGTAAGTCAGACTGACCTGTTCGGTTTCTCCATCCACCAAAAAGGTATATGCGATCGCATCTGGCTGGTTAACTGCTCTGTAGCGCAGGATATCAACTAATGTGGCTGCTTGGAGAATAGTTTGTGACACCTTTTACCCCTGCACTCAACAACTTACACAAAACAACTTACACAAAACATTTAAAATCATTACTTTAGCCTAATTCCGACATAACCAACTATGCTCCAATTTAGGATTTTTAGGTTAGGAGCTTCGAGTAACAATAATTTATTTTACTGGAATTAATTTTTAACATACATTTGGTAAATAATACATCAATTATTAACAATCATTCCCATTCCCACACTTCCGACATTCTTACCGAAATTACCTATTTCATAGTTAGACTAATTTGCTGCACCGATGCCATCCAAACAACTGTAGTTTGTTAAATAAATTGGGGAACAAAGCAAAGAGGAGACGTATTTGAATATTTTAAAGCTAAAAGGCTCATCATAAGTTCCCACCCATTCTTGGTTTTTCTCAATCCAGCTGGCGATTGTCTTAGCCACTTTTTCAGCAGGAGGAGCAGAATTGACTCGGTTGGCTCGGATTTTATAACCTTTTTGATTGAGACGGTTCACTGGTGCCCAAGCCAAGGGACCGCTGATCACACCAGGACGGTAAAGCCTCATGGGAATTTGATGATTGCTGGCGTGGTAAACGATTGGTCCAACACCTGACCAGTAATAGTGCAAAGGGATTTTACCAGAATGATAGAGTGGACCAAAACAAGAAGGGCTACCATCTGCGATGGAACCAATAGCAACAACATCTAGGGGTCGCTCGCGCTTTAGCTTGGCTGCTTCGAGGGCTACCAATGCTGGCCAACTGTAGTTAACACGGTTCATCGATTCTACTATCTCAACCAGTGGCACTCCTCCATCCCCTACCTCAGTTTCGATTTGTCCTGCATTCAGGATAATCACATCGGGGTCATACTCAAGCAACTTTTGGGCATCCTCAAGGGTTTGTTGTTGAGACACACACAATGTATTGAAAAAGTTACCTTCGAGGGTTTCTTGACGGGTGACACCGACTACTTGCCAACCACGATTGATGTACTCTTGACCTAACGCACTGCCGAGGGTGCCGGAAATTCCTGTGATTACAACAGTTTTCATGCTAACAAGTCTCGTTAATATAATCTGCCACTCGCAGTGCATTAGCTACAATGGTTAAAGCAGGACTAACCCCCAACGAGGTTGGCATAAATCCACCATCCACAACAAATACATTGTCATGATCGTGCAAACGGCAGTATGGGTCAAGCACTGATGTTTTGGGATCGCTACCAAAACGTGTGGTGCCCACTTGATGGGCTGTCTGGCGATCATCTTTATCCCCGGTGGCACCAAACATGAATACTACCCCAGCATGGCCCATCACTTTCTTGAGCTGGCGCATATAGTAACGGGAGCGGTAAATATCGTAAGGATGAAATTTGTGGAATAGATGGATCGCTCCTGTGTTGCTAACCTCTACCCTATTTTCCGGTTGGGGCAAGTCTTCGACAAATCCTGTCATCGCCAGCATCCGTTTGAGTAGGAATTTTGCGATCGCATCTGGAATTGGTACCGGTAAATTTTCTTGTATGCTCAGATGCCCAGGGATTGGCACGGTTTGGGAATACCCGAGCTTATGGGGAAAATCCGCTGAACCAAAATAAAGATCCGTGAACCCTAACTGCTTGATGAAGGTATCTGCCCCACCGGTAGGTTTGCTAAACAACCCAGCCGCCAAAGCACCGAAATGGTACATATAATTTCTGCCAACCTGACCACTACGACCCGTTAAGCCAGATTTGATTAAGATTACTGGGCTACCGATGGCTCCAGCTGTTATAATATGTGTTTTAGCTTTCAGCCTCTCGATTGTCCCACTATCGCGCCAGCGAAGTTTTACCAAAAAATTTGGGTTTAAAGCCCCGTCCTTATAGGAGACGAAACCTTAGAATAAAGAAGCCTTAATTAATAAGTTTTAACCCTTCTGCTCATAGCCTGCAGATTTAGGATATCAAAGGTAAGAGGGTAAAAAACCTGTGTACCTCGTAGGGAGCAGGAAAGAAAGAAAAGGTAACAAAGAAAAGGTAAAAAATTCTTTTTACCTCTGCAGTCTTGATTCAGGAAGTACGATAAAAGCGATGCATCGCTCTTCCCTCTTCCCTCTTCCCTATTCCCTATTCCCTATTCCCTATTCCCTATTCCCTATTCCCTATTCCCTATTCCCTATTCCCTATTCCCTATTCCCTATTCCCTATTCCCTATTTCTTCAAGAGCCAGCAAACACCTTATCTAAACGTTCTTCCCATTTCTTCTGATTATTCATAGCCTCTTGAACGAAGGGTGACCAAGCAATTAGTTTAATAAATAATAGATTAATCCATGAAGCAGGAAAACCGAGGGGTCTAACAATATCTAGAAATAAAACCACCCGCATCCCATCGGTTTCATTCCATACCTCATGGGGGAAGGTATCATCAAATATCATCGCTTTTCCTTCTTCCCAATAGCGAATGTCGTTACCAACACGAATCCGACAATTTTCCTTTGGTTCAGGAACACGTAATCCTAGAAGACATCTGATTACCCCTTTATAAGGTCCCCTGTGTTCAGGGATATGCTTACCAGGTAATAGGATTGAAAAAAAGGCCGTTTTCATACCTGGAATTTTTTCGATAATACGAGTGGTTTCCGGACAGTTTTTACAATTTTGTTGAGATTTAATTCCATAGCCATAAAAGCCATAGGTTTTCCAGCGATTATCTGTGCTGAGATAATATCCCTGGTCTGGGGAAATATCTTGGAAGGTGGGTAGACTATCTCTATATTTCAAGACTTGATCGAGCTCTTGGCGAATCCTCATCGATTGAGATTCTAACTCTTCCACCCAATTAAATTGGTCAGGCTCAAAGAAGGTTGAATTACCAATTAATGAATAATTAGTAATTAGCTTTTCCAACTTGTAGATAAGTGTTTTCCCAATACCATAGATCAGGAAATTTCTGGCTTTTTCCCTAAGAGCCTCTAAATAACGTTTCATAGTTAATTAAATTAGCTGCGCTTAGAGGTATATTTTACCATACATAATTATTTTTTTGACTGGTTGCTAAAAAAATTCATAAATTGCTAGTGATGGTCGCAATTAGTAACTGGTAATTAGTAATCTTTAACACATTTAATAGCAAAGGGAATAGGGAACAGCGGATCTGGGAATAGGGAGCAGCGGATCTGGGAGTAGGTAATATGGCATCAAAAATTATGACAATTCCTAGACGGATCCCTAAATCATCCCAATAATAACGTTAGGATTCTGAGCCACCAACATTCAACTGACTCAACAGATCGGTAATACTACGCGGCTGTTGTTGACTCTGTCGCCATTCACCTACTGCTTCTAAAGTTCCATCAAGAAATCGCAGCCGACATTCCCGACGTTTAATCTTCCCACTAGAGGTCTTGGGAATACTTCCGGTTTTGAGCAGCACAATCCCATAAACATCAGCAATATGCTCTTGGGCTACTGCTTGACGAATGGCTGCCACTACTTCATCAACCACTAAGTGTCTAAGGTAATTCCGCTTTATCTCTTGAGCAATCACTAATCGTTCTTCCCCTTCTAAATCTACGGAAAACGCTGCACTAGCGTTGGGTCGCAGGGCTGGATGACTCTTCTCAACAGTGGCTTCAATATGCTGGGGATAGCGGTTGTTTCCCCAGAGGATCATCAATTCTTTGAGGCGACCGGTGATAAAAAGTTCCCCATCTTGTAGGAATCCTAAGTCTCCGGTGCGCAGAAATGGTCCAGTGCCGGTGTCTTTTATATAGGCACCAAATGTCCGTTCTGTTTCCTCTGGTTGATTCCAATAGCCCTTGCCCACACCTAAACCAGATACCCAAATTTCGCCGACTTTATTCTCTGGACACTCTATTAAGGTTTCCGGGTCAACAATTACCACGTGATCATCTAACCAGGGCTGACCACAGCCGACAATCCTTTGTGTTCCCTGTTGGTCTTTCGTAGCAGCTACCACCTGATTTTGTCCTAGGGCACCTTGCTCAACATACTTAATCACCGGAGGGTTAGCTTTCAATCCCCCGGAAATAAATAATGTGGTTTCAGCCATACCGTAGCAGGGGTAAAATGCTTCTGGTCTAAACCCACAAGGTGCAAAGGTCTCGGCAAACCGTTCTAGGGTTTCGGCTCGAATCGGTTCAGCACCGGAAAACGCTACTTCCCAACTGCTGAGGTCTAGAGTTTCCATCTGTTCCGGAGTGACCTGGCGACACAATAGGTCATAGGCAAAATTGGGACCACCACTGGTGGTGGCTTGATAGCGGGAAATCCCTTGCAGCCAGCAAACTGGTTTCTGTATCAAGGCTACTGGTGACATGAGTGTAACGGGAAATCTCCCATAGATGGGCTGGATCACACCACCGATCAAGCCCATATCATGAAACAAGGGTAACCAGATCACTCCTTGACTGTTAAGGGTATGCTCGAAGCACTGATAGATCAAGGCTGAGTTGTACAGAATATTACCATGGGTCACCATTACCCCTTTTGGCTTACCCGTAGACCCTGAGGTGTACTGTAGAAAGGCTAAGCTATCCTGATCTGGGCGCTCGGTTTCAATCCAGTCTGATGCTAGAGACGGGGAAATTTCGTTGGTTTCTATCCAGGACAGTTCAGTTAAGGTTGGGGCTAATTCTGGATTCGAGGCACACTGCTGCTGGATTCTTTTCCAGAGGTCTGTGGTAGTAAGGGCTACTGTGGCTTGGGAAGAAATGACCCGCTGCTGTAATTGGGCAATAGCCTGTTTCGACCGGGGGGGATTAGCGGTCACTGCTACAACTGAGGCATACAGACACCCAAAGAAAGCGGCAATGAACTCTAAACCAGCGGTATAGGGGTAGACTAATAAGGCACGGGAGCCCCTGGCAACTAGAGACTGTAGCTGAGCAGCAATGGCTCTGGCTTGTTGATCTAACTGTTGATAGGTCAGATGACCAGATTCTGTTTCCCCGTCTGCTAGGAAAGTGTAAGCAATTTGGTTAGGTTGGTTTAGCGCTCTATCGACCACGAGATCGACTAAGTTGGAGTATTTAGCTTTATGGTTTGCCATTATGCGATCGCGCATTATTCTTGCGTAGTTTCCCCTCATACCAAGCCTAGAGGCGAGGTTACCAGACCCAATCAACAAAATCTGCATCTTACGAAACAGATTTTTAGATGAAAAATAGCTTACCTGTCAAACGCTATCGGCGCAAGAGGGTAGACTTGACTTGATTGATAGAATTTTTCACAAGTTTTAGTAGTTCGTGGCAAAATAACCATCAAGTCAACCCCAAAAATAGCAATTCATTGGCTTCAAGAGTGACAACTAGACCGAAATAGAGGCATAATCTCTGTTTAGAACATTGTTAGCTGTTGAAGGTTCACAACTAGACTCAATGATCGAAAAGTCATGGAGGGGTAAGGGCAGACGATCACCCAGTGCCAGTAACTGGAGTTGGGTGATCTAATCTTTTAGTGTGGTGAAGGAGTGCAACATGGAATTGTTGAACCAGGTCTGGAACGGGAAAGAAAGCTCACCGACCACTATGGTTACGAGTGATCACAAATCTACCGTCAGTTCCCCAAAATTATCTAAAGCAGCATCAAGCATTGCGACTTGGTTAGTGTCCAAGCTAGCAGAAGTACTTGAGCTGGATGCCCAAGAAATCGATATTCATCGGGATTTTACCGATTATGGTTTGAATTCGATTGAAGCTGTCAACCTATCCGGAGAGCTGGAGAATTTCCTTGGACATCGGCTTTCCCCAACCCTTTTATGGGATCACGACAATATTGAGGCATTGGCTGAGTATTTGGCGGAATACGTTGCTAAACAACCAACAGGAAACTCACAAGCTCACCTAGAAACCTCGTCAAGGAGGTCAATACCGGAAACGAATGGTCATATATTATCGGCCAAAAACGGTCTAATCCCAAATCAAGATGCAGAAAAGCTAGACAATCAAGATATCCCACCGGAATACCATAATTTCCACCTATACCCAGAATACCGCAAACTGCAATTGCAACAGGAGGAAATCAAAGCGCTGGGGGTCAACAATCCTTTCTTTACCCCCCAAGAACGGGTGGTAAACAATACCACACAGATTGGTGGCCGAGAACTGATTAATTATGCCACTTATAATTATCTGGGGATGTGTGGTGACCCAGTTATTTCTCAAGCAGCAAAGGATGCCATTGATCGTTATGGTACCTCCGCCTGTGCTAGCCGTCTGTTGTCAGGGGAAAAACCGTTACATCGAGAGCTCGAAAAAGAAATTGCTGAGTTTATTGGTACTGAGGATAGTATCGTCTATGTGGGCGGTCATGCTACTAACGTAACTACTATTAGTCACTTATTTGGCAAAAACGACCTAATCTTACATGATTCTCTGAGCCACAACAGTATTCTACAGGGATGCATCCTGTCGGGAGCGAGCATTATTGCTTTTCCTCATAATGACTGTCAGGCATTGGAGAAAATACTCCAGGAGCGTCGTCACCACTATCAACGGGTACTGATTGTGATCGAAGGGGTTTACAGTACTGATGGTGACATTCCCGACTTGCCTCAGTTCATTGCAGTCAAGAAACGCCACAAAGCTTTCCTGATGGTAGATGAAGCTCACTCCATCGGGGTACTGGGCAAACATGGTCGAGGGGTTGGTGAGTTCTGTGGGGTTGATCCCGCTGATGTAGATTTGTGGATGGGTACCCTCAGCAAGTCATTTGCTAGCTGCGGTGGCTATATTGCTGGTTGCGCTGCTGTGGTAGAATACCTCAAGTATACCTCCCCCGGATTTGTCTATAGTGTTGGCATAGCCCCCCCTAATGCAGCCTCGGTCTTGGCTTCCATAAGGCTACTCAAGGCAGAACCAGAGCGAGTTGCACTGTTGCACCAGCGAGCTAAACTTTTCCTGGAATTAGCCCAGAAACAGGGACTCAACACAGGGACGAGTAAAGATTCTCCGGTGATTCCAATTATTGTGGGAGATGCCTTGAAGTCGGTGCAACTCTCTCAGAATCTGTTTAAGCGTGGTATCAATGTCCCGTTTATGTTCTACCCGTCGGTGCCACAAAATGCTGCCCGCCTGCGCTTCTTTATCACCTGTAACCATACGGAGGAGCAAATTCGCTTTACGGTGAACACCCTGGCTCAAGAAGTAGCAAAGCTCCAGCAGGACGATAGTACCCAGATATCACCCTTAGAGTAACTAAGAGTAACTATCTGATAGTAACTATACTGCACACGGTCATAACCTGAGCTTATTGATGATCCCTTAACAAGGGGTAACTCTCAGTTGAGGCCGGTGCTAAGTATAACTACTGACAGGTAAATCTAAGGGAAAACTGGCAACTTACAGATTACAAACCCCGTTGGCGGATTGAGTGGAAATTAACTCGGGGATCAGACTATATATATTAGCAAACCTTAGTAACTAACTGGGGAATAGTCTCCCACCCCGTTACCTACCTAATATTTACCTAACCTAATAGTTAGTGGCTGACAGGTAATCCGCCAACGACATCTTTCCAACTCTGGTTAAGTTAAGCCAGCTTTGATCAATTGATAAATTCGGATAAATCAATTCCGGAAAACCTAACTATCGTTTCAGGTGCTACTTATGCGAGTTTTACTGCTATATCCTCTGTTTCCCAAAAGTTTCTGGTCAATGGAGAGAACCATTGAGTTGGTGAATCACAAGGCACTGATGCCACCCCTAGGTTTGGTGACAGTAGCGGCGATATTACCTCAGACATGGTCCTTTAAACTGCTTGACCGCAATGTATCTGAGGTAACGGAGGCAGAATGGGATTGGGCTGAGATAGTGATTATCTCAGGTATGATCGTCCAGAAAAAAGATTTCCTTGAGCACATTCAGGAAGCTAAACGCCGTGGGAAAAAGGTAGCCGTGGGTGGTCCTTACCCGACTACCTCACCCCACGAGCCTGAAGCGGCTGGGGCAGATTACTTGATTTTGGATGAAGGGGAAATTACCCTACCCATGTTTGTGTCAGCGATTGAACGGGGCGAGACTAAAGGGGTGTTCCGTGCTAATGGTGAGAAGCCGGATGTGACTGAGACCCCAATCCCCCGTTTTGATCTTCTCGACCTGGAAGCCTATGACACCATGGCAATCCAGTTCTCTCGGGGCTGTCCATTTCAGTGCGAATTCTGCGATATTATTGTCCTCTACGGTCGCAAACCCCGCACCAAAACTCCCGAGCAGTTGTTAGCTGAACTAGAACGCCTCTTAGAACTGAATTTCCAAGGGGGGATTTTTCTAGTAGATGACAACTTTATTGGCAATAAGCGCAATGTCAAGATTCTGCTGAAAGCCATGAAAGTCTGGATGGCTGAACACGAGTATCCTTTTAGCTTCACCACAGAAGCTTCAGTGGATTTGGCTCAAGACCAAGAACTGATGGACCTGATGGTCGATTGTAATTTTAAAGAGGTCTTTTTAGGCATTGAAACTCCTGATGAAGACAGCCTTACCCTGACAAAAAAGTTCCAAAATACTCGAGATTCTCTGAGTGAATCCGTGGATGCAATTACCCAGGCAGGTATCAGGGTGATGGCAGGGTTTATCATGGGCTTTGATGGGGAAAAACCTGGCGCAGGCGATCGCATTGTCCAGTTTATTGAGAAAACCTCGATTCCTATTGCCTTGTTTAGTATGTTGCAGGCATTGCCTAATACTGCTCTGTGGCATCGCCTTGAAAAAGAAGGACGACTTCTCGATGGTGGGGCTAATATTAACCAAACCACTTTGATCAATTTTGTGCCAACTCGGCCAGTGGAAGAAATTGCTCGTGAATATGTGGAGGCGTTTTGGACTCTGTATGACCCAGAGCGATTTTTAAACCGCATCTACAACTACTTTATGAAGCTGGGTCTACCAAGGCATGGTGTATCTCGTCCGATCGATTGGGTGATTATCCGGGCGCTACTGACCATATGCTGGCGACAAGGGGTTCTTCGTAAGACCCGCTGGACTTTCTGGAATAGTCTGTTTAAGCTGATTCAGCAGAAACCGAAAGTTGTGGGCTCTTTCTTTGTGGTTTGTGCCTACGCAGAACACTTCCTGGAATATCGCCAAATTGTTCGTGACCAAATTGAGGCTCAGCTGGCTGAATTTATGACGAATAAACCAGCACCTTTACCAGCTAAGAATGAGGAAGTGGCGGTAAGCGAATCCGCGATCGCATAATTCATTTTTAGTTTAGGGAATAGGGAGTAGGGAGTAGGGAGTAGGGGGCGTTGCTTAATAATGGAATGATTTTAAGAGTCAGGTAGAATGGGCATCTGTGGAATGGGCATCTTGCCCGTGACCGGAATGGGCATCTGTGGAATGGGCATCTTGCCCGTGACCGGAATGGGCATCTGTGGAATGGGCATCTGTGGAATGGGCATCTGTGGAATGGGCATCTTGCCCGTGACCGGAATGGGCATCTGTGGAATGGGCATCTGTGGAATGGGCATCTTGCCCGTGACCGGAATGGGCACATTTACCGTTA
>NZ_JAAHHW010000091.1 GCF_010692325.1 Moorena sp. SIO3I8 | reverse complement strand
TTGGGCATGTTTGTCAGCATCCATTCGCAGAACTCACCTGATTATAGGTCAACTTCTCAAAGCTTAGCTCTGATTGCTCAAAACCGAACTTGAGTATTTATGCTCACTGCAAAATCGGGATGCACCCAGCCTTTATGGTTAGTTGGTTATGCATAAAAGAGGTGCGACCCGTGGCGAATTTAATTCGCCACGGGTCGCGTAGCGTCTCCTACGGAGAACGGAAAGCGCACCTTTGGTTAAAACTGTTTGATTAAGGCTTCACTAACAATCAGGTTTCATCTCCGGTCGAGTCCTGTTACTAGAACTAGATCGTGTGTCATGCTCACATCCAGTGACTAACTTGAAGAACAGTACTTGAATAAGAGCAGGGTGGGCATCCTATTCTACTTGAATTTCAACTGTATGCTTTAGTTCCTGAGAGGGTGGAGTGAACACCTTGGAGAACAGTATTTGAATAGGAGTAGAGTAGGCATCCTGCCCGCCTAAGGTAGGAAACAGGCAAGATGCCTGCTCTACCAAGATCCCGCCCAAGGCAGGAAACAGGCAAGATGCCTATTCCACTGTCCTATCAACTTTAGATGGAGTTTCTATTGATCCGACTTACAACCTTCATTCCGCAAACTGTCAGTCAGTAAACTGAAAAACTTAAAAATGATGAAGACCAATCCATTTATAGAGATTGGTCTTCATCATTTTATCTTGCAGTTAAAATAATGCTTTACATTATTTTTTTATCAATTTGATAGTAATAACGATTCCTATTACATCGCTAACATAACAGCGAAGTAAATCTGCAAGCATAAAAATATCACGTAGATGCAAGTAAAACCTTGGATATTTATGCATACGATACATTAAATCCCGCTGAACTAACATATCGCAAAATTTAGCTTTATCATCAGTGCTCAATAGTTGAAAGAGGATAGGAAAAGTAACCCATTTAATAAGAGGAGAAGCCTCTAAGGTTCGTTTGAGCAACTCTTCATCCACAATTTCACTACGACGACCAATTGCGTAGTCTTGCAAAAAATCCGTCAGCGTATCTGACAACAGATTCTCCTGTTTCGGTGAGGAAGTAATACTGTCGCTTGGCTCCACCTCCGATTGCGTCACCCTCACAGGACTTAACGTATCCTTTTTTGCGCATTCTCTTGAGTAGCGAGTAGAGAGATCCAAGTGAGATGGACTCGTTTCCTCCGCTACACTCTCTGAATGCCCGTTGTATATCAAGTCCGTAGACTCCTTTTGGGTCTGATTTGTTGATTGTCCAGAGGATGAGCAATTCGGTTTGGGGGGGAATGGTCTGTTGGTCATTTTTTTTTCCTTCCCGCAGGGCTTTAGGAGCAGCCCTAGCGGGCCTATCAGTTCTTTGTTTGAACATAGAATTAATATCCATGTGAAGTTTAGTGCTTATTTTCCAACCTTTTGGCTGGCTGGCCTCCCGACTCAAATTGGTAATCTTGAGCAGACCCTAAAATAGGTCAGTGCTTCTATTCCCTATATATTCCGCGTGGGAAATATATAGTCTTAAACCGGGACGGCCAGTGGTAAAAAGTAATGTATTCATATTATCTTACAAATTCAATACTTGCAACTGCAATACTTTCCTGCTTTCATCAAAGTCACTGAAGCTCCTGTGCAGTATGGGTTCAGGCGCTGTAGACGATTGCACCCACATTGTATTGACTAGGGTACACCCAGGCTGTTCAATGGTACGAAATGGGTGTATCGAGGCGTGCAGCATAAAAATTGACCGTCATGACCAGGTAAAGATTTTAACCACAGAGGCATTTTGTAGCCGTTCCAAAAGTGTAAGTTTGTGTGTTCTTGTTGGCATCCTTGTTCTGGCCAACGAAGTACAAATAAGATTTGTTTGTTTTGGATTGAAGCTATGTGTATAACGCCGAGTTGGGGGATTATCGGTACTTAAAGATTTTTCCAAATTCTCATCGATGGAAGCTGAGTTAATGCATCAATGAAAATGAGGTAAATGGGTGGTGCGATGCGATCGCTATCAAGATAGAGTCCGAGCAAACAGCTACCTACACATCGACCCTCGGCATATAAGCGACAATATTTTATAACCTACCATTTATATAACCCTCCGCATAGTGCAGACGCTACGCAATCCCAAACAACTGCCCACACCTCAACCCTCAACACACAACCGACACCACCTATCCACAAAACCCTCAGCACACACCCGAAAACAAAAACACCGTGTACCCGAAAAAGAACCTCTAGGGCAGAAACTGAGAACAGAAACTCCAGCCGTCGAGCTTCAACAACTGGGGAAACATTGAAATAAAAATTTATCGGTGCTCAACTCAACCAATCATTTCGTTGCTCTATCTCCCCCAGAGTTAACAACAACTACATCTTCGTAACCAGGGGATTTACCTTTTCACCAATGGTGGTTATTGATAAAGACTTGTAACAGCAATTGTTCAAGCCAAAATTACCATTGTCATTGAGCAGCGCACCCCAGAATTCTGGGGTCACTCCATAAATTTTTTCTCAGCACTGTACATAATATGGAATCGCGAAAAAAAAATGTCTAAACAGAATTCTGCACCATCAGGAGCGATTCGCCCCGAAACGCTGATGAGCGAACTTAATATCAAAAAGGACGCTTACTATAAGGACTTGAACCATTTGAAAATAGAAGCACAGCATGATTCAGAAGGTAAAGCTTACCTAACTTTAGAGCAAGCTGACCAAGTCCGTGCTTTGCGAAGCCATGTCAAGAAAACTGGGAAAAGAAGTGGCTTCTCTAATAATTCGATTGTTAAAGCTGATGATAGCAACCTTGCAAAAGAGAGCCAAGCTACAACTTCAGAAATCGAAGCAGATGTATACGTTCAGCCGGAAAACCCGACTGATCAGTTTGATCCAGATGACCTAGTCAGGTCAGCAGCTGAACTCAAAACTTATAAAATGGCTATGCCTCACCTGGTTATAACAGCTTTAGCCGACAAAATGGGTTGGGATGATCTGCCAGAGGATTTGCAACAGAAGATAACCGATGCCGAGGAAGCGGCTAACCCAAAATATACTCCCGCCTCGATAGCAGACACTGTGTTAGCTCAATATCGAAGCGGGAGTTAGGGAAAGATTTTGAAAGAGCTTGTACTGCTATTAGAGCTGGTCACTCTCTCATAATTTTGGGCGAGGCTGGTGTGGGTAAGGGTGAGTTTGCCCAAGCCCTCTATGAGGAGCTGCTGGGGGAATTTTCAGCTGCGATCGCAATCTACAAGGGAAGTGGGAAAAAGTTCTTTCAAGCCCTGGCCTTCCAGCTGAACATCCCGACGGAAAACGAGGAAGGCAAGTCCCTGACTATGGATCAGCTGAAAGAGGAGATCGCATCTAACTGTAATGACAGTACACTATTGATTTTCCCGGAAGCGAAACGACTGACCACTGGGATTAGGTATTGGTTGGAAGACTTAATGGCCAGTGGGGTCAGGGTGGTTTGTCTGGCTGTGGCGAATCCCGGTAGGGACATTTTCTTGGAAATGCTGGAAATTGAGCTAGAGATGCCTTCTGACCAACGGATTCGGGAAGTGATGCGGTCGGAGGCGAAGCGCCAGGGGTTGAATCTTTCGGAATCCCGACTAGCTGAACTCCAGCCACTAGCTGGACGTAACCCAATGGTGGCCAAAAAGGTGGTCAGAAATGAGTCACTTGGACTGAAACAGCATAAACCAGAGCATACTCAATATGTGGTGATCATGCCCATCATTATTGCTGCTTTGATGAGCTTTGGTATTATCCGTTTCATTGGTATGGGGACTGGGAATAAGTCACTCTATATATTTGGTGGAGTTAGCCTGGTGGCTGGGATGACCCTTAAGCAACTAGGCAGTATCAGAGGTGCAAGAAAGAGGTTAGGACAGTAATCATGATGAGCATAACCCACAGCTTGATTGCAGCAGCAGGAACTAGCTTAGTCTTGGGAACTGCTGACCCATCGCTGTTGGGGTTAGCTGTAGTTGGTGCCCAGATTCCGGATATTGATACTACTACCAGCACTATTGGGAAAATCCTTTATCCTATCTCGAGCTGGATTGAGAACCGTTTCCCACATCGAACCATCACTCACTCACTGCTGGCCACTGCTACTATTGCTGCTGTGTCGGTGGCTGTGGGACATTTTTGGTTAGGGGACTGGAAGGGTGCGATCGCTTTCCCCTTAGGTCACCTGTTAGCTTGTTTCTCAGATACGTTCACTAAGCAAGGGGTTCAGCTGTTCTGGCCTGAGCCAGCTTGGGCTGTATCTGTGAGTAATCCCAGACGACGGATTAAAACTGGGGGTGCTGCTGAGCTGTGGGTGCTAGCTTTTGCCACAGCGTTACTAATCGTTGGTATCTGGTTGGCCAATGGTGGCGGAATTACAACCAAAGTTACTCAGAGTCTTGGACTTCGGGATGGTGCGATTACCACTTACAACCAGAACGCTAGCACTAATCATATCTATGCCGAAATTACTGGTGTCTGGGCTAGCGATCGCTCTGATGCGTCTGGCCGCTACTGGATTATCGATACTGCTGGAAGTGAGTTTATTGTTACGGATGGGAGGGGGATATATAAGACAGGGGAACAGATCACTATCTCTAAGCTCACTACAACTATTGGTCAACCATCTCAAACCACAGTCTTGACTTTGAGTTGGGACGATGAAGACCCTATCCCCGGATTACGGCAGCTGGCAGCACAATACCCTGGTGCTGCGATTTTCGTTAATGGTCAAGTAGCTGTGGATTTCCCCGAAGATGTGAAACCAGCTGCAAAGCTTAATCAACTTCAGACTGTTAGCGTGAGCGCCTCGACACTAAAATTCACCTATTGTCCACTGACTACAGCTATCACTAAGTTGACTGATCAGTACGCTGTGGGAAATCTAAGCGTAAAGATAATCTCACCAGCAGCAGTAGGACTATGGAATGGGTAAGTGACATACTCCCGACGCCGAATCTTTGATTACGGCGCGGGCTTCTTAACCTCACGATTAAGAGTTTCTGCGTAGCACTTATCTAGGTACAAAACCCCCGACAGTACGCTATCAGCAGACAGTTTCCTTTCCCCAATTGTCCTTGGGTACTTATTGATTCCACGATTACGCATTACTTCGGCTGAAGCGACATCTCTATTGTTGGAATACCCGCATTCATCACAGGTATGCCAACGGATTGAGAGGTTATTATCCCACTCGGTTCCACATTCAGGACATTGCTTTGATGTCCCTTTATGGTCAACTTCTGCGAAAAACTTTCCTCGTTTCCAACATACCCATTTCAAGAATTCTCTGAACTGACCAAAGCCAGCATCAAGAGAATGCTTACCCAGAAAGCCCTTTGCCATTACTCTGTAATCAATGTCTTCTACAAAAATTGAATCAGCCTGGTCACAGAGTTGATGTGCAACTTTAAGGTGAAAATCTTTACGGGTATTACCAATTTGGTGATGTAACCGTGCTACCTTGATTTGTGCTTTTTCGTAATTCTTAGACCGTTTCTTTTTTCGAGATGCTCTACGTTGCAGCAATTTCAGCTCGCGTTGTAGGTCTATGAAAAACCTCGGTCTAGGAATCGTTAAATTATCTGATGTAGCTAGGAAATCAATCAACCCGACATCTACTCCGATTGCTCGTCCAAAAGCCGGGTTTTCCGGAACAGAAACATCAGCTTGAATGGTGATAACAACAAACCATTTTGTTCCTCGACATCTTGATACAACTCGTACAGTCTTGATTTGAAATCCTTCAGGGATTTCTCGATGTAATCTCAGATCTACAAGCCCAATCTTGGGTAGTTTGATTTGATCCCCCTTAATTGGATTAGTCGCAAACTGAGGAAACAAAAACGATTGATAGCGACCGTACTTTTTAAATCGTGGAAAACCTTTTCCTCTTTGTCTGAACGACTCCCAAGAAGTATGTAATCGCTTAATGACATCTTGAGTGACTTGAGAGTGAACTTCTTTCAAGTCAGATTCAGTCTTTTTCCATTGCGTTAACTGTCGCTTCTGTGACCTGTATCCGGGGAATGGAATGTCAGGCGACATGATATATTCCCTATTAAGCGAGCACCGATCAACTGCACACTTCCGACTATTCATCCAGTCCTTTAAGTCTCGCAGGCAACGGTTATAAAGTCGTCGGCAAGTTTCTAGCCAACTCAACATTAATTCCTGTTGAGCTGTATCTGGATAAATTCGATAAGTGTAGTTCATGATTAGTGCCATCAAAATATCTTAACACAAACCAGGTGAATGATAACTGTTAATTTACATAAACCCTGTCCCGGCTATCATCCCGACACCAAATCTTTGATTATGGTGCGGGGCTTCTCGCCGGGGTAGCTAATTTAATCGGGTTTGGTATTGCTAGCACGGCAGCGGTGCTGGTTGCAACTAGTCCAAATCAAGTTTCTCTTAAACCAGTACCTGATGGCATTACCCCGGTTACACAGATTCAGCCCACTGCCCCAAAACGGCACCGGATAAACGTAACAGTAACAGCACCGGAAGACATCAAGGTGAAGCAGTGGGACAGGGTAAAGGTAGGTCAAACTCTCTCGGACCGCACTGCTCAACGAAAAACACTGGAAGCAAGACGGAACCAGCTGCAAATCGCGATCAATCAGATGAGTTTACCACTACCCCCAATCCAACAACCACCAACACCTTCGTTTAGTGAGGAGGAGGCTGCGATCGCAAAAGCTCGCAATGATTTAGCATTGGTCGAAATGGAAATTGAAGCAGCTCCACCCCTCCGCTTCAAGGTGGATTATCTCAATGTCATCCACGACCAGGATAAAATCCAGAAACGACAATGGTTACAGGAAAAGCGGATTAAAACACAGATTGCGATCGATTCTGCTATTGCTCGGTTAAATGCTGCTAAAACTCGTTACCAACAGCAGATTTACCGGCATTCTCTGGAAATGATGACCTATCAAACTAATTTACAGCGGCAGCAGTACCAGCTGGTATCCTTGGTGAAGCAGTCTCAGGAAGTGGACAAGGAACTGGCAGAGTTGAGTATTGTGCGATTCTCCTAGGGAGACGCTACGCGAACGCCCTATGCTGGTCGGGTGAGACGGGTGAAGATTGTTTCACAGACGGACCGTGTGATAACTGCTGAGATTACTCTTGATGTTAGGGATGGTGGTTGATTTTAGGGCAAGGGCATGTTTGTGGTAGTGCTGTCTTTGTCCAATAAGTTGAGAATGATCGGACTATGGGACATTTCTGTGTTCCTATAGCTCTTGCTGTTGTCGCTACTTACATTACATAGATCCTGGGTAAGTGGAGAGAAGAACCTCCCTAAGACGCTTGCGCGCCACCTGCGGTGGTTCCCACTTATAGAGAATCTACAACCTTTTTTTTATTTGTCAATGAAGGTTGACAAATAAAAAGTACAGCGGCCTGAAATCCATTACCTTAGGAAGTACCGATTTGGGTACCCCCAATTCAAATGAGAGGTTAGTAAAAAGGTAAATCAGAGGGTAAGCATTCAGCTATCAGCTCATGCGCTACTTGAGGTGCTACAGATAGTGCTACTTGAGGTGCTAAAGGTCAACGGCTGACCACTGACGGCTGACCACTGACGGCTAACGGCTGAATGCTTACATCAGAGGTTAATAAAATAATTCAGATTGAGATGTCCGAGTCTCAATCTGAACATTAAGTAGAAATTGGTTTAGGTATTGTACAAGGCGTCCAATCCTTAACCTAATCTACACTGTCCTGTCGTTTTTTGGATGAGATTGATTATGGTCAAACAAATTAAGAATTTTTCACTGGTTTTACTCTGCACCTTAACTATTGCCAGTATTAGCAATGACAAAATATTCAAAAGTGTTGATAATATACAGCCATTGCTTCAAATACTTGCCTATGGCAGTACAACCGTAAATCATAGTATACAGGCTCTTGAGCGACTAAAGAAGTCAAGGAAGTCTAATAAATAGACATAACTCTGAATAGTTTTGCCCCCTAACTCTCCAATTTTGTGGTGCGACCCGTGGCGAATTTAATTTGCCTATGGGAAGCGCGCCAGGGGAGGAATAAAACTCTAAAAGTCCTCCAGATTTGGGGGACTAAGGGGGCTTTTTAAAAAATCAGACGTTCAGCATTCTCTGGGTTGTCCTGTCCAGGTGCAACTGCGATCGCCTTTGGCTGCGCGTAGCGCATCGCAGAACTCCTGAACGGTTATCCCCTCATTGGTCTTAACCATTACATAGGGCAAAAAAGTCACCTATTGCATCTCTGATGCCTGGATTAACTGGTTCAAAATAAAGATCTGTATCCCATAAGTCCTCATTGATATCTATCCAAGCAATGGTAATACTGAAATTAAAGTCTTCATCTGGAGGTAAACTTTCTTCTATAGGAGGCTCTCCGTACTCCCAATAAACAAAGTTTGGATCTCTTCTAATTTCCTCTATCACTTCCCGACTGGTATCATTCAGTGTACACTGAAACTCGGTATCTTTGAACTTGTCTATGTTATCAACGGTTAACTCAAAAAATCTGTAGATGTCTTCACATCCTGGATACCAATCACAAACGTAGGTCAATCTTCTGGGTACAGTAAATCTCATAATTGCCGCAATTAAATTCTCTAAATCAGTAAATTCAGAAACTGGTCGATAGCCATTATCTTTATAAAAACTGCCCAGACGACGCTCTAATTCTGGTTGTTCATTGTTCACTAACCAAATTTTAAGGTCTAACATAAACCGTTCAAAATCACTTATTGATGATTTGTACAAATCCTCAATATGATTATCGAAGACTTTAATACTTTCGCTGTTTAGATCAAAATCTTTAAATCTTGCCATTTTTTATCTATAAAAACACTAAAAGGTAGATTAAGAGGCAAATTACTAGGAAAACTTCAGTCGTGACAGTATATACTTCACTACTCTTTCCCATTGCTCACTGGATATGCCAGCTTTTTTGAGCTTCTCAGGTGTTATCTCTTCCCCCATCACAAACATCTGGTAGAGGATGACCATGCGATCGCAGAACTCCTGAACGGTTATCCCCTCATCCTTAAGGTGTTGGAGGATCTCATCCTGATCACTTAACAGTAATTTGAACGTCATGTTCTTGCCCCGGGACTTAACTTGAGTTCCGGTGTCATAACCGTTTTTTCCCAATGGATTATTGATTTTGAATCCTTTGCTCTGAGTATTCATACTTATCTTGCTTCACTTGGTGTTGCTGGTAGGCTGCACCAGGCTTGTCCCTGTTTTAGAGAAAATCACCACTATTTTTCTCTAAAACGGAATCAGTCTGGACATGGCACTGGCACGCATTAGTCTTATCCTCAGTATACCATGGTTAAGACTAAAATGCTAGGAAATATTTTTCGATAAAATGACTTGACATTAGCTTTAATCCTTAGTATACTGAGGATAGAAACGGAAGGAAGTAAAGACCAAAGAGATTCCTTCCGTTGTCAGTCAAATTAGAGACTTAACTCAATATTATGCTATATGACCAATGGTTGGACTTCGAGCAAGAATCGAAGATTCATCAGACAGATGGTTTTGCTACAGAAACCATGCTCTCTTTCCAGGAAAGGGGCTATGAGGATGGTTATCTGGAGGTTTGGAAAGGCCGCTGCGATTACTTCAACCAATCCAAGCAAGTTTGCCATTCCTCAAAAGTATGTCGAAAAAACTGCCGGTATATGTCAGGTTTTTCCTCTGGGAAACATGACGCGAAATTCGACAAATACTGGGCAAGTTTGAACCCTAATTCAACTACGGAGTTTTGAGAAAATGAATGAAACTAATTCTCAAAATGGGGCAAGCCCAATTTTACCTCCAGACCTATCGTCTCTCCGAAAGTCCATATATGAGCAGACTACTCGCGGCTGGATGCGAGAACTTCCAGAAATCATGTCTGACCTGTCGGCTCCAATCCCGTTGAAACTTGTTAGTTTCAAACCACTTTATAAGAAGTCCCCGGACGGAACTCAAAAGCTGATCGGACGTGCCCCTTATCTACGATCATCGACCATATCGTTGATATTAGATTACATCACTCCCGGCTGGAGCAAACTTGATGACATAACTATTTCATCCGACATGGTTATTGTCAAGACAAAAATTCAAATCTTGTGCGCTCAAGGGCTTTTTGAACGGGAAGGTTTAGGTTCTGAGCCAACTTCTTCAACTAAATGGGGTGGTCCAATACCAAAAGCAGCAGCCCAAGCCATGCGCAGAGCAGTGGCTTTATTTGGATTGGGACGGTGTTATTGGGACTCTGAAACGGCACGAGCAACTGTTGCTAGCTATCAGAAAAAGTTCGGACTTCCTCCACTTGATGAATTAAACAAGGAGGCGTTTTGATGATGAACTAAGTTCTAACTAAAGTAACGCGATCGCATGAATAATGGTGTGCGATCGCATTACTCCCTACTCCCTACTCCCTACTCCCTACTCCCTACTCCCTACTCCCGCACTCCGCTCCGGGGGTGCCGGGGCGCTGGGAAACCGATCAACTACTTGGCATCACCAGTAACCAGCCCCGTGCATCCCCCGGAGCGGAGTCTTTGCAACCTTCTGTAAATCCCAAAAAGGATGGATTTTTCGTTTATTTTCACCGTATTTTATGGTATACTGAGGTTAAAACCAAAGAGAAAATAAAGCCATGATTAACTGTTGCATCACAGGACCACGCACCATAAGACCAGAGCATATCCGAGTAATCCAGGAAAAGCTAAACAGCATATCCCCAGAAACCTGGCACATCGGGGACGCCCCTGGGGTAGATACAATAGCCCTACATTTTTTAGAGAAAAAACACACTGTAACGACCTACCACGTGACGGGGAAAGAACGGTGGCACTTCGCAGAGCGAAGTACACGGATGATAAAAAACTGCATGAAAAACCCAGGAAGCTACAAATTGCTAGCTTTCCCAAACAAACCCTGCCCGCAAGGGGTACAACCAAAACCAACCTTCCACGGTTCCGGATCAGGAACCTGGGGAACCATAGCTCTTGCTTTTTATTATGGTTTTGACATCGACATAACTTTTTTAGAGAAAAATCCGCTGCCCGAATGGCTGAGTAAGCCAACCTACGAACAGCTCTCGCTTTTTTAACAACTTTGCCGACAACTAGGGGCTGGCCGGGGCGGCCAGCCAAAACCAGCCGCCCCGGTCAAAAACCAGAAACCAGCCCCGTGCCCAGCCACGACGCAACCCACGACGCAACCGAAGCCAACCCACCTTCGCTACCTCTTCCTCTCCCTCTCCTTCTCCCTCCATTTTTTTTAATGGACACCCCCCCTGGAGTTGAAAAGTGTAGCTCGGGCGGAGTTAGGAAAATTTAGTATAAATTTTCCTAACGGAGGTCGAGCGAACTTTTCAATCTCCACACTCCGCCTGGCCGACTAGGCTGTGGTCGCGCGAGGCCATTGGATCTGAGTGTTTTAGAGAAAAAATTTATGCCGAGCGCCGACCCAGCCGGGAACTGCAACACCGATCGGCTAGGTATTTATGCGAAGCCAAGGTATTTATTTGGTTTCCACAGCGCAGCGCGTGTTCGATGGTCTATGTGCGATCGCGTTTGATTGGGATGTTGGTTTTACTGGGGCGATCGCGTAGCGTGGCCATAGGGCAATCGCATTGCTGGTAACGGTGTTCTAGTTCAGATGAGTCTAACTGAATACCTGTGATCGCTTTTAGCGGTTCCAAAGAAGTATTGCAAAGGCAGGACAGCGGCAAGGTTGTGAGGGGAGCGTATGTGACCACTATATAGTTGGTTATTTAGGGCATCGCACATAACAGTAGTGAACCTTGTCCTGATCAAGTTAAACACCATAGGAATAAAGAACACAAGCAAATTTATTCCCACATAAGTATTTCCGAAATCCTGATTCATCGACTGTAGTTTACATCGAAAAGCAATGAATTATAGGAATTTTTGTTCTCTACTCCCTACTCCCTGTTCCCTGTTCCCTGTTCCTGTTCGACACGCCAAGCAGTTTCCCTCCCAATCTTCCCCGATTTAACAAACAACCACGAACCCCTCCTATAAGTATCCTCACCCTTCCTGGTGTGAGGTTTTACTTTTATCAATTCCCTGACCTCCGAAGTGGTTAATAACCACTGTTCTTGGGCAGCAATCTTCAACTGTTGCATGTATTCTATGGGGCTCAGGGGCTGCATTCTATTGATATTAGCCCTTTCGATACCAGACGCGATCGCATCAATCAACACCTCCAATGCTTCCCGTTCTGCCTCCCAAGAACCTGTCCGGTGAACGTTCGGTGAACTGTTCGGTGAACTGTTCGGTGAACTGTCCAGGGAGATAGTTTCCTGACTATCTTCGGTAAATTCTTCGGTCAATAATGCCTCAAAGTCTTCAAAGGTTCCACCCCTTTCCAAATGGTTGTTTAAACGATCCAATTCCTCCAGTTGTCTACCAGATATAAAGGAGCGAGTCCCCTCTTTGTTTGTTTCAATATTGGCATGTTTGATTCGATCGTAAAGGGCGGTGCGACCTATCTTGTATCGGGTCTGTAAATCCTTAACGGGGATTTTGTCTATTTCTTGAGCCATAACCTTTGCTGGATGTTCGGTGAATGTTCACCGGGTGTTCGCCGGATGTTCACTGAACATTTTATATCTATGTAGAGGAAATAGGGAATCGGGAATCGGGAATAACGGGCAAGACCACCAAGATACCTGTTTAACTGCCCTGCTTGCACACCTGAGATTTTTTTGCATAGGGGCAAAAAAAACCTGATGACTGGACTTAGAAGGGGTAATAAATTAGGGGATCGCCTTCCCCAAGTAATAACAGGACTTATATAAGCACATTCGATGAGCATATAAAGTCACTGACAACCTCTATGTTGCATTTACCCCTAATTGGTAACTATGAAACTCAAACAGGTACTTCATCAAGTCAAAGTTTCAATATCCTGGTCACAAAAAACACCCCATAAAAATATAAAAAAAATAGCTTTTAAACTTTATCAAAATCGTCAAATAACAGAAGAAAAAGGTGATGCGGAACAAGACTGGGTTAAAGCTGAACAAATTGCCAACAATCCCTTAAGATTAATACTGTTTAAGTTTAATCAACCACTTATAAAGACAGAAAAAAAATTTCTAGAACCTTTTTTAGGTTACTTGAATAGGCTGGCAGTAATAGAAATTTTAAATCTTACTAGTAATATAACAATACTCATAGCTGTAATAGTTTTTGTCGCTAGTGAAAAGGATAGACGAGATAGTGAAATTTATCAAGCATGGCAGGTAATTACAGCAGCATATGGCCAAAAAGGTAGTGGTGGTAGAATACAAGCCCTAGAATTCCTGAACTCAAGACCAAGACGTAATCCCTGGTTTTGGTTGACTTGGGATAGAGAAAGTTTAAGAGGCTTGGAAGCACCAAACGCTTATTTGAGAGGAATTCAACTCTCTAATGCTGATTTATGGGACGCTAATTTAAAAGGTGCTATTTTACAAGATGCTAATTTACAGGAGGCTTTTTTAAGGGACGCTAATTTACAGGAGGCTTATTTAAGGGACGCTAATTTACAGGAGGCTAATTTATGGGACGCTAATTTACAGGAGACTTTTTTAGTGAACGCTAATTTAAAAGGTGCTATTTTACAAGGTGCTATTTTACAGGAGGCTAATTTAGGATTAGGTTTTTCTGTGTTGAGAAATCCAGGAAAATCCTCAGGAAGAATTTACGTGAAAGGTACTATTTTACAGGAAGCAAATTTACAGGAAGCAAATTTACAAGGTGCTATTTTAAAAGGTGCTATTTTACAGGAAGCAAATTTACAAGGTGCTATTTTACAGGAAGCAAATTTACAAGGTGCTATTTTACAGGAAGCAAATTTACAAGGTGCTATTTTACAAGGTGCTATTTTACAAGGTGCTATTTTAAAAAATGCAATTTATACAGATAAAAGCACATTGAAAGTTACTTGCGAAAGACTTTATCTAAAATATCCTTGTCCCACTATATTTCCTGAAAACTTTAATCCTAAAACCGCCGGAATGAAACTAATAAAAGAACTTAAAGATATACCCTGACTCCCTTGAGTTGGGGATTCCCTTTTGTTGTTAATTTATTTACCGTCACCTCTGTTCTCATGCAGGGAAAGCTTTTGAGCTATTTTCACCCCACTGATTCCGCCACCTCTGTTGGTACTAGAGAAAGGATGGGGTAGTTCTTGCAGCGATCGCAATCAGACCTTCCTTCTGTTGGGAGTAGAGGGTGGTTGCATGGGGATACCGAAATAAATCGAGGTTGCCCGATGTACGGACAGCAAAGAAAAATGATTGCACCCCATACAGATGCGATCACCCTTACACCACCCACATTTTTCTCTAAAACAGAACGGTTCCGTCTTAGACCACCGGGAAGACTCGTTTTTTCTCTAAAACAGAACGGTTCCGTCTTAGACCACCGATTTTTTCTCTAAAACAGAACGGTTCCGTCTTACACCACCCGCAACACTAATCAGCACAGGTTGATACTCTTCCCCAAGACCTTCTCAACTATATAGACATAGTCCTTGCCCTCCCTTTGGGCAGCTCGAACCAAAGGGAGCTTTGAGTGTTTAATTCCAAAGTTCTTACTTTGCCAGCCTTTCTTGGGGTTTACCAGAACCTTGATATTGATTCCCCAATACCAATCTTCGTCTTTGGTGCGATCGCCTTCCACCAGTGGGTATGTGCGCATAACACCATCTTTCCCCCTGCGATTAGCGGTGAACTTGTATAAGGTACCGTGCTGCTTGGAAGCATCTGGGAGGCGGCAGCATAAGCGGTCTTCTATAGTCAGTCCAAGTAGCTTCACCTGCTTAAACGGAATTCTGCTGTACTGGTTTCCGTACCACCACTCAACGTCTAAACGAAGGGTATCTCCCGGAACAGCTCGGATTACTGTCCCTATACGCCCATCCTTGGAAGCAACCAATTGACCAATAGCCTTATCATGGCAGTAGTCAACAATAGAGAGTTGTTCATGCTCCTCGATGGACAGCTGATTTTTTAGAGAAAAAGCTATAGCGCTATACTCATCCCCAGGATTTTTTAGAGAAAAAGCTATAGCGCTATACCCAGTCCCCTCTTTGGTACCAGACCCACTTTGCGGCAGAGAGGGCGAGGGCTGCCTGGGGGACTGATACTGTCTGGCCGATAAGTCTTCTGGCTTCTCTCCTTCCCCTTTGTCCTTTTTCGGCGTGGAGACAAACATCTCCGGTTCCAGGTAATCCGGTGGGAAGCCGTGCAACAGCAACATCGCCTGCACGCTCAATTGTGAGCCAGTGGGCAGAAGTCCCGAACTCTTCCACCAGCGTTCGCACTTGGTATTGCCAGCGCCCCTGCCTGATCTTCCACGTCCTGTCAGGAGCGTAGGACAGAGAAAAGACTCGGACTCTGCGATAGCTGCCGCCGATCTGGTGGCAGCCAAGGATGATTGGATCCAAGACTTCGTATCCAATCTCTGATACTTTTTCAACCCATGTCTCATATCCCCTATAGAGGAATCCTTCGGGTTGCTCAAGAAGGACCATCGAGGGTCGTCCTTCTTCAATGCATCTGATGAATTCTTTATATAGAGAGGACTCGGGATGGTCAAGTCCAGTCTTGTCGCCAGCGGATGATGTCCCAGAACAGGGGAATCCCCCAACCATGAAATCATACTCACCCAGCTTGGGGTGGAAACTCCTGATATCCCCAAAAATAGGATGGGAGAAGTTCCGCTCAAGGACTTTGATACAGGAAGGGTCGTTTTCCACGGATCCTTCCCACAAGAATCCCCCGATCTGTTTGGCAGCATAGGGGAATCCCCCAATCCCCTCAAACAAGCCGATGGTTCTGATAATTCTGATGGATTCACTGAGTCCATACATTGGTCTTGATGGTATTGCGTACACGACCCTCTCCTTTTAAATTCTTCCCCAGTGCTAGGGCGGGCTTCACATGGATTCAGATCAGAATCATGATTGACCTCATACTGATTGAGATCAAAAAGTTCACATTGCTTATATCGCTTTCGCTTGTATTGTCGTGACCTTCCTTTCTTGAATCTCTGATCCAAATCCATCTGATATGGATTTACTTGAGAATCAGGACTTGTCTCATATTGAGATAAATCGAAAAATTCACATTGCTGATATTGCTTTGGCTTCTGCGTTCGCGACCTAAGAGCCTCAAATTCCTCTATGTCCCCGTCCAAATCCGTCTGATGTGGATTTACCCCAGAGCTAGGATTTATCCCATATTGGGACAAATCAAAAAGTTGATATTGCATTGTTATTCCTCCCTACTCCTGCTCTGGATTCGTAGGAAAGCCCGATGGCGGCAAGTACTTTTGTATTAAATCCTTAAGTAGTGATTGTTGATGATGTCTGCGGTACTCAGCAAAGTTTTCTGTGGATATCTCAATAGCACTCTTTGCTGGAATCCAACTCACTTGATCTGGGTTACCCGATGGCTCAGATGGCTGGCACTCCGAATTACCCTGGGGTGGGTGATAATCAGGGTTATCGCACTTCATAGCAATGTACCAGGGCAATATCTGCCCGGTCTTGTACATTACTGTCCATTCTTTGGTAGACCCAGAAGTAAAACGATAAGTTTTAATTTTTGGGTTGTTATTACACCACTCAACAAAACCAGGGGGTGGGGATGGAATTGGATTCTCTTTGACCTGTTCATTAGCCTCAAAGTATTGCTCATCAACCCCGTCCTTCAGGGACTGAATGAATAGCCCGGTTGGGTTTTTTACCCACCCTTCCCTTACCGCCTCCTTTACCCGATCTAAGGCATGGGTAAGGTTTGCATAGAAATTGATCATGTACTTCATCACAGCAGCTGGCTTAATCTGAAGCCTTCTCAGCTGTATCTCTGCTGCTGCGATCGCACGCTTCTTCTCAGCGGCGGCGGAACTTACTTCCAGCTCTTCCTTTATATCCTCATTATCATTATCACAAGGGATGGAAACAGCTTCTACCCCTTGATTACTTTCTTCTTGGTCTTGATCATTTTTTTCTTCAACACACGGGTGGGTGGGTGGGTGACATGTAGAGTTTTCTAAAAAAGGTACTCTTTTATATGATTCAGGCAAAATGTCCGAATCGATACTACCCGGTTTGGCCGAATCGATTTGACCAAAACACTCAAGGATTTTGATGTCCTTGACTCTCTTCTTCAGCTCCTGGTAGTTAACTGAATACCAGTTCACCTGGTAGTATGTCCCGGAAGACAAACGCTTAATGTAGACTAAACCTTTTTCCCGGAGGTTTTTAATAGCCCTGCCAATGGTCTTCTCAGAAACTTTTATCCGCTCTGCCCACTTCTCATAAGTTCTGTAGAACCATCTTTTTTTATCTACTACATGGTTAAATATCCCAGCCCAGTAGTGAATTTCCTGCAATATGAAAGCTTCTACCTTCCCGACTGCACCTGCAAGTTCTGGTAGAAAGATCAAAGGTCTTTCGTCCGACAGAAGTTTTGTCGCACTTTTTGCGCTACAATTCAACATAAGTTTTATTTGTTTGTGTTTGTTCCCCGTCCTTTTTGCTGCAAAAGAGTTTGAGGATGGGGTTTTTATTTTGCTTTAAATTTAGACGTGATAATTATATCCCATAAAGCAAACAAGTAAGACAAGTTTGAAATTTTTTTTAGTAAACTTATTTTTTTATAAACAAACATAAATAGTGCATTATTATGTGTAAGGGTTATTGTCTTGCTTTAATGGTAATAGGATGTTTATGGGCTACGGGGTAGCTCTGGTGGATCTGGTGCGATCGCCTTTAGTGCATCCTGAAGGGACGATCGCGAATACTTACTCTGTCTGATATTGGTCAGAAACTTCTCTATGGACAAGATCAATTCGGGTAAAAGACCCATCAACTTCCTGTGTTAGATCTGAATCGTAGTTAAACACCACTCCAAAATCCACACTAAGAGCTGCCTCCAGTCTTCTTAACGTGTCTTCTGGGATACAGGTCACTGCCCCGGTCAATATCGAATAGATGCTAGCCCTTGGTATGCCAGATGCTCTAGAAACCTTTGTGATTCCTCCTTTTGACTGTTTACATAATCTATGAAGGATTTTTGGGAAGTTTTTAATTCTGACCTTTTTATCGCTACGAACCTCAATATAGCTCATTTACAAGAAGTTTTTATAATAGTTCAACTTCTAAAGTGTAACACCTCTAAACAAATATTGTTTAATGCCTTGACATTTTGAAAAATTCACGCTACCATGTACACATGGATGAAAAAGCGAGTAGCTCAAATCACACACAACTACTCGCTTTAGTAGACCCATATCAACTGGCCTAGACTCATTATTACTGTTTCTAGGTCGCCACAGCACCTAGACAATAAAAGATCGTGTTGAGCATGAAAAATACGAGACACACTGCGGGTAGTACTTGTTTACTACTCCTGGTTCGTGACCTTGGATGTTTTTGGGTAACGTGGTCACTGATTTATTACCTATGCAATGGAAGCGGGCTGTAACGATGGGGTAACGATTAATTGGCCTCACTACGGCGTACGCTTTTAGTTAGTAGTTAATAAATTGGCGACACCTAGACGTCTAAGAATATTTTTAGACAGTCCATCTACTGTCTAACAGGTGTCTAATTCGTGCCACCGACACAAAATAGACAGTCTAGTAAATGGGTTCTTAGACGTCTAACAACTTTCAAGTTTTATTTAAAACTACAGTGTAATCTTTGTAGTATGTCTACTTGATGTCTATTAGACACCTGTCCGCTTATTGATTCTATTTTCAACAAAAGCGGACAGGTGTTAGACGTCTAGCAGCTTTCACTGTGTTTTTGTCACGGAGAACAACCCAATAAACATGTTTTTTGTGGGTAGTGAAGGGTAACAGGGCATCTTCGATCGCATCTCACTGTTACTTATTTGATCTACTCTCTACCTTGCTTTTGCCTCTTATTGCATATCTAAATCATTAAGGAGGTGATACTGATTAGAAATGTTACAAGCCAATCTCAGTGTAATGGGACAGTAAATAGACAGTCTTTAGGCAATACACTTGTGAAGTGTGGGATGTTTGGCGCTACTGTCTCCGATACGGATATGGCCTTAATTTACAACGATTTCTTTGCCTACAACTTGCCTTTGAAGGCAACAAGAAAACAAGTAAAGGAGACGTTGGGATTCAGCGAAAAAACGCTCAAGAGATGGCAAGTTTTTATCATTGACGTCAATAGGATTGACTCTGAATATCCCTACAGAGAGATTCATCTCAACTTTTATTCAAAGCAGGGATGTCGTCGAAATTCAATTCTTAGAGGCTTAACCCTCTATCAAGTCTTCGTCTTCTTTTTGATTCATTATTTGAGGAAAGCGACGCAGCTTAGCTACGAACAGACAGCTTATTACTTAGACAAAATACTGGAAATATTCAACGTAGAGGAGTTTGGAAAATGGAAACTAAAGACTTTGTAACCTTTCAAGAAGCTTTAGAAGTTCTCATCAACCACCAGGGGATGACAAAGAATGAAGCTACAAGTGCCCTAGAAAAGTTAGGAGAGGCTCAAGGATTTAATCCCTATGATGACCAAATCCCTTATGAAGCCTTCTTCCAATTAGAAGGAGCCGCAGATGTCACTGGCAAAGCTGTTCAAAAAGCACTAACTGGTAGTACTTCTTCTGCGATCGCTCCTATTGCTTCTAAAGAGGAAGTAGAAAAGTCTCTAGTCACTTCAGTAAATCAGAGCCTAGTTTCCCGTGGACTGGCTGAGTTACCAGCTGGCCTCATTATCGACATGATGCCCGAGCGACTCCAAGCCTACCGGGAAGCACTGGGTCTAATTGATGAGGTGGCTTTTGAGACTGCGGTGCTGGAGCAAGATCAAAAGATGAGCGAAAACCTCAACCGGTACCGGCAGGCCAATAACGAAGGACGGAAAAACCTCCGTCAGTTATTCAACCCTGAGACACGGAAGGCACTTGTTAATGGGTTAATGTCTCGTGTTGGCATCACTACTGAGGAGGTGGATGCTGAGGTGGAAGAGTTCAACGCTCAGTGCGCAGCAGAAGACCAGGCTTACCTTGAAAGCAAAATTGTTCAACCCAAAGTTGTGACTCAAGAGGAAGCGATCGCTCACCTCAGGCAGAAGATGGCCAAGTTAGGTATCAACGTGTAGTGAGGAGGACTCGGGCATCGTTTGGTGTCCGAGTATTTTTTGTGAAATGGACAAGTACTACATCAGACCTCTTTTGCCTTCACTACTATCATTCGGACTTCTAGTAATACCTTTCGCTTGTCAGCAGGCATGGAAGGCTGACACCAAGATGAGAGTTGACCTAATAGAACAGGATGGAGAGATCTTGAGAGCGAAACTGGACAACCAGCTAAAGGAGAAAGAAGTCTACGCCCGAAATCTAAAACTTCACCCGACCGAGCGTCACAGTTTTCAGTTCACTTTCAATCCAGAAACCAGAAATGCTTTCCCTATCAAATCGGAAGCGATCGCTAACCAGGTTGAAAACTCTCCTAGAGGATTTGTTTATTACTTCGATATCTCCACCCCTCAGAGGTTCGTTGGCACCGCTTGGAAAAATGAATCCGGTTCTGTGTCTTGGGCATTCCTGTGGGAGAAGGACGAACGAATCCGCAAATTAGCGATAGATAGACAGAGGAGTTTATATGAGCAAGTCAGGTTCTAACAGTGACCGCCGTGGAAAGCGAATCCTGGTTGATATTATTGACTGGATTCAAGAAGCCATTGATTGGTGTTTTGATGTTCTTTCTGCTGCGATCGCTGCCCTTGGGTTCGTACTTAAAAACTTCCTTCTCGGACCCGGTATCTTGGCATTTAGCTTCGTAGCTTTTATTTATTGCCTCGCCATATCTCTAGATAACTTTTACACCCATCCTTCGGGGTTAGCCTTAGCCCCTAACCCATTCACAACTTGGGTCGGCATCAAAGCTTATTTGACTAAAAGTTTCTATGATTCAGAACTTTTTTTTCACTTCCTTTTGATGTTGGGTATGAATGCTAGCCAAGTCGTTTTGACTGGTATTAACTCCAACCCAGATGCCTCGGGAATGAAGAAAGCTATCAGAGGTTTTCTGCGCCTCTTTGGTTATTTCCTGTATGGGGTTGAAATAGCTATGGCATTTGGCGTTAGACCAATATTTGGAGAAGGAATTGGTGGTTGGACTGTCTTAGGTCTATTACTATTCAATCCCCTATCTGCTTTCGCCCCAGGAATTGGTCTTAATATCTTCAAGCTTGGCTATGGATACTTCAAGAAATTCGTAGGTTCTGGTAATAGGTAAAACTTAGTAAAGCTCCCGGTTTTATACCGGGAGAAACAACAATGAAAAGAAATGTATTGAAAACTCAAAAAGCTCCTCTTGATTTTACTCTGAAATATCCAGATCTAAATCTATTAATCACAGACCCACCTATGTGGTTGGCTATTCGGGATGATTATTTAATCTACGACGCGACAAAGAGACGTTTAGGATGTAACCTCTCCAAAAGCCTGGGTGTTGTGTGCTCTGTGGCCGCCTTAGCAACAATTAACGTAAATCCTTTATCTCCTTTAGCTTTGATTTTTGGAGGACTTGGATATGCCTGGACAGTAGGGAAAGACTTCAGTATTACTGACAATCTAAGGCCGCTCCCATTCGTTCCAGATGCCAGAAAGTTATGGGATGATTTCACTAAGCATGAAGACGATAAAACTGAAGACAACCAAAATGATCTATTCCAAGGTAAACAATTAAAGTGCATCGACTGGCTATCAGAAAGAGAAAGACATGAAGCTGCCTTCTTGGCAGAGTATAGAGGTGTTTTAGGACATGTTTTAACAGGGGTGGGAACCAAAAGGCGTTTTGTCACTTACCTGACTATACTCAATGACTCTTTTACTAATAGAGATAACTCTCGGTATTGCCGTCACCTTAAGGAGTTAAAAGATGGTCACGAGCTAATCGAAATGATTTCAATTCAGGATTTAGACGCTCTAGGACGCCAGCTTTATCCATCAAAGAGTATGAGAGTCATTGAGGCTGTCCAGACCCCAGAATTAGAGCCTGCCGTAGATAGGGATGTGGCTGCTGGTACTTATGGATATGAATTTCAAGGTAGTCTTGGGGAAACTATTGATGTGCCTAGTAGTTACAAAGGGTTAGTCGAAGGGATTGAAATTGAAAACGAACCACAGAATCCAAAACCTAGTAATCCAGTCACCTCGATATTTTCTGGTTTTTCTAAAGGCAGAAAGAAACAAAAGCCCATTGGCTATCAAGTATTCTCAAATACTATTTATGACCCTTCCTGTGTCTTGGGATGGCAAAGGGGTGGAAAGACCTTAATGTTGGCAGAAACTTCTAAATTGGAGGCACAAAAAGGAGCGAAGATTTTCTATACTAGCATGGCGGCTAAAACTCCTGACATGGATGGTCGCTGGAATCATGCTTACAGAAAGATAGAGGTGAATCTGAGTAGACTCTCCAGAACTGAAGCTGCCAAGGTTATCAGTGAAGCCAATGAAATGTTAGAAGAGTTTTTGTTGCTTGAAGGGGAAGATAGACTGTATATCTTAGACGAGTGGATGATTACAGCGGGTCAGGTTCATAAATACGCTGACTTACTTCTTCCTTTTCTCAAAAGTGTTTCATCCGCTATCAGTGAAATGGCTTCATCTGGAATCAAAGATAATGCCGCAATCCACGTACTTGCTCCCAACTTTAGAGCGAGTTCACTGGTTAAAACTTATGGGGTTTGTCCGAAGGATTTGAGACTGGTTTTGGTCTCAGTTAATGACGGTCACTTTATCGAATGTAACGGCAAAAAGATTGGATGTAACAAAGCGGTTTTAAAAACAGCAAAAAATAACTTTGATACCCAATTTGTCGAAATGCCCCCAGGGTTGGAAGGCGATCGAGTGGTCTTGATAAATGGGGACTGGATGACTTTAGGCGATGCAAGCAATCTCCCTAAAATTGAATCTAAGACTACTTCTGCTCCCAAGACTAAAGAAAACTCCACTCCAAAAGGTGGCAAGACAGCCAAAAACTTAGGGAAGAAAGTGCGATCACTAGACCCATTAGAACTACACAAACTTCTTGAAAAAACATCACAGCGCTGGCTTTGGGAGTTTGTGGTGAATGACCTTGGTTACGAAAACCACGACCAGATCCTTGAGATGGTTAACCTCATAGCCCATTACCTTGGACAGACCGATCCTAAGCTTGGCAAGAAATTTGTAGTAGGAGACGTCTATCGCCCTGAACTTGCCCGACTATCGTACAAAGGTCGGAAAAAAGTGCGCTCCGAAACAATCGCGTTAACCGATGGTACTTGTTGTTTGTGTCAGGAATCTGAAGCGACTAAGGTCTACCAAACTAATTATGATGGACCACGCGATCGCGCCGGGCATAATTCATTTCCAGTTTGTTATGACTGTCAAGAAGATATCTGTTACAGCAAGCAAAACTGGGAACCTGGCGGTAAGAATATCTGGGATGCCCATGCAACTGAAGCTTTTTCCCAGTACATCACCAGGGCTGCGTTAGAGATGGTTTGATTTTTGGGGGTGAATAGTGATGATTAAAGTAAGTAAACAGAAAGTCAAAATTTATTCCAAATATTAAAAATGTGAACATCGGAGTTTATGATCAAATCGAAAAGGAGGCAAAAAATGGATTTTAAATTATTTATCAATTGCGCGCTTTTAATATCTTATTAAATTCAAGTAGCATAGTAGCATTTGGGTGCTTTAATGCCCACTATGATATGGCTTTACGGTATACAAAAATGATAATTACGTGTGCTTTTTACGTCGCTTTTTGCGGTAAACATGCCTCCTGTTAGACTTGAAAATTGTTTTATTTTGCCTGGAATACCTAGAAATAAAGATGGGTTTTGAAGATACAAAAATTAATCAACAACCTTACAAATTATCTTTATTTTTTTATCTAAATCAATCAAAAGGCGATCGATTCGCAGTTAAATCTTCGACCGCCTTTGATTGTTCACTACTCAAGCAAACCTACCAATCTTAACAATATGGCCATCTTTAAGCTCAACCAATCTTCCAAGCGTGCTGCAAAGTCCATTGACAGCTGGGAAGGCTCAAAACCTAAAGATCAGGTTTCCGATTGTACTAACGAGATTGCTGCTGTGTACGACGGTTCGGCTGCGACAGTCCATTACCACCGCGAAAACGGGCAACGGAAAGTGTTCGTGGCAACTTACGACCATGATCCGAAAGCAATAGACCCTAACGCCAAAGGTTAATTAGCTAGGGGTGGGAAGACTAGCCACCTCCTTCCTTGCCGAGCGAGGGAACCTTTTTTCATTAACTGAGGATTCAACGATGACCAACGCTTATACCCAAGTAAAGACCTACCTTTTCACCAACGGCAAAAGCCTGATGTTTCGATCCTGCACTGAGGAACGACTGGAGGACGCTCGATACTTCTTTTCTTCCGAATGCGGCAGCCCTGTTACTCTGATTGCTACTGGTTCAGCGTTATTAGCCGAAGACTGCTTTATTAGTCATTATCGGGATTGGTGCTGGCATGGAATCTACCGTTTTAGCCCCAGTCTGCTGCGGAAGTTTGCACCCACTGATTGGGAGTACGCGATCGCTCTCTCCAAATTCAAGTTGGCTGGTGTTCGGGTGAAATATCACAAGCTAGCTTCACGGACCACTGCCAAGATCCGTGCATTGACCGACAAAGTAGCTTCGACTTTAAGGCTGGAAGACAACTTAGATGAATTTGATGGTGAGGTGTAGGGGAAATGGAAGACCTTTCAAAGCTTATTGACGAATCGATTGAAGAACGTAACAAGCTAATCAAACAAGGTGGCACTCATGGAACTAACGGCAGCCTACTTCGCCGTCGAGTGAAGCCCAGACCTAAGGCAAAGAACCCTGATTAATCAATATTCCCCGCACTTAGCGGGGTATTTTCCTTTTTCAACACTTACCTACAAAAAAAATGGTTAAACAACAGATCACCTTAGCTACTCCATACGAATCAGTCACCTATACCAAGACTGAGTTGATGACCCTTTGCCAATACCTCATCAAAGACTACTGCGATCGCACAATCCCTAAGGACACCCAAGATTACTTTGTTGCCGAGTGGGCATTGAAGCGAGTGATGCCAGGAATAGAGCCATCCCAGTACAGCGACCTAGGCTGTTTCAAGCACCGCAATGCTTACATGCTTCACTACTTTTGGCATTAAGTTGCCTGAGGTTAAGTTAACTTTGGGGGTAAACTTTTACACCAACCCACGGTATTAAGTTGCCTTGCTTGGAATATATTCTGCGCTTTTTCCGTTATTTCTTAACAGGAACTAAAAAGATAATGAAAAACTATCTTAGTTCCCAAAATCGGAGTTATTGGTATTTCTTTTTTGCCTCTAATTCCCTTTGAAATTAACTTTTTGTTATTTTTTATTTTGTTGGCAAAAATAACGGGAAGTTAAAGACTGACCGTAATGGGAAGTAGTTCCGCTATCAGAATTATTTCAACGGAACAGGGTCAGAAGTTACCGTAAGGATAGTGAAGCCTTTAGAGTGCATCTCAGTTTTGTAAGACTCAAGTTGAAAATTGCCCGTTGAGGTAGGCACACCGATGCTTCAAGACTTGTGGGACGTTACTCTCATCCCACTGAGCCCCCGAAATCTTGATACGCCGACCC
>NZ_JAAHHW010000090.1 GCF_010692325.1 Moorena sp. SIO3I8 | reverse complement strand
TAGTTCCAAAACCAACTGATCCCCCCTCCGTTCCAAAACCAACTGATCCCCCCTCCGTTCCAAAACCAACTGATCCCCCCTCCGTTCCAAAACCAACTGATCCCCCCTCCGTTCCACAACCAACTGATCCTACCTCAGTTCCAGAACCAACCTCTGTATTGGGGTTACTAGCTATTGGGGTTTTAGGGGTTAGAAGTCAGTTGAACAAACACAAACAAAAGTGTGAGGGAACTAGTAAAACACAGAGCTAGCTAATGGGGAGACCCGCGAACAATGGACTACAGACAACGGACCAATGAACTAGAGCGACAAGGAGCGAGTTTTGGTTGCTCAGTAATTCTAATCATGACAGAACGCCAGGTCAGATTTATATTCTGCAATAGTTTCGCTTCACGCCTATCCCAACGGCATGACAATCTCTTAACTTAGACTAATTACCAAAGACCGTCATACAAAGTTACACATGCTCTATAATCAGAGTTATGTTATTAGGAAATAATACTTATTATGCTAATCAGTGACCAACGTAAAATCAATCTCCGCAACTTGTAATAGCCTTGTAATAGCTCCGTGCTCTAGGGCTTGTGCTCCTCGTGTTATTATTAATGGTCCAATGAGCAGAACTTTCTCGCTTTACCAAATCTTTTGAAAACTTAATATATAGTGATACCAAGTGGCGAGTAGTCAGCTATCAGCTATTAGCCGTCAGCCCAGAAGCTTAGATCTGACCCTCAACCAATAACCAAAAGCTGCTTGGGGCTTGGCACAATCAATGGCCTTACTGAACTAAGCAATGATATCAAGTAGTGTGGTATCAGTAGTCAGTTACCCAGTAACCATTACCAATTAGCTATTACCAATACCCTATTTTCGTGAATGTGGAAAAACTGTACTGTTGAAGCTTGAAAATTAGGAATTATAATATACTGTGGGTAAGATCTCCATCCTATCCACCTAGCGCTACCACATAGCACAACATTTCTTATGGGGACAACTACAGTTTTACGAATAGGCGATCGCGTTATTAGTGCAGAAGAAATTGTTCCCCTGCTAGCTGGTTACCAATTGCTGCCACCGTTAATCCGTGAGATTATCATTGACGAGGCAGTGGCTACCGCAAGCTGCACACCAGAGGAGAAGGCTCAAGCCTATCAGCAGTTCTTGGAAAAAAATCAGCTCATTGACGAGACGGCTAAACAGGCTTGGCTAAAGCAGCGTGGTATGAATCCAGCTCAATTAGAAGCCCTAGCGGTACGAAGTATTCTGATTGAGAAATACAAACAAGACACCTGGAGTCACAAACTTGAATCTTATTTTCTGGAACGGAAGGGAAAATTAGACCGGGTGATTTATTCCCTGATTCGGACTAAAGACCCAGGGGTAGCCCAAGAAATCTATTTCCGGATTCAAGAAGGAGAAGAGTCTTTTGCTGACCTAGCCAGGGAATATTCCCAAGGACCAGAAGCTCAGACTGGGGGATTAATCGGTCCGGTGGAACTGAGCGTACCTCACCCCGCCTTAGCCCAAATGCTTCGCCTGAGCCAACCCGGACAACTGTTCCCACCGACACGCTTGGGAGAATGGCTGTTAATCGTGCGTTTGGAGAAGTTTATGCCAGCGCAGTTAGATGATTCGATGCGCCAGCGACTGCTGAATGAATGTTTCAGCACCTGGCTAAGTGAGCAACTGAATCAGCAATTAGCAGCGCTAGATTAACAACTTTACTCTCTTATGAAACAAAACTTAAGAAACTAAAGAGAGGGCTTTGATTCCGGATTTGGGGGAAGATAGGCGGGATTTGGCTAATAGTTTGATCATCTCGCGCCAGATGGAGAAGATTCCAGAAAACCCGTCTAGCTTGCAGATATGGTAATCCTGAAACTGTGCCGTGGCTAAATGATCAGTAGTCTATGGCGATCTGGTAAATTTTTGTTGTTTAAGGCTAGTCTCAATAGACTTTGCCTGTTCCCATCATAGCATAGCCAACTAGTTACATTTCTTGATGAAAGAAGCGCTAAGCAAGTCAATGGGTGCGTTACAGAGTCTTTACATAAAAGACATACCTACTATGCCTAGCATATCCTAATAAATACCCCATGAGAAGCTGTTATCAAATTTAATTAAGCTAACTAATCTCACCCTAAAGCTAACTAATCTCAAATCCTAAGAGGCTCAATGACCTATACAACAACAATTCAAGAGTTTCTAGCTGGTATTTCTCCGTTCAATAAATTGTCAAGGGCGGCACTGCAAAAACTGTCCACTAGTTGCCAACTGTTGCGCTACCGCATGGGTCAGACAATTGTGGTCAGGGATAAAATGCCAGGCCAAGTCTCGATTCTATTCCAAGGTAAAGCCCGTCTGATTGGCTATGACCAACGCCGTCAAACCCCCACAACCCTCAAATTACTACAACCAGGAGCGATTATTGGCTGGGTAAGTTTGGTCAGGGGAGTACCGTGTGAAACTGCGATCGCATCGGTGGAAGCCGTTTGTGTCACCATCAATGCGGCTGACTTCTTAGGGCTGCTAGATACAGAAAAATCTTTCTCAGATGCCTTCAAAGCCCGTTGTGGTCTAGTGGAAATCTTTGATCTTTTGGGAACAGAGTTGGGGCGTCGGGCTGAGGCAGAGACTGACCTCAAAGCACTTGCCATGTATGCCTGGTCAGACGCTTTAGTTTATAACCTACCTCGGGGCAAGCAAATGTCGAGCCAACTCGACCCCAATCGAGTATGGTTTGTGAGTGGGGGAGCAGCCGCCAATTTACCAGTAGGGTCTTGTCTGAGTTCAGAAGCATTGTCTAGCTTACAGGTCAATGGTCATGGCGCAACGCGCTTGGTGGGAATTCCAGAAGCTATTTTCTCTGAGCAAACCGCCACTGACTCGGAAACCCTGGCTGAGCCTACCGATACAATTCCCAGTATACAAGACGATATTCCCCAGGCTCCAGACCGACCGGATCAGGCTCCCGAGACGATTTACCCTGAGCAGACTACTCCTACAAAATTCCCCTTTATACGGGGTAAAGGAGCGGTGCAGGAATCCTTGGCTTGTTTCCAAATGCTGAGTAAGTACTTTAAAATGCCTTTCCGCAAAGATAGTATACGGAAGGTGCTAAAAAACCAGCATGCTCGCACCGGTCAAATCTCCCTTCAGCACTGTGGTGCAGTGGCAGAACTGATGGGATTAACTGCCCAACTCGCAACAATACCAGCTCACGCTATCAAACGTTTACCGACCCCAGCGATGCTGTTGTGGCACGATAGCTTAGCTATTCTCTATGAAGCCAGTGAACGGCAAATAGTGCTGGCGGTGCCACAGCTGGGAATTCAAAAGCTTAAACCCAAGGATTTTGAAGAAAACTGGGGAGAAGGCGGGCAAGTACTTCTGTTAAAACCTACCAAAGACACCCCTACCCAGCGGTTTGGTCTGAGTTGGTTTTGGCCTTCTATCGTTCGTTACCGCAAGGTATTGACGGAAGTTTTAATTGCTTCTTTCTTTGTCCAACTGTTGGGTCTAGCCTATCCCTTGATTATCCGGGTACTGATTGACAAAGTGATCTCCCAAAACAGTACCGATACCTTGCAAGTACTGGGAATTTTACTGTTGGTGGTGTCGGTTTTTGAGGGGGTTTTAATCACCCTCCGTACCTACCTGTTTGTAGATACGACCAACCGTATCGATATGGCTCTCGGTTCCGAGATTATCGACCACCTGTTGCGCTTACCCTTAAACTATTTCGAGAAACGACCCGTTGGGGAGTTGTCCACTCGCATCAATGAGCTAGAAAATATCCGCCAGTTTTTGACCGGGACAGCCCTAACCGTGGTGTTAGATTCAGTCTTTTCTGTAATCTACATCGTGGTCATGTTCATGTTTAGTTGGGTGCTGACCCTGGTGACTTTGTCAGTGATTCCTTTGTTCATGCTCCTGACCCTGATCGTTTCCCCAATTGTCCGGCAACAGCTACGCACTAAAGCAGAACGGAATGCTCAAACCCAATCCTATCTAGTGGAGGTGTTATCTGGCATTTCCACCGTTAAAGCCCAGAATATTGAATTGCGATCGCGTTGGAAATGGCAAGAGAAATATGGGCGCTATGTTAGTGAAGGCTTCAAGAATGTGCTAACCTCTACCGCTGCTAGTTCTATGAGCACCTTCTTGAACAAACTCTCTGGTTTACTTGTGCTGTGGGTAGGGGTCTATCTAGTACTAAATGGAGAATTAAGCTTAGGGGGCTTGATTGCTTTTCGGATTATTGGGGGCTACGTTACCAGTCCCTTGCTGCGTTTAGCCCAACTTTGGCAAAACTTCCAGTCTACAGCCCTATCCCTCGAACGCCTTAGTGACATTGTCGATACACCCCAAGAAGTGACTGAAGCAGACCAGGGTAATATCCCCTTGCCCTCTGTCAGGGGAGACATTCGCTATGAAAATCTCTCCTTTCGCTTTGCCAAGAGTGGACCAATGCAACTAAATAACATTAATGTGGAGATTCCAGCCGGTTCATTTGTAGGGATTGTGGGTCAAAGTGGTTCCGGTAAGAGTACCATGACCAAACTTTTGGCTAGACTCTATGCTCCAGAGTCCGGTCGCATCATTGTGGATGGTTACGATATCTCGAAAGTCGAACTCTATTCCCTGCGGCGTCAGATTGGGATTGTGCCTCAGGAAACCCTCTTGTTTGAGGGAAGCGTTCAAGAGAATATTGCTCTGACCAATCCTGATGCAGACAGTGATGAAATTATTCAGGCAGCAAAGATAGCAGTGGCCCACGATTTTATCATGGAATTGCCTTTGGGTTACAATAGCAGCGTTGGCGAAAGGGGTTCAGGTCTTTCCGGGGGACAACGACAGCGTATTGCGATCGCCAGAACGATTTTGCAATCACCCCAGTTAATGATATTAGATGAAGCCACCAGCGCCCTCGATTATGACACCGAGCGGCAAGTGTGTTTAAATCTAGCGGAAGCTTTTCAACAAAGCACGGTATTGTTCATTACCCACCGCCTAGGAACCATTCGCAACGCTGATATCATTTTGATGATGGATCGGGGTTCAATAGTAGAGCAAGGTACTCATGATGAACTGATGGCTCAGAAAGGTCGTTACTATTGCCTCTACATGCAACAAGATGCTCAAATGTAGCTATGAAGGGTGAAGCATGAAGCAATATTGGGTGAAGGATTAAGTATGAAGAATTATGAAGTGTGTATTGTCTTGGCAGTTGCTATTTGGTTTAACCCTTGGTGTCGGATAGACTAGGCTCAAGGATAAAAAAATACTAGTGGTCGGGGAGTTGGTTGTACAGAGGCTATCAATTGAAAGAAAGAAGTTTTGGCTAACTCCCCCTAAAGTAAGGGATTAAAATGAGCAATGAGTGAGGTGATTATTAGTTACTAAATATTTAATTAGTAAACCAGATAATTAGTACATTATTCGTTATTTAGATTTTATCCTTCGTTCTTTATCTTTTATCCTTCATTCTTTAGACTTCATACTTCATTCTTTAGACTTCATACTTCATACTTCATACTTCATACTTTCCCAAGTATTAACGAATAGCAGGAGCTAATAACGATGAGCCAATATAATGGCAATGGTAATGGCAATGGTAATGGCAATGGTAATGGCAATCGTTCCAAACCAAATCCAAAAATCAACATAGGTGCTGTCGGTACTATTAGCAAAACCACAGTTCCTCAAGACACCCGAGATAGACATCGTGCTTCTAATAGTCACATCGAATTCGACCAGCCAGTTATTCTAGAACAATCCTCCCATTGGTCTCATGCCATTCTCTGGGCACTGTTGAGTCTAACAACTTTTGGTATGGTGTGGGCTTACTTTGCCAAAATTGACTATGCCGTTCCCGCCCGGGGCAAGCTAGAGCCACAAGGTGCGGTTAAAGAAGTCCAAGCTCCTGTGGGTGGAGTGGTAACAAAAATTCATATTAAGGAAGGACAGCGGGTTAAAGAAGGGGATTTGCTCCTTTCCTTTGAGCCCAAAGCTACTCAGGCTCAACTCACGTCTCTCAATAAACGTCGCGCTACCTTAATCAGAGAAAACCAGTTTTATCAAGCTGCAATTAGTAATCCTAATTATCCACCTGTACCACCACCAGGTATGGATATACAACTGTCCTCACAACTGCCTTCTCTGATCGCTAGTCGAAACACGCTACTGTCAGAAATTGGACTTTATCGCGCTCAACTTAGTGGAGGTTCTTCTAGGGCTAATCTTAACCCTGAACAACGAATTCGTTTACAATATGGTACTGCTGCACTTGACGCTCGGATTGCTGAACTTGAGAGTAGAATTGGCTCCCTACAGGAACAGCTGAAACAGAATCAGATTCAACTTGCCAATGGCAGAGACATCCTAACAGTTGAGCAGGGTATTCTGACAGACCTCAGGCCCCTGTTTGAACAGGGGGGCTTTTCTAAGATTCAGTTCTTGAGGCAGCAAAATGAGGTCAAAAATCGCCAAACTGAGGTAAACGCTAGGATTGAAGAAGAACAACGCTTGCAAAAAGAAATTGCTGGGGTCAGAGCGAGTCTACTCAATACCATTGCGTCTTCTCAACGAGAACTGGCTGATTTGATGGCCCAAAATAAAGAAAGGATTGATAGCATAAACACCCAAATAGCTAGCATTATCAGTCAATTAAATCAACGCATTGTTGATAACAATAAACAGATGGCTGAAATTGATAGCCAGTTGCAGCAGGCTCAACTAACCCTAAGCTATCAAGAACTACGAGCTCCTGTTGATGGAACAGTTTTTGATTTGCAACCCTCAACTCCTGGTTTTGTTGCCAATACCAGTGAGCCAGTGCTCAAAATTGTTCCCGGTAGCTCTCTGATTGCTAAGGTATATCTGACCAACCGAGACATCGGGTTTGTGGAAGCAGGTATGAAAACCGAAGTCAGAGTTGACTCTTTTCCCTTTAGTGAGTTTGGTGATGTCAAAGGGGAGGTACTATCTATTGGTTCTGATGCCCTACCACCGGATCCTGCGGAATTGCGTCAAGACTATACTTTCCCTGCCAAAATTAAATTGGATCAACAGTACATTAAAGCTTATGGCAAAGAAGTGCCATTGCAATCGGGTATGTCTATCAGTGCCAATATCCAGGTGCGTAAGCGAACAGTGATGAGTATTTTCACCGAGATGTTTTTGGATAAGACTGAAAGCTTTACCAAAATGCGTTAGGCGGCAACCACTCCTCAAGATTACGGTTCTACCGACTGCTGAATTTAAGCACAGATGGGTACATTGATGGAAGTAAAGTACATAAAACTTTACACCAGGGTGATGTCTCACCCACTGCTTAAATTCGGTAAGGTGAACCGGGGATGTTTGAACATTTTACAGATAAAGCGATCAAATCCATCATGCTCGCTCAGGAGGAAACCCGTCGCTTGGGACACAGCCTCGTAGGAACTGAGCAACTGCTGTTGGGTTTGATTGCACAAGGAACAGCTGTGGCAGCCAGAGTGCTCAGGGATTTTGGTGTTACCCTCGAAGATACTCGCTACTCGGTTGAAAACACTGTGGGTCGGGGTTCGAGAATGTTTAGCTCAGAACTCCCTTTCACCCCCAAAGCCAAAGAAGTTTTCCAGCAATCTTTCCAGGAAGCTAAGCAACTTGGACACAACTACATCGATACTGAACATTTGTTGCTAGCTATCATTAAAGACAGGAACAGCGTTGCGACTCAAGTATTGGTAAACCTGGGTGTAGACCTAACAGAATTACGCACCCATGTCATTAGTACGATAGCAGAATTAACAGCAGCAACGACTGCTAAGGGACAAGGTTCCTCGTTTATAGGGAATACTCAAAACCAGAAAGCTACCTTAGAAGAATTTGGAACTAATCTGACCAAGTTAGCTGCAGAGGGAAAACTGGATCCGGTGGTTGGTCGTCAGCAGGAAATCGAGCGGGTGGTCCAGATTTTAGGTCGTCGTAGCAAGAATAACCCGATCTTACTAGGGGAACCTGGAGTTGGGAAAACTGCGATCGCAGAAGGTCTAGCCCAACGGATTCTATCTCAAGATGTTCCAGACCTGTTGGCAGACAAACAAGTGATTAGCCTAGATATGGCTTTATTGGTTTCTGGTACTCGCTTCCGGGGAGACTTTGAAGAACGGCTCAAGCAGATTGTCTCTGAAGTCCAGCAATCCGGGAATATTATCCTAGTCATTGACGAAATTCACACCTTAGTCGGTGCTGGATCCTTAGAAGGGGGTATGGATGCGGCTAATTTGCTTAAGCCTGCTCTCGCTAGAGGTCAACTCCAGTGCTTGGGAGCTACTACTCTGGATGAATACCGGAAGTATATTGAGAAAGACGCAGCACTAGAACGTCGTTTCCAGCCAGTCATGGTTTCGGAACCTTCTGTAGAGGATACCATTGACATACTCCATGGTTTGCGCTCAACCTACGAGGAGTATCACAAAGTCCAGATTTCCGAGCAAGCGTTACTGGCTGCAGCTCAATTGTCAGACCGCTATATCTCCGACCGTTATTTACCCGACAAAGCCATTGACCTGATTGACGAAGCTGGGAGTCGGGTTCATTTGATGCACTCAAAGCCTTCTTCAAGGGCTAGAGCAGAATCAGAGTGGGAGAGTGAGGGAATTGAAGGTAAGTTATCCCCATCTCCAACTATTCCGATTGTGGATCAAGAAGACATTGCTCAGATTGTAGCGTCTTGGACTGGGATACCGGTCAATAAACTGACGGAATCTGAATCAGCTCTGCTACTGCACTTGGAAGAAACTTTGCACGAGCGGATCATTGGTCAAGACGAAGCTGTTACTGCTGTGTCTCGGGCAATTCGTCGGGCAAGAGTTGGATTAAAGGATCCTAATCGACCGATTGCTAGCTTTATCTTCTCTGGTCCGACTGGAGTTGGTAAGACAGAACTGGCTAAATCCTTGGCTTCCTACCTGTTTGGGTCAGAAGACAAGATGATTCGCCTTGACATGTCGGAATATATGGAACCCCACACTGTTTCCAAGCTGATTGGTTCTCCTCCAGGGTTTGTGGGTTACGACGAAGGTGGTCAACTTACCGAAGCTGTCCGACGCCAGCCCTACTCGGTGGTACTATTTGACGAAATCGAGAAAGCTCACCCTGACGTTTTCAATGTACTGTTGCAACTGTTAGATGATGGTCGCTTAACCGATGCTAAAGGTCGTACTGTAGATTTCAAGAACACAATATTAATCATGACCTCCAACATTGGTTCTAAAGTGATTGAAAAAGGAGGTAGTGCTTTTGGCTTTGAGTCATCAAATAACCAAGATGAATCTAGGTACAACCAGATCCGCACTCAGGTCAATGAAAATCTCAAAGACTATTTCCGTCCTGAGTTCCTCAACCGCCTTGACGAGATAATTGTCTTCCGTCAGCTCAAGAAGAATGAAGTTAAGGAAATTGCTGACATCCTGCTCCAGGAAATCTCTAGCTCTATACAAGAGAAAGGAATTACCCTCGAAGTCACAGAGGCTTTCAAAGACCACTTAGTCACAGCAGGCTACGAACCGAGCTATGGTGCTAGACCTCTACGACGGGCAATTATGAGTCTGTTAGAAGATAGCTTAGCCGAAGCCATGCTATCTGGTCAGATTCAAGAGGGGGATACAGCAGTTGTTGATGTGGATGACCACGGTCAGGTCAAGGTATTATCTGGTAATGTCCAAAAAAGGCTGCTGCAACCAGTTGGGGTTTGCTAGTGCTAAGGAGTGATGCCAAATTTCCTTCTAGGCTGGACTTTCAAGGCTGGATCTGTAGAGGGGTGGCCTTTAACCCCTCTAATATATATATCTACATCTACATCTTTATTTTTAGTAGATATATACAGCGCCATAGTTCACCAGGAAAAAGGCTTTCCCTCATGAAGTTAGTTATTCCCGTTGCTCTACCACAACATTCCTATGATATTGCGATCGCACAACACCTTCCTGATGGCAAGATGACCACAGGTGGCTTAGATGATATTGGGGTTTGGATGAGCCGTCTACAGTTGGGCAAAAAAGTTTTAGTGGTATCTAATCCAGCGATTTTCCGAAGATATGGGAAAAGAGCGATCGCAGCTTTGGAGTTAGTGGGATATCAGGTATCCAGCCTTACCCTGCCTGCTGGTGAACGATACAAAACTGTCAAATCTATCCAAAAGATCTATGATGTTGCCCTAGAAAACCGCCTAGAACGCTCCTCGACTCTAGTGGCATTGGGCGGTGGAGTAATTGGGGATATGACAGGATTTGCTGCTGCCACTTGGCTAAGGGGAATTAATTTCGTTCAGGTTCCCACATCTCTGTTGGCCATGGTTGATGCTTCAGTTGGTGGCAAGACCGGGGTGAATCATCCCAAGGGCAAAAACTTGATCGGTGCCTTCCATCAACCACGATTTGTCTTAATTGACCCCTCGGTATTAAAAACATTGCCAGCCAGAGAATTGCGAGCAGGGATGGCAGAAGTTATTAAGTATGGGATTATCTGGGATGAAGAGCTATTTGTGAAACTAGAGGAATCGAAGCGACTTGACCAATTGCGTTACCTGAAAAAGGATTTATTAGAAACAATTCTCTCTCGGTCTTGCCAAGCTAAAGCAGATGTGGTTAGTCAGGATGAGAAAGAAGCTGGGATCAGAGCAATTTTGAACTATGGTCACACCATTGGTCATGCCGTAGAAAGCTTAACTGGCTACAAGTTAGTGAATCATGGGGAAGCGGTAGGGATTGGAATGGTAGCCGCAGGCCAGATTGCCGTGGCACTCCAGATGTGGCAGCCAGAAGATGCCGAACGCCAGGATGCTTTAATCGCAAAAGCTGGACTACCTACTAAGTTACCCAGTGGGCTAGATATTGATGCGATTATTGATGCCCTGCAAACTGATAAGAAAGTAAAAGAGGGTAAGGTAAGATTTGTTTTGCCTACCAAGATTGGTGAAGTAACCTTGACAGATCAGGTGCCAACTGATGTGATTAGGGAAGTCCTTCGGCAAATACAGCAATAGGAAAGGGAGTAGGGAGTAGGGAGTAGGGAGTAGGGAGTAGGGAATCGGGAGTCGGGAGTCGGGAGTCGGGAATAGGGAGTAGCTTACAAGGGTAGGTTTTTGACAAAGGGGCGAGTAGGTAGTTTTATTGGCGTTGCGTCAGTCTTTGAATGAATAGGAGTAGAGTGGGCATCCTGCCCGCCCGAAAATATAGAGTGGGCATCCTGCCCGCCCGAAAATATAGAGTGGGCATCCTGCCCGCCCGAAAATATAGAGTGGGCATCCTGCCCGCCCGAAAATAAGGAGGAAACTGGCAAGATGCCAGTTCTACACAAGATGCCAGTTCTACACAAGATGCCAGTTCCACGCAAGATGCCCATTCCACCAAGATGCCAGTTCCACCAAGATGCCCATTCTACAGGTGCGACCCGTGGCGAATTAAATTCGCTACAGGTCGCACCGCTCCCGACTCCCGATTCCCGATTCCCTAACCCCTCCTGGGAGGGGTTAGGGGTGGGTTCCGACTCCCGACTCCCGACTCCCGATTCCCGACTCCCAACTCAAATGTCAAGGTTTGGTAACTTGTTATTAACATCTATCGAAGATGCTATGAAACCATTGATAATCGGCTAAAGGGTTTTACCCCTCATGTCACTCAATTCCTTACTGGGTAAGACTATCTTCAGGTTACCCTAGGGGGCTGAAAGGATTTGCCCACACCATTATCCATAGCAATTAGGGAAAGTTGATCGAGAAATCGCAAAATTTTGAAAATGAGCTAGGGTAGACATTGGCCGCAATCTAGTTATGAATGCTCCCCCCAACTGCTACGGGAGGTGGGGGTGTCCGTCTTGATTACAAGGGTTTATCCCTCGCGACAGGCGGCATTCGCGCCGAAAAGCCAGGACTTTTGCTGGACTTCTCCCCCAAGTCGTTTCCGCTATGGGGCTTGTATTAGAAAATTTTACCTAGAGTCTGACGTATATAAACCGACTACACAGGATTTACAGGTTTGTTTTCCCTGGCGTTGAGAGGTCGTGCCTCTAGGTTGCTCAGAATCTTGTTCTGTCCTTTACCGTACCGCTCAAGCTAAACCAATTATACCACAATAGGCAGTTCTCAGACCCCCACCTGCGTTCTCGTGGTGGGGGAATGGGTCACTCATCTTGTTCAATTTAGGGTATGGTTGCAATTGTTACACCAAAATTCCCCAAAACTATGGGCACAGGGCTTATTGCCCAACGTTAAGGGTGAAATTAAGTGACAGCTCCTAAACTGACCTTTCAGGTTCAGTGTAGGCAACAAGCGCCAATCCGGCTATTGCTTAGGAGGCGCTGGGCTTTAAGAACGGACTGCCCTCTCTTGATGCAATAGCGAGTGGGGGAAACCCCCAAGACCGCGCTGCATCGCTGCCGCTCTGTTTTCTTGGTGTTTTTTTTAAGACTGTTGTCCTGACAAACCAGCATTTAAGGCCGTAGGCCACGCTACGCGAACGGCTTTGTTTACCAGTACATATATTATAGCAATTCCATGCATACCCTGTGAAAAATTAATCCCACACTTATTATGCTGCGCGTTAAAATGTCAGGGGCTTCTTTTGCCGTAAGCTAAAAAATATGCGACCTTAGCAGTAGTGGCAATTCGTTGTAATTCGGTTCCAGTTGAGAGGCAATATTAATGAGTGATGGTATGGCATTCCTGACGGGGGCTGCCTTTGCCGGTATGGCAGCTTTGTTTCTCCTCAAAGGAGGAGGCAATATGGTGGCGAATAACCTTCCCTCTTCCCAACCCTTCCAAATTTCCCCTAACAATCCCTATAATTCCCCTTACACAGATCAACAGCCAAACCAGGCTCTAGCTTCACCGAACTTAAATAATTTAAATAATAATTTAAATAATATGCTCAATGTTGAACAGCAGCGGCGGGACACTGAGCAGCTCAAAGCTATGGTTGAGCAACAACGAGCTGAAACTGAACAGCTCAAAGCCCAACTTCACAATCAGCAGTTACTGCTAGACAATCTAACTGCTCAGGTTGATGCCAGTGTGATCAGGGCTCCTGAGCAACTAATCCCTAATCGTAAAACCACTAATCAAACGGCAAATACCCTGATGTCAGGCATACTTTGGGGACTTGGCGGTATGGCCGTAACCATTGGTGGTGGTGCCGTTGTGATTGGGGGGTTAGCGTTGCTCTCACGACCACAGCGTCCTCCTCGTACAACTTATGTGGTCCAACACCCCTACTCTAGTGTTCCTCCTTCCCTACCAGCGAGACGGCGCTCTGAGTTTATGTCTCATCAATATGATGATAGACTTTATGACCGGATCGACTACGAATAGATTCTCCACGTCTAGTCATCGTAATATAGGTCATCCTCAGAGTCTCGGAATTTCCAGGATTGCCCCAAAAGCTGCCACACTAGAGGTGCGATCGCTCCCCCAAGAAGACCAATACCAACGCTAACAGCCAAGACAACACCGATTGGCAGATCAATTGACTCGAAGACTAAAAACTTCACGGATACTTCCGTGATATTTTGGATCGAGAAAATAGCGATCGCACTAATCCAAATCGCAACTATCAGAGATGTCAGAAGTAAGCCAAGAATTCTGATATGGGAATAGTTCATTATGGTTACTAGTTTCTGGTGACTAGTGTGACTCTATGTCTTCTTTTTTCTAGCACAGTAGCCCATAGAATCCCTTTTTCCGTCAACAGGTTGATCTGGCTTGCCAACCCTGTGCCACAATTGCTGGTAAGAATAGCCCGAGGTGAGAGGGATGCCCCCACTACTCGACCAAACCACCGATCAACGCATTGTCCATGATGGCACCTGGGAACAGTTTAAGTTCATCCAGAAGGGATTTGATGGTTCTCCTGGAGTACGGCTGTTCTACTATGATGGGATAATCGAGATTCTGATGCCAGGACGGGAACACGAAATTTTTGCCAGTATCATCGGTTACTTAATCACAACCTTTCTGACGGAAAAGGGTATTTTCTTTCAGCCAACTCGTTCCATGACTCAGGAAAAAGAAGGCGTCGCCTCTGCCCAAGCTGACGAGTCTTACTGCATCGGTAGTGTTAAGCCGATTCCAGATTTGTCCATTGAAGTAGTTTTTAGCAGTGGTGGCATCAGTAAGTTAGAACGGTATCAAGCTTTAGGTGTTCCAGAGGTTTGGTTTTGGGAAGATGGATTACTAAAGCTTTATCATCTTACTGATGGTAGTTATGTCCCAATCGAGCGTAGCTTGCTACCTGGACTGAGTGAATTGGATCTTGATTGGTTCAGACGCTGTGTTTTGATGGCGGAAACCGATGCGGGAGAAGCGATTAGAGCGTTTCGTCGGCAGATTTAGCTATCAGCTTTCAGTTATCAGCTGTCAGCTTTCAGTTATCAGTTGGGTAGGGTGGGCAAATCTAGATAGTTTCTCCAAAAGTACAGTTATCATCGATATTTGCCCACCCTACTGACTAGGGCTTCGCTAATATACTTCATCATGAGTACCTAAATTAAGCAACAAAATAGCTTCTTCTTGATCTTCAGGATTTTCGATAAATTCAAATAAAATACGGTAGCTGTAGTCAATTGAACATGACCAGATATTGGATAAATCGCCTTTAAGTTTGTGGGTATGTAAGCTAGGATGAAAAGGATCTTCTGCTAACTGACGCACGGTTTTTTCAATTAGCGGTCTAAAATCTGGTCTTTTACGAATTATTCGTTTAAAACCTCGTAGGGATTGGGGTGTCCATGCTATTTTCATGGTTGATCGAGTTCTTCAAGGAATTGATCAACTGAACCAAATGTTACTTTTCCTTCTGCTAATTCTTGGTGAATTTCTTGGATTTCTTGGGATATTATGGCTCTACGTTGTAGATGGAATCGTTTGAGAAGAGTATCGAGTAATATCTCTTGCTCTTCTAAGGACAATTTTTCAACGGTTTCAATCGCTTGCTGAAAGGCTGAGGTTTTGAGCATACTTTCAAGATGATTTGCTGGTTCTTTCTATTTTATCTTTATCAGTCATCCCCTCAACCCAACCTAAAAGATCGGCTTACGCACTCAGTCGGCAGATTTAGCCGTAGAGTGGGCTGCGTCATGAGAGTTTCATCATTTGATCAGTTATCATCAACCTTTGCCCACCCTACTGACTATCAGCTAATGGGCTACGGGAACAGCTAGTCAGCCGTAGGGTGGGCTGCGTCATGGTATTTTCAACATTTGTAGAGTTATCATCGACCTTTGCCCATCCTACAAAAGCGATTGACCGTAGGTCACGCTACGCTCCGGAAGCGTTTCGGCAAAGCCGACGCTACGCGAACGCAAAGCGTGGCCATTCGCGTAGCGTGGCCTTTTGGCCAAGGCCTCAGCTTCCGCGCTTATGCGATCGCACTACGCGCAAGTCAGAAGTCAGAAGTCAGAAGTCTGCTATGACTTACGTTTCGGAGTTTAGGAATGTCAAAGATCTGAATGCGTAGTGCGATAACCTTCAACTAACTAACCTTCAACCAACTAACCTTCAACCTAATTTCAACTTAATAACCCCAAAAAAAATAGCCGCAGAAATACTTTCCACGGCTAGGAATTTTCGCTTATGCACTCAATTTTATCACCTATCCGATTTTGATCGGATGCTTTGTCCAGGGGGGAAACCCCCCCAGAAATTTAAGGTCTTAACGCCAAATCCAATATCTCATCATAATTGTAATAAATTCTCCTGGATTTCCCGTCGGCTGAAGAGGACCCCAGTCAGTAAGTTGAGCGTAGCCCAGGCCATTAAGGATATACACGGTATGGGTTATTTGCTGGCGAGACCCCTTCAAAATGTACGGAACAACGAATCCGTTTGAATTATTGTTTGAATTTGGCTGAGAGTTTTGAGGCATAGTCGAATAATTGTTTTTAGGTTAATATATATAATCATAATGATTGTAATTTAAGTTGTCAAGGGTTTTTATAATTTTTTTTGTTGAGGGGTAATTGAAAGAAAGGTAAGCTATCAGCTATCAGCATAATGCTTAATTTTTTTTTTGATCGAATGGTATAACTGAATAGGATTAAATTTGGATATAGTATGAATAATATTTGGAAATTTTGTAGGGTGCGTTAGGCGGTTTGGTTGAGAAGATTAGATGATATAACCAAGGGTTGAAGCCGTAACGCACCATGGTATTGGTTAAGAATGGTTTGATTTCAATTTGGATATAGTATGAATAATATTTGGAAATTTTGTAGGGTGCGTTAGGCGGTTTGGTTGAGAAGATTAGATGATATAACCAAGGGTTGAAGCCGTAACGCACCATGGTATTGGTTAAGAATGGTTTGATTTCAATTTGGATATAGTATGAATAATATTTGGGAATTTTGTAGGGTGCGTTAGGCGGTTTGGTTGAGAAGATTAGATGATATAACCAAGGGTTGAAGCCGTAACGCACCATGGTATTGGTTAAGAATGGTTTGATTTCAATTTGGATATAGTATGAATAATATTTGGGAATTTTGTAGGGTGCGTTAGGCGGTTTGGTTGAGAAGATTAGATGATATAACCATAGTTGAAGCCGTAACGCACCATGGTATTGCTTAAGAATGGTTTGGTTTCAATTTGGAGATAGGATGAATAATATTTTTCAATTTTGTAGGGTGCGTTATGCGGTTTGGTTGAGAAGATTAGATGATATAACCAAGCGTTTAAGCCGTAACGCACCGTGGTATTGGTTAATGATAGTTTGGTTTCAATTTGGATATAGAATGAATATAATTTTGGGATTTTGTAGGGTGCGTTAGGCGGTTTGGTTGAGAAGATTATATGATATAACCATAGTTGAAGCCGTAACGCACCATGGTATTGCTTAAGAATGGTTTGGTTTCAATTTGGAGATAGGATGAATAATATTTTTCAATTTTGTAGGGTGCGTTAGGCGGTTTGCTTGAGAAGATTAGATGATATAACCAAGGGTTGAAGCCGTAACGCACCATGGTATTGGTTAAGAATGGTTTGGTTTCAATTTGGATATAGTATGAATATAATTTTGGGATTTTGTAGGGTGCGCTAGGCGGTTTGGTTGAGAAGATTAGATGAAATTACCATAGTTGAAGCCGTAACGCACCATGGTATTGGTTAAGAATGGTTTGGTTTCAATTTGTATATCAATGGTGCGTTACATTTCATGCTTCGCACCCTACAAGAGCGATCGCACCAAAATGAGTTAAGCTAGCATCAACACAAAATTACAAGCAACAACAGAGGCGATCGCACGAGCTTGGGTGTGAAGTGCGGTAGCGTAACGCACCGAAGATCACCATACAGATGGTGCGTTACATTTCATGCTTCGCACCCTACGAGAGCTGGGAATACTATAAATGTGAGCATATAGCAGATCCTAATGCCCAATTATAGAAGACCTCATGTTTCCGGTGGTACATATTTTATCACTCAAGTCACTTATCAAAGAGTACCTTGGCTCTGTAGTGACATTGGCAAAAAGGCTCTCAGAGAAGCGATCGCTAAGGTAAGGGAAAAATATCCTTTTTCCATTGAGGCATTTGTTTTGTTACCAGACCATTTTCATGGTTTGTGGACTTTACCCCCTGATGATCCGGATTTTTCGGTGAGATTGCGATTAATTAAAACTTATGTTACCAAACATTATGGACAACAATTAGGGATTAATCGAGCAGTTTCTTGGTCACGACACAAGCGAGGGTAAAGCAATCTTTGGCAACGTCGTTGTTGGGAACATTTAATCCGTAATGAACGGGATTTTGCTCACCATTGTGATTATATTCATGATAATCCGGTTCGACATCGGTTATGTAAACATCCCCAAGATTGGAAGTATTCCAGTATTCATCGGTTTATCGCTCAGGGAATTTATCCAAGGGATTGGGGAAAGGATGGAAGGAAAGAAAAACCACAGGGGATTTGGGATGAATAGAATTTTTTAATTTTGTAGGGATTTCGTGAAATATATTGGCCAAAGCGAAGGCTATAACCCTTGCCCAGCAACGATTCCAGATTTTACGGATTTGACAAATGATAAAGGAATTGCTATATCTAATGAAGATAATTTGTAAATTTTGTATGTAGAGATTTTGTAGGGTGCTAAGGGCAGTTTGGTAATAAGACACGATGTTATGACAAGATTTTGAGCCGTAACGCACCGTAGTATTCGTTGATAAAAATAGATGATATTACATAATTTTAAGCCGTAACGCACCGTGGTATTAGTTACCGTGGTATTAGTTAATAATGGTTTGGTTTCAATTTGCAGATAGATGGTGCGTTACATTTCATGCTTCGCACCCTACAAGAGCGATCGCACTTAAATTTTATTTGCTCGAATGGTATAATTTAATGGGTTTCAATTTGGATATAGTATGAATAATATTTGGTAATTTTGTAGGGTGCGTTAGGCGGTTTGGTTGAGAAGATTATATGAGATTACCATAGTTGAAGCCGTAACGCACCTTGGTATTGTTTGAGAATGGTTTGGTTTCAATTTGGATATTGATGGTGCGTTACATTTCATGCTTCGCACCCTACAAGAGCGATCGCACTACAAGAGCGTACGCTCTTTATTGCATCCATCCATACCCATGCGTACGCTCTTTCATCATCGTAATAAATCCTTTCTGTATCTTTCTATATCCTTCGGGAACTCATACATCTTTTCATAGTTACACGCCTCCATGTATTCCTTAGTATCGCATTTAATTACTGGGCCGTAACCATTGCTCAAACCATTTGCTATTTTGTGTAATGCATCTGATCCGTGCCCTATAGCTGTGTGGTCTATTCTTCCTTGTTTAATGTAAACTGTTATCTCTCTATCAATTAGGACATTATTGTACTGATATACTAAGTTATCTACTTTTAGATCACTCTTTGTTCTATCCGGATCAGCACCCCCTGAAAACACATATCCATGACAATTACCTTTGCCAAAATCCAAAACCATACAATCTTTAAATTTTTTGTATAACACAATCGATTCACATGTTGCCTTCCATTCATCAGTAAGCTCCTGTTTAACGCGCGTGGTACTATAATCTTCATCGACCTCTATCATTACATTCTCATCTTTTACCATTTTCTGGATTAGTTTGGTTGTTGAACACAATTCCTTGTCTCTTAACTCGTCTTCAACCCTACTGAACATTTTTAGATTTGGGTAAATTTGAACGTGGTTCCTGTTGGTTGTCACCTGCTCCTCTTTTAACAAAATCCTTTTTCTCTTTGTATTACCAACCGCCTCTCTCTCTGAATTCTGCTCATTTGTTTTCTCTTTTCTCCTCCCAAGCTTTTGCCAGGCCTTTTTTCCCATCTCCTCCGCTTCTTTCTCCAACCCCGTTTCCTCATTGATTTGTAACCCGAACTTTTGCCTCCCTGGCCTCACCCTCCCCTCCATCTGCTGCACCACATGCCAAGCCTCATGGGCCAAATGCTTCTCCTGCCCCGGTCCCACATGAATATCCGTCCCCTGCGCATAGGCAAGTGCATTCAACTGTGCCGGTTTGTCCGAGTTGTAATGCACCCTCACATCATCCATGGAGTAGCCAGAGAGGTTTTCAATGCCTGCTTTGAGGCGATCTGGCATGCCAGTTTTGTTTTGATTATCACTCCTCGATGCCCTCAAGCTTTCGCCAGTTATCACCGTATCCCCCGCCAACGGTTGTGCTGTCCGCTGCACCATAATCCTTTTAGGCTGCACTACCTGATGCCCACCGTGATTCGCACCTTGCCTGCTTCTTACACCAGGCTGTCCAAACGAAAACTTGGCTTGCCGCCCCATCTCTCTCCGTCCCCTTTCCGGTTGGGTTACTCCTGATTCTAAGGTGCGCATCACATTAGCACTCATACTTCCCCATTCCCCGACCGCGTTTTCCGCGTTCCACTCCCTTTCCTCTGCTTCCAATATTTCTCGATAACCTTTCCGTCTGGAGTCTTTCTTTTTTTGTTCATCTGACCACGAGGTAGAGTGAGAATATTTCGGTTTATAGGTATGAGTTGTGCGCATAGCTAGTTCCTTTTTCTTAGGTTTGTATTCTGCTATCAGCTGTCAGCCGTCAGCTAATCAATGGGAGGTAGTAAACAAGCTAGGGGGTGCTGGTACGGCTGGTTGAAAATCCCTGCTCGTTTTACACTATCCCTACAGTGCCGTAAACAGGCGTCGAACGTTGACCCATCCCCCCATCACCTGATAGCTGTTCGCTTTGCGATCGCGTAGCGCATTAGCTGACGGCTGAATGCTTACATCCCCTGTACCCTTGAAGAAAACAATATCAGTGGTAGGGTGGGCAAATTCTGTGAATCTGACCATCAGTACCGTTATCCTGTGCATTTGCTACAAGGCGTAGGGTGGGCAAATTCTGTGAATCTGACCATTAGATCAGGAATACTGTCGATTTGCCCACCCTACAAAAGACTTTTTTTGGGGAATCCTTTGGCCTTCATTAATATACAAATGCTAAAGCAGGTTAAACCTAGAATTACTTTCTCGCACCGTATAAGTAACAATTATTAACAACAATTTCTCTGCAAAGGGAATCGGGAGTCGGGAGTCGGGAATCGGGAGTAGAGGGGTAGGGTGGGCAAATACATGTCATCTGACCTTATCCTCACCGATTCGAGTCCATTTGCCCAGCCTACAACAGCTAATTTATAGCAAAGGGAATCGGGGTAGGGTGGGCAAATACATGTCATCTGACCTTATCCTCAGCGATTCGAGTCCATTTGCCCACCCTACAAGAGTTTTGAATGGTCAATTGCTGGGTTTGGATGGTACATTAGCTGCAACAGTATATTGTTTGATCAGTGATCGACACCCCCGGTCGCCATCTACTATTGGAAATTGTATATTTACTTGGAGTGGTAAGCCATGGTGAGGCAGATTGAAACCCTATCGAGATCAGCTCTGCAAACGGAAGTATCTCGCTTGCGGGAAGAGTTGCAGCTTAGAGACCAGTTAGTGCAGCAGCTGTCTCAAGAACTATTCCGGTTGGTGAAGGGTAATGCTAATTTCAAACCTCCCCAAGAGGTATCTGAGCGCCATAAGGCTCAGATGGTGGTCTTGCGAGAACAGTTGCACGATGTGGAGCAGCAGGTGGAATTTTATCAACAGCAAATTGCCACCCGTGACACGGAAATTAAGCAATTGCGGGATAATGTAGAAGAATTAACCGAGCGCTCCCGTCAGCTAGAACAAGTGGTACAAGAGCTACCAAAAATTTATCACCAGAAGTTTTCGGAACGGATGGCACCAGTTAAGGAGAAGGTGACCATGTTACAGCGAGAAAACCGACAACTCCACGCTGAACTCCAGAGTGTCAGTTACCGACTAGCGGTCAGAAGCCGCAATATCACCCGCGTTGACCTACCGAGCTTCAATCGTCAGAATGGTAGTCCAATCCCAACCTTTGGTAGTGTGTAAAAGCCTTTGGGTTAGGGGTGCCTCATCTGGTTTGTTGAAGGTTGAAGGTTGGTTTGTTGAAGGTTGAAGGTTGGTTTGTTGAAGGTTGAAGGTTGAAGGCGTAGGGTGCGTTAGGGGGGGCTCGCCGTAATTTTCCGCCTCAACGCCAGCCAAAAGATCGCCCCCCCGTAACGCACCACCGGGTCAAACTTAAACATAGGTAACACTTTCAACTACAAATGGGGAAAACAGAGAAATAACAAGCGAGAGTTAGCCACCCAATAAATTAGGTGGCCGGGGAGCGTACCGGGATTCCCATACGGCTATCGTGTCATGGAAGCTGTTTTGTCCTCCCTAGGGTTTCCAGGAACTCAGAAAGGCTTAAACCAGAATCTTTAGCCATCTCCTTTAATCCATTCCAGGCCGTTTCTGTAGTCATGACACTATAGGATTTCTTTCGTACACCATGCAAACTCGGTCTTCCAACTTTTTTCTTAGTTTCTTCTGGCATTTGCTTGACACCTTGATTATCAGGGTATATAATTATATTAACACAGCAAAAGGTCGATGCAATATGTACGGTTGTCAACAACATTTAATAAGCACGACATCTGAAAACCAAGCGGTTATAGAATTTATCTGCTCAGAGGCTAACAAATTAACAAATTGCGGAATATATTATTGCCGTCAAATGTTTTTCAAGGCTGGCAAATATCTCAATAACGCAGAATTGGACAAAATAATGAAAAGTAATGTCCACTTCAAAGCGATGAGATCAGCCTGTGCTCAACAGACATTGCATGGAGTTATTGAGTCTTTCAAGTCTTACAAAGCCCTCAAGAAGTTGTATAACAAAGGGCAGTTGGCAGATAAACCTAGAGTCCCAAAGTACCGCAAGAAGGGAGGTCTGGCTGTAGTTAGTTATCCCGCTCGGTGGGTGAAGTTAGTAAAAGGCCAACTCAAGTTTACTTTAGGAAAGCAGATTAAGGTCTGGTTTGGTATTGATCACTTCTTACTACCAATGCCATCTAATATAGACCATAATTCAATTAAAGAATATCGTTTTGTCCCTAGGAATGGCTGTTTTTATTTAGAGTTTGTATATGAAAGGCCAAATCCTGAACCAGTGACGCCAACAAATAAGGTCTTAGGCATAGATCCAGGTCTCAATAACTGGCTAACTTGTGTCTCTAACTTGGGAAAGTCTTTCATTATAGATGGCAAAAAAGTTAAGTCACAAAACCAGTGGTACAACAAACGTGTAGCTGGGATCAAGAAAGGAAAATCTCAAGACTACTGGGATGAGCGATTGGCTTCTTTGACCGAGAAGCGCAATCGGCAAATGCGTGACAACGTGAACAAGGTGGCTAGATTTATTATTAATTGGTGTCAAAGAAACCAAATTAGTACAATAGTCTTTGGCTGGAACAAGCGTAATAAAGACAGTATCAATATTGGCAAAAAGAATAATCAGCAGTTTGTACAGATCCCTACCGCTAAATTAAAGAATCGAATTGAGCAACTGTGTGTCGAGTACGGAATCAAATTTGTTGAAACCGAAGAAAGTTATACGAGTAAAGCCAGCTTTTTAGATCGCGACTTCCTACCTGTACTTGGCGAGAAACCTAAGGGGTGGGTAGCAAGCGGACAGAGAGTTTTGCGTGGACTTTATAGGTCAGGTAAAGGCGAATTGATAAATGCCGATTGCAACGGAGCTTGTAACATCCTCCGGAAAGTAGTGACACAGCTAGGGTTTCCCCTAGCCGAGGTCAGTAGGGCAGATTTGAACCTGCCACAACGATACAGACTGGATTCTCTTTCTAGATCCTATCGTGAAGCGTCACTTCGCGCGGTTTCAACCCGCGAAGTGACATCCGCGCTTGTTTCTACGTTTTTCAAAGCGTAGAGAGTTCAATTGGGGAAAACTTTCTTTTAATCTGTCAACTGGCTAACTTGTCAACTTGCCAACCCTTGGACTTGACCACCCCATATCATGAGCTACTGTCTTAATCCTAAATGCCAAAATCCCCAAAATCCCGATCAGGCCAGGTTTTGTGCCTATTGTGGAACTAGATTACGATTGGGCGGACGCTTCCGTGCTCTGAGGCTGATTAGTATTGGTGGTATGGGGCGCACGTTTCTGGGGGTGGATGAGGCGGATGATAGCAATGCTAAGTGTATCATCAAACAGTTATCGTTACAACAGCAGGATACGAACAATGCTCAGAAAGCGGCTGAGTCTTTCCGCCAAGAAGCTATTAGGCTGCAAGTGCTGGGACAACATCCTCAGATTCCGGAACTTCTGGCCTATTTTGAGGCGGATCATCAATTAGGTATTGCAGGAGAACCTGCTCTAGTCCACAAGTATATCGAGGGGGAAAGCTTAGCCACAGAACTGGAAACGGAAGGGACGTTTAGGGAAAACCAGGTTCGGCAAGTCCTGATTGAATTGCTGCCAGTGCTGCGCTTTATCCATAGTCATCAGGTAATTCATCGGGATATCAATCCCCACAATATCATTCGTCGCCCTCCTGCTGAGTCCTCTTTGTCCCAGTTACCAACACAAAAAACCAGGAAGAGGTTTTATTCTTGGGGGGGAAGGGGGAGCGAACTGTTTCTGGTGGATTTCAGCGCTGCTAAGCTGACTACAAAATCTGTGCTAGCACGAACGGGAACTATGATTGGCTCTGCGGCTTACACGGCTTCGGAACAGTTGATGGGGAAAGCGATCGCAACCAGCGATTTGTACAGTTTAGGGGTGACCTGTATTCATCTGCTTACCAACGTTCACCCCTTTGATATGTTTAATAGTCTAGAAGGGAAGTGGGTTTGGATCGATTACCTCAGGCAACCTGTCAGTGATCAGCTTATTCGCATTCTGAACAAAATGGTAGAGAATTTACCAAACCAACGCTACCAATCTGCTACTCAAGTACTCGGATCACTGGGTTTACCAGAGAATTTCGCTGCTATACCAGTAACGTCTTTATCTACAACAGTTACCCCTAAGTTTGAGACTCCTACTTGGAAATGTGTACATACCTTTTCTGAAGAATCTAGTGGAATTAATTCTATCGCCTTTAGCCCGAATGGAGAAACTATAGTTAGTGGTAGTACAGATAAAACTATCACGCTTTTTAACTGGCAAGCTAAAACAGTTGTCGCCAAACTTTCAGGACATTTAAATGTGATTGAGGCAGTTGGCTTTAGTCCAGATGGAGAAATTATCGCTAGTAGCAGTTGGGATAATACCATTAAACTATGGCATGAGTATACGGGAAATTTAATTCATACCCTTTCTGGACATTCAGGTTGGGTAAAGTGTCTGGCAATTAGTCACAATGGGCAACTTCTAGCTAGCGGTAGTGCTGATCAAACCATTAAGCTTTGGATGCTGAAGAAGGCATCATTACAGACAACTTTCTTTGGCCATTTAGGAACAGTTAATGCTGTAGCTATTAGTAAAGATGGACAACTGCTAGCTAGTGGTAGTGCTGACAAAACCATTAAGCTTTGGAATTTAGTAACTGGTAAGCTCACCGCAACGATTACTGGACATTCGGCATCGGTAGAGTCACTCACCTTTAGCCCTAGTGGTCAAATCTTAATTAGTGGCAGTGCTGATAAAACGATTAAGATTTGGTTGCTGAAGAGGGATCGGTATTTACAAATACCAAAGAAACCGTTGCTTACTCTGACAGGACATGGAAATGCTGTTAAATCGATTGCCATTAGCCCTCAAGGTAATACGTTAATTAGTGGTAGTGCCGATAAGACTGTCAAAATATGGCATCCTGGTAGTGGTGAATTGCTCTATACTCTCACGGATCATTTAAGCGCTGTTACTACCGTTGCTATTAGCCATGATGGTGCTACCATTGCTAGTAGTTCTCAAGATAATACTATTAAGATTTGGCAGTTTGAGTGATTGGGAGAAAGGGAACAGGGAATAGGGAATAGGGAGTAGGGAATAGGGAATAGGGAGCAGGGAGTAGGGAGCAGGGAGTAGGAAAGAGCTCGAAAGAGTTTTTAATGTTGTGATAAATTAGCACTATTGTTCTTGAACCTCCCCATCCTAAGAGGATGGGGATTCCCAGGCACAACCTAAATGGCTGTTAACTCCGTGGGCGTAACTTTCCCTCGAACCGAAGGTAGCTGGGTAGGGTCAATACCCAGTTTTTTAAGACCTCGCATTTTAATGTTTACTGCACCATTTACATCAGCATCATCGTGATACCCACACTCAGTGCAAACGAATTTTTCTTTTTTTCGATTACTCCCACTAGTGTGGTGACACTTTGGACATCGCTGAGACGTATGTTTTGGGTTGATTTTAATTACTGGAATGCCTGACTTTGCAGCCACAACTTCAACCTTTTTAACTAGCTCGCCCCAAGCAGCATTAGATATTGCACGGTTTAATCCTCTTTTGGCCGATTGCCCATTGCGTTCGTAGCCGCCATTTTCATTGGGTTTAGGTTTGCAACGGGACTTCATACCTTTGATTAGAGTCGATGCCCAGTATTACCTGGGGCACCTCTCCTTTCGGCTAAGGCCGACGCTGCGCGAACAGAACCGTGCATGAAACTTTCGCCTCACACGGCTCCTAGATATCCTTACCTTTCGGTTT
>NZ_JAAHHW010000009.1 GCF_010692325.1 Moorena sp. SIO3I8 | reverse complement strand
CTAACGCTGATTCTGCAATTTTCTCATTTCCTCTTGCACCCCCACTGCCACCTGCAAGGCTTGGTCTAGCACTCGTCCATACTCACTGGCCTGATCACTCAAGTGCAGGGCGGTCAAGGTGGTTAAATTAGTAGTAAATAGCTGAGGATTCTTAGTAATAAACTGCTTATTCTCCCTGAGAATTCGTTCTGTCTTCAAGGCACGCACTAAATCCGTTTTCATCACCCTAAGGGCTTCGAGCACTCGCTCCCGATTACTGAGACCAACACCTGGATTCCCAGCTTCTTCCAATTGATCATTAATGTGTACAGCTCTAATCACCGTATTGTATCGATCCACCTCTTTCACCAGCCGTCTAACTGCCTTATATTTCAGCCATAGAAAGGACCCTCTACCCAATTTTATCAGGAAATCTCCTGGTTCTTTTGGTTTCTCTAGGAAAAAACCTCTGACTCGCTCTGGCTTCTCCCCAATCAAATTGGTTAGATAATCCTCTGAAATCACCAAGTCCTGCAAATCAGGTCGCATAGTTGTCCGTGCCTATGATAAGATAGTGGTCGGGAGCCTTTTAATCTATAAGCTTAACATGCTCTTAACACCTTACCGTTAAGAGGAGCACACCTGTTAACGGTCAGGGGCACGACTGGGTATATCATGAAGGTCTCTTATTAAGAGATAGGTTACCCAAAAACCATTATCAGCCCCGTGGAAACCCCCATGACTGCCCTTAATCCCTACTCCCTACTCCCTACTCCCTACTCCCTAAAACCTAGTAAGTTTCCTCAATACACTGCAAGTCTCTAGGCTTAAAACGCACTGGCATCCCATCGGACGGATAAATCAAAAGGTTCTGTTCTAACTGTTCAACAGATGAACGACCATTGACCAACTCCCAGTCGAAATAACGGAGCAGCATTCCTAGCATTACCGTTGCTTCCACCATGGCCAGATGCTCTCCCAAGCAACGATGAGAACCTGAGCCAAAGGTGATCATTGGAAGTGGGCTGCTGCCCTTGCCCTGGTCTAACCAACGCTCTGGCCAAAATTCCTCGGGGTTGCCATAGACCTCTGGGTCTCGCCCAGCACCAAGTATTGACCAGGAGATAATCGTGCCACGAGGAATCAAGTTGCCCTCAATCACGGTTTCACCTTCAGCCTCCAAGGAAGTGGAACCTTCGGCGACTGAATAAAGGCGCAAAGTTTCTTTGATAATGGCACTGATGTAAGTCAGTTTTTTCAGACTTTCTGTATTAATACCACCATTACTTTGCCAACTCTGGTCAACCACAGCTTGTGCTTTCTGAAAAACCCTGGCATTTAATGCTAACTCTGCTACCGCAAAGGATAAAGTATGAGCTGTGGTATCAGTACCAGCAATCAAGATTTCAATCGCTTCTGCTATCAGTGTTTTCCGAGTGTATTTTGGTTCCTTAGCCGCTATTTTCACTAACATCGATTCCTGGAAGTTTGGACTTACCTGCCCCCAATTAGTCGGGTTTTGTGCTCTCATCTTCAAGGCTAATTCCACTCTCGGACCAATCAAACCCTCTAAATATGCCATTGCTCTCCAGTAATCTCGTGAAGCCTTAGTGGGCAAATATTTCATCCATATCTTCTCCCCAGCGAATAACCGTAAGACCCGATATCCTATAATAGACATCGCCTCGTGAGCCTTAAGAATATCGAGGGGTGGACCTTCAGAACTAGAGGATTTTCCATCTACAGGAATTCCCACCACTAAACAGAAAATCACCCTCATAGTTAGTTCCACAAACAGGAAATCGACCTTTACCTCTGTTTGCGGTGCATCTTGCAGAAGTCTGGCAATTACTTGTTCGCAGGCAAGGTTAATAATCTCAAAGTATTTGGACAGACCACTAGAATTGAATTGAGGATTCCAAGCCTTCCGTCGCCACTGCCACTCACTCCCGTTTTCTCCGATAAGAACGGGAGCACCAGCAAGGTCGTTGAAAACTTGGCGCAATTGCTTACACCTACCTAAGCTGCCATCTTTGATGCCATTCACAATGGTGTTTTCTATCACCTTTGGTTGACTCAAAACCAGAACTGGAGGGTTAATCCATAAAACATAAATCGGGCCTAGCTGCTTGCTCCAATCAAACAATAATTGGAAGAATTTTTTCTGTTTAACTGCTGCTAATACCTGAGGAAGATTTCCCAATAGCCAGTGTTTGGGAGGACACGGCAGTAACTCTAGAGATTTGTAAGTATTTTTTCGTTGCCACCAGCCCCAGCCCAGTAGTCCCCCGATGCTAGTAATCCCTAGAGCTGTGGCTAAATAGGGAAAGGAGGGGGAAAAAGCAATCTGAGCAGCAATCTCTTGGAACATGAATCTGCCTTAATTTAACAACTATTAACGTTTAGTCTTGGCTCCGGGCAGCGAGGCTTGATTAGTGCAGCCCCATCCTTAAAGATAGGGCTACACCAAAAAATTCTAGCCAACTAAATTTTAACCAACCAAGTCAATCGCTCGTTTAGCCAAAGCCTCAGCAGTCAAACCATTAAACGCCATAATTTGACCAGCACTGCCAGCCGTTTCACCACGCTTCCAAGCCACCACATCCCGCTGGCAAGTACTACGTAACATAATCGGTTCCAGCATCGCACTGGTACCACCAGTAACACCAATCAACCCATCCCCACCAAACAGCTGTTCAAACCCCTGATCATCTAAGAAACCGCCATCAGCTTCAGTACAGGTTTTCCAAGCCGTATCATCAGGACGGTACAAGCGGCGGGGACTGATTACCGAAACAATCCGCACCCCAATCCCTTGCTCTTCCAAATCCGAAGCAGCATCAAACACTGGCATCAGGCTCATATCCCCAATCACCGCAAACACAACAGTTTTACTACCTTTAGTTTCATGCAACACCACTGCACCATCTCGCAATCCTTGACGGGTTTGCTCAAAGGTCGTGCGCACCGGTAAGGGTGACTTACTAGCAGTAATGGTAATTCCTTTATTCTTAGTACTCAGCGCCCACTCATAACACACTTGGATACTATTAGCATCACAGGGAAACAAGGGGAAAATATTGCCATTGCGCATCATAGCAGCAAAGTAATTTTCAATTTCAGGACGCTGGTGAGTCCAACCATTGCGTCCTTGCTCCAGTGCCCCAGCGGTAAATAATGTAATAGTAGACGGAGTAGGACGGCGCAATTCTGCCATGGCTTGGGTAACGGTTTGCCAAATGGGTAACCCATTGATAGCAAAGGATTCATAAGAACACCACAGAGTACGAGCGCCAAACAAAGCTAACCCTACCGCTAATCCAGCACAAGCATCTTCACTCAAGGGTTCGTACACCTGACCTTTTGGGCCTTGGAAGTAAATTTCATCCGGGGTCGGGTGGATAATTTTTAGGGCTTGGTTAATATTATTAATTCCAGAAGCAGCATTGCCATCAGCATTGGAAATAATAAAATTAGGGTCTTTTTGCCCCACATGAGCAACTATCGTTCCCATAGCGGTAGTCGCTATTTTCTTGTCTGCGTCAATCACAAATTCCTCTAAAGGTAATTCACCTAAATCTGGTAAAGGCAATTCCTTTTCTGTGACTACAGTATGGGCTGCTGACCCTCCTCCAGAACGCTCAAAATTTGTCCTGACTAATTCCCAGGCTTTAGAAGGCAACGCCCGAGCTTTAAGGGCACTAACAATATAATCTTTTTCCAGGGTATCTCCTGGGTAGAGATTGTGAGCTTTCGCTCCCCGTTTGTGGACTCCCGCTCCTTTGAGTTGTTTAACAATCAGCACCGTTAACTTACCACTCAACGCTGATTTAGCCGCTTTATCCGTAGCTTCCAAAACCCCTTGGGTAAATGCCAACCGCTTCTGGAACGAAAACTCTGTGCTATCGATATACTCACCGGGTTGGTCAGCATCATCGTAATCCTTAGCATTGATTAAGATTACTTCTTGGAAACCATTCCCCTGCCAGTATGCAATCATCTCTTGATTGGACTTTGTGGAAACCATACTATGGTGTTCCTGGCTGTAACCATTCCACACTAATATGGGCAGAAAATTAGTCACCTGGGGATAAGCCGTAGAGAAGTGACCAAAACTGCTCATCACATAAGGTTCACCCAAGCCCCCATCCCCTATGGTAACTGGGAATAGTACCCCTGGATGAAGCAAAGCCCCGGCCATGGCAAAGTGTTGCCCTTGTCCGAGGGGGCCAGCCGGATTGAGGAGTCCGGGAATTTGACCAGAAAGGTGTCCGAGCAATCCGTGCATTTCTCGGAAGCGTTCCCCCATCTGTTCTACAGTCTTAATGCCCATCTCCTCTAGGGAGCCGTCCAGAAACATGTTACTGTAGAAGCCTGGGGCATGATGTCCCACTTCAGTAATAATGTTTTTGTAACCCAGCATCACCAAAGCTGCAATCCCGTCCGCAATGCTGGCAAATCCCCCTGGATGACCAGAAGATTTACTAGCAGTGATGTGCAGGGTTAGGTAGCGTAGGGCATCAGCAGCCAGTAAGGTCTGGAAGACAGCTGCTGGATCCTCAGGAGATGCGATCGCATTTTGCCCCAGGGCAATCGCTGCTTGTTGCCCGTATTGGTCAGAAGCCGCATCAAAACCCGGTATGGTGTTGCCAAAATACTGAATTCCTTGACAAAATGTCGGAACCCTGCTACCAACTGTCATAGTCTCAGAAACCTTTTCTAATTATTACGAGTATTAAACAAATATTACAATCAGCTGGCTTGGTGCGGAATTAGTATAAAGGGTAAATTTGGGGTTTTAACCAGTGAAATGTCTTATGGATGAGATTGATTGAGACTACTATTGAGACGACTTGAGAATCTGCAACTCTAGATCCATTGTCATACCTGCCTTGTCGAGATTGTGATCAAATCTTGCTTCATTTGAATTCCCAGAGACTAACAGAATAGGATTAATCGACTAGTTTTGATTACCCTTAATCCTATTAATAGCTTGTCAATAAGCGCTTTTCTGATAGTAATGAGCTAACCGAAGGTTTTGTTGCAATATGGTAGTTAGGTTAGACCATGAATTTGTCTTAAGAAAGTAACAGAGGAAAACGAGTGTGAGTAAATTGCCTGAAGGTCCTCAAATCCCTGAGTGGTTACAGTTAATCTATTGGGTTGCTGACCCTCTGAAATATTTGGATCAGTGTGTAGAACGCTATGGAGATACATTTACCATACGGCTAAGTGGTTTCGGACCGTTAGTCATCCTCAGCCATCCCCAAGCAATTCAGGAAGTCTTGACCGCTCCTCCTAGCCAGTTTAAGTCTGGTGAACGAAATAAGCTGCTACGACCCTTGCTGGGGGAAACCTCAATGACTTTACTCGATGGTCAACCCCACCAGCGGCAGCGTAAACTTTTGATTCCTCCCTTTCATGGGCAACGAATTAATTCCTACAGTCAATTGATTTGTGATATTACTGAGCAAGTAGCGAGTCAGTGGGTAATCGGTCAAGCCTTTACTGCCCGTACTGCCATGCAAGACATTACCATCCAGGTAATCATGCAGGGGGTTTTCGGTCTAGGTCACGGACCCCGTTACCAAAAACTGAAGCCACTCCTGGCAGCCATGCTAGATATGACTAGTTCCCCCCTGCGCTCTAGTATGCTGTTTTTTAAGTTCCTGCAACGAGATTTAGGGGCTTGGAGTCCTTGGGGCAAGTTGGTGCGGCGTAGGCAGGAAATTTATAACCTCCTTCAGGAAGAGATTAATCAGCGCCGAGAGCAACCCGAGCATATGGGCAATGACATTCTCAGTTTAATGATGTCCGCTCGGGACGAAAATGGTGAGTTAATGAGTGATCACGAGTTACAAGATCAGTTGATGACTCTCTTGTTTGCAGGTCATGAGACTACTGCAACCGCTTTAGCTTGGGCATTTTACTGGATTCATCGATTACCGACAGTGCGCCAAAAACTGCTAGAGGAAATTGATAGCTTAGGGGATAATCCAGACCCGATGGCAATTGCCCAACTGCCCTATCTCACAGCAGTAGCCTACGAAACCCTGCGGATTTACCCAGTGGCGTTTGTGATCTTCGCCCGCATTACCACAGCCCCAATTACTATTATGGGTCACCACTATCAGGCCAATACTACCCTTTTTGCCTGTCCCTATTTAACCCATCGTCGAGAAGACCTCTATCCAGACTCCGATCAGTTTAAACCAGAACGATTCCTTGAGCGTCAATACTCTGCCTATGAGTATTTTCCCTTTGGTGGTGGAAACCGACGCTGTATTGGTGCTACTTTGGCGATGTTGGAAATGAAACTGGTTTTGGCTAAGGTATTGTCTAATTATCACTTAGCCCTAGCACAAGACAAAATCATTAAACCAGCTCGTCGTGGATTCGCGATTGCTCCTGAAAATGGGGTTCCTATGGTGATGACAGGTCAACGTGTTGCTAAGGATTCACCAAAGCCTGCTACCGTAAATTCTATTTAGGATCAAAATAATTGTGCAAGTAACTGTCCCATAGCAACAGAAACGGTTATCCGTGATAACCGAGAGTCTTTGCGGCCAGTAAGGTTACCGAAAAGGGCGGTTGGATGCGATCGCGTAGCGTGACGGAACGTCAATCGCATTTTGTGAGCATACTCTTCCAAACCCGGTATGGTGTTGCCAAACAAAATAGTGAATTACTCAGAATATTAAAGATTTTGTGTTATTCTCTGCTGAGTATAAATAAATGTCAACAAAAGTCTAACTAGCACAGCATCAGAGTTTCAGGCACTTAGGTCACCCATCTAACTATCCTACTCCATCGGTCGGACAATTGGTAATCGAGACTCGTTAACATTTTCTTTACAAAAAGTTTTTAAATCGCTCTTTCCCAATTCCTGATAACACTTCACAATTAACAAACAGTTCCGGTTGTCATCGGTACGGGTATAGCTGAGATGATCAGCAATTTTTTTTAGTATTGCGATGCCACGTCCACCACCAGATTCAAGGTTCATTTGCTGCTTGATGTCTGTCAGCCGCTGTTCTAAATCAAAGGGAGGTCCTTGATCCCAGATGCGTAACTCTAAGCGCTGGGGGAATAAAGTAACTTCAACATCAATGGAAACGTCTTCTGGCAAATCTTTGTGAGCATGGCGAACAGCATTGGTAAATCCTTCAGCGAGAGCTAATTGGCACTGCAACCAGACTTTTTGGCGAACAGACGATGGTTTGAACTGGTCAAACCATCCCAAAGCCTTTTCTAACGCCTTAAGGTCGCTAGGAAATTTTTGGATAGATGTTTTCAATTTTTTCAATTCCTCAAAATCTTTTACATCAACCACATACATCAACCACATACATCAACCACATTGAAGCCTGATTCTCTCCAAAGGGTACTCTAAGATCAAGGAATCCAGTTTAACCTAGATTTATATCTCCCTCTACCATGGACTAATACTCAATGCCTTCAAAGAAAATTTTTTCCAGAAGCTTTGCCAGAAGCACTGGGAAAACCATTGGGGCAAATGGGGTTTCTTTTCCCGTTTTCTATCAAGCCAGGGGGTCTCGCCCTCTAGGGGGTCTTGCCCCCTAGAAGCTGTTGCCCAAAATCGGAAAGATTGATTGAGATGCGCGAAAAGGGGGAAGAAACCGGAAGCGGTGCAAGAGAAGGAAGTTAGGAACAAATAAATCCGGTATGCCAATAGGGAATGCCATCAATAAAAGTAACTCAGTCTAACTTACCTTGGGGTCTGATCAAGGTTTCGTGAAATTCAGCCGGTCAGAATCTACTTGCTGTCCTGATTGTAAGTCAGTGTATTGATAAATCCTAGAGTAATTTGTACAACCTCAGTGCCATGAACCAAATTCTGATTATTGATGATGATCCAGCCATTCAGATGTTACTGAAACGAACCCTTTACAAGCAGGGTTATGAGGTAGCTGTAGCTAGCAACGGCGAAGAAGGTTTGGTGCAGGTACAAAAGTTACGTCCAGCCCTAGTCATTTGCGATTGGATTATGCCCGGTATGAATGGATTGGATGTCTGTCGTCAACTCAAGGCAACACCGGGACTCTCAACCACCATATTTATTCTGGTGACATCTCGAAATTCCATTGAAGACCGGGTAGAGGGGTTAGATGCTGGAGCAGATGACTTTCTGTGTAAGCCGATCGAAATAGCAGAGTTGAACGCACGAGTCAGAGCTGGCTTGAGGTTACATCAACTAAGTCATGATTTGCAGCACCAAAAGCAGTTGTTGGAGGGAGAATTAGCCGAGGCAGCAGAGTATGTTAGTTCGATTCTTCCAGACCGGATGATCAAACCATCGGTGACCATCGACACCCGATTTATTCCCTCCCGAAAACTGGGAGGTGATGGCTTTGACTATTATTGGCTAGACTCAGAGCATTTGGCAATTTATCTGCTGGATGCTGCTGGACATGGCTTACGAGCTGCCTTGCCCACACTTTCAGTGCTAAATTTACTCAGGTCGCGGGCTCTAAAGTCGATTAACTACTATCAACCGAGTGATGTTCTACGAGGGTTGAACCAAACCTTCCAGATCACTGAGCGAAATGATAAATACTTCACGGTCTGGTATGGGGTATATAACCAGGTCAAGCGTCAACTGGTCTATGCTAGTGCAGGACATCCACCCGCAATATTAATTGCTCAGACCCATGGTTCCTTGATGGAAGTACAACGTCTAAAAACCCCTGGCTTACCCGTTGGTATGTTCCCAGATGCCGATTACATTGATCAGTGCTGTGAAATTACTGAATCGAGCACCCTATATATATTCAGCGATGGGATTTACGAGATTAACCAATCCAATGGGAACGTTTGGGGACTTGAGCCCTTCATTAGGTTACTGGCAGAGTGTAAGCAAAATCACAATGGTGCTTGTCACCTAGATTTGATTTTGAAATCTCTGGAAGCCGTGAACCCTAAACACTATTTTGATGATGATTTATCGTTACTGGAAATCAATTTTTTATGAACACTTTCCCTGGAATAATCAACCTCATTTACCTGAAATAAATTGGCATATTTTAATGAGGAGACAGGATAATCAATGGCAGTCAATCATCAGAAGCATTCAGCCAGGTTAGTGGGCCGATAAAGAACGATTGGTGGCTTTTTTTGCCAATTTATGTTCAAAATTACTGGACAAATAATTATTATGAATCCTGACTTTTGACTGGATAATCCTGACTCCTCAATCCTAAATCGGAGGATAGTTGGTTATGTCGAACTCAGGTTAATTAAGGGTTAGGGAATTTTCCTAAACCATCTTCCTACCTTTACTGAAACAAAACCTAGGATTTGAAAAGGGCTACGCCCAAGGGCGATCGCCCTATAGACTTCCCTGGAATTATCTTGTAGAAAGCACCTCGCTTTCAAAATCTTCTCGTGTAGAAAAGATTTCAAAAACTCTGTCCATGCTGGTCAGTTCAAATAACATTTTGATTTGCTCATTAACTGAGCAGATATACATCTTGCTCCCAGCAGCACGAATAGTTTTCAGAGCAAGTACCAACGCTCCCAAACCAGAACTATCCATAAAAGTAACATCTTTAAAATCAATCAAAATAATATCTGCGTTAGATTCCACCAGCTCAGCAACCTCTTGACGAAAACTGGCAGCTTGTGTACCATCTAGAATGCCTGTGGGTTGAACGACTTTAACAGCACTACTCATATACCAAATTAAGCTAGTTACAAACATATACTGACTTTGCTAGTATAGCCGTGACAATTCATTTCAGCCAGATGCTGACCCACGCCCTACCCTACCACTACAGCACTAATCGCTTCTTTCAGGATTAGCCTCACCGATAAAGAGCATAGTAAACTTGAATTTGGGATGAATTTGGGGGCTAATAACGGGGGCTTATAACTACAAGCAAGATTTGAACCCATCTACCCTTAGTGCTATCCGTGGTGTCCGCTCGGGTCTTCACGGTTCCATCCCCTAAGCCCACTCCCACCAAAACTCCCAATATACACTAGAATTACCTTGGCAGAGCCCCAAACTATCCTGAAACCATGTCCAATTCAAATCCCATTCCAGTAGTAGTAAACGGTGCCGCCGGAAAAATGGGTCGAGAGGTGATTAAGGCTGTTTCTCAAGCCCAAGACATAACCCTAATCGGTGCCATCGATACCAATCCTAAGTATCTAGGTCAAGACGCCGGAGAAGTTGCGGGGTGCGAACCAGTTGAAATTCCCATTCTCAATGACCTGCAAGCCAATCTAGTTCTTGCTACCCAAGAAAAAACCCAAGGGGTGATGGTAGACTTTACCCACCCTGATAGCATATACGAGAACATCCGAACTGCGATCGCATACGGTGTCCGCCCCGTAGTTGGCACCACTGGTCTTAGTCCCGACCAAATCAAAGACCTCTCAGAATTTGCTGAAAAAGCCAGCACTGGCTGCCTAATTATCCCCAACTTCTCCATTGGTATGGCATTACTGCAACAAGCAGCTGTGCAAGCCTCCCAATACTTTGACCACTTAGAAATCATAGAACTCCACCACAACCAAAAAGCCGACGCTCCCAGCGGTACTGCCATTCAAACCGCCCAACGAATGGCTGGAGCAGGTAAAACCTATAATCCGGCAATGGTGGAAGAAACCGAAAAACTAAAAGGTGCCAGGGGAAGTATTGCAGAAGACAATATTCGGATTCATAGCGTGCGTTTACCTGGCTTAATTGCTCACCAAGAAGTCATCTTCGGTGCCCCTGGTCAAATTTACACCCTACGTCACGACACCAGCGACCGTTCCTGCTATATGCCAGGAGTACTGCTCGCGATTCGCAAAGTTACCCAGCTCAAAGGTCTACTATATGGGTTAGAGAAAATCTTGTGACGAGTTATTGGTCATTAGTCATTAGTCATTCGTGATTTGTCAAAATTGAGATCAATCACAATAAATCTAAAAACTAAACACTAAAGACAGATTAATTAACTAAAGACTAAGGACTAAGAACTAAGTACAAAACCCATGCTAATTCCGATCACTCGCCAGAAGTTTGAACAAATCGTTCCCGTCCTAGCCACGGGGCTCCAGTATCGCTACTACTGGGGCAAGTTTCGAGATTTTTTAAGGCGACTGTTAATTTCTTTAATCGCAGTTGTGGTGATTTTAATTTTAGCTTTGATGCTTGGTTCAGGTTTTGCTCCCTTCCGGGTATTATTCGAGATCACTGGAGGGCTTTACTGGTTGTGGGGTCCCGTATATTGGGCAAGTATGCGAAACCTAAAGATGCGCCGATATGGCTATAGTGGCTTCTGGCAGGGTCGAATCGAGGATGTATTTGTGACGGAGGAGTTGATTGGTACAGAAGAACAAGTCAATCAGCGGGGTGAGTTGGTAATTGTGGAACACCGGGAGAGACGGTTAAATCTAGAAGTCGAAGATGAAACTGGATTTATAAGTCAGCTGCAAGTTCCCCTAGAACGCCTCCACAAAAATATTTCACCTGGACAAATTGCTCAGATGTTGGTCATGTCCAATCAGCCTGACTTAGGGAAGATTGCCCAGACCAGTGATATTTATATTCCTAGCTTAGACATTTGGGTAAATGACTATCCTTACGTGCAACGAGATGTCTTTGTCCAAGTTAGTCGTAAATTGAGGGATGAAGAGCGCTCTTATTCGAGACAACGTCCCCGTAGTTCTAGGCGTCGAAGGTCTTATTAAGGATTAACGGTGTGCAGCTCGTTCGTGCCTAGGATCCTCTAGTTTCTAGAGGGGTAGTGGGATTCGTTGGCTAGAAACCATACCCTACACCCCACACCCAGTAAGGCTAACAAGGCTGCTTATCACCCCGTCACATAAATGCTATGTAGACTTGGGTTCAGAACCAGACACCACAGGAGCGCTAGAATTCAAATCCAACTCTGGATGATCTTCTGCGACTTGCTGCAAATTCCACTGATTCTTAAACAATAGCACTGGACGTCCCCAATTATCTTTGACTGTCACGGTATTAAACAAACGCCCAGCCTTTTCCAAGGCTCCCCAGCCACCGGCTACCCAACGAGCCACACTATAGGGCAACATATCCAACCTAGTCTCTACGCCATACTCATTTCTGAGGCGAAACTGCACTACTTCAAATTGCAACTGTCCCACTGCTGCCAGAATTGGATCCCGCTTCGACTCATCAACGGAGTACATAATTTGCACAGCCCCTTCTTCCCGCAACTCCTTGACTCCTTTCTGGAACTGCTTAAACTTAGAGGGGTTAGGATTCTTCAAATAAGCAAACAACTCTGGGGAAAAACAAGGAATACCTTCATACTCCAACTTCTTACCGTTGTAAATCGTATCCCCAATCGCAAACACCCCTGGATTATTCAAACCAATCACATCCCCTGCATAGGCAACATCAATGGATTCTCGGTCTTGAGCAAACAGCTTTTGGGGTCTTGACAAACGAACGGTTTTACCAGTACGAGCATGGCTGACAGTCATATCCTTTTCAAACTTACCCGTACACACCCGCACAAAGGCCACCCTATCCCGGTGCTTGGGATCCATATTCGCTTGCAGCTTAAACACAAAGCCACTAAAGTCTGGATAAGTGGGAGGAATCTCGCCTACTGTAGATTTACGAGATTCTGGTTTCAGGGCATAGTCCAAAAAAGCATCCAGAAACAGCTGCACCCCAAAATTAGTCATGGCACTGCCAAAGAACACAGGGGTCATTTGACCGGAATGAATCAGCTCTAAATCCAGGTCTGGACCAACACCATCGAGAATTTCTAACTCTTCCTTGAGTTGATAATATAAGTCTTGTTCTAGCAGCTGTTCAATCTGGGGGTCCCCCAAATTAACTACCGTATCCTTCGCCTCCCGGGAGCCGTGAGCGGTGCGTTCAAACAAGTGGATTTGTTGTCTTCGGCGGTCAAACACTCCTTTAAAGCGATCGCCCATGCCAATCGGCCAGTTGACCCCATAGGTTTGTAACCCCAGCTCCTGCTCAATCTCATCGAGTAGTTCTAGGGGTTCTCGTGCGGGACGGTCAAGCTTGTTGACAAAGGTAAATATAGGAAGCGATCGCATTTTGCACACTTCAAACAATTTCCTGGTTTGGGGCTCTAGACCCTTTGCTGCATCAATCAGCATCACCGCATTATCAGCTGCTGCCAGAGTGCGATAGGTATCTTCACTGAAATCTTGGTGTCCGGGTGTGTCCAGTAAATTAATCTGACAGTCCTCATAGGCAAACTGCAACACCGTCGAGGTAATCGAAATTCCCCGTTGTTGCTCCATTTCCATCCAGTCCGAGGTTGCCTTGCGCTGAGCTCGCCGTGCCTTCACTGCTCCGGCTTCGTGAATTGCTCCACCATAGAGTAATAATTTTTCTGTCAATGTAGTTTTACCCGCGTCCGGGTGGGAAATAATCGCAAAGTTACGGCGGTGTTCAACAGCGTTGAGCAATTCTGCTTCAAGTTCAGTGGACATCCAAAAAGACTAGATAGGGGACTTTCGCTTAATTCTTACATAACTCTCTATATATTATAGTGTTTCTGATAGTAAGGATCTACACAGGTTTGTTTCCCTATTCCCTACTTCCTACCTGAGAGGGATATATTTTTTACTTCATGGTCAAACCTGGGACTTCACCTCAGGATATAAACCGGAAAACAATGAATAAATGATAATTGTTAACGACCAATAGGTATATTTCTCTATGCGCCCCACGACCCACCCGGTCACCACACACTCACGTCTTTCTTAAAGACCTAACCAGCAAGCCAATTTCCCTATTCCTGTTTTTCCATTTCCTTTTCCCTACTTCTGCCATAAGTCTAGTAATTACTAACTCATCAATGTCGTGATTTCATCCCTAATTTGGGACGGACTTTACGACCTATCGTATAGCGTTATAAACGCTAAAATACTGGTAAGTAAAAATTAAATCTATTATCTAAATTAAGGAGCTAAGCTATGGTGTATGACCAAAAAAATAACATCAACTATGACCCCGACAAGCGCAAGCTGTTATCAGCATTATGTCACGGAGCAATTTTCATTAGTGTCTCATTTATATCCGTGTTAATTCCCCTGGCTATCTTGTTAATATCCGATGACCAAGTAGTCAAAGATAATGCCAAAGAGTCCCTTAATTTTCACTTCAATGTCTGGCTATATGAGGTAATTTTTGGGGCTTTGACTATTATCCTGATTGGTTGGCTTTTCCTGCCTCTGTTATTTATTTTAAGTTTGGTACTGCCGATTATGGCAATTCTCAAGATTCTTGGGGATCCCAATGTATCCTACCGCTACCCATTTATATTCCGTGTGATTTAAGCTAGCGCTAGGGTTTCAATCGAACCTGAGTTAACAGGGGGGAGCATGCCATGGTTGCAGAAAGAGTGTCACAGGAGGTCAGGAAGATTCGATCAGACCAGAGAATTTCATTCTTCCCCCTCTTCCCGCTCTTACCACCCCCCGGAAAAACCTGGGGGTCAGATGTAAAATGTAACGAAATGCAAAGTATAATTAAAAGAACACCCCTAAGCGAAAAATTTACAGTATTACTATCACATGCGAGTTGCGATCGCTGGAGCCGGACTAGCAGGGCTTTCCTGTGCTAAATATCTAACAGACGCTGGTCACACCCCAATTGTCCTAGAACGCCGAAATGTTTTAGGCGGTAAAGTGGCAGCCTGGAAAGATCAAGATGGAGACTGGTATGAAACTGGTCTCCATATATTTTTTGGTGCCTATCCCAATATGCTGCAGCTAATTAAAGAACTGGGTATTGAAGACCGGCTGCAGTGGAAAGAGCACACCATGATTTTTAATCAGCCAAATCAACCTGGAACTTACTCCCGGTTTGACTTCCCAGATATACCAGCTCCCCTCAATGGGATTGTGGCAATTCTGCGCAATAACGACATGCTGACCTGGCCCGAGAAGATTAGCTTTGGGATAGGGTTGATTCCGGCCATGCTTCAAGGGCAAAAGTATGTGGAAGCAATGGACAAATACTCCTTCTCGGAATGGTTGAAAAAACAGAACGTACCACCGCGAGTAGAGAAGGAAGTCTTCATCGCCATGTCTAAGGCACTAAACTTTATTGGGCCTGATGAAATTTCGTCCACTGTAATCCTAACTGCTCTTAACCGCTTCCTACAGGAAAAAAACGGTTCCAAGATGGCATTCTTGGATGGTTCTCCCACGGAGCGACTCTGTCAACCACTAGTTGATTATATCACACAGCGGGGTGGAGAAGTACGCTTGAATGCCCCAGTTAAAGAATTTTTACTCAATTCAGACAACACTGTCAGTGGGTTCTTGATCCGGGGATTGAATGGAGCACCCGATCAAGTTCTGACAGCGGATGCTTATGTATCAGCTATGCCGGTAGACCCTTTAAAGCTGATGATCCCCAAACCTTGGGGTCAAATGAAATTTTTCCAACAGCTGGATGGGCTAGAGGGGGTACCGGTAATTAACCTGCAGATGTGGTTTGACCGCAAACTGACGGATATTGACCATCTGTTATTTTCCCGATCACCCCTGCTTAGTGTCTATGCTGACATGAGCAATACCTGCAAAGAGTACGCTAATCCTGACCGCTCAATGTTGGAATTGGTCTTAGCACCTGCGTCATATTGGATTGGCAAATCCGATCTCGAAATTGTGAATGCCACCCTAGCAGAACTGGAGAAACTGTTCCCCAAGCATTTTGGTACTGATAACTCAGCTCAACTGCTAAAATACCACGTGGTTAAGACTCCCCGTTCGGTATATAAGGCAACTCCAGGACGGCAGCAGCACCGTCCCTCCCAAGAAACACCCATTGCCAACTTCTTCCTAAGCGGGGATTACACTATGCAACGATACCTAGCAAGTATGGAAGGAGCCGTACTTTCTGGTAAGCTGACATCGCAGGCAATAAATAACAACAGCACTAGGCTTTCACAAACCAGCGCTCAACCACTAGCCGGCAATCAGAAAGCAGAGATTGACATCCCGTTAGTCTCTTCACCCATGCCAAGGGCGAGTACTGAGGGCTGAAGGATGAAAGTTGAAAGCTTCCAATCTCCAACGTTGCTAAGAATGCTCCAACTGCCCAAATCTCAGCCCATGAGAAACCTGGCCTCCCGGTCAAAATCCTACGAATTATGCCGCCAGATTACGGCGAAGTACTCTAAGACGTTTTATCTTGGCACCCTACTAATGCCAGAAGCCAAACGTCGAGCCATCTGGGCAATATACGTCTGGTGCAGACGAACTGATGAACTAGTTGATGGTCCCCAGGCGGCTTTAACCACCCCTGAAACCCTAGATCAGTGGGAAGAACATCTGGAATCTATATTTGCCGGACATCCCATCGATGACTATGATGTGGCTTTGGTCGATACCCTAGAACGGTTTCCAATAGATATTCAACCCTTTCGGGATATGATTGCAGGTCAGCAGATGGATCTCTACCGTAGTCGCTATGAAACCTTTGATGAACTTAATCTTTACTGTTATCGGGTGGCGGGTACGGTGGGGTTAATGTCTAGTGCTGTGCTGGGGGTTGACAACTCCACTAGTAAAGCACCCTGGGATCAGCAAACAAACTCCTATAATCCGGTGGGAGAAGCGATCGCATTAGGTATTGCCAATCAGCTAACTAACATCCTCCGAGATATTGGAGAGGATGCTAGACGAGGTCGTATTTACATACCCTTAGAAGATTTGCAACGGTTTAATTACACTGAGGATGATTTGTTCAAAGGTGTGGTTGATGACCGTTGGCAGGAACTGATGCGTTTCCAAATTCAACGGGCAAGGGATTACTATACCAAAGCAGAAAGAGGTATTAGAGCCCTAAGCCGTGATGCCCGTTGGCCGGTTTGGTCTGCGTTGATGCTCTATCAGAAAATTCTTAATGTGATTGAACACAACCATTACGATGTATTTAGCCAAAGAGCCTATGTACCCAAACTCCGTAAGATGTTATCCTTACCGGTAGCCTGGCTGAGGGCACAAGTTCTATAGCATGCGCCATGGCAAATCCTTAATGGAAAATCTGTCAAGAAATCCCCATCCTACATATCGATGGGTTTTTTTTTACCGTTGACCAAGGGCAGCAAAAGAGTGGGATACAAAAGGAAAATACTATCAATTCTATTTAATGGTGCTACAAATGCTTGGGATTGGAAAAGGAGAAGGGGGAAGGGGGAACATCAAAGGGCAAGGGGTAAAGGAAGATATTTATTACCCTTTAAGATTTACTGAAACTCTTCCTATTGGCAGCAAACATTTATAGAGGTTTCTAATTAGCGCGGGTTACAAAGCGCTATAAGTCTCTTAACTCAGATGTACTTCAGCCGTTGAAGTGCTATATACAATTTCTGAACTATGGTCGATTACACGAGCTTAAAACTGAAGGCTGAGGATGGATAAAGGTATCGATACGTCGTATAATCAGCAAGTCCAACCACTTTTGTCATATAGTAAGGAGATGTTCATGTTTGAACTGGATGTTGTTTATTTGGAATCCGAATACGCCCACAAGAGTCCTCAGGAAATCCTGAAACTGGCTCTTGACAAATTTGACAACATCGCGATCTCTTTCAGTGGTGCGGAGGATGTAGTTCTTGTGGATATGGCATCCAAGATTAAGCCAGATGTGAACGTGTTCTCCCTCGACACGGGTCGCTTGCACTCCGAGACTTACCAACTACTTGAGAAGGTAAGACAGCACTATGGAATTCCACTGGAGGTGATTTTCCCGGAAACGGATGCAGTGGAAGCACTGGTTAAACAAAAGGGGTTGTTCAGTTTCTACCAGGATGGTCACAAAGAGTGCTGTGGTATTCGCAAAGTGGCTCCCTTGCGTCGCCAACTGGCTAAGCTAGATGCTTGGATTACGGGTCAGCGAAAGGATCAGAGTCCTAGTACTCGCGCTAATATCCCTGTTGTCCAGGTAGACAAGGCGTTCTCGACCCAAGAACGAACCCTGATTAAATTTAACCCCCTAGCTAACTGGAGTTCTGAACAGGTGTGGAAATACATCCGCACTAATGATGTGCCTTACAATCAATTGCACGCTAAAGGTTTCGTTAGCATTGGCTGCGAACCCTGTACTCGCCCAACTCTCCCCAATCAGCATGAACGGGAAGGTCGCTGGTGGTGGGAAGGGCAGAAAGAAAAAGAGTGTGGCTTACACAACACTACAGAACAGGTAATGACGAAGAAGGAACACCAAACAGTAAGGGTTTGAGCAACCCTCACTGAAATAAACAGACTAGGTAAAAAAATTCAGTTCAGGTACTTAAGCGTTGCGGCACAATCAAGCTTGTTGCGGTTGAAATCCTAATTTTTAGGTAGAAGTGGGGAGTGGGTTGTGATAATTTCTTTATTACGCTTTTGAAAAATAACTCAGTATTAAATAATACAGAATGAAAATCACGTTAGTTAAAAAAATCAACAAGGACGGTAATTTCTGTCGCAAGTGCGTCAATGTGGTAGAAAAACTTGAAAAAAAAGGACTGATGGGTCGAATAGACCAGATTGTGGTTGCTGATGAGCGTCAGCCATCTAGCGAAGGACTAAATTTAGCTGTAAAGCACGGGGTAGAAGCAGCCCCTTTCTTCATTGTTGATCATGAGGACGGATCGACCCAAGTCTATAGCACTTATGTTCGTTTCTTCAAGGAAATCCTGAATCAGAAGACTTCTGAAAGGGAAGAGGTATCGGAGATCATGGATCGATACCCTGAACTAGATTTCATCTAAAAAACTGATTGCTGTAATCGTAACAGTGGGGTGATCAGGTGATGTTAGCGTAGCTCGACGAAGTCCGGTGATGGAAATATATCGGTTCTCGATTGGTTCTCGGTTAATTCCCAAAGCGGGATACTATAGTCGCAGCTCGCTGACAATTCAACCAAAAAAGACCATTTAAACAAACAACTAGGAGTTGATGATGAAAAAAGTTGTAGTTTTAGGCGGTGACGGATTTTGTGGTTGGCCCACAGCTCTCCATCTATCTGATAGTGGTCATGACATTGTAATTGTTGATAACTTGTCACGACGCAACATTGATAATGAGTTGGAAGTGAGTTCCTTAACACCTTACCAGCCGATGTCCACTCGTCTGAAGACATGGCGTGAGGTTTCTGGCAAACAAATCCAGTTCTATAACTTCAATGTAGCGAAAGACTATGATCGCTTACTCAATCTATTCCTGACCTATCAACCGGATGTGGTGATTCATTTTGCCGAACAGCGGGCTGCACCTTACTCGATGAAGTCATCTAGCCATAAGCGCTACACGGTAGATAATAACTTGAATGCGACCAATAATCTGCTAGCTGCGATTGTGGAATCGGGTTTGGATATACACGTGGTTCATTTAGGAACCATGGGAGTCTATGGTTATGGTACTGCTGGAATGAAGATTCCGGAAGGGTATTTAGATATCCAGGTGACTACGGATGAGGGGAAAATGGTACAGCAGCAAATCTTGTACCCAGCCAATCCGGGCAGTATCTATCACATGACCAAAACTCAGGATCAGCTGTTTTTCTATTACTACAACAAGAATGATCGGGTGCGGATCACTGACCTGCATCAGGGGATTGTTTGGGGAACTCAGACCAAGCAGACAAAGCTGGATGAACGGTTAATTAATCGCTTTGATTATGATGGAGACTATGGTACGGTTCTCAATCGGTTCCTGATGCAGTCAGCGATTGGTCATCCGTTGACAGTACATGGAACAGGGGGTCAAACCAGGGCATTTATCCATATTCAAGATACAGTGCGGTGTATAGAGTTAGCGATCGCAAATCCTCCGGCTTCTGGGGACAGGGTGAAAATCTTGAATCAGATGACCGAAACCCATCGGGTGCGGGATTTGGCACAGATTGTGTCTGATATCACTGGGGCGGAAATAGCCTATCTAGAGAACCCAAGAAACGAATCAGCAGAAAATGAACTGGCTGTGGAGAATAAATGCTTCTTAGAAATGGGTCTCAAACCAACCACCTTGGTTAAGGGTCTGATGCAAGAGGTAATCGAGATTGCAGCTAAATATGTCGATCGTTGCGATCGCTCGAAGATTATCTGTACATCACTGTGGCGGCAGAAGGGCAATGGGGTGAGTATGGCTGACGAAACTTCTGCTCAAACCACATCCGACAAAACGGCGGTGGGTGTAGGTGCCAGTTAAGAATTAGGTAGCGCGTAAGTGGGAGCACATCTTACCTTGAGCGGTCAGCTTCTGTTGGCGCAACTAATAGCTGATCACAAGGACAGCATCGGCGTAACACCATTACTGACTGCTCAAAGTATCTGAAACTCTGGCAATTTTAATAAGTTCATCAGTAGTGAAACGTCTTGCTACCCTAAAACTAGTTGATCTCATTGTCTGTTATGTATCAAACTGACCCCCCTCGTCCGGCCAAGGAAACCCTGCCGACAATGTATGATCTCCCTAGTGAAGATCCAGAGGAACCAGGCTTGCCAGACGAGTTTCATGATTTTCAACCTCAGCTATTACGGGAGACCTTCTGTCCACCGAGTTACCCAAGGGATCAGATCTTTGTGGGGACTGACTTGAATCTGTACTATGATGTGCGCCACCCTCAATGGTACAAACGACCGGATTGGTTTGGGGTAGTTGGGGTGTCTCGGTTTTATGAACAGCGAGACTTACGATTGAGTTATGTGATGTGGCAGGAAGGGGTCAGTCCATTTATCGTAGTGGAGTTGCTCTCTCCAACGACGGAATCAGAAGATTTAGGGCAAACCCTACGGGATATCGATCAACCGCCGACTAAGTGGGAGGTTTATGAACGTATTCTTCGTATTCCTTATTATGTGGTGTTTAGCCGATATACCAATGAATTAAGAATTTTTGAGTTGAAAGGGTTAAACTATGAGCAGGTAAGGTTGGACACCGAAAAATTCTGGCTGCCAGAATTAGGACTTGGCCTAGGAGTATGGTCTGGGTCATACCAAGAGGTGAATGGAGGATGGTTACGCTGGTATGATGAATTAGGGAACTGGATTCCCACAGGCTCTGAACAGGCTCAACAGACTCAGCACCAGTTGCAGCAGACTCAGCACCAGTTGCAGCAGACTCAGCAGCAATTGCAGGAGGCTGAACAAGAAGCTCAACTCGAACGCCAGGAAAAGGAATTGGCTCAACAGCAGGCAGCGAGATTAGCAGAACGTCTGCGACAGCTGGGGATTGACCCAGGAGAGGTGTAAAAGGTGCCGTTGGCAGCAGAATAGAAAAGGCGATGCTCGGTACGATCCGCTACGCGAACGCATATAGCAATACCCGTCTCATACCAAATCCTGTTCCCAAACCCCCCTTATCTGCATAGCCATAGATTCGTGGCATACAAAGATTTGGTCGATTTTTATAAAAGGGTTTTGACAAACGGATTTGATATAAGTCCACTTATACGCTTAGTTCAGTTCTGGAGTATTTAGTTTGATTATTCTAATTATACGTCCAGGGTTGTTTTTTATCCATTTGCTCTCGCAACGCCCTATAGCGACGTAAGGAGTTTAGCGGTGGGAGGATGTCAATCATGGTTTACCACTGCCTCACCAATATTGTTTGTTAGAAAGCTAGCTTTTTTTTATAGAATGATTATAATTGTCATAAAGTATCTATTCGAGATTGTCTGCTGGTGAACAAAACTAACGATCGTTTTGAAGTTGTAATTGTGGGGGCTGGGGCTGCTGGAATTGGCTGTGGAGTAGTCTTAAAAGATTTAGGAATTGAAAACTTTGTCATTTTAGAACGACATCAAGTAGGGGCTTCTTTTAGGCGTTGGCCTGAAGAAATGCGATTCATTACGCCGTCGTTTCCCAGTCATGGTTTTGGATTGCTGGATCTCAACGCAGTAGTTTTAAATACTTCTCCTGCCCTCAGTTTCAGAAAGGAACATCTTTCGGGGAAAGAATATGCCCTATATTTGGAGACTGTAGCAGAGCATTTTCAACTACCTATAAAAACCGAGACAAATGTGAAAACTATTGCAGCTTTACCTCAAGGCAAAGGCTTTGTCTTGAAAACTTCTAAAGGCGAGTTGCGTTCACGCAGTGCCTCAGCTTCGCTGAGATCGCAGTTTGTGATTTGGGCAGCAGGAGAGTTTCAATATCCCAATCTTAATCCGTTTCCAGGAGCAGAATTCTGCATTCATAATTCCCAAATACGTTCTTGGACAGAGCTTAAGGGGAAAGAATTTGTAGTTGTGGGAGGCTATGAAAGCGGTGTAGATGCAGCGTCAAATTTGGCAGCATTAGGGAAAAAAGTAAAGTTAATCGATCGCCAGAGTAGCTGGTCAAACTTAGACTCAGATCCTAGTGTTTCTCTGTCTCCTTATAGTCTAAAACGTTTAGAAAGAGCTTATTCTATGGGTCGGGTCGAACTAATTGGAGAACAGAACATTGAAGCAGTCAAAGCAGTAAAAAAAGGATATGTGGTGGAGAGCGAGTACGAACAGTGGTTTAGTTCCACACCGCCAATTCTCTGTACGGGATTTAACAGCAGTTTAAAACAAATCGCACCTCTATTTGACTGGTCAAATGGCTATGCAGCCCTGACTGAAGAAGATGAGTCTACCCTAACTCCAGGATTATTTGTCGTCGGTCCTTCGGTGCGTCACGGCAATCTAATTTTTTGTTTCATTTATAAATTTCGGCAGCGATTTGCTGTAGTCGGTAATGCGATCGCTCAACGTCTGGGAATCGATACAACGACCTTGGAAGCCTATCGCCGAGAAGGTTTGTTTCTAGATGACCTTTCTTGCTGTAATAACGATTGTGTTTGTTGAAAAGTAAAGTGAATATTTTTACGCCGTCAAAATTAGAGCGCGATTGTATCGTGGTTATTGGTAAAGAGAGTACGGGCAAGTCCCAACTAATTGCGGCTCTTACAGGACAGACTCCCTATAGTGCCAATTTTCGGGGTTCTACAGTGACTTGTGACACTTATCAATCTGAAGCCTATACCTTTATCGATACTCCAGGAATTCTCTATCGTTCCGACAGCGTAACTACTAAGAAAGCTTTAAGAAAGCTAGAAGAAAATGACACCGTGCTACTGATAGTCAAGGCGACCGACGTAGATCGAGATTTAGCCGATATACTGCCTTTAGTAGCAGATAAACGGGGCATTGTGGTGATTACTTTCTGGGATAAGGTATTATCGACGGTTCATACTCAACAAGTGGTTCGGGAATGGAGAGAAACTTCTAACTTGAGCATTGTCACTGTAGATGCTCGCCACCTGACAATAGAACAAAAAGACTATATTTTGGCTTCTCTGCAAGAACCTCATCCTTTTCCCGCGCAATGGATTCCTACAAGGGCTGGCTGGTATATTCAACCCCAACCAACGCTTTTAGAACATCCTCGACTAGGCTGGTTATTGGCGATCGCCCTATTACTTATTCCTGCGATTATTGCTGTCTGGGGTGCTAACTCCTTTGCGACTTTAGCAGATCCTATAGTACAAAGTGCGATCGCTCCTGTTATTAAACCTTTATCCCAACTCCCAATCTGGTTAAGAGAAATACTGATAGGTCAGTATGGACTGATAACTATGAGTCCGTTGCTGTTTATTTGGGCGATGCCCACAGTAATTCTCTATGCCCTATTCTTGGGCGCATATAAAGCTAGTGGGTTAATAGAACGAATTACCATTGCTCTCGATCCTTTACTCCGTCAGTTTGGGTTATCGGGACGGGATTTAGTACGAGTAATTATGGGTATGGGGTGTAATGTTCCTGCGGTGATTAGCACCCGTGCCTGTTCTAGTTGTTCTAGGGGAACTTGTATTTCCGCGATCGCTTTTGGTTCGGCTTGTTCTTATCAGTTTGGCGCAACTTTAGGGGTCTTTAGTGCTGCTAAGTTACCTTACTTGATAATTCCTTACCTGCTGTATCTAACCGCAACCACCTTGATATATACCTATATCATTTCTTCCCCTACAGCTAAATCGAATCAGAATCCCCTAGTAATCGAAGGAAGAGCATTTTTAGAATTTCCTCATTCGTCAGTAATTTGGCGCGAAGCTAAGTCAACTATTAATCAATTTTTGTTCAATGCAATTCCCATCTTTTTAGTTATTACCGTTATTGCTTCTGTGTTGAATTGGTTAGGAACAATCGCATTTTTAGCCAATATTATTAACCCTTTGATGGGATGGTTTAATTTACCCCCTGAAGCCTCATTGCCTATTGTTTTAGCTTCTATTCGCAAAGATGGACTGCTATTATTTGCCGAACCAGAAACCTTGGCTATGTTAACTCCATTGCAGGTTTTGACTGGGGTGTATCTAGCAGGAGTATTGCTACCTTGTTTAGTTACTCTGTTAACTATTACGCGAGAACAGTCTCTTCGATTTGCCTTATTGCTGTTAAGTAGACAGGCGATCGCTGCGATCTTTTTTTCTCTATTACTTGCTTGGGGAGGATTATTAATCAAGTAATAAGTAATGGGCGATCGGTAGTTTCGGTACGAAAACGTACGGTAAGACCACTTGAGCTGCTGTAAGAATCCTTTAAACCCTGATTAATACCAAATCCGGATAATATACTCAATACAAAATCAGAATGTCAAATGCCCAAAAAAGCTTATTTAGCTGACCATCTGAGTAATGGTGAACTGAAAAAAAGATACCGATAACAGTCCAACAATTACGAGCACAATTTTCCGATGCTCAGATAGAGGTCTGGTTTTTTGATGAACACAGAGTCGGATTAAAGCCAATTATCAGAAAAATCTGGGTTCCTATAGGAGAAAGACCTACAGCAGTAGTACACCATAGTTATGAGTGGAGAGGATGTTTATGGATTTGTTGAACCAAAGTAAGGATTCAGGTAGGGGATTGACAAAGCTTGGGGTGGGGTCGCAAAATTACTAAAAGAATGTGTAGCTTCGGACTTTCCCATAAAATGGCTCAATACGACCAGTTATCATAAGAAGAACTGGTAGAGATTATATTGGAACTTTGGAAGCAGCATCAGCAACAGCAGGCTAAGCGTCAAGAAGCTCACCCTCGAAATCGAACGACTCGTGATCAGCCGAGACCTCGATAGTCAGACTTCATCCAAACCGCCATCAAGTGACTTGCTCAAAAAGTCCGAAAAGAAACCTTCACTCGTCTGCTGAATCCAACACTTCAGCTAAAAGAAAACCTGGAGGACAGCCCGGACACAAAGGAAAGACTCGTAAAGGTTTTGGACGAGTAGACCGCTGTGAAATGCTGCGTCCTTTACAATGCTCTATCTGCGGTGTGGTAAGCATTCAGCCGTCAGCCGTCAGCCGTCAGCCGTCAGCTTATTTTATTCAAAAGCACCTCAAGTAGCGTGGCCATAGGCCAATGGCTGATAGCTCAAAGCTGATAGCTCAAAGCTGATAGCTCAAAGCTGATAGCTCAAAGCTGATAGCTCAAAGCTAATTGCTGAAAGCTGATTGCTGAAAGCTAATTGCTGAAAGCTAATTGCTAATTGCTGATCTCTCAATGTATAGTGACCATACTATCCGTTGAAAGAAAGAGCATTTGAGGCATCTGGCTCAGAAGCTGCCGAGATAGTAGCAGCATTTTGTTCCGCCTCCAGTTTCGGCTTCAAGTACAAATTTTCTAGTACCAGAGCTGCACCAGCTACCCAAGGCGGAACAATCAAAGCACCAAGAATCCCCAAAACCTTTGCACCACCTAGCACTGCCAACAACTGATATAAAGGGTGAACTCTCACAGAAGACCCCACCAGTAGGGGGTCAAGAATGTAGGTTTCCAGATTCTGAATAATCACAAATAGCAGCAATACCCACAAGAAAGTCCATCCCCCTTGAGCAATTGCCACAATCAATGCTGGAATTGCTCCCAAGACCGGACCAAAGAAGGGAATCAAATTGGTCACCCCAGCAATCACACCCAAACCCAAGGCAAACTCTGATAGTCCCAAAAATTTTAAACCAACAGTAATCGCCATGCCTAAAATTCCTGAAACCACCACTCGCCCCTGGATGTAACCCCCCATCCGTTGGCTGACTGGCTTGACCTGGGCTGCCAATTTTTCATCCCAGGGTTTAGGAAACAAACTTACCCCCCCTTTAATCAATTGTTCAGAGCCAGCTAACATATAACCAGACAGCAGTGTTGCCAGAATTACGGTAAACACTCCAGCAATAAGATTCCGTGTCAATCCATAGGACTGCACTAGCAACTGCTGAGAGGAACGAATCACCCAAGAGGTAACGGTGCCAGCATCAAACATTTTACTCAGAGCTAGTTCAGTCATCCCTAGGCGAATCGCTAAAGCATCTAACAAAGAGGTTAAAACCTCCAAATACGTTGGCAGTTTCCGAAATAAACGCTGAATTTGCTGAGCTACTGTTGGTCCAATCACTAAGCCGATCCCTGTCAAACCAGCGATTAAGCCTAAATAAACCAGAATAACCGCTAGCCAGCGGGGAATCCTTAACTTTTCAGCACTATCAATTATTGGTGCTAGAGTAGATGCGAGCACTACTGCAATCATCAGTACTACTAGCAAAGCTCTCAGTTGCCATAGCAGGACGATTGTCAAGCCAGTAGCAACAATAAGCAGTAAGTTAGCTAAGGAGATTTTAAGGCGTAGCATAGACTTCCATTTGCATGTTGAGTGCCTGCAAATAGTCTACAGAGAAAACAGCTGAATTAGTTGAAGGTTGCAGGTACGGTTGAGGGTTAGATGGTTTAAGGTTAGACGGTTGTTCGCGAAGCGTGGCCAATAGGCCAAGGTTAGACGGTTGTTCGCCAAAGGCGTTCGGTGAAGGGTAGGTTAGACGGTTAGATGGTATTGAGTAAGCGCTAGTTTAGTTTCAACTATCGCGGTGAGGGGAAATCTCCCTATCTCCTTAGGTAAGTACTCCTTGTACAGTTGTCCTAAAATCGAGCTATGGAAGACCAATAACCTGCCCTATACCGGACGCCTTTGGCGAACAACCCCATAACCTTCAACCCCATAACCTTCAACCCCATAACCTTCAACCCCATAACCTTCAACCCCATAACCTTCAACCCCATAACCTTCAACCTTCAACCTTCAACCTTCAACCTTCAACCTTCAACCTTCAACCTTCAACCTTCAACCTTCAACCTTCAACCTTCAACCTTGATCAATCCAACTCTTCTTCACCCACATCATCAAGGGCTGGAGGAGCATCACCGGGTGTTCGCAACATTTCCACCATCTCCTGAATTTCTGCTGGAGGTGGGGGTGTCAGGCGAGAAACCACTACAGTCACGATGAAATTAAGCACCATCCCTACGGTACCAATCCCCTCAGGGGAAATACCGAAAAACCAGGGTGTCATACTATAGAACTTCACCCCAATGATGTAAACGGTGGTAAAAATTAACCCTACCACCATGCCAGCAATTGCCCCTTCTCGGTTGGTTCGCTTATCAAATACCCCTAACAGAATCACTGGGAAAAAGCTGGCAGCGGCTAAACCAAAGGCAAAGGCTACTACTTGGGCTACAAATCCAGGGGGATTGATACCAAAGTAACCGGCAATGGCAATGGCAGCAATTACCATAATTCGACCTACCATCAATCGTTGAGACTCTGACGCCCTAGGATTAATGATGCGGTAGTAGACATCGTGGGCGATTGAGCTAGAAATCACTAGCAGTAATCCTGATGCAGTGGATAGAGCGGCGGCTAGTCCTCCTGCTGCTACTAGGGCAATCACCCAGGGAGCAAGTTTGGCTACCTCTGGTGTGGAGAGTACGATGATATCTCGGTCAATCTTTATTTCATTGGTGTCTTTGTCCGGTTTGAGCTCAATCTTGCCATTGCCGTTTTTATCGTCAAACGCCAATAAACCAGTATTTTCCCATTTCGTTGCCCAGTCGAGCTGACGCACTTCCTCAATGGTATGGTTATGGAGGCTATCAATCAGGTTATAGCGGGCAAAGGCAGCAACGGCGGGAGCTGTGGTGTAGAGTATGGCAATGAATAATAGGGCCCAGCCAGCGGAATAACGAGCAGCTCTAGCATTGGGTACGGTGTAAAAGCGTACGATCACATGGGGAAGTCCAGCGGTACCGACCATCAAGGCGATGGTGATAAATAAGACATCCACCATGGACTTGTTGGCAAAGGGTTTAGTGTATTCCTGGAAACCCAGATCTACCTGAATTTGATTGAGTTTGGGGATAATGTCACTGAAGGTGAATCCTAGCTGGGGAATGGGGTTGTCGGTCAGTAGAGTTGCGATCGCAATCGCTGGAATCAGGTAAGCCACAATCAACACGCCATACTGGGTTACTTGAGTCCAGGTAATTCCTTTCATCCCCCCCAGGACGGCAAAAAATGCCACAATTACCATGCCAATCACTACACCCTGAACGATATCCACTTGCAGAAAGCGGCTAAATACAATACCTACCCCTCGCATCTGTCCTGCGACATAAGTTAAGGAGACAAAAATAGCAGCAACTACTGCTACCAACCGAGCAATATTCGAGTAATAGCGGTCTCCCACAAAGTCCGGTACTGTGTATTTTCCAAACTTCCGCAGGTAAGGGGCTAACAATAGCGCTAGTAGGACATATCCTCCTGTCCAGCCCATCAGGTAAATTGAGCCATCATATCCTAAGAAAGAGATTAGCCCTGCCATAGAAATAAAGGAAGCAGCAGACATCCAATCCGCCGCTGTAGCAGCACCATTAGCAACAGCGGGAACACCTTGATCTGCTACGAAAAACCCTTTACTATCGCGCACCCGAGAGCGCCAACCAATGTAAAGGTAGAGAATAAAGGAAATAATGACCAATACACTGGTCCAAGCTTCAACTGTCATAGATATTTCTTTGTCTAAATAATTGCTATAGCGCTGCGCGCAGGGAATCGGGAATCGGGAATCGGGAATCGGGAATCGGGAAAAAATCCTATGTACATCATTACTATGAGAAACCCCATATAGGGATTGTTAGTAATTAAAAAACGGTATTTTTTTATTTTAAAATACTATAGAATTACCCTATGACAATTCCTGAATTGTCAGTGCTAATTGCTAACTATAAACAACTATAATTGATATTATACCTTAGAGGATATCTGAAAAGTTTTTTATACTGAATTTTGCCCCCCTAACCCCCCAACTTTGGGGGAAGAGTCAATTTGCTTGTAAAAGTCCCCCAGAATTGGGGGACCCACGGGGGCTTGGATGTAGCAAATGAGACTTCTCAGACAACCTCTTAGTTAAGCAAAGCCATTTATTTACCAATTTAGTTGCCAATAGTAAACATTACTTTTTGTATTTACGGTCAATTTTATCCATCTGTATAGCGTAGATAAAAATTAGGACGACAAAGGTAAAAATACTACCTTGTTGTGCCATCCAGAAGCCTAGGGGAATATTCCCTACACTGACATTGTTTAGTAATGTTACTAGCAGAATGCTGCATAAAACGGATACGAATGCCCAAACAATTAGGAGATTCCGAATTAATGCAATGTTGGCACGCCAGTATGCCTGACGTTTGTTTTGGTTCATAGTTTTATTAGTAATGCACTAAATGTACGATTTGCGTTTGACTAGTTTCTGGATATAGAGCAACCACCAATAATTGCCCTAACATGGCCTATCGGTATTTCAAAATGTGCTAATATATACAGAAAATTTGCGAGAGCTTAGGGATAGGCTACACCAAAGGTGAACAAAAACCGTCTTTTCGGGGTTTTCTTAATAAAACTAAACAATTATGGGGATTTACTGGTGTCTTTAGGGCATGGCATTGGGCGATAGGCACCAGCATAGGCTAATCACATCTGTGCAATTTGCCACTGCCCCAGACCGCTTTTCCCGTTGTTTAAAGAAATATTAAATGAATTGTGAATATTATTTCGTCAAGAAATGTAAAGCTTAGAGCCAGATTATGTTAAGTTTCGATAAAATAAATCGTAAGTTGATCAGCAAAAGCGATCGCTAAAATTCAACCTCCCCATCTCCCCATCTCCCCATCTCCCCATCTCCCCACCCTCCCTGTAATTATAGGTATTCAACCTGAATTGATATAAGAGTATCCCTATTGATGGATACTACCATCGGGCATGATGGTATTGCTTAAGTTAGCCCCCTTGAGGTTGGCACGGTAAACTTTGTTGGGAGAACCCCAATCAGTAAGCTCCAAGGTATAGTCTAGTTTTGCTCCCTTGAGGCTAGCGTCGGAGAGGTTGGCATCGGAGAGGTCAATTCCCCTCAAGTCAGCCTGTTCAAGATTCGCTCCCATCAAGTTAGCCCCCCTGAGATTGGCACTTATTAAATAGTGATCGATTGGCAATGAAGCACTTGTATTCAGATAAGCCAGATTTGCTTCTTGGAGATTCGCTTTCTCTAGGTTAACTCCACTAAGATTAATCCCGACTAGATTGGCTTTTGATAAATTAGCTTCCCTGAGGTTAGCTCTTTCGAGCTTAATTGTTTTGGCGGAAAGATGTGATAAGTTTGCTTCTTGCAGATTACCTTGTTCTAAGTTAGCTTCTGTTAGGTTGCTCCAAAAAAGGTCAGCTTTTTTCAGGTTAGCTCTACGGAGATTAGCCCCACTGAGATTAGCTTTTTTCAGGTTAGCATTTTCTAGGTTAGCCCCTTCTAAGTTGACCCCTACCAAATTCGCTTTTTCTAGATTAGCTCCCGCTAAGTTAGCCCCTTCTAAATTAGCCTTTTCCAGATTCGCTCCTTTTAAATCCTCTCTGGAAAGTTCTAGCCCTGCTAAATTACAGTTTTGACAATTTTTTGTTTCCCGTAACTGGTCGAGAGGATTGTCTCGATTCATAATCAGCCAAGTAATTCCCAAAAGGGCAACCAATCCCAAGGAAATTCCCAAGATAAACGATTGTCTAAGTTTCATTGATGTGAGCTATGGTAGTTTTGGCGTTGCTGAATAATGGAATGATTTTAAGGGTTTTGTAGAATGGGCATCTTGCCCGTTCGAGATCTGGTCGGGCGGGCAGGATGCCCACTCTACTCCGATTCATTCAAAAATTCAGCAACGCCGTAGTTTTTGCTATCTCTGTTTTATCAAACTTGCTTTAAACCTTGATTTTTGCTGCTGAAAAGGCCGACTATTGACTATAGTTTAGGACTTACGAAGTTGAGTTAGTTTTGCCCCCCTAACCCACCAAAATTGGGGTTAATGATGTTAAAGTCCCCCAGAATTGGGTTATTTAGGGGGCTTTGCGTCAGTCCTGTTGTTGTTTTTGTGTAATCCATGGCAGACTATAAGCAAGCACTGGTTAAAGACGGTAAGAATCCAGAAGGTTTAATTGTCTTTCCTGCCTTCATTACCCAGAAGGAAATGGATGCTCTTAAGGACTTTAGAGTGGGGGATCGGGATACCTTTGTTGTCGCCTATCCTAAATCTGGTACAACATGGATGGAGCAGATTGTTCACTTGCTTGCTAACAATGGAGAGCAAGGGGACAAAGTATTGAGTGAAGCAGTGCCTTGGTTAGAAGGTGCAGCAACTCGTTATGGAGGTTTAGAGAATCTGATTAAAACTCCTGGCGATCGCCGTTACTTTCACACTCATTTACCCTTGTCTTTGATGCCAATGTTTGGCGAAACTAAAGCAAAGTATATTTATGTTGCTCGCAATCCTAAGGATAATGCTGTATCCTATTATTATCATGCATTGAGCAAAATGGGATACGAGGGGAGTTGGAGCGAATTTATTCAGTTATATACTGAAGGCAAGGTCGCCTATGGCTCAATATTTGATCATGTATTCGACTGGTGGAAAGCGAGCCAACATTCAGATAATGTCATGTTTGTTAAGTACGAAAACATGAAAAAAGATTTAGCTCAAGTCGTTACGGATGTTGCTAGCTTTATCGATATTCCTTTAACCTCAGATTTACTCGATACTGTGGTTGCTGCTAGTGACTTTTCGGCAATGGCAATCAATCCCAAAGCTAATCTGGATTGGGTGCCTCAGCGAGAAGGTATCCCCAAACATATGCGAAAAGGAATTGTAGGAGATTGGAAAAACCACTTTTCTTCAGAAGAGAGTAGTATTTTTGATACTCTATATCAATCGATAATGGCACAATTTGGTCTGGAATTTGAATTTGAATTTGAAGGGAGTAGGGAGTAGGGAGTAGGGAGTAGGGAATATGGCATCAAAAATTGTCACCATTGATTTAGGATTCCTATAGTAGTTTGCCAGCTTAGCTTTGTTAACATCTCCATCAATTGTGAGTGCTGAGTTTGAGTGCTAAGTCTGGTTGACAGTCAACCTTAAACTTTCAACCTTAAACTTTCAACCTTGGCCTTTGGCCACGCTACGCGAACAACCTTGGCCTTTGGCCACGCTACGCGAACAACCTTGGCCTTTGGCCACGCTACGCGAACAACCTTCCCTACACCAAGCACCAAGGGCGAACAAGTTGTTACTTTCACAATTCAGCTGCCGTCTTCACAATTCAGCCTTAATTGCGATGCCATGTGGTAACACCACCACCCTGGTCAATCAACGTAATCCCTTGAGCTTGCAAGTCATCGCGAATGCGATCGCTTAATTCAAAGTTCTTGGTTTTCCGTGCTTCAGCTCGCTGCTGAATCAGTGCCTCTATTTCCCCATCACTCAATCCATCCGTAGAAACTTCTGTTTCTTCTTCCGGTTGTGCTTCTAACCCTAATACCTCGGCTAATTCCACGAGACTACGCCATTGCTGCTCTAGTTCTGAAGCAGGAGTCTCTGTTTTACCCTGATGTACGAGGATATTGCCTTCCCGGCGTAACCCTTTGGCCACTTCAAACAATACCGCTAAGCCTCCAGCAAAGTTTAAGTCGTCATCTACGGCTTCTTGGAACTGTTGCGCTATAGTTTCTTTTCCCTGTAGGGGGTTTGAGGGTGTGGGTGTGGGGGACTGGTTATCCCACCCTAATTGCTTACCATAGTTATGTCCAAAAAGCAAGCCCTCTTTGAGAGTTTGCCAGCCATTGGTAGCAGATGCGATCGCATCATCCGTAAAATCTACTGGCTTACGGTATTGCGCCATTAACACAAATAAGCGCACTGCCATCGGGTCAACGGGACGGTCGAGTAAGTCTCGGATAGTAGTAAAGTTGCCTAGAGACTTAGACATTTTCTCTCCATCCACCTTAACCATACCATTGTGTAACCAATAACGGGCTAGGCTTTTACCAGTTACAGCTTCCGATTGAGCAATTTCATTTTCGTGGTGGGGGAAAACTAAGTCAGAGCCACCAGTATGAATATCAATGGTTTCCCCGAGCATATCTCGCACCATCGCCGAGCATTCAATATGCCAACCTGGACGACCTGCTCCCCAAGGGGATTCCCAGGAGGGTTCCTCTGGCTTAGCGCTTTTCCAAAGCGCAAAATCAAAGGGGTCTTTCTTCTTAGGCTCAGTGGAGTCTGCTACATCTACCCGTCCACTGGCTCCTGCTTGCAAATCCTCTAACTTGCGCCCAGAGAGTTTGCCGTAGTCATCAAACCGACGCACTGAATAGTACACATCCCCATCCGCTTCGTAAGCATAGCCCTTTTGTTCCAACTCACACACCAGTCGCTTGATTCCATCTAAGGTATGAGTCGCGCGGGGGTAAGCATTAGCCTCTTGGACATTCAGCCTTGCCATATCTTCAAAATAGGCATCAATGAAGCGTTCAGATACTGCCTCCATAGAGGTGCCTTCCCTTCGCGCTCGGTTCAGGATTTTATCATCAATATCTGTAAAATTTTGGACATAATTCACATCATAGCCCCGCCATTGTAAGTAGCGACGAGCAGTATCCCAGACAATACAAGTTCTAGCATGACCCAAGTGGCAAAAGTCATACGCCGTAATGCCGCAGCAGTACATCCGGACTTTACCAGTTTCCAATGGCTCAAAGGATTCCTTGCGGCGGGTTAAGGTATTGTAAAGGTGTAGGGTCATGACAAAGAAAAGATAAAATCACCAACAGTGGGCTATAGATATACTATTGACATCCTCCCTGGTTATATCAAAGATTATAACCAGGGATTCCTAAGACTCACGACTTAGGTTTCTGTTTCCTTCTCCCCTTGGGGGAGTTTTTCGCACCAGCCTTCCGAGATTTACTCTCTTTCGCCGTAGGCGACGCTACGCGAACGGGTCTTACGGTCGCGTAGCAGACTGACACGGCAAGTCCTGCCGCCAAAATGTTAATTGATGCATTTATATCACGATTAGCCCGAAGGGCTACGCTACGCGAACGTGGTGAGCATTGCAGGATGGGCAATCCCATTCCCGAATATTCAAAGGTAAACACTCAAAACGATTTAGGCACACAGAACACAGTTTGCTACTAGGAAACCACTTATCAATGGCAATGGCTTCTCGATTATACCATTGAGACTTGTACTTAATCTGACGAATTATTTCCGCCCAGTTGGCCTCACTGATAACTTGAGCTAGTTTGTGATTTTTGACCAGATTTTTCACAGCCAAATCTTCAAACGCAATCAATTGGTTTTCTCTGACCAGTTGAGTAGTTAGCTTGTGGGGAAAATCTCGTCTAGCGTCTTTGATTTGTGCATGCACCCTGGCAACCTTTAAGAGGAACAGAACTAACGTCATTCAAAAAGAACAAGTCATCCTTTTTTTTCCATTCTGTCAACATTAAGGAAGTTTCCTTGTAGCTTATCCGTCGGGAGCGTTTGTACCAACCTGAAGTCCTAGCATCTAAAGCTTTGTTGTAAACAAGTCTTACACATCCTATAGTTCTCCTCAGCAGAGTTTACTGTTCAGGGGTTGGATAGAAACGCTAACGGTAAGCTTTTTCGACCATTATTTACTCTTTAATATACATTCACATTTTAATCTATTCTGTGTAAATTGTCAAGTGGAGGTGCGACCCGTGGCGAATTTAATTACGGGTCAAGCGCACCTAGCAATTCATGAGGGGCTGTGTGGGTCACCTGCGTCCGCACTTTACACGCCCCGTCTCCCGTTATACCCGTAGGGTTAGCGGGAGATGAATTGCTGTTTCAGATAAAATACGATATCTTGGTAGATCTTGATTCTGAACTGTTTTCACAAGTTGCCTTATGCAAACTTTACCGACTGATTCCCCATCTGGTCAAGGGATGGAAGCTCCGAAACAAGGCTTACCCGTTACCATTATTACCGGTTTCCTGGGTAGCGGGAAAACCACCCTCCTTAACCATATCTTAAGTAATCAAGAAGGCGTCAAAACAGCAGTCCTTGTTAATGAGTTTGGTGAAATTGGTATTGATAATGAGCTGATTATCAATACTGATGATAATATGATCGCCCTGAATAATGGCTGTATCTGCTGCACCATTAATGATGATTTAATTGAAGCAGTTTACAACGTATTGGAGCATCCAGAAAAGCTGGATTATTTAGTGGTGGAAACCACCGGATTAGCTGACCCCTTACCAGTGGCGCTAAGCTTTTTGGGCACAGAATTGCGAGATATGACTCGTCTTGATTCTATTGTCACTATGGTAGATTCAGAAAACTTTAGTATCGATCTATTTAATAGTGACGTTGCAACTAATCAGATTGTTTATGGGGATATTATTATCCTCAACAAGACTGACTTGGTAGATCAAGCCAATGTAGACCAATTGGAAAGCAGGCTCAGAGATATGAAAACTGATGCTAGGATTTTGAAAACTACTAAAGCCCAAGTGCCAATTCCTTTAATTCTCAGTGTTGGTCTCTTTGAGTCCGATAAGTATTTCGACAGCAAAAGATCAGATCATGATCATCACCACCATGATCATGACCATCATCACCACCATGACCATGATTGTTGTGATGATGATCATGATCATGACCATCATCACCACCATGATCATGACCATGACCATGACCATGATCACGCTCATCACCATCACTCCGATCACCTAGAAATTGACGGATTCACGTCTCTTTCTTTCGAGAGTGACAAGCCCCTAGGGCTTCGGAAGTTTCAGGATTTCCTAGACAATAAGTTACCCTCTAATGTGTTCCGCGCTAAGGGAATTCTCTGGTTTGATCAAAGTCCTCACCGTCACAATCCCATCAACGACGAGCCAAGAGCCTATTTCGTTTGGGATTTGATTATCTGCGCTCAATTTTCACCAATCTTGACCACCAGTTCCCAGCTTTTCTTAACTCTCTCCATTTTTTGTCCTGTACTTAGCTCCTGTCCCAGCTTTCCCAGCTTGGCAACTTTTTGTAAATAATTCTTGTATTTTTTTTGCTGTTCTGCTATTGCTCCGATCAGTACAGAATTACGTCGCAAATCCAAGGGCGGCAAGTAGTTGAATTTCTCTAAAAACTTTTGTCACGCCCACTCTGGCGGCTGTTCTTTCTGGAAAGCTACCTTAAGTAATCTGGTTAACAGATACTTGTCAACGTTTAGACTGTACCCAAGAAGAGATAGAAAAAGCTGTCTGGGAGAGAAGACAATATCAGGCACAAGTTAAGCGTCTAGAACTGAGGCGATCGCAGAGCTCGTAGGGTGGGCAAGGGGAAACTTTACCAATAGATTCATCAAATACCCCCTTTTCCCTTTGCCCACCAAATTACTCCGCAAGACTTACTGATAGTTCAACTGCTGAGGCGGACTCGATATCAGAAGAGCACTTTATATATGGGCGCACACCTTTGCCATTATAAAAAAATAATATCAAAAAATAACACCAACCGATGATAATATTGGCCAGATAACCCAAATACCAGTTCCTTCCAATGCTAACCAATGCGCACTGACAGCCTATTTTATAAAGTGTTCCAAACCCTCCCTGGTACTTTCTTTGAACTCCTGGAAGAAAACTCTCAACTAGCACAAAACTATAATTTTAAGGCCGTCGAACTCAAAGAACTCGCCAAACGCACCGACGGCGTATTTCTCCCCAAACGGGACGGTGACCCTATTTATTTCGTAGAAGTCCAATTTCAGAAAGATGAGGACTTGTACTACCGCCTCATGCAAGAAGTGTTTGTCTACTTAGGACAAAATCGCTGGCAGCATGGTTGGCAAGCGGTAGTATTTTGGGCTAAGCGCAGCTTGGATACAGGGATTCCGAGATGTTACGATGGCGAAGTCCAAACAGGATATCTGCGCTCACAAAACCCTCGATGAAACTCCAGACACCTCAGACTCAATCGGATTGGGACTGATACGCCTGGTAGTGGAACCAGAGACCAATGTCCAACACAGAGTACAGCAACTAGAAAGATGTGCGAGGGCTCTACCAGTAGCACAGCAGAGAAATGCGATAGAATTAGTAGAACAAGCCTTAGTGTATAAATTTCCTGAACGTCCTTGGAGGGAATTAGAAGCGATGTTTGGACTTACTGAATGGAAACAGACCAGATTTTATCAGGAAGTGAATGCTGAAGGTCGCATCACTGAGGCACAGATTTTGGTCATGCGTCTGCTGAAAAAACGATTCCCAGAAATGACCGAGGAAATAAACAACTTAGTTCAAGGTTTGTCTCTGTCAAATTTGGAAGGGTTAACAGATATTATTTTTGAGTTGAATAGTTGGGAAGATTTCTTGAGTTGGTTGTCACGGGTAGACCAATAATGCTCACATGGAGTTGATACCACTCATACTCTAGAAATGCTGTGAAAAAAAATCCCAACTTTACAATGCCTTGAACACCTGGTTAGGTCAACTCTGCCCTTGGAGCCATCAGGGCCATCTGACGACTTGCCTGTGAAAGCGTTGTGATTGGTTCCATACGGGGGCATTGAACCCCCGGGTGGAACCGCGCATTCCTCTCACACCAAATCAAAGATTATGGTGTGAGGCTCCTGCTAAACTAGCTGATCTTCCCTATCTCCGAAATAAGTGAAGCGTGTTGATCAAGCTCAAGGGTGAAGCTCAAAGGTAAGCTTCGGTTTAAGAACCCATTTGGGCAGCAACTTCTTCAGCAAAGTTGCTTTCTTCCTTTTCTATACCTTCACCCAAGACATAGCGAGTGAAGCGACGCACTTGGATGTTTTCACCCAACTGGGCAACACATTGCTTGACTAATTCTTCCACTGTGATGCTTTGATCACGAATGTAAGGTTGATCCATCAACGAGAGTTCTTTAAGGCGTTTTTCAATCCTACCCTGAACAATTTTCTCTTTGATGTTTTCTGGCTTTTTGCCTAGGTCATCCCTACCCATTTCAATGTCTTTTTCTTTTTGAACAATCTCTTGAGGGATGTCATCGACCTTCACGTATTCAACGTTAGGGCAAGCTGCTACTTGCATGGCGACGTTCTTGACTAGGGCTTGGAACTCGTCGCGGCGGGCAACAAAATCGGTCTCGCAGTTAATTTCTACGAGTACACCGACTCGACCACCAGTGTGGATGTAGCTGCCGATAATTCCTTCTGCTGCCACACGACCGGATTTTTTCTCAGCTGAGGTAATGCCTTTTTTACGCAGCCATTCTATAGCTTTGGTCATGTCTCCGTCGCTTTCTACGAGAGCTTTTTTGCAATCCATCATGCCAGCGCCGGTTTTTTCCCGTAGCTCTTTGACCAGTTTTGCTGTAATTTCCGCCATGTTGTTTTTGTTCCTACTGTTAGTGAAACTGATTACACCGTGATATCTTCCCACACTACTCGATCCGTGAGTATGGGCTTACCAGCCCACGCTGAAAGCTAGTTGATTTTTATCAAAGGATAAATTCAGGGTGGGGCTTCAAGTTCGAAGATAACTAACTATTCTTCCTCAGTCTCCTGGTTATCTCCTTGATCTACGGATTCAATTTGCTCACTTTGTTCAGTCTCTTGAATTTCTTCCTCGTCTGGGAACTCCTCTAATCCCTCTTCAAATTCTTCGTATTCGTATTCCTCTGCGGTGTCTAGCTCACCATGACGGCCTTCGTAAATGGCATCAGCCAGTTTACCTATGATTAGCTTAATCGACCGGATCGCATCGTCATTAGCTGGAATCGGAATATCGGCTAAATCAGGGTCGCAGTTTGTATCTAATAGTGATACTATCGGTAGACTTAGCTTTTCACATTCCAAAATAGCGTTGTACTCACGCTTTTGGTCTATGATTATGACAATGTCGGGAACCTTACGCATCATTTTGATGCCACCTAGATACTTCTGAAGCTTGCCTAGTTCCCGACGCAGCATAGAGCCTTCTTTTTTTGGCAGTAAGTCAAGGGCACCACTGGTTTCCCGACGCTCTAAATCTTTCAGTCGCTCCACCCTGGTCTTAATTGTTTCCCAGTTGGTGAGCATACCACCTAGCCAGCGCTGGTTAACATAGTAGGCACCACAACGGCTTGCCTCTTGGGCAATAATTCCAGCAGCTTGGCGCTTAGTACCGACAAACAGAAATCTCTTGCCCTGCTCTGATGAGGTCCGGATATAGTGATAAGCGTCCTCCATCAGCTGAGCTGTCTGTACCAAGTCAATGATGTGGACACCATTGCGAGCAGTGTAAATGTAAGGATCCATCTTGGGGTTCCATCGGCGAGTCTGGTGACCAAAGTGAACCCCTGACTCTAGCATTTCAGCTAAAGAAACTACAGGCATAATTTTTTAACTCCTAATTCGGGTTTAACCTCCATCCAGGTGGATTTCCCTTTAGAAACACCCGAAACCCTGGATGTGCGATCTTTATAAAACCCTTTTAGGGTAACACATTCTGAATCCCTAATGGCAAAGGGATTAGATGGATGAATTTTCTTACAAAAACATTAAAACTGTTAATTGGTAAGCTATCAGCTATCAGCTATCAGCTATCAGCTATCAGCTATCAGCTATCAGCTATCAGCTATCAGCTTACGCGCACGCTACACCGAACAGCGATCAGCCATTGGCCGTAGGCCAGGCTACTTGAGGTGCTTTTGAATAAAATAAGCACCTCAAGCAGCGTGAGCTTTAGCTCACGGCTGTTCCCTTAGCGTGGCCAACGGCTGACCGCTGACCGCTGACCGCTTACCCTACTACTACACGGGGTAGTCGGTGCTTAAAACCACAAATAATTTCCCAGGAAATGGTGCCTAAAGCCATAGCCCAGTGATCTGCTGAGATTTGCTCTTCCCCATCCTGTCCAATTAAGGTAACAATTTCCCCAACTTGTATATTAGGAATATCACTAACATCGAGCATGAGCTGATCCATTGTAATTGCGCCAATCTGAGGAACTTGCTGCCCTTGGATGATGACATTGATGCGATTGGAAAGATTTCGGGGAACACCGTCAGCATAGCCAATACCGACTACTGCTAGACGCATCTGTCGATTTGAAATAAATTGATGGCCATAGCTGATACCAGTTCCAGGCGGAATAGTTTTAATTTGGGTGATCCGGGCTTTTACCTGCATCACTGGCTTGAGGTGAATAACATTTTGAAGATGCTCTGCTGGGTAGAGACCATAGACGGCTAATCCTACACGCACCCAATCGTAGTGCAATGCTGAGTCGGTTAAGGTAGCAGCGGAATTGGCCAAGTGTAATCGGGGTGGAGTTATGCCACCAGCCTTTAATTGTGCGATCGCGTTTTTAAACCTTTCATGCTGCTGTCTCATCACTGTGGGGTCAGGACTATCAGCAGTAGCTAGATGGGAATAGACACTAGCTATTTCCAAGTTAGGTAATTGTTGGACTAAGCGTACAAACTCGATAGCATCTTGCCAAGGCATTCCCAACCGGGACATTCCTGTATCTAGTTTCAGATGCACTGGCAGGGTTTGGTTTAGACCACTCAAGGTTTCCGAAAACACTAACGCTTGTTGAGGATTACACAAAGTTGGTTCCAATTGCCAGTGAGCGATCGCTTTGACTTGTTCTGGGGTATTAGTCGCTCCCAACAAGAGTATAGTGGCCTTAATTCCCCCTTGCCTGAGTTGAATGCCCTCTGAGACAGTAGCAACACATAACCCCCCAGCACCAGCCTCTATCGCTGTGCGGGCAACGGTTAGAGCACCATGGCCATAGGCATCGGCTTTGACCACTGCCATTAGTTGGGTAGGATGGCGCAAAAGCTGCTGTATTTGCCGTAAATTGTGATGAAGAGCAACTTTATCAATTTCGGCCCAGGCTCGTTGGCGTAATCCAGGATAAAACGGGTCAGTTAGGCAGTCAGTATCATCCCCTAGGATTTGTGTGACAGATTCCGACTGTAATGGTGTTATACCAATCCTCTGCTGAAGCTCTCCCATCGGAATTCACTCCTCAATTACTCACACATTACACACACATTACACACTATAGGCCGAATGGCGCTTTGAAAAGTTGCGGTGAGATGTCACAATGTTGCACGGGGCTAGTAGTTCAATATAGTTGGCATTGAACGGCACCCTGCTCAGGATAATCTGATCGGTTGGCTATTCTACCTACCTAAAAAATCCTGAACTATGGGATTTATTTAGGTAAGTATTAAAGCAGCTATTAAGATGTCTTAAGCACTAAAGATGAGATAACCCACATCTGCTGTTTTTTTGAAACATATAGTTCATGGATTTATCAAAGATTCCTGCTCAACCTAAACCAGGTCTGATCAACGTTTTAATTGAAATTCCCGCAGGTAGTAAAAATAAGTATGAGTTTGACAAGGATCTAGAAGCCTTTGCCCTTGACCGGGTACTTTATGCATCCGTACAGTACCCCTATGACTACGGCTTTGTCCCTAACACTCTAGCAGATGATGGTGATCCTCTTGATGGTATGGTGATAATGGATCAACCTACCTTCCCTGGTTGTGTGATTACCGCTAGACCAATCGGGATGCTGGAAATGCTCGATGGAGGTGATCGGGATGAAAAAATTCTGTGTGTTCCTGACAAGGATCCTCGCTACGCTGAAGTAAAAACTCTCCAAGATATAGCGCCCCATCGGTTGGAAGAAATTGCTGAATTTTTCAGGACATACAAAAATCTGGAAAAGAAAGTCACTAAAATTTTAGGATGGAAAGATCTTGATCAGGTAATGCCTTTGGTGGAAGAGTCGATCAAAAACTATAAGCAGTAGGGACTGATCAAGTGGGGACTCATCTGAGCGATGAGTTCCACTATAATTAATTTTTTTTTCTTAGGCTAATGGTTGATGCTAGAAAGCTGGCAAAGCGATTAGCCATTCTCTGTTTTAAGGGCAAGCATAACAAAAAATACCCCAACCCTAATCAAGTAGGGTCAGGGAGTGATACCAACAGAAGGTGACATACTCCCACACTGACTCTTTGAGTTCAGTGTGGGCTTCTTGCCAACTCCACCCAACGGTTAGGATACTTGGCCAAAGGCCACGCGGGGCGCGTAAGGCCAAAGGCCACGCGGGGCGCGTTCGGCAAGCTTTATTAACGACACGGTCAGAAGTTACCGCAAGAATAGGGTTTGAAGTTACCGTAAGACAGGGTCGCCTTTATGGTCGGCAGGCTATGGGTAAAAGGGTTAAGGCTATTGTTATAAGGCGACCCTGTCTAAGGCGCGCGTCTCTGGCCTTTATGGTTAGTCGGTTATGCGTAAAGGGTTAAAACTTTATGATTAAGGCTGCCCTATTCTAAGGTTTCGTCTCCGGGATGCCCCGACCCGCCGGAACATACAATGAGTTTGAGTTTTTTCTTAGGCACGTAGGTGGCGGTTAGCTCTTCATTTGTCTTCCCTACTAGATTTAGTATACACGGTCTTCGATCCTGTCCGCAATTGATCTGACACTCATGGCGTAGCATTGAGATGTGAGATCAATTGCGGATGAAGCTAAAAGATATTACCTTTTTAGGTGAGGAGATAATCAGGTCAGGATGGGATGGGGTGAGCAGTTATACTTGGTATGGGCATACACTGAGCGTTTGGTTTAGCTGTCGAGGTTAAGCTATAAGTAAATGGGCTGACTTCCGATAGCTGAACGCGCACGCGTGCGCGTAGCGCATAAGCTGACCACTCAAAGGATAACTGATGCTTTACCAGTTCCCATTCTGATTGATTGATTGAATTAATTTGATGGGTTTGTGACATAGGTCACAAACTGTTTGTTCCTAAATCCGTTAAAATTAACCAACACTTAATATACAGTTAAGAGACAGCATAACTGTATTTTAACTTGTTTCGGGGGGCTGAACGGTTCCAAATTAGAGATATGACTAAATTACTGGGGCTGTTGTGGTTGCTTTACCCCATCTAATTACTCTTGATGTATGCAATTTGATGTATGCAATCCACCCACTTTAACAAAAATTAGTGGTTAACCACAGATGGTTACTTAATATTAACCGAGTATCCTCTAGTGGGAATCTACCAATGGGAATAATTCCTAACTTAGGCTCACTTAATTCATAGATTCAAGATGCAAAATCTAGTAGCACCCACACTAGGCAACTATAAGGCTACACCCAGCCTAAACAATGGCACTGGAAGGGATATGAGCGTCCGATTTTGGGGCGTTAGGGGTCAAATTTCTGCTCCTGGGACAGATACCATGCGCTATGGTGGCAATACATCTTGTGTAGAGATGCGTGTTGGTAGAAAACGCTTAATTTTTGATGGTGGCAGTGGTTTACGGGTGCTGGGAAATCATTGGCTTAAGCAAATGCCCATAGAAGCTCACATTTTTTTTTCCCATAGCAATTGGGACAGCATTCAAGGGTTTCCCTTTTTTACTCCTGCGTTTATTCCTGGTAACTGTTTTCATATCTATGGAGCAGCAGCACCTGATGGGGCATCCATCGAACAGTGTCTAGGTCAGCAAATGATTGCTCCAAATTTTCCAGTGCCCCTTCAGGTCATGCAGTCAGATCTGAAATTTCACGGGCTGAGGTCAGGTCATACAGTAACCCTAGATGATGTAACAGTGGAGGCTGTCCTTCTTAATGACTCACATCAAGCAATGGGCTATCGGGTAAACTGGCAAGGATATGCTGTTGTGTACGCCACTACTCACTCCCATGGTTGGGGTGGCATTGATGAAAATCTACGATACCTATGCCGTCAGGCAGATTTGCTAATTTTGGATGCTCCCTTTCCCCTCACAGGAGATGATCTGCCTAATTATTCACCTTTGATTTGGCAAGATCAGCGTTGGCAAACTGGGATAGCAACGGCAAAGGTGGCAGGTGTTAAGCACATAGTTATGTCTCGTTATCATCCTGACTATAATGATGATTATCTCGACACACTAGAAAAGCAACTCCAGTCTTTCTATCCTAATCACTTACTGGCTCGCGAGGGGATGGTTTTGTCTGTGTGTTGAAGGGTAATGGTTATTAGGTATGACTATAGTGCTGGAATTTTAGCGGAATTTATGGAATTATATTGCTAACTATAAGGTTTTTGCCTTAACAGCTGTTGGGAAAACATGAGCAAATTGGTCCCAATAGAAGTAGATAGTGTTGATATTCCCCAGAGTGTGTTCCCGTAGCGGCTGTTCGGTGAGCATCCCGTTTATCCCACTGGCGAGGCGCGATGAAGCGAACGCGCCCCGCGTGGCCTACGGCCTCAGCTTCCGCTAAAAGCGAACGCACTCTGGGGAATGCTGTTGGTTATTACTCCCTTTCGGGGTAATGATACTGAACGCAATGGTTCACCCTGGTGGTTGTTGGTTACTGGAAATCCGTCTAGTTAAGTTTTCTATTAGATTAGCGCAATAGTTTAATATATATCGCTATAGTTTAGCAGTCGTCCTGTCAGGTAAATATATTTCGCAATAATTTTAAAGTATTTTTTAAAGATGTCAATTTCATCAGCTTCATCAGCTGGCTTGGGCTAAGTGATTGGGGAAAACGCTACCCCTGTCAGGCAATCCCTATGCCCAAAAAAAAAGAGAGCCACGTTTTTGACTCTCTCGATCATCAGGGTGCATCTACTAATTAAAATTTATCACAAATGGTGAGGGGTGTGACCCCTCATCGCAAATATCAGCCAAATGGCTGATACCAATGGACTAAATACCTGTGGGATATTACCTGTCCCATATTACCTGTCCCATATACAGTATCTTGCCCTTTTGGCTTATTTTTGGCTCAATTCCACCGGATCAGCCCAAAACTGGTGTCATAAGGGCCATTCGATCGGACAGAAATCCAGATTGCTAATAATTCAAGGTAATGTGGCATTTGTCAAGGGGATGGAGAGCAAATTGACAGGAGCGATCGCGCGGGTAGCAGAGATGATCTCAAGCTTGTGCCAGTGGGAAGATAACCAAAAACTGAGGTCGATAGTGATCGGTCAGTAGGGGCGCACAACCGTGGATCTTTATAGTGGATCTGTATAGTAGTAAGCAGCAGGAGACTCTGTTGACTCAACTGATACTCTAGAAAAGACTTGAAATCCTAGGTACTTGAGTTGTGGAATCGTTCATTCGCGAAGCGTGGCCCACGGCCAAGGTTTTGATAAAATTTCCTGAAACTTTAGATTTCCATCAGTAGTGGGTATTAGACTTAACTTAAGTTACACCCTTGTCTGATGAAATTTGCTACTATTGCCCAAGCTAAGAGAATCATAATCTTTATACTAACGTTTTGCTTAAGTGGGTGTTTTCCTCAACTTGATCAAATATTCAGAAATCCATCTTGTAGGAAAGCTGAGGAAGTTGTCAAAACAGCCCAAAATAAATTCAATAGTATAGTTTTTAATGTTACCCAAGAAAGTCCCGATAAAGAAAGCATTGAAAAGCTATACTCACAATTAAAAACTCTTGAAGAATCAGAAGAACAAGCTTATAAAATATGTCAAAAAATATAGTTTGTTAATTTATATAGCTTGGTTGAAAGGGAACAGGGAACAGGGAACAGGGAACAGGGAACAGGGAACAATGAACAGTAAACAGGTAAAGGATAGCAGCGATTAATCGCTTTTTTTTCAATCCTATGTTTACATATAAAATCCCAATTATCTATTTATTATTGTCACGAAACTAATCCTGATCAAGACCATAAGATTTCAACATTTTTTCTCGCCGTTTACGAGCAATTGCTTGGAGATCAATGTTGCGATCGGTCTCATCAACAATTTCACCGGTTAGCACCTCCAGTACATCTTCCAGGGTGACTACACCAGAAACACCCCCATATTCATCCAGTACAACCATCAGATGTTCACGGGTTTGCTGAAAGGTTTTCAGTAGCTTATCAGCGCGAACAGTTTCAGGGACAAAGCGGACTTGACGAATCAGAGAAGCAAGGGGTTGGTTATGTTTGTCTTCAATGATTGCTGTGAGTAACTCATCTTTGAGAGCAATTCCAATTACTTGATCAATAGAGTCTTCAACCACAGGCATCCGGGTGTGAGGCGAAGCAATAATGCTTGGTTTAGCCTCAGCCAAAGTGGTATTACCATGCAAATAGGTGGTAATAATTCGCGGAGTCATTAAATCAGATGCAGTCAAATCATTTAACTGAAATACTCGTTGGATCATTTCTGCTTCATCATCTTCAATCACCCCTTCTTGATACCCAACCTTCGCTAAAAATCGGATTTCCGCCTCATTGGTGGTAGGAAGTTTTTGACCTTTAGTAAACGGAGCAGTAATTTTTTCCATCAACCACACCAGAGGCGTGAACACAACGGTTAAGAACCGAACTGGTAGAGCCACGAGTAGGGCGATGTTTTGGGCGTAGATCTGACCAAGGGTTTTCGGGACAATTTCCCCAAATACAATAATTAGAAAGGTAAATAGACCTGAAAAAACCCCCAACCAAGCCTCTCCTAAGACCCTAGCAGCAAGGGAACCAATTACGATGCTGCCAACAATGTTGAAGGTGTTGTTGAGAATAACAATGGTAGCTATGGGTCGGTTCATGTTTTTGCGAATCGCCAGTAGTGCTAACACTGCAGGCTGGTTTGACTGCGCTAACTGTCGGACTTTAACGATAGGCACTGAAAACAAAGCCGTTTCTGCCATAGCACAGATGGCTGAACCCAACAGAACAATCAGTACTGTGATAATTACTTCAAACATGGTAAATGTGATTAGGCATGAAACCAATGGCTGGTGCGCTACGCGCAATTGTTACCCGCCTAATCCCTGATTAACTCACCATTATTGATTTAACCGCTAATTAGAAACTTCTGCCAGTTCAATTACACGATCGTCGAGATCCTTGACCAAAAAGTTAAGGGGCTTGAGGGTGCGCACTTTGTATTTTAGGCGTCTCATCTGCACCAGCATCAAAACTTGATCCAAGCACTGATGATCAAAGCACACGTGACGTTGTTGGTTTTTATTGCCCAAGCTAGCTCCGGAAATCACGTGGAGCTGGGTATTCTTCTTTAACTGGTACCATAGCCCATCAGCACCACTGAACTGGGTAGCTTGGGTGGTTCCCAAATTGGTTGACATATATAGGGGGTCAATGCTGGTACTCCCCATGGTCTGCTCGTAATTATAGTAGTAATGTAGGGGGACTTCTGCTGCGGATAACTCTAGCAAGCCTTCATAAAACTGTCGCGCTATTGCCAAATCAGACACCATGATGGTGTGAACTTTTGGAGCGCTGGTCAAAAACATCCACATGGCAAAGGCATAGGCACCTAGGAGCATTACCATGATGCCTTGAGTGGAAAACAGGCTATCTAAAGGCAAAGAGGGTAAAAATGCGCCAAGAGGCAGGGGCGAAGTTAGCCGGGAAATAATATCAACTGATAGAATCATAAACTTAAACAGAGTTAGCAACTGAATAAATTAGTTTAAAGGTCCTTATGAACTTTTTCTCCAATCGTAGGTAATATTATTACCATCAGACATTAGCGTACGCTTTTTCTCAATTTTAGCTTCAACTGAAGGAGCATCGGAGCACCAAAGGTTGTAGACTTGGTATCGGCATCCATCTCCTTCATCTTGAGGTCTAGTGCAGACCTAGGATATTAGGTCCCGACATTGATCTACTCCAATGCCAGTTAACCATCGGCATTTCCCCTTTCTCAACATGAGGGGGTTGTGGTGAGATCAGGATGCATCTAGTCTAATTCTCCTAATTACAGCTTTTATTGAAAGATTGTGCAAATCCCCCATTTTCCTGAATCTAAGCATCCACTTATTAAATCACTGTTTCATCATAGTGATCAGGAATTGCTGACTTTGTTTCAGCGTCATCGGTCTGAAGGGAAGTACTTTACAGCAATTTTCTGTCGCTACAGTCCTATTGTCTATACATTAGTGCGGCACTCAGCGCGATCGCCTGTGCAGGCGGAATATCTATTTGCTCTGACTTGGCGTCACATCTATCACGAACTGGGTGGCATGGATTTGCGGGAGGATTATGGACTAGAGTCAACGTCCTTCCAAAACCAGATCATAAACCTAACGGCGGTTTGTATTAACCAGGCAGACTTGCCACCAGTGGAATCTATTCACTATAACCTTAAGGTAGCACCACCACCCTTGTGGTGTTATCTGGAGATGGCATTGGAACAGCTACCACCAGCGGTGCGGTTGATGGTAATCATGGCTGGGACCTTTCACTGGAGTGAAACGCGAATTGCGGCTTATCTGCAAGCGGAGGGAGAAATGATTACTCCAGCTCAAGTGAGAACCGAACTTCAAGAAGGCTATGAACTGTTGGAAGCTGCTTTACCCGATGATATTCGGGTGGTCTATCTGGGGGTCGAAGCCAAGAATCGAGAAGAATCTGATCTGTTTGCAGTACCGGTTTTGAGTGAATAAAGGGCGGTTAGTTTGCACCCTTGATCGGGGTACTTTGATCATAACTTCCATAATAGCAGAAATGTTGATCAAACGGAGTCTTTTGGTATGGCGAATCGTAGCAGGTTGCTGACTAGTCTTTCCGGAATAATAGCGCTAGCCTTTACCCCATTGGTAATGTTGGCTAGCCCGATGGCTTGGGGTCAGACTCGGAGCATCGACCAACAACTGGCAATCCCTTTAGACAATCTTCGTGACCGCAAAGCAAGAAATCGGGCAGATTTTTTCCTGGAGCAGTCAGAGCTGGCTAAACAGAGTGGTAACTTGAACGAAGCGATCGCGTATTTGTCCCAAGCGGGAGAAATTTATCAGCAAATTGGTGACTTTGAGGGATTGGGTAAAACTTACAATTCCCTAGGTCAGACTTACGCCAAGTTGGGACGCTATCAGGAGGCAGAGCGAGCCTTGCGCCGAGGCTTGGGTGCTGCCCGTTCTCAACAAAGTTTTCAGCCACAGATTTATAGTATAAATAATATTGGAATATTATTGCTGCAAACGAGAAACCTGAAAGCAGCCCAAGAAGCTTTTATGGAAGCACTGACCATTTCCCGTACTATTAAGGATGATGACGGTGAAGGGTTGAGTCTGAATAATCTAGGCTTAGTGGCAGCTCAAGGGGGAAATTATCCCGAGGCGATTAAGTGGTATGAAGCTGCCCTAGTTTTACGGCGTCGCTCTCGGGATAAGTTAGGTGAGACGAATATTCGGAATAATTTGGGAGATGCCTATCTCGCCGCTAGACGGGAAAAAGATGCTTTGTATTCTTACCGCATTGCCCAGATACTGGCTGAAAAAGTTGACAATGTTTTCAATCAGATTCGTGCTATTAAGGGTATAGCTTTAACCCATATCGCTACAGGTAAGAATCGGCAAGCGGTGAAAGCACTGAAGGAATATCTGGCTTTGGCACAAGAACAAAACAATCGCCGTGAAGAGCTAGTTGCTCTAAAGTTGTTTGCCCAGTTATATCAAGACACTGGTAATTTGTTGGAAGCTCGGAGTTTTTATGAAAAAGCGATCGCAGTGGCTCATGCTTTAGGAGATATTCAGGAAGAAACATTGTTGATCAGCGATTTAGCTGAAATTATTTATGTTAGGCATTAGTCCTTAGTCATTAGTCCTTGGTCTTGAATCCAGTTTTTGAGACTAGTATAAGTTGATTGGGCTATCTGTTTTACCTGGTTTTGAACTTTCCATTTTTGGAAAGCTCTTTCATAGTCTTCGCCCTGTATTTGATAAGTATTCCACGCCCTGAGTGCTATCCACAAACCCCAGAACAATAAAATATATAAAGACCAAGACAGGTAACCAACGTTAATTAGATTGATCGCCACTAAAAAACTATTAACGATTACAAACTTTCCAAAACTTTTTTTAAATTGGCTACGTCGGTAACTATTGAATTCATTACGTTTTTGCTGTTCTTGTTGCTGGGCTAGCCATTCTCGTTCTGCTTCTAAGAGAGTGTGGATTGAAATCCCTAATTCAGCAGCAATTTCGACCAACTGTTCACGGGAAAATTCTTCAACCATTTCCTGACGTGCCAGGGCTAGATTGAGGATTTGCTGGATGTCTTGTTGGTTGTAAGAGTGGGTGATTTTGGTTTCAAAGACGGACATCATTTAGTCAGTTTCACTAGTAGGAAGGGGGGTAGTGCTTAAAGAAGATGTTGCTCTAAACACGCTTGAGCGTATAGCGGTGCTTAATTTTATTATGCCGATGGAAACAGAAAGGGGTCAAACCACCTGCATTCCTAAAACCGCACTAAGCGTGGACGGATTTTACGGCATTTGAGCAATCGGCAAATCTTTTACATTTCGTTACGATAGAACCATGAAAGACGAAACTACTATCGAGTTGCCTTAAGGTAGGTTAATTGTTCATTGCTCTTGGTTGATTGTTGATTGGCAAAAGCGATAAACCCTTTACTGCCAAGGATAACTGGCAATCGTATCATGATCTATTTTTCATGAACTATTTTTTATGAAATGTTAATCATGAACCATACCCTATCTACTACCTTAGAAGCCAACTTGGTATAAAAAAACGTCTTAGGAGAGTTTGAGGTAGTCTGCATGAACGGCAGTATTCGTGTTGGGAATTTATTTGGGATTCCCTTTTATGTGAATCCAAGCTGGTTTCTAGTCTTAGCTTTAGTCACCTTTGATTTCGGAGGTGACTTAGCAAATTTTTCAGGATTGAGCGGTGTTTTGCCATGGTTTTTAGGATTTGTGACTGCACTTTTGTTATTTGCCTCTGTGTTAGCTCATGAACTAGGACACAGCTTTGTGGCGATCCAGCAGGGAATTGAGGTTAAATCTATCACTCTCTTTCTATTTGGTGGTCTAGCTAGCCTGGAGAAAGAATCAAAAAGTCCACTAGAGGCGTTCTTAGTTGCGATTGCTGGTCCAGCTGTTAGTTTGCTACTATTTGCTCTACTATATGCCGTTCAGGCCAATGCCAATCTAGCTAGTTCATTAGCAGCAATTGTTGGACTCCTCGCCTCCATCAACTTGGCTTTAGCATTGTTCAACTTAATTCCTGGCTTACCCCTAGATGGGGGTAACATCCTGAAGGCACTGGTTTGGCAAGTTACGGACAACCCACACAAAGGTGTGTTATTTGCTAGCCGTGTTGGTCAGTTCTTTGGTTGGGGAGGAATTATTTATGGAGTGCTTCCAATCCTACTGTATGGTAACTTTAATGGCATCTGGTTTGCCTTAATAGGTTTGTTCTTGCTGCAAAATGCTGGCATGTCTGCCCAATCTGCTATGGTTCAAGACCAGCTAGAGGGGTTGACAGCAGAAGATGCGGTCATTCCCAACAGCCCAATTGTATTGGCTGATTTGTCTCTAAGGGAGTTTGTCAACGAGTACATTATCGGTAAAAATCAGTGGCGCAAGTTTCTAGTAACCGATGAAGCCAGTCAACTGCTAGGAGTTGTGGTAGTGGATGATCTCAAAACTGTTCCTACCTCTAATTGGCCGGTGACTCCAGTAAGAGCACTGATGAAGTCTGTTAAGACTTTTAGAACTGTTCAATCGGATCATTCCCTGTTAGAGGTTGTCAAAATTCTGGAGAAAGAGCAGCTAGATCAGCTACCTGTGGTTAGTGACAAGGGTGTAGTTCTGGGAATTCTGGATACAGCTTCCATTCGCAGTATCCTCGAAGAACGAAAAAAGGCTATTGACGGTAAAAGGTAAAAGGTCATGGGTAATGGGTAACTGACCGAACAAGATCAGCCAACGAGATTACCCAACTAGATTTGAGTCACCAAAGGATAGTCAAAAGACTGTGCCATCACTTTCTATCTGAATCGGGGAAGAGCCTCCTGGTCTCAATTGAGCAGCAATTCTACGTCCTGCTGTCCAAGTTCCTCCTTGTAAGACTTTTACTAGTGGCAATTCAGTAGCACTCAGGTTCAGTTGTTGACGAATAGTTGCTGCTATTTGATCTAGCAAACTAACGGTGAGTGCTCGCCACTCAATAATCACTTCGGAGCTGGGTAAGTGAGACTGTTGTAAAATAGCGCTATGCTTTACCTCTAGTAATCCTAGATCTAAACATAAGCCTCCATTGCGATATTCTGCTAGGCCGGTCAACTGATCAAGTTCAGTAATCTCTAAACCCAGTTCCTGCAATGGCTCTAATAGGGAGTAAGTTAACCACTGGGAGAGCTTGTGAAATGGTACATACTCGGAACCATAGTTATCCCCTTTGAGAGCAGAATGTTGCCACACATCCCCTAAATTGACCCCGGCTATGGATTCTCGTTTTGGCCAAATATCCGCTAATCCCTCCAGGACGGTGCTGAATAGGTTAGTGGCACTCAGAAGGTTGACAGGTTGACAGGTTGCAGGTTGTAGGTTGGCAGGTTGTAGGTTAGCTGGTTGACAAGTTGCAGGTTGCTCTTGGACCGGTTGTGAATCTGTAAGTGGCTTTACCCAGCTTTGGTTGTCTTGGCAACTTTCAAGGTTTAAGTTGCTATCGTGTAATCCCTTGGTAACCTGCAACTTATCTAGCAATTGGTAATTTACCAAGTAATTTACCAAGTAATTTACTAAGTTGCCAGGACGAGGATTGACTTTGCCAAACATCTGTGGTAATTCAACCAGTGCTTTACCTAAGCGCTGTAGTAAGACTAGCCTACCCTCTATGCCTATTAGTGGATTGGCTTGACTGACCTGGAATCCCTGGGCTAAGTGGTGGGCACTCAAGGATTGAAGTCCTTTGGCATCGACTTGCCAAGGTAGGTCTGGGTCGCTGGAGAAATATCCCTGACAGAACATGCGGAAACTAGCAACGGCTAATCCTTCGGAACGGCGAAACACTAGTCCGGTTTCTGCTTCATGATACTGCCAATTGCTGCCAGCCCCAGCATCGAGTAGGACGCTAATGATGACTAAGTCGAATTTGGTTTGGGCTTTTTGGAGTGGAGTGAATCCTGCCAATTTCTGGTCTAGTTCCTGAAGACGAGGGACATTTCCTACCTCAAAATGCCGCCAGCGACTATGAAATGGAATCTGGAAATCGGGGTAGTGCTGGTGCATTACCTCGATGACATAGTTAGCTACTTGCTCTAGCTTGGTTAAATTGCAGCGAAAGTACTGCAACTGGTCAGCAGTAGCTAAGGTGAAAATGCGATCGCATCTCTCCCGAATTGCCCATGGGCTTCTTAAGTAAGCGATTAACTGCTGTTGTGCATTATCCACAGGTGACATAGGCAACAGAGAATATAGGAAGGCATAGAGAATAAGCAATTCGGGAGTGACTAAGGACTCTTGACTAATCTGCTAAACCACGTCCTTGAATTTCAGCCAATGCGATCGCATCTAGTTCAGTTGTATGTTCAGTGTAATAACCAGCAGCTTTTTTGGCAGCGATTTCTACTTGGGCATCAGCGGGAATCAAGTGTTCTGGAATGGGAATGCGCTGAATAATCTCAATACCGGATTGAACGATAGCGTTATATTTCATATCGCTCATGGAGACAAAACGGTCAATTCGTTTAATTCCCAGCCAATGGAGCACATCAGGCATTAGTTCTTGGAAGCGGATATCTTGAACCCCAGCCACACACTCTGTACGGTTGAAGTAGGCATTAGCGCTATCACCTCCTTCCTGACGTTTCCGCGCATTGTACACTAGAAACTTAGTTACTTCACCTAAGGCGCGACCTTCTTTACGGAAATAAACAATGACACCTGTACCTCCACCTTGGGCTGTCTGGACACAGACTTCTAGACCATGGACTAGATAGGGACGACAGGTGCAGATGTCGGAACCGAAGACATCGGAACCATTACATTCATCATGAACTCGTACAGCAAGCAGTCGATTGGGTTCAGTAATGGCTGCTACATCACCAATTAAATAGACAGTGATGCCACCAATGGGGGGTAAGAATACCTTTAAATCAGGGCGGGTGATCAGTTCCGGGAACATGCCACCGGTTTGCTGAAATAGAGCACGGCGCAGGTAACTTTCTTGAATGTTCAATCGCTGGGCAATTCCCGGTAGATACCAAACCGGGTCAATTGCTACTTTAGTGACTACTAAACTACCATCGTTTTTAATAATTTTGCCATCAATTGCTAAACGCTTTTTTTCTACAGCATCCTGTAGTTCTGGCATATTGATATGAGCTTTGGTGATAGCAATTGTGGGTCTAATGTCGTATCCCTGCTGATATAAATCGCTATAAACTTCACCTACCATCGCCCCAAAGGGGTCGAGAGAAACAATCAAATTAGGGTCAGTCCAACTGGGATGAGGACCAATTGGGACAATGGGCGCAGTGTTGGTGAGATCCGGGCGGTGATTAGGCTGGAGTGTACCACTGGCTACGGCTAAAGCTCGATACACTGAATAGGAGCCTGAGTGAGTACCAATAACATTCCGATGAGCTGAGTTAACTAAGGTACCGACAATGGGTCCTCGTTTGAGGGGGTCACTTTCTCCCCAGTTAATTGCTGGAGAATTTAATCTAGAAGAGCTAGGATGGGAGGTTAAAACAATATGCTTGGGTTTGCTGATAGTTGTTAAATCTTCCATTAGAGTTACTCTGTAGAATGCACCAACAAGTGTCTAGGTCTTAGATGCTAAGACTTAGTTAATAGGGATAAACTACTATAGTAACAATTTCTAACAGAAGTATAAGTATTTTCTATTGATCTTGCTCTTGTGGGGAAGAATTGCGGAACCAGTGCCTTGAGCTGTAACATACAAAAAACTAAATTACGCCACCATGACTCCAAGCTCAGGGGTTTCGTATTTTTGGATTTCTCAGATTTTTAGCGTCCGCGCCCTTACCTTAGCAGCATTCATATTATGTATGAAGAAATTTCGCATTCTCTGTTTTCTCTTGTCGCTCTTCTTGGTCATCTTTGCTGTTGCCAGGATTTCTTCTGCCCAGATAACCGATCCCATTCCCGAACCAATTAAAAAGTCAGAACTCTCTGTCGGATTGGAAGAGGTTGTTCAAATTCCCAACAGTGGAACTGGAAGAAATAAAGCTGCTCGCTTGAACCTGCTTACCCATGCAGGAGATGGGACCCGACGATTATTTGTTAACGATATGCGTGGCAAGTTGTATGTCATTGTTGACGGCACTGCTACTGTTTATATGAATCTGAAAAAACTAATTTGTGCAGACTTTACTTATGAAACTCCTCAACAGGGCTTCGCTTATTTTGCTTTTCATCCAGAATTTGCTAACAATGGAATTTTTTATACTGTAACTAGCGAAGTTAAAACTGGCGGTACTCCTGACTTACCCGTTACCAAACCAATTATTGACAATAACAAGAACATTATCGAAAGTGCCCACCACGATGTAATTCGCGAATGGAAGGCAACAAACCCTTCTAGCAATACTTTTGTCGGAACATCCCGTGAGATTTTGCGCATTGAAGAGCCTTACCCAGATCATAATGTTGGACAATTGGGCTTTAATCCCAATGCTAAACGAGGGGATGATGATTATGGTTTACTCTACATTGCAGTAGCTGATGGCGGTAGTGATGGCTACCCTGTTAGCGATACCGATCCCTTGGATAATGGACAGGATCTGGGAACACCGCTGGGCAAAATTCTCAGAATCGATCCCTTTGGCAAAAATAGTGTTAATGGTCAATATGGTATTCCTCGTGATAATCCTTTTGTTACAGATGAAGAGCCTAAAACCTTGGGTGAAATCTGGGCTTATGGACTGCGTAATCCCCATCGTTTTAGCTGGGATACTGGTGGCGAAGGCAAAATGTTGATTGCTGATACTGGTCAGGCTTTTATTGAAGAAGTTAATCTTGGTATCAAAGGAGCTAACTATGGTTGGGGCGAGCGGGAAGGTACTTGGGTTATAAAGGAAAATAATGAAAATGTTTTGTTTGCATTACCCAAAAACGATCGCTCCTATGGCTATACTTATCCCGTTGCCCAATATGACCATGACATCCCCCCCGACATAAAAGGCTTCTATGGAATTGCGATCGCTGGTGGTTATGTTTATCGGGGCAAAGCAATTCCTGAATTAATCGGTCAATACATTTTTGCTGATTTCGCTCATGATGCAAGATTTTTCCACGTTCCTGTAGATGAACTTGTCAATGGCAAACAGGCAAAAATAAAAGAACTCAGACTCTTTGACGGAGAGCAAGAAGCTTCTTTTCTCGAAATCATTGGTAAAAAACGCTCTGATGTGCGATTCGGGGTGGACGAAGAAGGAGAAATCTATGTGACATCAAAACAAGATGGTAAAGTTAGGAAACTCGTTCGTTCACCAAAATCCCCTATTGACCAGAATAGTTTGGAATAATGATGGTTATGGAATTCACCTTATTGTAGGTTAGGTTGAAGGATAAAACCGAACAGGAGCCAGAGAGCGATAGGTTTTGGTATCGCTCTACCCATCCTACAAATTATTATTAATCTGAATTATGAATTCTATACTCCTACTAAGTCTCTGATGAATGCAGGAGAATAGGTATGACTTTCTAGGGCATCCCTTTAATCTTAAGACGGATACGATAAAGACTGTTTCTTGCTGTAATGTAAAGGGTTTGGTAGTCACTGTCGCCCCATGCTAAATTAGCAGGCGCTTCTGGTGTTTCAATAATGCCAAGTAGATCCCCTTGTGGTGAGAAAATCCAAACTCCTCCTGGTCCAGTGCTGTAAACATTTCCTTGGATGTCTACCTTCATACCATCTGCTGCCCCCTCCTGACTAGGAGGTTTCAGTTCGGCAAAAAGTTTTCCATTCTCTAACATCCCGTCTGGCTTGACATCAAAAACCCGAATATGACCTCTTTGTGAATCATTCACATATAATTTAGTTTCATCTGGGGAAAATACAATACCATTAGGGCGAACAAAGTCATCAACTAGCAGGGTTAGTGTGCCATCTGGTGCTAGGCGATAAACACCATAAAAGCCTAATTCTTCTTGTTCGGATTTGATGCCATAGGGAGGATCAGTAAAATAGATGCTACCATCTGATTTGACTGCTAGATCGTTGGGACTATTCAGCCGCTTCCCTTGGTAGTGACTAGCTAGAGTTACGATTTTTCCATCTTTTTGTGTTAGGGATAGACGACGATTACTATGTTCAGCAGTAACTAAACGCCCTGAGCGGTCTAACGTATTACCATTAGCATTGCCAGAAGGTTGACGAAAAATCTCGGTTTTTTGCTCTGGTTGCCATTTATAAATAGTATTAGCTGGAATATCACTAAATAGCAGAAAGCCGTCGGGATGCCAAACAGGTCCTTCAGTAAACTTAAAACCTCCTGCTACCTTTTCAACTTGAGTATTGGGAGCAATAATTTTTACTAGATTATTTTGTTTGGTGTAAAATTTATAAACCATTAGGTGTCGGTAAGTTTCACCTGGATTCAAGATAATCGAAGGAAAGTTAGGCTGATTGACTGAGTCAGGAAAATGTTGTGTCTCTAGGCACAAACCTTGATGATTTGTATAAACAACATCTCCTTTACCCACAGTTCTAAGCTTAGGAAGATTTCCAGAAAAAAACTGTATTCCTGGCTGATTAGTGTGAAGCTCCATCACCCGACCAGATTTTGGTTCATATACAGTAGCTGCCAGTTTGATTTTTTCTGATTCTCCATTCAAGACATAATTGAGGTCGTAGCCTTCTGGATAGTTTGGCTTTAGGGTATTTCTAAGCTGATTAATGCCATCTCCAATCAACTGAGGCTGAGTAAAGTCGTAGGGTGTATCTTTAACTGATTTAATCTCTCCTGTAGGGATTCGCTGTTCGTTGTTAGGCGTATATCTATCGGCATTGATCGTTAAATATTGTCCTAGAATATTTCCAGAAGCATGACCAGCCAAGTTCCAATATGAATGATTCACCAAGTTGACAGGAGTAGGTTTGTTAGTCCTAGCGGTCATTTCCAGCTTTAACTCATTATCGTTAGTCAGAGTGTAAATGGCTGTCACTGTCAAATCACCTGGATATCCTTCTTCTGAGTCAGCACTCAGATAAGTTAGTTTTAGTGCCTGTCCTTGGCTACTGTTAATTGGTTCAGCTTTCCAAACCACTTTGTCAAAACCCTTGTTACCACCATGTATGTGGTGGGGAGGGGCATTAGTAGCTAGATCATACTTTTGACCATTGAGAGTGAACTGAGCATCTTTAATCCGATTAGCGACGCGACCAACAATTGCACCATAATATAGGTAGCGCTTAGCCGCCAAATAATCTTCTAGACTATCAAATCCCAGCACTACATCGTCTAGCTCACCGCTGTTGTCAGGCAAGTGTAATTCAGTAAGAGTCGCACCATAGTTGGTTATCTTCGCTACTAAACCATTGGTATTGGTTAAAGTATAGAGATAAACGTTTTGACCATCTTTAGTCTGGCCAAATTCAATCTTCGTTACACTGTTGTTTTCTTTGTTCTGGTAGTTATTTGCTGTGGCGTAAGATTGCTCAGGGTTAAATCTCTTGTATAAATCGGATTTTACTAAAAGTACAGTCATTACCATTGCGGTAAAGACTGTGATTATTTTTAGTAACATTGAGCTAGTAAGCATAGTTGATTTTTTAGTAATTAATTGTCATCTATTATAACTATTTTTTTTAAAGTAATATAAGAGAGGGAAAAGTTTGTAATAATTTAGCTATCAGTTATCAGCTTAAGCGCTACGCGCACGCGTGCGCGTTCAGCTATCAGCTATCAGCTATCAGTTATCAGCTATCAGTTATCAGTTATCAGCTATCAGTTATCAGTTATCAGCTTATAGGCTATGGGCAGGGCTATTTCATTCTAGATGGTAAGATAAGATGCTTTGGCACAAGAGGGAGCATGTCACTTATGCAGAACATTTGTACTAAATCTCTAGCCCCCTCATGGGTTTAAGCTTGCTCTGATGGTACATAGTTAATTTATTCTGCAACGCAAGACCTGCTCCCGGCACAAAGGCGCAGAGAATCAACATCGATGGGTCAAATTGCTATTTTAGAAGCCTTTTCTGATTTACCAGATGCTCGATTAGGGCAGCGGATGTTGACACGAGCGGGCTATATGTCTGGCTATCTTTACCCTAGCAGTCGCTGTAGGGAATAAAGGATTAAAGCGCGATCGCTCCCTTAGCCAACTCTGTGATAATGTTAGTTCTGGCTTTGGGGTAAGAGTGTTACTCAATGGCGCTTGGGGCTTTGCAGCTAGTCCCTATAAAACTCCAGAGGAAGTGGAACGAATGGTGGCTTTAGCTGTGGAGATTGCTAAAGGTAGCCGCCTTTGTCAGCAAACACAGGTAAGATTAGCCCCAGTAGAAGCCTATCGCGATACCTATATTACTCCAATCGAAATTGACCCGTTTACTATACCGATTACTGAGAAAGCCGATTTACTATTGCGTATCAATGATCAATTGCTTAGCTATAGCGATCGCGGAATTAAGAAGGCTTACTCTTTCCTGCGTTTTACTCGTGAAGACAAGATTTTTGCGTCTACTGTTGATTCCCTAATTGAACAGACTATATACCGTAGCTATCCAGGTCTGGGTTGTACAGCAGTTGCTAATGGGGATGCTCAAAACCGTAGCTATGAACGTCCACCTTTAAATATCGGTTACGAGCATATTCAACCCCCAGACCTTTTGAATCAGGTAGAACGGGTAGCAGAAGAAGCGATAGAGAAGGTTCATGCTCCCAAGGGACCTTCTGGTATTCGCAGCACTCTGATTCTGAAGCCTAGTCATCTCCACCTAACGATTCATGAATCGGTGGGACACCCTACGGAACTGGATCGGGTGTACGGCTATGAGTCGAATTTTGCTGGTACTAGCTTTGCGACTACTGATAAATTGGGCAAGCTGCAATATGCTGCTCCTTGGGTGAATTTTAAATGCGATCGCACTCAATCGGGGGGACGTAGTACTTTAGGCTATGACGATGAGGGGGTACCAGCACAAGATTGGTATGTTGTCAAGGATGGCATTTTAGTAGACTACCTCACTGACCGGGAAACGGCTTATCGACTAGGTAATGCCAGTAGTAACGGTTGCGCTTACGCCGATAGTTGGTCAAGTGTTCCGATGGTGCGGATTCCTAATTTAGGGTTAGAACCGGGAGCAGAGGGAGGAAGTCACTCTGCCACACTATCAGAAATGATTGCTGAGACTGAGGAAGGGATTTTAATTGATGGTAGAGGTAGTTTCTCCATTGACCAGCAGCGACGTAATTTTCAGTTTGGTGGAGATGCTTTCTGGAAGGTGGAGAAAGGTAAAGTAGTGGGCATGCTGAAGGATGTTACCTATCATTCTATGAGTACTGATTTCTGGAATAGTGTTGATGCCATTGGAGTGGCTTCGGAACAGGAGCAGTTTGGTACCCATATGTGTGGTAAAGGGGAACCGATACAAATTGCTCAAATGACCCATGCTTGTGTGCCGGTGCGGGTGCGCAATATTCAGATTGGGGGAGCATGAATCGTTAATGGTTAAGGCTCTCCCGGCTTTGGGGTGATAAGGCAAGCTTATATCACGTAATTCCGCCAGTTCCAGCCACGTTGATTGTCTATTTTGTGCCTTTTGATACGTTTTCAACCACAGATCCGGGAGAGCCTAATAAAGTCGCAAACCTCTAAATAGGGTATCATAGTTTTAACCAACTGCATAACGGGTAAATTGGCGCTTAAAAGCGGAATGAAAACCTAAAACGATATCAGAAGTGGGTACACCCATTTCCACCAACCTCTCAGCAACCGAGTCTTCAGTCCCGTTATATTGAATCCAAATTTTGCCATCAATAATATCAAAGTGCATCACAGGACCAAATATCCGCTTATCTCCTTGCCAACCCACATAAGCCAATTGATAATGGTCGTGTTCCCTATCAAATATTAGCTCGGCTTTGACCGTATCCCTATCAGTAGGGGTTGCTATTTGGGAGTGTTCAGTTAAAATCTGCTTGACAAATTGCCGATATTGCTCTATTTTATCCATTGCCTAATCTCCTCCAATTTCGGATCGTAAATCATCAACTTGACTTGGTAACGTCTCAGAGCGCGTTGGATGAAAGAAAGCTGAAAAAAATCTTGATAAGTTTCATAAGGAATAGCTAAATAAACAATTCGCTCTGGTTCAAGTTCTTCAAGAGCCTGACAATAGTTAAGATATTGCCCTAACGCCGTATGAAATGTGCTGATATCTGAGTCGCCAATAAAGCTTTTAATTTCTACAGCAATTTTTTCGGCATCTCGTTCAGCTGCGATTGCGATTTCTGCCGCTAAATCAATTTGTAATTTGACTGCCTCGCCAATCCGAATCGTGAGAGGATCGTGAGTGATATTCCATCCGTCTTTGATCAAAGCATTTTTAACCTGTTGATGGAAAACGTCTTTTGCCATTTTGGATGTTTTTCATCCCTTATCTAATTTATTTAATTCTATCATCTACGGCATTGTCATAAGCTGTTGCGCATTTAAATTGGATATTATTCAGTTTCTTGATGCAAAGCGTGAGTGGTTTTGGGCTGGTTGACTGACTTTAGTTGAGGGCCATTTCACGAACCCCTCCAAACATGGGCAGGAATATGGCAATTGAAGCTCCTCAATTGCCGGATAGTTGGTCAGGGAATTTTAAATTAAAAATTTATAATTGACAAACAAAACTGATGGTCTAGAGATGAATCAGCAGCTAAGATCGATGAATTAACATTTCAGATGTGATAGGAGATGACAATGTCTGTACCTACCCGTACTCCTTTACCAATTATCCTAATTCGTGGGTTTGGTGGTCTCAATATTCAAGAGGAACAGCGCTTAACCTATCAGGGGTTTAACCAAGGCACTGTCTATGAACACAAAAAGGGAACAAACGAGATTTATGAAGGATTAATCCTGAGTTTCCTCAAGTCAGACTGGCAATACCATGATGCTACTAACGTCGTGACTTTTGGTAGTCGGGAGATTGAAGATGAAGCAACCCTGCCTCGGAAACTAAAGTCTTTGCAGCAAATGCTCCAGGATGGCAAACCCCTGCCATCATCACTGGAGTGGTTAAAGGATAATGGTATTTTCGATAAATTTAAGCGCCTCAAAGAAGAAACCTATACTCTAAACTATCCAGACAAAACAGAAGAAAAAAGATATTTTTCCGGGGATAAAGTGGTCATAAACCCAGAGAGGGCAGAATCCTTTTTGGAGTCTACCAAAGATCCCTGGCGCTCCATTTGGGTATTTCGCTACTATGACCTGAAAGAGCGTAAATTTGAAACCTATGGTAATGCCTTGGTGCGTCTAATCTACTTAATTCGTGAACTAACGGCGAATCAAGCAGGTGTTAAACCTAAGGTTAACATCATTGCCCATTCTATGGGTGGGTTAATCGCTCGCGAAGCAGTTCAAGTCATCTATCCCAGCCTTGGTCTTAAGGCTGAAGACTACATCAATAAAATTATCACTTTGGGAACTCCTCACCAAGGCATTACCTTCCAAATCTTAGAAGATTGGCTGGGGTTTGGGGGAGAGCTAGGAGCTCAAGAAGAATTAGAGCGCTTTAATCTCAAAAATCAAAGTAAGCTCAACAACCCCTATTCATTCCAAAATTTTGAGAAACACTTTCCATTAGAACGACTTTTAACTATTGTTGGTACCAACTATAAGTCTTACAATTTGCGACAAGCCTCCTTTCTCAACCGCGTTTTCTCCCCGAGATATGAGTTTGGTTCTAACTATAACCGTAGTGATGGCTTAGTTAAGCAATTCTCTGCCCAAATTCCTGGGGCACCCCGTACCTTTATCCACAAATCCCACGGTGGTTTCGACTCCGTGATTACTTCCCGGGAAGCATTTGAAGTAGCAACGCGCTTTTTCTTTGGGGATGTGCGATCGCGTTTACGTTTTGTCAACGCCCAAATCACTCGGGGTAAGGATTGGTTTGGCAAGAGTGAGTTCTTTCTGGGAGTATCGATTAAACCCCGTCGGGTGGACTTTGAACTGTTTCACCAGAGTGAGGGGGCGGAAAACTGCTATGGTCCGTTTATTAAAGAGGATTTGACGGACGAAAACCTAGCATTTCCTTGGGCAGATGGCAAAAATCTGATCTGGGAAGGCTACCTGAATACCATATCAATTCTAGAGGATGAGAGCATCCCAGCACAAGAGAAAGACATGGTCTTACGGCTGGACTTTTACGTCGGTGAACGGGATTTGTTAGGTCTTGGTTTCTCTGACAATGTCATCTTCCGCAAACAATACTATATCCGGGTTCTGATTGCCAAGACACCCATAGAACTCTACCTCCATACCGATGAAAAATTTGCTCAGCCAGATTTTACCCCCAATCCCGCTGATAAGATGAAAGAAGTGGATGGTGCCTGGGAATTTCAAGTGCAAGACACTGGATTTGAAGGGACCTTCCAGATCGAAATCGATTGTGTTCCTGAACAGGGACATCCAGAACCGTTTCTTTCCGGGATAGGATAATGGGTAATGGGTAATAGGTAATGGGTAATGGGTAATTGGTAGTTGATGATTACCGATTACCCATTATCCTGACCCAAAAATCGAACTACTATTTGGTAAGTGATTAACCGGACTTGTAAATAGATTGATACTATATTGAACTAATGGCTTCATCAAAATCAAAACGCAATGCTGCTGACTCCAAAACCTCTGGCAATCGAATTGCTTACCAGGAATTTGGCACTAGCAATGACGCTGCAGTTGAACGACCAATTCAAGAACTTCCGCCAAATCAGCAAGATTTGCGCGTACAGGCATCACGGAAGGGACGTAAGGGAAAAACCGTTACAGTAATTAGTGGATTTCAATCATCACCAGAAACCTTAACCAAGTTACTTAAACAGCTGAAAGGCCAATGTGGTAGTGGTGGTACAGTTAAAGATAATACTATTGAAATTCAAGGGAATCATACTGATAAACTAGTGCAAATAATGATTAAACTGGGCTACAAAGCTAAAGTTAGTGGGGGGTAATGGTAAACTAGATAAACCTGGATGTTTAAACACGGATAAACGGATAACCTAAGATTAGTTTATCCGTTTTAATTACTAATTTAAATTACTAGATTTAAATGACTAGTTTGGTAATCCTCAAAACATCGTGATCGGAACGAAGGTAGGGAACTGAGGTACTTCTGAATCCAGTAACAAAGGGTCGATGATACAACTTCCAATAAATGGGACTCAGGTCATGAGCGATCGCTTTTAGGGCTTTGAGTTCTTCTGCTAGTTCCGCTGCCAGTTCATTAATCCGTTCAGCGTGGTCATAAGCTTGTTGTGTGGCTTGTTCTATTTGGTCTTCTAGGGTTAGGGGTTGACTGATAGTAAGTGCTGGCTGTAACTGCTGCTGTTTTTGTTGCAACTGGGCTTCTAAGGCTGCGATCGCATTATCGATTCCTAGTATCTCTACCGATCGTTGGGCGTTTTCACTGGCTTGACGACGGTAGGCTTGAGCGATCGCTTCTGGGGACTGGTCTTCTAGGATGATTTCCTGGCGGGTTAGGGTATCACGTTCAGCACGTAGTGCGGCAATGCTCTGGCGAATTGCGTCAATTTCTGAGTGTATTTGCTCCATTTTTGCCTTTAGCTATGAGTTTTATACTCTTTTTATATTGAACAGTCAACAGCCTCATCCACAAGGGGATCGGGCTTGTAACTAACAGGACTTACGCCATAACTATACCAGTAAGGTGCGTTATTAACGCACTCTACTATAGGGTTTGTATTTGAGATGTAAACCTAGGAGGTCTTGTTTTTTTGTCAAATAAAACTCCGGAGCTCTTGCCCCTCTTGGTTTTTCTCTAACTTCTGGTAATCTCTTGGTGTATCAATGTCAATTACACCTAATGGAAAAGAAATACTAAATACTTCGTTGTAGTATTTGTTAATTATTTTTTTTGCCCCCACGGTCTCATCTAAGGTTGCTAGTTCAGAGAAAAATCTATGTTTAAACAAAACAGGTACACCTAATGTATCTGCATATTGACAAGCAACAATGGGTTTTCCCGTAGCATGATAGGCTGCCACTAAAGAATTAATAATTTCAGTAGAAATAAACGGCTGGTCACAAACAGTAATAACTGCTGCGTCTATGGTTTCATAACAACTTCCAAGGGATAGAATTCCCCTACGAATTGAGGAACCCATTCCCAAATTCCAATCTGGGTTTTCAACTACCGTTACAGAAGGTTGGTTAACTTCAGAATATATCTGTTGGGCATTTGCTCCTAAAACCACCACTACAGGCTTGCACACTGAAGCCATTGCTTTCTCTAGGGTATGGCGAAGTAAGCTGGATCCCTGATAGGGTAAGAGTTGTTTAGGTTTACCCATGCGGGTTGATGCACCTGCTGCTAGGATAATAATAGCAATATTTGATTCAGTTTGTTTTAGCTGTGAATGGGTTATTTTCATTTCATAATTCAAAGAATCAAGAGTCAAACTTCCACAAATTTTATAGTTTATCAATTGGGATTTCCTTGACTTGATTTCGTTCGTGAATTGGTTCCATGCGGTGTTTTAAAAAGCCACCACCACGGTTTGCTAACACGGCTTGAATCTCAGCAATGATGGATAATGCGATCGCTTCTGGTGTATCTGCACCAATATCAATACCAACAGGAGTATATAACTTTTCTAGCTGTATGGGTGTACATTCTACTCCTGCTGTACGTAAATCTTGCAGTAACCTGGCAGTGCGTTGCTTGGAGCCCAAACAACCCAGATAGCTGATTGCAGCAGGGATTAGCACTTTCAAAATTTCTAAATCATCGAGGTAGTTATGAGTCATTACCACAGCAATGGTGTCATCATCAATAGATATTTGCTTGTCTAAAATTTCCCTGCGGGTGAGAATCACCTGATCAGCCATGACAAAACGCTCTTGAGTTACCTCACTCCCTCGACAATCAACTATAGTGACTCGCCAACCTAAGGCTTTAGCAAACTCTGCTACAGGTAGACTATCACGACCTGCACCAAAAATTATTAGGTGTGGCGGGGGTTTAATAAACTCGATAAAAATATCTACTTTACCGACTGCTAATTGGTATTGATGGAAACTTGAATGTTGATTTTCCAGAGCAGCTTGAGCATCTTTGAGCAAAGCAGCAGTCAAATACTCTTCTTGAATATCAGTATTTACACGATTATTTGATTGCAGGATTAAACGCGCCCCAACCTGAACATTAACCGTACCTTCCACAGCAACAACAGTGGCAATAATACCTTGCTGCTGGTTATAGAAACATTGATGAATAAAAGATAAGGGATTAAGGGGATTATCTTGATTTAGAGGCTCAATCAAGACGTTTACCACACCGTTACAACCCAGCCCAAATCCCCAGATAATGTCCTCATCAGCAGTGGTATCATAAGTGACGACTATGGGTTTTCCGTGTGGCATGGAGACGCGAGTATGCTCAAATACATCATTTTCCAAGCAACCACCGCTAATGGTTCCTACCATTTTACCAGTTGATGTGATCAGCATCCGCGCACCAGGTTGGCGATAGGTAGAGCCTTGAACATTGACAACAGTAGCAAGAAATACTTGTTGATCGTTGTGTTGACTATCTCCGAATGCTGCTAGAATAGAATTTAGCTCTTTCATCTTGACTACTGGATAATCCTACTTATTATAGCAGAGCTCAAAATCGCCTTTTACCAATTTTTTATCAACAATTAGCCCAATCTCAATACTTATTAGGCAATGAAACATGGACAGCAGCAGATATAGCAGCGTTATGTTCCGTGGGTTACTACAGCCTTTGGAGCAGGTACAAATTATTGGCTTTTAGGTACCTCATAACTGCGCTAAAATCTATATGTATGTTTATTTATGGTCTCTATATCTGCCTATTTTATTATCCAAAACTCAGGTCACATTAAGTTTCAAAAGATAATTTATCACCAAAGACTTGTTGCCAATCAGTATTAAATTGTTCAACGGCCAAAGGTATAGCCGGATGTGAAACCATTTGTCCCATTATACCTACAGGCAAAGTAATTGCACCAACCCCTGCTTGTAATACCTCTAAAACTTGACGCGGATTTTTAAAACTAGCAGGTAATAAACAACAACTTAGCTGTTGTTGTTGGATAAGTTGTTGAAGTTGCTCCACAACTGTGACACCATTTCCCCCAAAAACATCAATTCGATTTACATAAGGAGCTAAATAATCTGCACCTGCTAGTGCAGCTAAAAAACCTTGTTGAACTGTATAAATTGCCGTAGCTAATAGAGGTATCTGCTTCTGATGTAACTGTTTTATTGCCACCAGACCTATTTCCGTGGCCGGAATTTTAACCACTATATCATAGGGTAAAGCTGTTATTTTATCAGCTTCAACGATAATTTCATCTACAGATTGACTAATAACTTGAATGTGGAAACGTGCCTCATTCCCTAGTATAGTAGTTACTTCTTTAAGTAGTTGATTAACACCTATGTTAGCTTGAGCCAAAATACTGGGGTTCGTTGTTATTCCTTTAATTGGTAAGCAAGAGTGAAAACGTGCTATTTGTTCAACATCGGCACTGTCTAAATATAGTTCTAACATGATTAAATCATGATTAACCTTTACTGAATAAAAATGCTCCGCAGCACAGTCATCTGAGCGTTAGGATAAACTTGTTGATATTGAACACGAGATGATTCCAAAACTACATATAGCGTTTATTGCATTTATGAGGTACACTTTTCAACCTCAAAGTCCCCCTTTTTAAGGGGGATTTAGGGGGATCCCTTTGTACCTCATGGGAAAGAGAATTGCTATAGTTATGATTTGATAAGAAAAGTCTTTTGGGCAGCAAATTGCGTCCGCTCTTGCTGAGCCAACCTCCAAGCAACTCATAGAATGAGCCATAGCGCAAGTCCCCAGAAAGGAATAAATCGAAACCAGCCAATCCTACTGTTAACTGCCGCCAAAAGTAAAGCCTGAACAATGGAAAAAAGTACTAAATCTACACAGAAAGCTAATGTAAGTCGGTTCGTCATCAATTGCTCGCCAAAATAGTTCATTCTCTCGACCAAATCTCCAAACTCTGGTCGGCAAAGTACCCCCCAAAATAAGGCAATTATCCCCACTATCATTCCTGTCCAACCAAATACACGAGCTAATATTCCCTTGTTCGTTTCCTCCTTTACTGGAGGAATTGGTGTATTATAGCGCAGTGCCATATAAGGGGTAAGAACAGCATTGGTTCCGAACATCGCCAGACTCCAAATCAGAATCTTGGGGAGATGAGTTGTCCTTCTATCGACGAGGAGTAGAGGTAAAAACATGAAAATCCAAGCTTCGGCAAAGTTGAAGAGTGCTTCTAAGGTAGGATGAACCACTGGTGCTTCTAAATAATTAATGCCTACTCGGTTAAAAAGGGGTAAAATAAAGAAAAAATTCAGAGATTCATTTACTATTTCCTCTATAGTTTCTGGTTGAATAGCCCAAGCGGGTTCCCCTGGAATAAGTTGCCCTGGTGGAGATAGCAACAGAATGTAAATATAGGCGATCGCTATTAACCCAAATACTAGAGGAAGAAAGCGTTGACTTTTTGGAATCCCTTGGCCTAAGGGAGAGATTTCCATGGTACTTTTATCTTGCCGATCTTTCAGCAGTATCCGTATCAGCGGAGATACTAGTCGGATGATAAAGAATGCCGCCTTCCCTGGTTTTATGGGGGGTTCAACCAGATCACGGGCTAAAACTAACTTGCCAGTTACCTCAGAACAACGATAAAAGCTAACACCTCGTCCGTTGGGAAAGGGAATGCCGTCTAACTCAACGTGCCATAGTATTCCTACTGCCAGGGGATCGCCTGTGGTGATATCATCAATTACAAACTTTAACTCATCCGGGATACCTTGACAGGATTCTTCCAGAAGTTGTCTGACAGCTTCCTTTCCTTTGAATGGTTGGGAAAAGTTGAGATCCTCGTAAATACACTGGTCGTCTATCCACTCCATCGCAGCGTTAACATCCCTACGATTGATGGCTTCATAGATGGACTGGATGACATTATGGGCAGGTGTGGTCATGAGATTTGAAATTTTAGATTTTAGGTAAGGATTTAGTGGAAAACCTGCATGGCAGGGATTAACATAAGCACCTTTCCAATAATTAAGTGATCAGCAATTCTATGATCGCTCTCCGAAGACATACAAAGCATTGCCCTAGTTGTCGGCAATCTCTAGTGTTGATAGATAAATTCTAAAGATTATTGTCTAAATTTTACCGCAGTCTTGGCAATATTAGTCTTGTTACTAATACTAATTAATCTGAATATAAGACTAGTTTTGGTACCAGCTATGTTGGGAATATTGAGTTTAATTTTCTCCTATAAACTAGGCTGAATTCGGTAAAGATTTATCAGCAGCATTCCCAAAAAAGGTTTACCCGTGGTTGACTTATATGAAAATTAACATCATCACAACATAAACATCATCACATAACAGAAGAGGCGTTGAATGGAACGCCTCTTCTGTTATGTGTGTCACAACAACTTATCCGGTGTAATTGGTAAATCACGGATACGTTTACCTGTAGCATGGTAAATAGCATTAGCGATCGCAGCCGATACTCCTGTAATCCCAATTTCACCCAAACCCCGCACCCCTGCGGGATTAAAGTTATAGTCGGGTTCCCCTACAAATGTCACCTGAATCCGGGGAATATCTGCATGACTGGGATAATGATAGGTGGCCAGGTCGTAAACCACAGGATAGCCAATATTGGGGTCAAAATCACAGGCTTCCATCAAGGCGTGCCCAATACCCATAATTACACCACCCCGTATCTGAGACGCTGCAGTTTTGGCATTCATTACTCGCCCAATATTCATCACAGACACCCAACGGTTGACGCGCAAGCGGGCAATGTCTTCATCTACGCTGACTTCACAAAAATGTGCCCCCCAGGATTGGAATGCCCATTTCTTCCCCTCTTCACCGGCTGCAGAAGAGGCTGTCGCTTCAAACGCAGCTTGTCCCGACTGATGCAGGGTGGCAAAGGCTTCTTGGGCTGTTGCGGCATGAGCCGTCTTGAGAACTGCCTCACAAGCCGCCATCACTGCTGGTACAAGGGTTGCTGTCATTTGGGAACCACCCGCCATCCCACCATTTGGCAGTAAGGAGTCTCCCATCTCCACCCGTACCTGTTCGACGGCTAGCCCCAATACCTCGGCTGCTGTACCTGCAACAATGGTATATGCACCAGTACCCATGTCATTAGCACTAGTGAGGATATGGGCAGTACCATCGGCTAACAACCGTACTGTGACTGTGGCTGAACTCCGTAAAGCGGGGAAGGTTGATGCCGCCATGCCCCAACCAATTAGCTTACCATCACGGGTGAGGGAGCGCACCTGTTTTGGTCGATCTTGCCACCCAAATTGTTGCGCACCCAGCCGCAAACATTCTGCGAAATCCTTGGCAGAGAACGGTAAACCCTGGCGCTGGTGTTCCTTAGTTTCATTTTTTAACCGCAGTTCCACTGGGTCGATTTTTAACTCCCACGCCAATTCATCCATTGCTGATTCTAGTGCCCATAACCCCGGATTTTCCCCTGGGGCACGCATGAATGCGGGTGTCCCAACGTTCATGACCGCCAATTCCTGACGGGTTCGCAGATTGGGTGCAGCGTACATAACTGGTGTGATGCCTGTACAAGGTTCAGTAAAAATCTCAACTGGTGAGGTACAGGATTTAACCCCATGGTCTATGGCCATCAAGCTACCATCAGCATTTGCCCCTAAACGAATCGTTTGTTCCGTTTCAGACCGGTGTCCGGTGTTGGCGGTCATTTGCCGACGGCTGAGAACAACTTTCAGGGGACGTTGCAGTTGACGGGCTGCTGCTGCACCAAGAATGGCATGGGGCCAAGGGAAGGCTTTAGAACCAAAGGCTCCACCAATAAAAGGTGTGATAATACGGACTTTTTCTGGGGCAAGTCCAAACAGGTCTGCATAGGTACGCTGACTACCGATTACCCACTGAGATGGTTCGTAAACAGTCAGGGTGTCTGCATCTTGCCAGTGAGCAATGATAGCATGGGGTTCCATCGCTGCGTGTAGTTCAGTGGAAGTTGTGTATGTTGCTGTAATCTCGGCTCCTACACCTGCCATGGCACTGGCAAAGTACCCAGCAGCAACATTCCCCTTCTCAAAGGTCATCTGTTGCCCAAGCATGGGTGGAGCTTCGTTAAAGGTAGCTTTGCTGGTTTCTACAATTGGTTCTTGGGTGACGTATTCTACCTTAACTAAATGAGCAGCGTGACGTGCCCGTTCAAAGGTATCTGCGACTACCAAACCAATAATCTGTCCTGCGTAGTAAATTTGGTCATCTGATAACGGTAGTCGTGCTTCGTAGATTTTCGAGGTTAAAAAATCGTTAGCTGGTTTAGATACAGTCGGCGGGTTTTTATGGGTGAAAACTGCAATTACCCCTGGTGCTGTTGCTGCTGCTTGGGTATCAATACTTTTAATCTGCCCATGAGCAATATTAGCAGTCACCAGATAACCATGAACTAAACCGGGAATTTGATGTTCAGCAGCGTAGGTTGCTGTCCCTGTAACCTTTGCTCGTCCATCCTTGCGGTTAATACTAGTACTAGTTACTTGATTCATGCTACCCCTCCTCCTTGAGCAGAAACCATGAGGGCGCGACGAATCGCCCGTTTTGCCAGTTCGACTTTATAACCGTTGTGAGTTAAAGGTTTGGCTAAGTCCAAGGCAATTTCTGCAGCCTCGGTAAATGTTGCTACATCCGCCGACTTACCAATCAAAAACTCTTCTGCTGCTGTTGCTCGCCAAGGCTTGTGTGCTACCCCACCCATTGCCAAGCGTGCAGCTTGGATTTGCTCCCCTTGCAAGTTTACCGCCGCCGCCACAGAAATTAAAGCAAAGGAATAGGAAGCGCGATCGCGTATTTTCAAATAAACCCCAGATTTCCCAAAGGATAAGGTCGGCAGAATCACAGCGGTAATTAACTCCCCTGGTTCTAAATTAGTGTCTTGCTCGGGTCTATTTCCCGGTAGACGGTGGAAATCTGTAAACGGTATCTGCCTTTGCCCTTGGGCACTTGCTACTTCCACCACCGCATCCAATGCAGCTAGGGCAACACACATATCTGACGGGTGGACTGCTACACACTGCTCGCTGGCACCAAGGATGGCATGAGTACGGTTAATTCCCGTGATTGCGGGGCAGCCTGTCCCTGGTTGCCGTTTATTACAAGGAAAGGCGGTATCGTAATAATAGGGACAACGGGTACGTTGCAGCAGGTTTCCCCCCACTGTAGCCATGTTGCGAATTTGCTGAGATGCGCCAGATATAATTGCCCTAGCTAACATGGGATAGTTGCGGCGAATATCACTATTGTCTGCCACTGCGGTATTACTAACTAGCGCTCCCAGACGCAGACTACCATCAGCCATCGGTTCAATGTTATGCATCTGTAACCGAGAGATATCAATCAGTTGCGATGGCTGATCTAAGAATACTTTCAGACGGTCAACTAAATTCGTTCCACCAGCAATAAACATGGAGTGTTGGTCAGCAACTGCCTGGTTCACGGCATCTGACAAGGAAGTGGCACGGGTATAGGTGAAGTTATTCATGATCCTTTGTTATTTCCATATTCACTGACCATCACCGCTGCCACAGGAGAAGGTGGTTTTTGTCCAATTACCTGCTGTACGGCTGCCACAATACCATTGTAAGCACTGCATCGGCAGAGATTCCCACTCAGTCGTTCCTTAATTTCCGCCTCGGAGAGTTCAGCTAGTTGTGGAGGACTATGCAAATCTGGTGTCACCGCGCTAACACAACCCCGTTTAACTTCCTCCACAAGAGCCACAGAAGCGCAAATTTGCCCTGGGGTACAATAGCCGCATTGGAAGCCATCATTGTCAATAAATGCCTCCTGCACCGGATGGAGAGTATCCCCTGTTGCCAAACCTTCAACGGTAACAATTTCCTTACCTTCTTGCATGACTGCCAAAGTGAGACAGGAATAAACTCGCTGACCATCAATTAAAACAGTACAGGCTCCACATTGTCCATGATCGCACCCCTTTTTACTCCCGACTAATCCCAAATATTCACGCAGAGCATCTAGGAGTGTTACACGGGGTTCAATGGTGAGGGTGTGCTGTTTACCATTTACGGTAAGAGTCACATTCATTTTGGCTTGGCTTCCTTGTACAGTAGTCTGACAGAGTCCCTACAGGAACGCAATTATATTATCATTACTTCCCAAATCTTACAGAAAAATCCCATAGGGGGACTTAAACAGAAATCAAGATATAAATCCAGTATAATATCGCTACCTTTGGGCATTTTGGCGCGAATTTATTCATAATTTCGAAAGGGATACAGCAATAGAACAGGGGGTTTTATCCCCTCGCGCTTTTCATAAAAACAGTGAGATGCACCCGGTTTGTTGGGAGCATCTCATTTTGGCAAATATATCGTTTTATGTGGGCGGTAGAATCACCATGATACAGCTATTTGCGGTATGTTTCTTCCAAAGTGAGATGCTCCTACTTTGTTTGGGGCGTTCTTTTTGTTTAACTCCCGCTAATTGGAAACAGCAAGTACTCAGTACTTGGTAACACCAAGAATAGCTTGAGGATTGGTATTAGGTAACTGTGGCGGTGTGAAGGTACCAGAGTATAGAGGTGATTCCTCTTGAACAATCACTGGTAAGGATTGGCGCATTTGAGCAGCAACCGCTACAGTTTTCACATCATAGGTTTGAGTGACTAGCTTCGGATAAAGACCGATGCCAATAATAGGGATTAACAGACAAGCGGTAACGAAAATTTCGCGAGGCTTGGCATCCCCTAGGTATTTCTCAATAATTATTCCAGAGTTATATTTACCGAAAAATACCTGTCTGAGCAGTGAAAGCAGATAAATCGGAGTTAGGATTAATCCCACTGCGGCTAATAGAACGATGACGACTTTGAAAGATGAGCTGTAAACACTGCTAGTGGTGACTCCAAGAAAGACTGACAACTCACCAACAAAACCACTCATTCCTGGTAAGGCTAGGGATGCCATGGAACCAGCAGTGAAAAGGGCAAATACTTTGGGCATGTCTTGTGCCATTCCTCCCATTTTCGCCATCGCTAGCGTATGAGTACGTTCGTAGGTGACACCAGATAGGAAGAATAAGGCAGCAGCGATTAACCCATGGGAAAGCATCTGTAAGATAGCTCCATTCATTCCTAATTCAGTGAACGAAGCAATGCCAATCAACACAAAACCCATGTGGGAAATTGATGAGTAAGCTAGTCGTCGTTTGAGATTGTCTTGGCTAAAAGCAAGCAAAGCACCGTAGATAATATTGACCACACCTAATACTGCTAGCACTGGTGCGAAGTAAGTATGGGCATGAGGAAGCATTTCTAGATTCATGCGCATCAGTCCATACCCACCCATTTTCAATAAGACCCCAGCTAATATCATCGAGACTGGAGCAGAAGCTTGGCTGTGTGCATCTGGTAACCAAGTATGTAGCGGAAAAATCGGCAACTTGACACCATAGGCAATTAAGAAACCCGCATAAGCTACTAGTTCCAAAGCTATCGGGTAATTCCGATTCCCTAGGGTTTGCATGTCAAAGGTGACTGTATCTCCAGCAAACGCCATCATTAGCGCGGCGACCAGGATAAAAACTGAACCTGCTGCTGTGTAAAGAATAAACTTGGTTGCGGCGTAGAAGCGTTGTTTTCCTCCCCATATAGAAATGAGCAAGTACACTGGCAGCAACTCTAATTCCCACATTAGGAAAAACAACACTAAATCTTGAGCTGCAAACACCCCGATCTGGGCGCTATACATGAACAGCATCAAGCAGTAAAACAAACGCGGTTTATGGTTAATCTTCCAAGCCGCAACAATAGCTAAGGTAGTGACTAAGCCACTTAACACAATCAGAGGCATCGATAAGCCATCGACTGCTACAGACCAACTAATGCCAAGCTGGGGTATCCACGTATAACTTTCCCTGAGCTGAAATTCGGAGTTTCGGAAATCGTAATGATGCCAAAACCCATACATGATTAGGACAAAATCCAGAAGGGCTACACCTAGGGCATACCAACGAATCATCCTCAGCCACTTGCTGGGAATGATCGGAATCACCAGAGATGCCACTAGGGGCAGCAGAATTATCGTCGTTATCCAAGGGAAATTCGCGGGGACCATAGCTAAGAATAAATACCTATTGCCACATGATTTCAGTATATTAAGTAAAGTAAAGATTTGCAAAGGGTATTTACCAAAAAAACACAAAAAAAATTTTTCAGTAGCCATTGCTACCAAAAAATTAAAGAATTGTTAAAAATTTAGGTTAAGGTGGGTCACCCCCAGAACCCTTCTGCTAAGGGGTAAGAGATTTTGGGTAATCAGCTAGCAATTACCAACTATAACCAGCAGGGGGTCATACTATCGGATGTGGTATTAGCTAATCAATTCCAGAGCAATCTTGGTGCCGTGGGAATCTAGAGAAAGCGATCGCACTTGAGCCTGAATCCCGGCATCGGTCCAAGCTACCGCCATTGCCTCCTGAACCGCTGGTGCTTGGGACTCACTCACCAAGGCCAACAAAGTAGGACCAGCCCCACTAATCACCATGCCATAGGCTCCAGCATCCAAAGCTGCCGCCTCCACAGCGTCATAACCAGGAATCAGCTTTTGGCGATAAGGCTGATGTATCCTGTCTTGCAAACCGACCCGTATCCAATCCCCCTTACCAGACTCCAAACCCCGCAACAACAACCCCAAACTGGCCACATTCAACACTGCATCAGCACGGCTGTAGCTATCAGGCAACACCTGCCGTGCCTCCTGTGTTGAAAGCTCGAAATCTGGAATTGCCACCACCGGAACCAGATCAGAAGACCAAGCAACATCACAAACTACCCAATCCTGTTCTTTTGCTTCGGGTCTTTGGGGTCTTTGGGGTTTCATCGCCAAACCTCGACCGGTCAAACGACATCCCCCCAAAAGCGCTGGAACCACATTATCAGGATGCCCCTCAATTGCGATCGCTAACTCCATTACCTCCTGATGAGAAAGAGGTTTACCCGCTAACTGATTTGCAGCAATCAATCCTCCAACAATCGCTGTGGCCGAACTCCCCAATCCTCGTGCCAAAGGCACCCCCAAATCAATCTCTAGGTGTACCGGAGGCGGAGTTTTTCCCAGACGCTCATATAAGGTCACAAACGCTCGATAGACAAGATTACTCTCATCTCTACTCACCTTGTTGGCTTCCACACCAGTAACATCAATCTTAAGCTTGACTGATCCAGAATTTACCGACTCCAGGCGAGTGACTTTAAACTGGTTATACACAGTTAGCGCTGCGCCTATGCAATCGAAACCTGGTCCTAGATTAGCGGTAGTACCGGGCACAATAACCCTGACCGTAGAAACAACAGACATTTGACAATATTCTGAACTAAATAATCTTGCCCTAAAAATTGCTCTCCTGTCTACCGGGTTTAGTATATTTATTTACAGTTGGTTGCACGTAAGTGATTTTCAATTGAATAAACGACACCCAGACAGAAGTGAGAACGATTAATTATCTATGGTAATCATGAATCAGTGTATTCTCAGCCTGTGAAAAATTCGATAAGTCCTGACTGCAGAGCGTGCTGATACAGCATGTTTGAAATCATCAAAGGCCGATCAGCTGCTAGGGGAGTTCTACATTAATAAAACCTGTTACTCCAAAGCCAAACTATTAAACACCTATAAAATTACAAAATTTTATAAGATACCAAGTTTTGTTAATCACGAACTCAATATAGCGCTTTTCAATTGGGTGAGGTGCATTTGTTTAGGGAGCAGGGAGCAGGGAGCAGGGAGCAGGGAGCAGGGAACAGGGAACAGGGAACAGGGAACAGGGAACAGGGAACAGGGAATAGGCAAAAAATAATGTGTTCCTCATTAGTATGGAAAACGCTATATAGCTGAGCGCTTTTTGATAATGGGTAATAGGGAATAATAAATTACCTAATTAAATATCAAAAAATATAATAGCGGCTTGGGTGGTTAACTATTAATTGTTAAACATTGTTAAACGTTGTAGGTAAACCATAGACCCACAAATAAAAGGGAGTCGAGATCTATTATTTTGTTGCGGTCACAAAAAACTGAGTGCAGGCAGTAGCGCGATCGCTCGTCCAAATAAATACCTTCTAAGGCTTGATCAAATTTCTCTCTAATTTCCGATAGGTTTTGACTTGCCGCAGACGCTCTAATGGCGGATAGAGAATCATCACACCTAAGGGAACTGCTGTCACTAAAATGGCGATCAGTACCAACACATTTAAAAATCCCAGCTTTAAACCGATACCTAAACTAATGCCCAAGGCTACCGATAACACAGGCACTCCCAGGGCTAAGATTTTACTAAACCCACGCTTTCGGCAGCTTTGAGCGACTCCTTCCCCTTCAAAGGCTGCCATAAACACTACCGCATCCACTGCTGCAAAGGTAGCAATCGCGCTATCGGTAGCGCGAAACTTGGCACCAAATCCAGCTACCAACAGGGCTGCTACTCCAGCAAAAAACACTGCTGCTACGGTATCCATAGCCTTTAACGGAATACTAAACCTGGCTCTGAGTCTTGCGACCAGTTTCGAAATCACCCCAGATGTCACAGCCGCAGTCAATCCCAGCATTGCCACCAAGACTGAAACAAAAGTAGCGATCGCAATCCCGATTGTCCCACTGTTACTCACAATTCCCTCCCAAGCCGTAGTTTCAACCCACGTAGCTGTAGTAGCTAAGCCAATCAATAGCGCTAGGGATAGATAGGGAAGTTTTTTCGTGGCAATTGGTACCGGAGCAGTATGGATTTTCAGGGGTAAAACCTGAGTTGACTGTTCAGCATTAGTGTGAATTAATACCTCTCGCTCATAGGTTTGGTCTGCCATCAGCTTACTGGTATCTATAGTAATTTGGCACAACCCTTGATTACCATTAACATCAGCTGTGTCCAATCGAATCCAGTCATGGAAGTAGGGAGTGTGGGGTGGGTCACTCACATGGGGAGCAATTTGCCAGCGGCTTTCTAAGGCTGTGTCTGGAACTGTATTACAAATGGTGATAGTTTTTGTCAGTTTTTCCCCTAATTTTTTAGCCCTCAATTCTAGATACGATTGGGATAGTTTTGCCTCTGGAATCCGGATAACGTAGATTGGCTTAAGAGCTTCTAAAGCCGTTTCAGCATCAGGAAAACGGTCCTTAGGTTTGAGTTCTACCATCCTTTGCAGCCACTGCAGCCAACCCAAACTTACTTGAGGTAGACGATGCTGAAAATTGAGACAATAGTCTTCATCAATTAAGGTATTAATAGTAGTCGATCGAGTACCAGTCAGTAAACAAATCAAGGTCGCTCCTAACCCATATAAGTCTGACGCTTTACTTAGGGCTTTATCAAATAACTGTTCCGGAGCCATAAACCCGATAGTGCCTTTGGCTACAGTACTCACCGCTAGTTCACTATCACCAATCCGAGCCAACCCGAAGTCTACCAAAAAAACATTGATCGTCTCATCTACTAAGATATTTTCTGGTTTGATATCTCGATGAATGATCGGAGGAATCCGATGTTGTAGGTAAACCAGAATGTTGAGTAACCCAACCGCGATTTGCTTAATCTCCTCCGGGTCAAAACTACGAAGTACAGCCAGGGAAGGAGCATGTTTGTATTCCTGTACCAAACAACAGCCCCTAGTGGTTTGAAATGACCCTAAGTAACGGGGAATACCGGGATGATTCAGTCCCCTCAACACTTGAATTTCCCCTTCTATGGTCTCATAGTCTGACCAGTTACTGTTGCGTTGAGCAAACTGAAACTGCTTGATCACTACCAATTGGTGATTGACCTGGTTTCGGGCTAGGTAGGTCACTCTCCCACCAGCGCGATTATGACCCAATTCCCTGATCACTTTGAAATGGTGACTGGATAAGTCTGGAAAATTGCTCATTAATCTATCGGGTACATCAGAATCAAGCTACGCAGCAATGGGCAAGTCTTAATCCTTTCGGTTAGGCTGGGCTTACCGTGCTTCTATTTACGATAGCTTTAGGATTGGGGAACGAGAGCGACTAGATAATTTTTTTAATATCGTGGTAATGACAGGCGTTTCTACTTCTAACTGGGTTTTCCCTGATGTCTTATGAAACTGATCAAACGCACTACGCTCCATTATCAAGCTGATAACTCAGATAAAATCTACGAAGTCGATCTGTGTGATCTCGGTAACGATCAGTATATCGTTAACTTCCGCTATGGACGCCGTGGCAAGACCTTGAAAGAAAGTTCAAAAACTGCTCAGCCGGTAGCTTTGGCTAAAGCACAACAAGTGTTTGATCAGTTAGTGGGCTCAAAACTCAAGAAAGGCTATCAAGATGTAACTGAGCCATCAAATAGTGAGACTCAAGAAGAGGTTAATGACTTAAATAGCAGTAACGTAGTTAGCAACGACCCACGCCATCAAGCCATTCTCAACGCAATTGCAAATCCAGATAATAGTAAAGGCTCTAGTAAATGGTCCCAAACCCGAGCGATCTGGCGGGCTGGAGAACTTAAAATTCCTGAAGCTACGCCCTTAATTATCCCTCTGATTGGGACTGATCAACCCTTAAAAGACTACTGCATTGCTTGGGCTTTGGGATGGTGTGGTGATGAGCATGTAATTCCTCACCTCCAACGCTTGTATGAAACCCCTTCAACTCCAGACTTTGTCAAGGGGATTGCTTGGGAAGCCTGGATGAAACTCTGTGATCAATCAACTCAAGAACGGTTGCGCTCTCAACAGATAGAGCAATTGCCTGCCGAATTGCAATCCCATATCGAAACCGATAATCCTGCTGACTTCTCTAATGCCCTAGTTACCTATCTAGACAGTAACGACTATACTCGTTTTGGTGTCCTCGATACCCTATATCAAATTAATAATGCTCAAGTGCGTCCAGCACTACTAAACATCTTACGCACTGCTCCCCTACGCCCCAACTACTTCAAAGCCATTCGCCACATATTCAAGATTGCCGAATATCGGCAAGATGCGGAAGTATTTGGCATTATCGCCTACCGCCTAGACACCGAGCCACCAATGTTTCGTCAGTCTTATTGGCATCGATATTACTGGGACAGAAATAGTCGCAAATATATTCCCCGTGCCAATTACCTCGGTAGTCCTGATGCTAAACGCGCTTACAGCAACGTAACTCGTGACTATCTACGGCGGCGGGTATGGCGGACTCTCAGGAAATTGGGTGAAGAATGCGATTGCCTTTGGCACGGCAAAGCCGAACGCAATTACATAAATCTAGCCCTAGAGATATTACTCCAATATTCTGATTCTGATGGGGTGCCCGCCAGAACATCAACCTTCTATCGCTGGAACTACTCGAACTGGAGTCGCACCAGCTACACTCGCAACTGGGACAGCTATGCTGGTTACTTAACCTTTAACCATATTCTCTATACCAATAGTCCCCGTTACCAATTAATGCCCAACAGCCAGGCATGGCGTTGTCGAGACAACTACAAACCCGGTGATCCAGAACCAGATGTGCGAGAAGAAGCCTTTCCTAAACTTTGGGAGCAACATCCAGAGGCACTGCTACAGTTACTATTAGAAAGCCATTGTCATCAAGTTCATGAGTTTGCCGCCAAAGCCTTAAGGGTATGTCAGTCATTCTGTAATCAAATCGATACAGAGACTGTAATCAGACTAGTTAACAAACCCTACCAAGTAACCGCTCAACTCGGCTTTGAACTAGCAACACAAAAATATAATTCCGATAATCCCGACAATCCTAACCTAGACTTATTACTTGCCTTAGCCAACTGCCAGTTTCCACCAGCTCGTACTCAAGCCCATCAGTGGATACAAGCAATACCAACTCACTTGATTACCGGCAGCCAGCTGATCATCCCTTTAGTGATCAGTCAACACTCCGATACCCGTACCTTTGCCCGTCAGTTACTGACTCAATCAATAGTAAGTGAAGCAACAGCTAAAGTATTAATCGGGCGAATTATTGCAACAGTACTCGCACTAGAACCAACTCAAACCGATATCGCCAAAGACACTGCTCAAACCCTGCTTCTAGGTTTTACCCCCCAACTCAGGACATTGGGTATGGGAGTAATACTAGATCTGCTCCAACACCCCATGCCAGAAATCCAGGAATTGGGAGCAAGAATCCTATTCAATCACGAAACTCCTGCCGCTGACTTACCACCCAAATTAATTGAATCACTCCTCAACGCTCCCCATCAGTCAGTGCAAGGGATTGGGGTTCAGATTTTCGGTCAACTTCCCGATCAACGGTTGCTACAAGACTACGACTTAGTATTAGCGATCGCAACCAATCAACAAGCACACTTGCGTCAAGGTATTCGTCCAGTAATTCAGCGCTTAGGACAATTATATCCAGAATTTGTAACTCAGCTAGCCACAGAAATTATTACCCTATTGCAGCTACCAGAAAGACATCAAGGTGTTCACCAAGATTTAGTCCAACTGCTACGAGAAGACTTACCCAGCTGGATGACTAGGATTACCAAAGACAACGCGATGGAACTTCTCCAAGCCAAATCATCAGCCGCTCAAGAATTAGTAGGATTAGTACTCCAAGCTAACTATACCACTTGGGGATTAGAATTAAAAATTCCTGACATTGTTAAACTAGCCAATCATGAAATCCTATCCGTCCGTCAAGCCGCTTGGGCAATGATTGAGCAAATCATCAACCGTATCCGTAGCAATTCTCAAGACATGTTAGCGGCAGTGCGATTACTAGAAGCAAAATGGCAGGATTCCCGAGAATTTGCTACACAACTGTTTAGCCAACAAATTACCGAACAAGACTGGACACCTGAAGTCATGGTCAGTATTTGTGACAGTACTCGGGATGATGTTCGTCAATTTGGGCGGGATTTAGTCTTACGTACCTTTCAGCAGAGTTATGGTCAAGATTATCTGCTCAAATTTAGTGAACATCCCAGTCAAGACATGCAGCTATTTGCCACTAACTATATAGAACAGTATGCCCTAGATAATCCCGACCGTTTGCAAGACTTAATTCCTTACTTTATCAGTATTTTGTCTCGGGTTAATCGCGGACGAATTGCTAAACAGCGCGTGTTTGCATTTCTAGAAGCTGAAGCCCAAAAAAGCCAAGCAGCTGCTAAAATAGTAGCAGAAATATTAACACGACAATCCATCACAATGGCTATTGGTGATAAAGCCCGTTCAATTCAGATAATGCTTAAAATTCACCAAAACTATCCTAATCTTCCTCTTCCCATCAACGTTAAACCAGTCTCCGAAGTAAGAGGAGTGTAGGGATTTATAATTTGTTGATTTTAGGGAACAGGGAGTCGGGAGTCGGGAGTCGGGAGTCGGGAGTCGGGAGTCGGGATTACCTATAGTAGGAGAAACCCTATAGCATTTTCAACTATATCCTGATAGCTCATCAAACAAAATACTGATTCAGTCTAACACCAAAAACTATTATTATCTATTTCCATTATCTATTTCCTAATTTTTCCGATTCCCAATTACCGATTCTAACTTCTGACTTCTGACTTCTAACTTCTAACTTCCCGATTCCCGATTCCCGATTCCCGATTCCCGATTCCCGATTCCCGATTCCCTCCTTAACAATTAAAAAAATACTTCAATTCCCTAAAAACCATGGAATTTAACTACGCCTATAAAAATAATACAGCAGTTAGCGATCGCGGCAGCAGCACCCAAATGTCCTTCTCCCCAGACACCAAGCGTCCTCCCACCTACTTCATTGGTGAATTAGGGAAAAATGTAGCCTTTCGAGAAGCCATCAGCGCCCTACATGACGTAGTAGTTTCCGATTTACGCTTCAAACCCAAAGACAGAACTGAGTATAAACAATGGCGTGCCAACCAAGACCAACAAGACTGGCAAATCATAGCCGCACAACGCCAAGACCTCGCCAATAAAATTCAACCCTTACAAGCAGAACTAACTCAATTAAATCAGAACCGATATCAACGATTATCCACCTTTTATAAAGCCAGACAGCAGTACTACAATTACCTTTATGAGAAAGACCGTGATGCCTGGTTTGTCCTCGATCCAGTAATTACCGTTCATCCCGATGAAGTCTTCTTTGAATGTTTCAGCCAAGATGAATCCAGTTATGGCCGACTAGGAGCCAGCTACGAAGTCTTTAAAACTATCAGCGAATTCGCCTGCGGTACAACAAACATAGACTACTCCGCCGCCCTATACAACGAATTTCAAAAAATCCGCAGTTACAAGACAACCCAATTTGAAATTGACCCCTCCGGTTTTGAAGTAAAAACCACCCATGAAGCAGCATTTAAAGAAGTCAAAATTGACCTACCAGACAGTTGGGTAAGAGGATTTCTACAAGTCAGTTCCGCCATGGCCTTACCCGCCACCACCTTTGACTTGCAGCCCATGGATATTCACAATATCTGTTTTGTGTTGCGTCGCCACAAAGAAAAAACTGGCCCACGGGGAATGCGTTACCATCTCAAACCAGGAGAACCCGTGCGAATAGTATTTGAGCCTTGGAACATCGAAGTAGTCTGTTCGCGATCGCCCTATCAAGGTTCATCAGAACAGATCATCCGAGTGTGGGGACGCCGCCGCCTCCACATCCTAGAACGTCTGATTCCCATTGCCAACAAATTTACCATTCACCTACTCGGAACCGGCATGCCATCCTTTTATGTAGCTGACCTAGGGGATATGTCCTTTACCCTCGGTTTATCAGGATGGACAGCTAACGATTGGTCCCAAGCTGGGAACTTTGACTTAATGGCACCCCGTGCAGATGTAGATCAGTGGACTCAACAACTCATTTTTGACGCACTCAGAGAAAACTGGGTAGAAAGTCCCGATAGTCTCGCCCAGCGGTTAGACCTAAGTCCTACTGCTGTCCTAGGTGCCTTAGGAGCTTACACCCAAGCCGGACGAGCCATTTACGACTTAAACAAGCAAGTATATCGAGTCCGGGAACTCTCCCGAGAGCCCTTACCCATGGAACGGTTACGGTTTGCCAATCAGCGAGAAGAAACAGCAACCCGCTTCTTAAGTAACAATGCCGTACAAGTAACCTCAGTAAAAGACGCTGGAGGTACACTCCAGCTACAGGGAAATGTCACAGATAAAAGCAAAACCTATAATCCCGTTTTGACAATTGATCGTGATGAACGTATAATAGCAGCAGAGTGTACCTGTAATTGGTATCAGCAAAATAAGCTGTACAAAGGTCCTTGTGAACACATTCTGGCGTTGCGGATGCAGCACGCTCGTCAGTATCAATAAATCACGTCCATTCCACCAGTTGGTAAACAGCCTTGCAATCTGGGCGGTGGATCGCCGTCCCTGCGATAAGTTCAACCACGCATCACTAGCCTGCTCGTGACTGTGCGGGCTGTCGGGTGCTATCGCTATTACGGTTTCGTTTTCTTAAAACTAATTAGCGATAGCACCCGAGCCCGCTTGAGTTGAGCAGTCTAGTCCGAGGGAGTTTACGAAGGGGTAACCAACGGAGTAGGCGTGATTTTTTTGTATAGAGCTAATCATTAATGGTATCACAAATAACCTTCAACTAACCTTAAAAACTATAGCCTTTTTCCTAGCTATGAGGTACACAGGATTTTTTCCATCTTCCGACTTCCCTCTTCTTTCTTACCTACTCCCTGCTCCCTGCTCCCTAAAACCCAAGAATTTGTACCTTACCCAATTGCAAACTGCTATAAAAACCCATGTCAGACCAACCCCGTACCCGTCAGGAACTCTACGATCGCATCCGCCAAATAGGTAAAGAAGAATTCGTGCTCGAAGAAATGATTCGCTACGGATTTTGGCCAGCACAAGGTGAAATGCCAGAAGATCCAGCTGATGAAATTCGACGGCGGGGAGAACTCCAGCGAGAACTAGCCCAACTGCGTCAAGAAAGTAAGAAACTACAAAACGAACAAGCACTGCGTAAGCGCTTGCTAAAAGAACGGTTAGCAGAGTCCAGGCGTAAGCGTCAGGAAACCAAAGAAAGACGGGAACAACAACGGCTCGAACGTGCCCAAGCGTGGGCTATACGCCAGCAAAAGGAAATACTATATCTCGGTGAGGAAGTATCTCCAGGTCTAAACCATACCGAAAGCGATCGCATACGATTAGAAACCTATAAATTACCCCTGCTTAGCACAGCCCAAGACATTGCTCAAGCCATGGGGATTACCCTAGGACAGCTACGCTTTCTCGCATTTAATCGCAAAACCGCCACCATATCTCACTACATTCGTTTCAAGATTCCCAAAAAAACCGGTGGAGAGCGATTAATTTCCGCACCCAAACCAAAACTAAAACAAGCACAACACTGGATTCTCAGCAACATACTAGAAAAACTAGAACTAGACAATGCCGCTCACGGCTTTCGACGCGATCGCTCCATAGTAACCAACGCCCAGCCTCATGTTGGTGCTGATGTCATTATCAACATTGACCTAAAAAATTTCTTCCCATCCATTTCCTACCCACGAGTCAAAGGACTTTTCCGGTCATTCGGTTATTCAGAAGCAGCAGCAACAGTATTTGGATTACTATGTACAGAAGCCGACATCGAAGAAGTCGAACTAGATAGCAAAACCTACTACGTAGCCACAAGCGATCGCCACCTCCCCCAAGGGTCCCCCGCTTCACCAGCCATTACCAACATATTGTGCCGTCGTTTAGACCACCGACTAACCAACCTAGCCACAGACTTAGGCTTTATTTACACCCGCTATGCCGATGATCTCACCTTCTCCGCCTCCGGTGATAGCCTCCGCTTTATCGGTAAACTCCTAAAACGCACCAGCTCCGTAGTAGCTCACGAAGGGTTTACTATCAATCAACAAAAGACCCGAATCCTACGCAAATCCCAACAACAAGAAGTAACAGGAATTGTAGTCAACCACCATCTCAATATTTCCAGAAAACAATTAAAACGCTTCCGTGCTACCCTCTATCAAATCGAAAAAGACGGTCCAGACAGCAAACACTGGGGAAACTCCAGTAATGTAATCGCAGCCATTCAAGGCTACGCCAACTTCATCGCCATGGTCAATCCCGAAAAAGCAGCCCCGTTTCAAGCACAAATCCAACGCATCAAAGAGAAATGGTTATCTAATCAGCATTAGGTCTCAGCTTACTTATTTTTGAATTAAGAATTAAGAATTAAGAATTAAGAATTAAGAATTAAGAATTAAGAATTAAGAATTAAGAATTAAGAATTGTGCATTCTACATTCTACATTCTACATTCTACATTCTTCATTCTGATAGACAACTTTGGCCAAAAGGCCACGCTACCCGAACAACTTACCGCTTACCTCGTAAATTTATCACCTCCTTATGTACACTCATACCAATCTGAAGAGACTGATTCAGTAAGCGACCATACTCACCAGTTTCCTCACTCAGATCAAAAGCCATCAAAGTAGCCAAATTATCATCAAGATTGCTTAACAATGCCTGACGACCTTCAAGTAAATTCTTATGACTTCTGATTAAATTTTCCACTTGTAAAGCATTAACTAAACTTTTTTTAGTAATAGCGAGAGATTTAATTACTTTTATCCGGCTTTCAGAGTGCTTGAACTCAGTAATTGAGCCCTCAATTGCCTCTATTCGTTCAGCTAAATCAATCGCTTTAATCACACCATTATAGTTATCAACCTGATCCATTAACCTAACCAAAGACTTAATTCGCTTTCCTTGTTTATAAAGATATACATTACCAATCACTATCCCTGAAACAAACAATCCCACCAGTATAGTAAATAGCCCAGTTATCCCAGCCTGGTCTTCAGGCAAATTGCCTGAATTTTTCATAAAAAGCAGGATTGGAGGCAAAAATAAAATTAGACTCAGACCCAATATAAATATCTCAGTTAACAGAACCGATAACATATTCTTAGGCTTCTTAAATATAAACCCCCGACAAAAATCAATAGCCACCAGCTTAGCAAAATTCAGATCTACCAGGTTTCTGATATCCTCTGACGTAATCTGTAAATTACCTAAATTTGATGACATATCATCTCGCTCCTGTTAACCATTTTATGATATCTTGTACCAATCCCAATCACTTGCGTAGGGTGCGTTAGGGGCGGACTTGCCCTTATTTTCAGCCTCGTAGCCAGGGTTGGCATAGTCCGCCCCGTAACGCACCACCCTTGGGCGAGCCCTCATTTTCCCCCTCTTCGAGCCTTGTTCGGAAAGCTCGTCCGGAAATGAAACGGGCAAGATGCCCATTCCACCAAGATGCCCATTCCACCAAGATGCCCGTTCCACCCACCGTGTCAAATAGCTTTAATGAGATGCACCCAAACCACACTGCGAAGAAATCAAGTCCTCTTACTTGCACCCAAGCAATCCCATCCGTTATCGATATAAGAAATAGCGCTGCGCGCAGCGCTATACCTGCCACAAGTGTGGCTTCAAAATAGCAAATCAATAGTAAGCCTTAACCCCAACCCAGCATTCTACCAATTAACTGCAACACATGCATATAAAAATTACTCTCTAGCTCGCGAAATAGGGCAAAAGGTTCCCCAGGAGCTCCGAAGAATGGTCTGAGGGTCCATCCCAATTGGCTACCAACAAATCCATAGAGCACTAACCAAGCTTTAAGAATCCTAGTGCGATATTTGTTTTCTTCAGCTTCTTGCTCAGTGATCAATCCCATGCATTGGTAAAACACATTGACACCAATTAACCCAGTGATGCCAAATATTACTATATTTAAGAGCTGAAAAAATGTATAATCATCAATCGAGAGACGGAAAAAGAGAGTGATAGGAGCAAAGCCAAATAGCATCACACTAATCACAGATGTCGCCGCCAAAAGCAAAGCTAGGTACTGCCCAAAACTACGTTTAGAGCCTGAGCTAATCTCAAAAAAATATAAAGTTGGTAAACAAATCAACAGTGTTAAGAGGTATAACGCCGGTAATTTGATAGCTGAAGAGATAATCTGGAGGGGGCCACTAAACGAGCCGATAATTGCACCATAAATCCCAAAAAATGCCGAGCTAGCAATCAATAAAGAGATAATCTTGATATCAATCCTAATCCCTTGGTCAACCTCCTTCAGGAATCTTTGGCGATCGCGCAAAAACTCCATAAGCACAGTAAAGTGGTTCATGACCTACTCCTAATTAAAATTTAAAGCTACAAGATACAGCCACCTAACACGTTCAGCCACCTAGGATAAAATCTAGTAATATAGCACTAATTTTTACTAGCATTAGTGCTTACCACAATAATCGATGGATTTACCATTGCCCATGCCAAATTGCCATTGGCAACTAACTCACTGTTATATATATAATTACTTCACGGGATTTGACCTCCTTTCCGTAAAATAAACTGCTAATTAACATGGGATGACCCCATAGGAATCATCAGATTTGGGTCATATACAACTGATTTTGATAACTCAAGGTATCAGCAAATGATTTCCGTTACAATCCTCACTTGCTGCCATACAACAACCCATAACGAATCAACCCCCGGCGATACCCTCGACTCATCAACCCCATCGACAGTGCCGCTTCCACAATTTTCCAATTACTTTTAAGCAACCCTAAAATCGCTTTCGGCTCAAAAGCAGAATCAATCACAATATCCCAAAACGGTTCAACCGCATCTGACCAATCCGCCGTCCGAATAGTTTGGAAATTCAAATTGCCAGCAATTTCCTCATACTCCTGCAACGAAATCACATAAGGCAAACAATAAACCCGATAAATTTCAGCCAAATGCTGCTGTTCATCTGTTGTCAATTGTCCCGTCGCCAAGGTGATCGGACGGTGACACCAAGTTGCCATTAAAAACCTTCCCCCAGGTTTAAGCACCCGATAACATTCTTGAAGAAACTGTTGCTTATCCGGCATATGTTCTCCACTCTCCATCGACCAGACAAAATCAAACGTTTCATCAGCAAAAGGCATATCCAAAGCATTAGCAACCTGAAACTGAACCCGTGTCGCCAACCCAGCCTCTTGCGCTCGTTGAGTTCCTCGTGATGCTTGAACTGGACTTAAGGTAATGCCAGTAACATTTGCTTCAAACTGTTGCGCTAGATAAAGTGAACTGCCACCAATCCCACAACCGACATCCAAAATAGTACTAGCTTGCTCCACTTCAGCCCAACAGAGCAATTCATCAATCAAGTCAATTTGTGCCTGATATCGGTTTTTCCTCTCAGTACCCGCCCAGCCATAATAGCCATGGTGCATATGTTCACCCCAAACTGCTTCCCACAAGCCAGAAGAGGCATCATAAAATTCCTGAATCTGTTTTTCAAGACTCAATTTTTCAAGACTCAATGTCATATTATGTCCAGTAGCATCGTTCCGTATCACCAACTATAGCGGTTCTCAGTTCCATAAACCATACCCAATTCGACGGGGGCAGGCCGTGGGCTGCTACTAAGGGAAAAGGGTCTTGACAGATGGTAAATCACAAATGAACAATGACAAAGACAAAGGACAAAGACAAATCACAAATGACCAATGACTATTCCCCGAACCATTTGCCTTGGATTCCTTTCCGTAATTGCCATCGGAACTGTTTTGCTAATGATGCCATTTGCTGCTAGTGATGGCACATGGACTAACCCGATGGTGGCACTATTCACCTCAACCTCTGCTGTCTGTGTTACTGGTCTAGTGGTTGTCGATACTGGCTCCTATTTTTCCTTTTGGGGACAGTTGATTGTGCTTGCCCTCTTCCAAATTGGCGGTTTGGGCTATATGACCACCACCACATTTCTCATTTTAATACTGGGGCGCAAGTTCAAATTAAAGCAGAAAATCGCCATTCAACAAGCCTTAGATCGACAAGGTTTACAAGACAGTGCAGCATTAATTCGTTCTATCATTGCCACAGCAATAATTTTTGAAATCACAGGGATTTTTCTACTTTTACTAGTGTTTATTCCCGATTATGGATTATACCAGGGACTCTGGTTAGCCATTTTTCATAGCATCAGTGCTTGGAATAATGCCGGATTTAGTCTTTTTCCAGACAGTTTAACAAGTTATCAGTCATCTCTTCTACTGAACCTAGTGATCACAGCTCTAATTATCTGCGGTGGCATTGGTCAACAGGTAATTTTTGAGTTTTATCTTTGGTTGCGCGATCGCATGCTCCGACGACGTCAGTCTCTGGAATTTTCCCTGAATTTTAAAGTAGTCACTAGCACCACTATCTTTTTGTTGATAGTGGGAGCAATCGCATTTTTATTCATCGAATTTAATAATTATAACACTCTAGGCTCTTCAACATTATTATCAGACAAATTTCTCCAAGCTTGGTTTCA
>NZ_JAAHHW010000089.1 GCF_010692325.1 Moorena sp. SIO3I8 | reverse complement strand
TTCAGTCGCTCATGCTGCCAATCCCCAAGACCGCGCTGCATCGCTATTCCCTACTCCCTACTCCCTCCTCCCTTCTCCCTACTCCCTCCTCCCTACTCCCTACTCCCTCCTCCCTCCTCCCTACTCCCTACTCCCTACTCCCTACTCCCTACTCCCTGTTCCCTTTGCTATTTGATATCAATCAATCTGGGATAGTTTAGCACTAGAGTAATAGTGACTCAAAATTTGTAGGTAATTCAATCCCCGACGGGATAAGTTGTAGGCTCCCCACTGACTTAACCCCAATCCGTGACCATAACCACGACCGTTGAATTGGAAACCCTTTTCGGTTTTAGACACGGTAAACAGCCGACTTTTCAGACCTAGGATTTTGCGTAATTCCTTGCCCTTAATCGTCTTTGTACTCCTACTGCCTTCTACTTTAAGAGTGATCACCCTACCTCGGGGTGTCCTTTCTACTGGAGTCATGGCGATAATATTACCAACACCAGGAATCTTCTGGCTCAGTTGACTAGCAGAAAAGGTTTTTGTCCACTGGTAGACTGGTGTGCCCTGATCGTAATCAGGTACACCCTGTAGATAAGGAATGGGTTCACTCCACCAAATATCTTCTACATTTTCTGTATGTCCTCCAGAGGCAGCATGGAAAACAGCGAGAATCACTTTATTACCATGAGTCATTATCTGTCCAGCTGTGGCATTAACCGCTTGATGAGTGCTTGCTGTTTCGCTATTTAGACCTTTGTAAACTTGCCAACGCTGGGTATCCCCTATATCGTAGATATCGCTCTTGGATTTGTTCCGTTGATGGAGCACATAAGAACGAGCTGCTACTGCTTGGGCTTTCAAGGCTTCTATCGGCCAACTGGGACTCATTTCTGCGCCAATCACACTATAGAGATAGTGTTCTAAATCAACATGGTTGACTGCTGTTAACTTATTGTCAGAACTAACCAGTCGAGTGCGTCCCCGGTACCAGCGATCGCCTATCCAAACATAACCATTGTCTTTCGGTTCAATCCATAGGGATTTCCCTTGCCACTGACCTAACTTAATTCCACTACCGTTAGTTTCCGCAGTCATACCCGCCATGGCTTTTAAGTCTCCCACCGCTTGACCTGTCCCATCTCGGACAATGGCTGTGGTGGAACTCCCCAAGGTTACCTGTTTGACTCCCTGCTCAACCGCTATTCGCAGTTCTATCGCTGCCTGAACTGGTGCGATTAGAACCATCCACAATAAAAAAGAGAGCCACCAATGACGCCCTCCTAGAACAATGATTGACTTGAGCATAGTTACACTAAAGATGGGAAAGCCTTTTGATGCCATATTTACTAGTTACTGATTACTTATACGAAGAGGAATCTTCTTGTCCTGATTAACAGCGATTCGATCTTACTCCCAGTTGTTCCAATTAGATTTGTGTTGTTGAGCTTTGACAGTTAGGCGTAGTGGAGTGACCACTCTTAAAAAGTGCATTATACAGAAAAATCTTGATCAGTCTCAAAAACAGGGTAAAGGTGTTTGAGTTTGACTCGTGCATCTTCTGTGGTAAATTGCCACACTACTTTGGCACAGGCATTGTTCCGCTCCTGCTGCCAAGCCTCTATCTCCTTTTGAAGTTCTTCGGCTGTAGCCAGGCGACGGTCAAGACATTGTTTGGACAGAACACACAACTCTGTTTCCGCCACATTGAGCCAACTGCCATTACGTGGGGTGTGAATCATCTCTAACCGCCGTGCTAAACGGTGAGCTTCGGGGGCGGGAAAAGTTTTGTACAAAGAGGTGATGGTGTGGGTGTTGAGATTATCTGAGAGTAAGCGAATTTTGGGGGCATCTGGATAGTCAACATCCAATAGATGCTTAATTTCATCGGCCCAGTCTTCACAGGTGCGATGGTCTCGACAACTCACCCGTCGCCAACCTCGATTGGGGTCAAAGAACATAAACAGGGCTTGGACTCCTTCGCGGGTGTAGTGATAGTCTTCCTTCACATCAAGCCCCGGCTGCATCGGAATGGGTTCATATAGATGCCCATGCAGTTCTTTACTCGCTTCATCCATACAAATTAACGGCATCTCTGGATTGGCTGGACGGGTGTACTCGTCTAGAACCACTTCCATCTCGGCGACGAATCTGGGCAAGTCCCGCTCAGGGATGCAGAATCTCTCGGTTTTCCAAGGGCGCAATTGGTTTTTTTGAGTGTTTTTCTCACGGTTTCTCTGCCGATTTGCGTGACAATTCTGCGTTTTTTCAGTTCATTGGTTAACAAGCGAATGCTCCAGTTCCCTCTTCCTGCTGGTGGTTGTGAGCAGCACAGAGCAATAATTTGAGCTTCGGTCTCTCCATCCACGATTGGGTCTACCGGGGGCTTTCTTCTCGCTTTTCTTTCCAATGCTGGCGCTTCCCCTTTCTCTAGAAATCGCTGGCGGATTCGACCCACTGTGTTGCGATGCAGATTCAGAGCTTGAGCGATTTCGTTATCTGTCCATGTTCTCGTTGCCAGCTCTCCTTCATCGGACATCAACAAGATTTGTGCATGAAGGATTTTTTTGGCTGGTGCGTGTCCATTCCGGCTAATTGCTTCGAGTCTTTGCCTTTGCTCTGTACTCAGTGCAATCTTGTCCCGTCTTCCTCTACCCATGGTTCTCACCGCTCCCTGGCTCTATTACACTATTTTAACATGGTCACTCCAGTAGGGTGCGTTAGGGACGGGCTCCCCTTGATTTTCCCACTATTGACATCGGTTGAGATAGCCCGGCCCGTAACGCACCACCGGGTCAAACAGCTAATCGTTGATTTTACTTTATTAAGAGAAAAGCCTAATACTTACTTGCTGTAATACTTTCAAGCCTCGTAGGGAACCTCGAATTAGTCTGGTAGCGGCTATTGGTTGCTTTAGCATACCCATGGCTAAGGGGAAGGGTTTCAGTGATCCATCAGCACTAATGGCTGGGGTGAGGTCTGGCATATTATCGTAATAGCTATCATCACTAATCACTCTTACCATTGCTACAGCAAATCCCTTGGAATTAAGTAGCGATAGGGTAGCAAATCCTTCCATATCGACTACATCAGCTTGGTAGCTCTGACCCAGTTGACGCTTTTCTAAGCTAGAGGAAATTATGCGATCGCTACTCAATCCCCTGACTAAATTAGCCTTGTTGCCCAGTTGCTGCTGAACTAAGCTAGTCAGTTGGCTGCAGCACTGTTGCACCAGTGGTTGAGGTCTATCTTGGTTTCGGTCAATAGCAACACAATCGTTATACACAACAATATCACCAACGGAATAGTTAGGAGATAAGCTGCCACACAATCCCATTACCAGTACTTTAGGTAGGGAGTGCTGGGGAAAATTTGTTGTAGTTTTTAACCATGTTTCTAGATACTGAGTTACAGGCTCTGCTCCTATCGGAATAGATAAAATCAGGGGTAATGGACGACTAGTAATCTGGTTGATTCCTCGACAAATTGCTTGGTATTCTGCTCCTTGGGGAACAAGAATGATCGTGACCGGAATAGTTGCTTGGGAAAGGTTCATACTTTAGGAAAGGGAATAGGGAAAAGGGAATAGGTAATTAATTTCTGTGTAGGTGCTTCTATGAATTTAAATAAACCAAAACGGCCAACAATTTGGGCAACAGCTCTAGTTAGTTTGATCTCAGTAGGACTAATTACGCCCCAGCCCACAGTGGGACAAACTACTATTGCCCAACAACAGGAATCAGCACAAGAACAACTAACCAAAGCTAAGCAACTGACTCAACAAGTTATTGATCTTAATGAGCAAGGGAAATATTCGGAAGCGATTCCCCTTGCCCAGGAAGCTTTGAGAATTCGACAGCAAGTGCTGGGGGAGGAACACCTAGATGTGGCAGAAAGCCTGAATAATCTGGGGGAACTCTATCTTAAAATGGGAAAGTACCAAGAGGCGGAACCCTTGTTAAACCAAGCCTTGGAGATGAGGAGACGGTTGCTGGGGAAGGAACACGCAGATGTGGCAGAAAGCCTGAATAATCTGGGGGAACTCTATGGTGAAATGGGAAAGTACCAAGAGGCGGAACCCTTGTTAACCCAAGCCTTAGAGATGAGGAGACGGTTGCTGGGGGATGAACATGCTGATCTGGCATCCAGCCTGAATAATCTAGCTTTACTCTACTATTTCATGGGAAGGTATTCAGAGGCAGAACCCTTGTTAACCCAATCCTTGGAGATGAGAAGACGGTTGCTGGGGGATGAACACCGTGATCTGGCATCCAGCCTGAATAATCTAGCTTTACTTTACCAATCCATGGGAAGCTACGAACAAGCTGAACCCTTGTATACCCAATCCTTGGAGATGAGAAGACGGTTGCTTGGTGATGAACACCCTGATCTCGCAGAAAGCCTCCATAATCTGGCTTTACTCTACCAATTAATGGGAAGGTACGAGCAGGCGGAACCCTTGTATACCCAAGCCTTGGAGATGTATAGACGGTTGCTGGGCCAGGAACACCCATCTGTGGCAAGCAGCCTGAATAATCTGGCTTTACTCTACCAATTAATGGGAAGGTACCAACAGGCTGAACCCTTGTTAACCGAAGCTTTGGAGATGTATAGACGGTTGCTGGGGGATGAACACCTATTTGTGGCAAAAAGCCTCAATAATCTAGCGGTACTCTACCAATTAATGGGAAAGTACCAACAGGCGGAACCCTTGTTAACCCAAGCTTTGGAGATGTGGAGACGGTTATTGGGTAAAGAACACCCAGATGTGGCAAAAAGCCTTAATAATCTGGCGGCACTCTACCAATCCATGGGAAGGTACCAACAGGCGGAACCCTTGTATACCCAATCCTTGGAGATGTGGAGACGGTTATTGGGTAAAGAACACCCAGATGTGGCATTAAGCCTGAATAATCTGGCTTTACTCTACCAATTAATGGGAAGGTACGAGCAGGCGGAACCCTTGTATACCGAATCCTTGGAGATGTGGAGAAGGTTACTGGGTAAAGAACACCCATATGTGGCAAGCAGCCTGAATAATCTGGCTTTACTCTACCAATTAATGGGAAGGTACCAACAGGCGGAACCCTTGTTAACCCAAGCTTTGGAGATGTATAGACGGTTGCTGGGGGAGGAACACCCAGATGTGGCAAACAGCCTCAATAATCTGGCTTTACTCTACCAATCCATGGGAAGGTACCAACAGGCGGAACCCTTGTATACCGAATCCTTGGAGATGAGAAGACGGTTGCTGGGGGACGAACACCCAGATCTGGCACAAAACCTTAATAATCTGGCTTTCCTCTACCAATTAATGGGAAGATACCAACAGGCGGAAGCCTTGTTAACCCAAGCTTTGGAGATGTGGAGACGGTTACTGGGTAAAGAACACCCAAATGTGGCAAAAAGTCTCAATAATCTGGCTTTACTCTACCAATTAATGGGAAGGTACCAACAGGTGGAACCCTTGTATACCCAAGCTTTGGAGATGTATAGACGGTTGCTGGGGGAGGAACACCCAGATGTGGCAAACAGCCTCAATAATCTGGCGGGACTCTACAAATCCATGGGAAGGTACCAACAGGCGGAATCCTTGTATACCGAAGCCTTGGAGATGTGGAGACGGTTGCTGGGGAAGGAACACCCAGATGTGGCATTAAGCCTCAATAATCTGGCGGGACTCTACGATTCAATGGGAAGGTATCAACAGGCGGAACCCTTGTATACCGAAGCCTTGGAGATGTGGAGAGGGTTACTGGGAGAGGAACACCCATATGTGGCAGTAAGCATCAATAATTTAGCTTATTTACATCAAAGTCAAGGAAACATTGAGCAAGCCCTGGAGTTTCTCGAAGCGGGATTAGACATCCAAGAACTTAATCTAGAACGTAATCTCGTCGCTGGTGCTGAAAAGCAAAAACGAGAGTACATCAAAACTATTTCTGGCACAACGGATGCAGCCATTTCTCTACACCTAAACTCAGCTCCTGATCATGAAAGAGCAGCTGGTCTAGCTTTAACAACTATCTTACGTCGCAAAGGTCGCTTACTCGATTTCTTGACCCATAGTCAGCAACTGTTGCGTAAACGCTTAGATTTCCAAAGCCAAAAATTACTAGACCGACTCAACAATACTCGCACCCAACTCGCTAACCTCACCTACAACCGACCGGATAAGCTTCCCCTTGAAGAATATCGTAATCAGCTCAATGAACTAAGGAATCAGGAACAGGAACTAGTCGCAAAAATTAGTCGGCGCAGTCGTGAATTTGCCCAAATCAATCAACCAGTCACCATCGAAACCATTCAACAACTCATTCCATTAGATACGGCACTGGTAGAATTTGTAGAGTACAAACCCTACAATCCTAAAAAGAGTAGCTGGGGTAATCCCCGTTATGCCGCCTATGTACTCCGTTCTCAAGGCGCACCTCAAGGCATTGATTTAGGGGAAGTAGATGCTTTGAAACCTCTGTGGGAGATACTTGAATTATCCCTTCAAGACAAAGGAGTTACCATCCCTCAGTTAAAACAAGCAGGCCGTAAAGTAGATGAGAAGCTGATGGCGAAAGTCCGTGCTTTGTTGGGAAATAGCCGCAGGATTTTACTGTCTCCAGACGGCTACCTCAACCTCATCCCTTTTGAAGCTTTAGTAGATCAAGACAACCGGTATTTAGTAGAAAGCTATGGTTTTACCTATCTCACCTCCGGTAGGGATTTACTGAGATTATCCAATCCTAATCGCAAGCTCACCCAACCAGTACTTTTGGGAGCACCAGATTTTGATAATTCGGCTCAAACTACTGCCCTTGGGGAGGAAAACCAGATAGTAGCAACCCGCAGTTTACGTGACTTTAATCCTTCAGAGTTGAGCTTATCCCCTTTACCGGGTACTCTTGAGGAAGTAAACGCGATCGCAAAGATGCTGGGTGTGGAGCCGTTGTTGGGTGCTCACGCTAATGAAGCAGCATTGAAACAGGTTACTCGTCCCAGAATACTACATATCGCTACCCATGGTTTCTTCCAAAACAGACCTGAAAAGGAAGAGTTGACTAATGGGGATAATGCCTTACTTTGGTCATGGTTAGCATTAGCAGGAATTAAGAACAACAAGCCAGACAATGATTTAGAAGATGGCATCTTCACAGCCTTAGAAGCAACCGGATTAAATTTATCAGGTACAAAGCTAGTGGTGTTATCAGCCTGTGATACAGGTTTAGGCAATATCAGTGCTGGAGAAGGAATATATGGGTTGCGTCGAGCGTTGGTAATTGCCGGGTCAGAAAGCCAAGTCATTAGTTTATGGAAGGTGAATGATCAGGCTACCAAGGATTTAATGGTGTCTTATTATCGAGGATTGCAGGATAACCAAGGGCGTTCTGAAGCTTTGCGAAGGGTTCAGTTGCAAATGTTAGGAACTCCAGAGTATCAGCATCCCATTTATTGGGCGAGTTTTATTCCTTCTGGTAATTGGCGCTCTATGGATGGGGAGTAGGGAGTAGGGAGTCGGGAGTAGGGAGTAGGGAGTAGGGAGTAGGGAGTCGGGAGTCGGGAATAGGGAGTAGGGAGTAGGGAGTAGGGAGTAGGGAGTAGGGCATGTTGGTGGAATAGGCATCTTAGTGGAACGGGCATGTTGGTGGAACGGGCATCTTGCCCGTATCCTGCCACAACCTGACAACCAAATAACCTTCAACCAAATAACCTTCAACCAAATAACCTTCAACCAAATAACCTTCAACCTTCAACCTTCAACCAAATAACCTTCAACCAAATAACCTTCAACCTTCAACCAAATAACCTTCAACCTTACAACCTTCAACTATTCCCGCTCAACCCTACGATTCTTTATTAATAAGATCACCTAGATCAAAAATAATCACGAAATTAGCATCAGGCATAAGGCGTTTCAGAGCTTGCATATGCCCCTCTGCATTGGAACGGTTGCGGTAACGACCAACAACGACCCTTTGCATTTTGGGCAACAGCCGAACGATTGCCCACGGATGTAGGCGATTGGCATAAGTCATAATAAATCATGTCCTTTTCATAAGGGATTCAAAGCCAGCCTGGTAACCTTGGGAAATCTTGAGGCTGGCTTTTGTTATGGAACATTGCTAGTGTTCATAACGTGATTTTATTATAACATAAAAATAAACTTATATTATAACATATTTTTAGGATTTATGTTACAAATTTTTTAGGCAGCAGGGAATCGGGAATCGGGAATCGGGAGTCGGGAATCGGGAATCGGGAGTCGGGAGTCGGGAAGAACGGGAAATGGGGAGAATTATCCCAGCTGCGATGAATGCTGACAAGATTTAATCAACTAAATCAGAATAATTGTTAATACAAAAAACGGTAATTATTGTTACTGTAATTATTGTATTGACGCAGTCGTTGCTTGAGTAAAAAATTAATAATATATATAAATTAATTAATAATGAGTTAATTGATTAAGCCGTTTTGTATTTAAAATGTCTATTATTAAAATTAACTAAAAAAAGTTAACCTAGTCACATTTTGCCTATTGCCTATTGCTAGCATGCTAGCATGCCTATTGCCTTGCTAAAAAACATGTTCCATGGGTTTTAGCTTACCCATTACCAACCCCTGACAAAATAAATGCTCCCCGGCATGATACTATTAATAAAAATACTGGTATTATTGTGTTGAAATCCTTGACTCTATCTGTTTTCGTGATCGCCAAGAGCCAAGGAGGTCTAGATATTATCCTGAACCCCTTTGAGCTTTATACCTTACCCCTCCAGCAGTGGATTACTGCTGCAGTGAATTTCCTGGTTGACAATTTTCGTCCTTTCTTTCAAGGGATTAGTCTACCGATTAGCGTCACCTTGGAGAGTATAGAATGGCTGTTACTATCGATTCCTCCATTAATTTTACTGATTCTGATTGCCTTGATAGCATGGCAACTGGCTGGTGGCAGAATTGCTATTTTTAGCGTTGCTGCTTTGAGCTTGATAGGCTTTTGCGGAGCCTGGGAGCAAGCCATGGTATCTCTTTCCCTAGTAGTAACCGCTGTAGTGTTTTGTATGGTGATAGGCATCACTGTCGGTATTGCCTGTGCCAGTAGCGATCGCATTGAGAAAGTGCTGCGACCCCTGCTGGATGCCATGCAAACCCTACCCTCCTTCGTCTATCTTGTGCCAGTAGTGATGTTGTTTGGGATTGGTGCAGTGCCTGGAGTAATGGCAACCTGTGTCTTTGCCATACCCCCCCTGATTCGCTTGACTAACCTCGGGATTCGGCAAGTGTCCACAGAAGTTGTCGAAGCTGCGATCGCATTTGGCTCAACCCCGACACAAATGTTATTCGAAGTCCAAATACCCCTAGCCATGCCAACCATTCTGGCTGGAGTCAACCAAGCCATCCTGTTAGCCTTATCCATGTCAGTGGTCACCTCCATGATTGGTGTAGGAGGACTTGGACAGATGGTATTGCAAGGACTAGGTCGGGTGAATGTGGGATTAGCTGCTGTGGGAGGATTGAGCATCGTTCTAATCGCAGTAATGCTAGATCGGATCACTCAGATAGTCAGTCAAGGCAACAACCAAATCCCTTGGTTGGAACGAGGACCAATTGGTTTGGTGCGCTCTTCATCAACAGGTCAAAAAGTGACTTGGGGTATTGTTGGAGGAACCGTCTTAGTGGCACTCCTGGGTTTTATCACTTGGCAACAACCCTCCCACTTAACCACAGACTCTAATCTAGCCATGCCTGGTAAAGGGGTGAGCGTACAATCGGTCTATAGTAGCTTGCAAGAAGAACAATTCCAAACCGAGATTGTAAACATTGGTCTGGAAAAACTTGGTTACACTATCAAACAGCCAAAACAAGTTGAATACGTCACCGCACACCTGGCTTTAGGAAACGGCGACCTAGATTACACTGCTGTCCATTGGGAAATAGGTCATAGACGCTTTTTTGAACAAAGTGGTGGTGAACAGAAGTTAGAACGACTCGGAGTAATCACCTCTGATCTCTTGCAAGGTTATCAGATTGATAAAAAAACTGCTGATAAATACAACATCACTAGCCTTGAGCAACTCAAAGACCCAAAAATCGCTAAACTCTTTGACTCAGATGGTGATGGCAAAGCCAATTTGATTGGCTGTAATTCCGGTTGGTTTTGTGAGTTTGTGATTCAGCATCACATTAAAGCTTACGGACTCCAAGACACCGTTGAGCAAGACCAAGGAACCTACTCAGCGCTAATTGTAGATGCCATTACTCGCTACAACCAAGGACAACCAATCCTCTACTACACTTGGACTCCCATGTGGATGGCAGCAGTCTTAAAACCAGATCAAGATGTAGTCTGGCTAGAAGTTCCCTTCACTGATCTACCAGAATCACAGAAAGACTTGACCGCAAAAGATACCTCGGTAGATGGGAAAAATCTGGGATTTGCCATTGATCGAATCCGAATCGTAGCTAATAAGAAATTTGTGTCTGCTAACCCAGCCGCCAAGCGCTTATTTGAACTAATTCATATTCCCGTTCAGGATATCAATGCCCAAAATGAATTACTAAACAAGGGTGAAGATAGCTCAAAAGATATCCGTCGCCATGCCGAAGAATGGATTGAAAACCATCAAGACCTGTTTGATAGCTGGGTTGAAGACGCTAGAAACGCTTAGAGCGATTAATATCAATCAAGTAAAGATCGGTCTTGTGGCAAGCTCGAACTAGCCATCGGGACTATCAAGAAGGCAAGGCGAGTCCGCAAGACCTGGCACAGCAATGAGCCGTTGTGTCGGGTTTTTTGTAGATTATTGCGAGACAATAACCATTTTACTGTAAAATAAGACCGGTAATTTTGGCTAAGTGCTGACTCTAAATAGAAGTCGGAACTTTGATCCATGCTTATCCGTAGAGATTAACCCTCAAGCAGATAACATACAAAATTTTCCGTTGTTCATTCGTTCAATTTCTAGACAAAATGGTCAATCAATATACAGAGATTACCAAATATTACGATTTGTGGGTGACATCTGGTTACTACGACTATCAGAGCCTAGCTAAGGAAGCCCACTCGATAGTGGGTGATGGTCGTCAGGTTCTAGAGTTGGGTGTAGGAACAGGACTACTGGCTCAAAAGTACATCGAACTCGATCCAACCTGCGAGTTTACGGGAATTGACTTTACCGCATCCATGCTTGAAATTGCCAAACAACGGTTGGTAAATCAGGTTAAATTGATTGAAGCTGATGCGGTAACAATGGACTTAAACGCCAAGTTCGATGTAGCGATATCCAATGGAGGAGTTTGGGGAATTCTTGATAGGGGGGATCAAGCTCAATGGCAATTTGGGGGTCACGTTCCCGGTCTTGAAGCCAATCGTCAAGGGTTAGCAAATGTAGGTCGCCACTTAAAAGAAGGGGGATTATTATTGCTACACCTGCAAAAACCCCATGATGACTTTGACAAATCCCTGGGTGAAGGGATTGTTTATTCCCAGTGTATTGAAGAAGGGGAAGATACCCCAAACTATTATACCTTTGAAAAAAGGTATTTCTTTAAGAAAGATGTAGAAATTGTAGCTCAAGAACAAATCACAATTACCGTTTTTAAACCGGAAACTACTCGTCAAATGTTAACAGAATCGGGATTTGATTTTCAAGGCACGAACAATGGCGATCGCTTTGCAATTTACAAAAAGCGGTAATCTTCAATGACGGTTTATAAAACGAAAATTAAGCGTCTCAGCCCTCTGGGGGCTCATTTTCAACTACTCACGATCACCAAATTCCGTTAACAGTGAGTCAGTCCTATTTTCCTGGGCTTTATCGAGGGAAATTGGTTAAAAATTTCCCAGTTTTAACAGACTAGAACAAAAAGACTATCAATGACCATTTCCATTCAGCAGGTTAGCATCTCTGAGGAATTAGACCTTTGCCATCAAATGCAGGTCTCCATCTTTCACCAGGAGTTAGAGTTGTTCGGGATGCAGATACCTGATGACTACGATCCTGTCTCAGTTTATATACAAATTGTTGATTCCAACGCTGTTGTAGGAACCTACCGAATTGTCTTCCCTAACAACTCTCTTGGACTACCGATAGAGGAAAGTGGGTTTGACCTCAAGCAGTTTGATCAAAAAAAGGTCTGTGAAATGTCACGTCTGGTCGTCCTCAAAGAAAAGCGAGGAAAAATCCCCTTTAATCAGATTATCTCTTCTGCTGTTAAGGTCGCAAAAGAGCATAATGCCTCGATTATGCTGGTTGCGCTTCTACCTCATAATCTTCCGCTGTTTAAAAGGTATGGCTTCTCACAGGTGGGACCACCACTCTATGATCCCTCTGTTAAGTCTACCTACACCAAAGACCCGAGCATCATCCCCATGCAAATCCATATTTAATTAGTCAGAATAATGTCGAAAACTTCAATTTAGATTCCCCTTGAGCTGAGGTGGGTTTGTAAATAAATATTAACAATAATTTACAAACACCACCTCAGCTAACTTTTTGCCTTATAATAGTGATATCGGAAGAGTAAAGGAAGTCCACTGATGAACAAGTCCGTTTGTACTACTGAAGCCGCCTCTCTCTTAGGTATTTCTTCTCGACGCTTGCGCCAACTCCTCAATGATGGTCGCGTCCGGGGTGCTTATAAAAGCGGAAAATTCTGGATTATTCCTCTGTTCAACAATCTGCCCCAAATCATTGAAAAGAAGCGTGGACCAAAGGGCAAATGGCGTACTACTCGTCCTCCTGCTCTGGCCAAGATCAATGTCAACCGCAATCGCATTGGCAGCAACAATCACAAAAGTCCAGAAGAGCGTCAGCCAGTGATTTCAGTAAAACGAAGCGGCGACAATCTATACGGCAATCAAGTAGAAATCCTCGGTCCTTGTCGGATTGTCTATCAGCCAGATAATCCATTGCGTTGTGGCGCTCGTCTGTGGATTGACCTACGGTCACGCTACGCGAACGAAACCTTCAGTGATATCCATTTCATTGGTGGCAGTTTTCCTGCTACTGCCTAATGCTCACTACCAAAATTAGACCTCTTGCAAAAGTATTTTTCTAATACTGTTTGCGTCAATTATTGTCCACTGTTCCCTGTTCCCTGTTCCCTGTTCCCGACAACTGCCGCGAAGTCTATTAAATCAGATAGGGATCCGTTTAGGAATTGTGATAATTTTTGTTCCCTGTTCCCTGTTCCCTGTTCCCTGTTCCCTGTTCCCTGTTCCCTGTTCCCTTTGCTATACTGAACAGGAGCAAAAGGATAGTTCCGACTAATCCCAGATGGGATGGAGAGATAAAAAACGCGCTATTAGAAAAAATAATTAAATTAACACCAATCGATATCGGAATAGAAGTGCTCAGTAATCCTAGAGCAAATTCCGTATCAAATGTCGGGTGAGTACGCCGATATTGCTCTTGGTCGAGCATATTAATCTGGGAAGCATACAACAACGGCCACAAACTGCATCCGCTTTGGGGTAAAACTACAGCTAGTAACGTTTCTGCCAATGTATCTGGTTTAAACAAAATCAGTACTCCTGCACTAAACCAGAATCCTGCTGCTGAGCGGACGAGTAAAATTAGTAAAATTTCCCGTAATTTCAAGGTTTTAGGCTTCAGAGAAATCCCTACAAAAAACAGAATCAGGGGAGTAGTGCAAGCCGCTAACCGTTGCAGGGCCTGCAAAACTATTTCTGGGATAAGTGTGTTACCTAGATTTAATGCTCCTATCAACAAACCCAGTAACAACGCCAAATTTGCTGGTTCTTGGATCAGAGTCAGTCCAATAGTTTTGAATTTGCTGAGATTGATGTGGGAAGTATCAACACTGCGTTGGTGTAGATAGATCGCTAAAGCATAAAGACCGATTAGCACAAAACATTTATTCCCCACATCTACCAACCCGGCTAGAGCTAGTCCTTGCTCACCTAAAAATTCCTGAGTAAACGGATAAACTGTTAAACCAGGAGCTAAAGACGCAAACATCAATATCAACGAGCGGGCTTTGGCTTTTTCTTTGCGAGGAATCACCAAACCTGTCAATAACCATCCAATTCCTAACAAGAAGACATTGATAGCAAGTCCGAATGCCGGTAGCGACAGTAAACCTTGACCGATATCAATTTTGATCGTGGATAGGAATAGAGCGGCAGGAAGTAAGGCATTGATAATTAACGTTTTAATAGCACCAACTGCTACAGGTTTTTGAAATTTCCCTCTCAGGGCATAACCAACAGCAATGAAAAGCACCAGGGGGATGACTTTATCAATCGCCAAAGTCCTCAACCTCGACCGGATTCAACAGTTTCTTGACGCAGCAGTACCAATTCTCGATGCAAATCGTCGTAAAATCCCTGACGAGCTCTTACTGCCATTGCCACCCCTTGCCTAACTTGCCAAAGGGTTTGGGGAGAATTAGCGATCTGCTCAATCACATCTAAAATTTCCTCAGCATGGTCTTGATCACAGTCGCAGTGAACGGCAAAGAATTCTTGTCCTTTGGTGGAAATACCCAGTTTTTTCAGACCTGCTAAAATCAGTTGGTTTTCATAGGGTAGGATAGATTCCGTGAAAGCCAGTATCCCCAATCCAAAGGCAGCGGGGTATTGGAAGCAAGCAGTGGTGTAGATTTGCAGGAAGCGTTGGGTTCCTGGTAATAATTCTTGTGATGACTTTGGTAGAGGTATCGACTCACCTGGTGCGATCGCGTAGCGTGACAGTAGGTCCATCGCTGATAATTCTTCAAATAACTGCTGCCACATTTGAGGATGGGGTTTGCTATGACCAGATTTCCCCGATAATCCGTGTTCTTCATAGAGATTCTTTAATAAAGGGATTCGGGTTTGGGGTGTAGGTAGCTTAGAAGCAACAGCAGTGAGCCAATTGGGGAAACACCAACTAATCAGATAACGCTGCTTGAGCCAAGTTTCTAGATTACGACTTACGCTAGTTTCCCTGATTAAAGAGGATAATCGGGGATGATCAGCAACTAAGACTCCTAATTTTTCCTCAGTAGTGGCTAAATCCTCTAGGTGAGTGTGCCTTAACGGTGGATTTTGGAAACTCAGCAACCAGGGATGCTGGAGTAGAGCATGATTTCGGGCATAATCGGGAATTTGCTGGGGAGATCCCAGACTTTGGATGGTAGCGATGGAAAAGCTGTTGGGTGATTCGGCTTGGGTGGGTCTATCTAACTGCTGCCAGACCTGTAGAGTCCGCATATATTCTAGAAAGTCTTGCATGACCTAAGTTCACTAGTAGTAATAGTGTTTTTACAGTTTTCTACAATGAAAGCTTAGGCCCAACAGGAAGAAGTTAGCAGATCAAGGAGCAGTGGGCAGATTTCATGACGGTCAAGTCAGATCAACGGTTTTACTATACCGATAAAGCACGGATAAATATGGCGTTGCTGATTCTTGGAAAGAATGCGCAAACGTCTGATTTAGGTCAAGCCCCCGTGGGTCCCCCAACTTTGGGGGACTTTCAAAGTCTTGTTCCCCCCAAAATTGGGGGGCTAGGGGGGCAAAACGATACCCAGCCCCCCTACCCATGGATTGTGTGCGTAAGTCCTGAAATAAAGGAATTAAAAGCACACTGGTTTACAGCGATGACTTAACCATGCAGCATTCTGTTTCCCCTGTTTGCCTTGTCCTTCTTATGGTTCCCTTTTTTCCTACCTACCTAGTCAATATCTCTGACAGACTTACGCACAATTGCTTAGCAGCTTGTAGGGTGGGCAAAAACACCTTGGTGGTTTGGAGTAGTCTAGATCATCTAAATTTTGCCCACCACTGCCCACAAGTTCCTTACTAGAGCAATCCTAATTCATACCTTGCGGATTTATCCGTTGCTGGTGGGCAGTGCTTACATTGACGCTAGGCTTGCGGTACAGTACTTGCTGATGCACTGCCCACCCTACATCTGCGCTTTTCTTACCTTGCGGATTTATCCGTTGCTGGTGGGCAGTGCTTACATTGACGCTAGGCTTGCGGTACAGTACTTGCTGATGCACTGCCCACCCTACATCTGCGCTTTTCTTACCTTGCTGATTTATCTGTTGCTGGTGGGCAGTGCTTACATTGACGCTAGGCTTGCGGTACAGTACTTGCTGATGCACTGCCCACCCTAAATCTACAACCACCCGTTCATCTACAGCGCACTCATAAGAACGAATTACCACCTCTGATTAAGGTTCAATTTTCGATTTCCGTCTCTTAATACATCTTGGTGGCACTCACGATACTTGATAAAATCTCATCTTCAGGGGATGTTTTCAGTCGCTGATCTACAACAAAGCCCTTTGGCATACCGTCTGGTTGGCTAATAAGATCATTCATGCTGGGATTGGTCCAATGTGTGATTAATGGTGCCCCGTTGGGACACCGCTGAGAACTACCGTCGCGGATGTGAAACCGATTTATATGATACTTCACCCTGCTCATCCGTTAGGCTTATTGTCATGACTTCCCCTAGGGTGTAGAATTCTTTTTCTTCAGTGACATCCTTATACTGTTCTGTGTTGTAATTATACGTGATCGCATAAGTTGCTTTTCCTTTTGGGGTCACATAAAGCGAATTGGGATGCATCCATCCTGAGTGTACGATTAATTTTTCTCCTTGTTTTAATGTCCCCTCACAACTCGGGGTGTTTGCTTTACATTCTTGGACGCTAGATGCGTTGGCAGGGGTGGCATACAGAATCATCGCAAACAACACTACCATCATGAACTGCACTAGTTTTTTGGCCATTTCTCTTTTTTCCTCTCTTTTTTTGTCTGTGCATTTAAACACAATATCATCATCTGACCGCAATATTCATAAAGGGAAATTTTTTGCGTGGCATTTTCGGGGTCTGGTTTTGCCCCTCTTGCCCCACAATAATGGGTGAAAAAAACTCTCCTATTCATCCTAAATTGGGTACTTTTTGGGGCAATAAGTTACTTAATACTCGCTTTCTTTCCTTAATTCCGCAACCCCTAATTATTATGGGATTTAGATTGAAGCTGACATTCCTTGTTGACCAGGGTAAACGCATCTAATTTTTTCAATCCTATATTTAGATAGTGTTTTTTAAATTAACTAAACACTATCTGTTGAAAAGCCATTGTCAATAAGCACAATAATGCCTGGTTTATTGAGAACCCCCCCAGGTTTATTGACAAGATGCGTAAACCGCTGACCTTCATACTTTAGCCATTGCTTTATTTGGTCTTCACCGTAACATCTGCTTTGACATCACTTTGCTTGATAATTTGGAGCGGTTTTACCTCTGTCCCGTATTCAAGTCTGAGGGGCTGACCATACTCTATCTCATACTCCTCCTGCTGTTTTTCACCTAACTCGCTGATCGCTATCTTCTATTTTTCGTGTTCCCACTTTCCCTCACTCACCTCTATAGATATTCCTTGTTTCCTTGGTGGGATAATTGTTAATCCGAACGGGGTCAGTTTTTTATTACATTCACTTTGCTTGCGTAGGTCGCAAGTTATATCATTGTACATGTCCGCTTGGGCAGGCAAAGCTATTCCACTTATCGTTACCACCACTACCATGAGGGTAATTACCAGGTAAGATATATATTTTATCATTCCTTTCTGATTCTCTCTTTAGTACTTCGTTTTCAACCATACCACGTACAATCTTTTTATTTCTTTTTATTTCTTTTTTTTATAATTTTTTCCGGTATTTTGTACTTACATCTCCGGCAAACCCTTTTACTCCAATTTGCACTACCACCCATACTAGGGAGCAGGGCTATTTCATTCTAAATTAAAATATTTTATGCATTGATAAGGATACGTCATTTCAGCCTTCGATAATTCAGGTATGGGATGCCTAAAAGCCTCTAAACTCGTTACTTAGATCCAGAATGAAACAGCCCTGCCCCAGAATTGGGGTATTTTAGGGGGCTTTAATAAAACTAGATGGTCGCGCATTCATTCTATAATTCAGCAACGCCCGAAAATAAGGAGGAAACTGGCAAGATGCCAGTTCTACACAAGATGCCAGTTCCACGGAATATGCCCATTCCAGAAAACTCTTAAAATCATTCCATTCCACGAGCAACGCGATTCATTTTGCCATTGGTCAATTTTGGTTTGGGCTCCATTGAAAGCGGCACATCTCGTGAGAACATCTTGTGCGATTGGCCGTAGGCCACGCCAAAGGCGAACGCATTTGCCCCCTTGATATTTCCTGCCTGATAGTTTTCCACTGCCCTTGCCAAAATTAGTGAGCCTTTACACGCCTATAGCCGATGTCTGGCAGGTCAGACGATGGTGGCATGAGAAAAAACCCCAGATACAAGCGCAAATTCGTTAGTATTGTCTCATTATATTCTTGTATGCTTCTATACCTAACTGCTCTTCTAATTCTGATCCAATTCCTGCAAACACCACACTTCCTTCAATTGCGCGGATCGTAGCATAATGCCACTCCGGCGTGATCGAATATTCCTTTTCTTCTCCACGGTGTAGAATATGTCCATCATCTACACGGGTATAACTTTCACCTTCCTTCCACACCTCTACTTGGCTACTTTCTTTGGCTATTATGATCACCTTGACTCTGCCATGGACCCGATTTTTAAGTAACACTTTATCATCACTAAGAACCATCGGACCACAAGCATAATAGGTTGAGCCAAAATCGCAGATATATTCCTGATCTATTGCCCATGCTTTCCTTTCGATTCCCATCGTGAGCATTAGCACTATTACCAGTAGAACCACTAAAGATCGTAAATGACCCATATGTATTTTTTTATCCTTACTTTTTCCCGTCGGGTTCTTTTTACCCCTGTACCATGGTGATCATAAAATCTCACACGGTTTTAGTCTTCATTGCGGGGTTTTTTATCCTGATACAATAGTCTTACAGATCGACATCCCATTGTATCTCAAATATATTACGAATTATTACGAAAAGTCTATTTTCCTTCGTCAGCTCGATTCCATAACTGGGTCTGGATCAAGGGATATAGATTGAAGCAGACATTCCCTGTTGACGTAGTTGGTTAACAAAAGCATTTGCCTTGGCTTCATTTTTGAATGCTCCCATCTGAATTCGAGACCCTTGTGGGAATCGACCCAAAAAAGCACCAGGCACAATTTTCCTGGCTTTAGCTAAACCACTAGAACTCCCGTCGTTGAGTATCACGTAATATTTGATTTTAGTAGATTGAGACGGTGGTGGTGCAGTAGTTTTATGACCGGTAACCACTTGCTGTTTAGGCAATGGTGCGGCAATAGAAACCGGTCGTGAAGCAGGCTGTGAATTGTTTTGAATTTCTTGCTTTGCTCTAGAGCCAATAAGATTGCTGTACAGCGAGTTGCTTTCTTTGAGCTTCTAATGCACGCTTGTTGCTGCCGAGCTTCATTGATGATTCGATTTAACCTCTGACGCCAATGTGCTGGCAAATTGCTGTTGCGGAGCATAGTTCAATACATCAACCCACCGACCCTGTTCTAGTCGCTGGTTTAATCTTATCAAACTTGCGTTCAAAGGATACCCATTCGTTGTGCCATTGGTCAATTTTGGTTTGGGCACCATTGAAAGCGGCACTACTAGGGCTGGCAACTGTTAAGGATTTTCTCCAATAATGTTGCACTATCTACAAAGATGTGTTAGACTTTAAACATAGATTCAGTTTCATTAGAGATACTTTGCGACTTACATTAAAGCCGAAAACCAAGGGTTTAAGGGTTGCGTTTTTTGTAAATAGTGGAATCAAATTTATGCGCTAAGCCGGGCATAGTCCTGGTAAAGCCTTGGGAGATACCCCCTGGCTGGCAAAATCCAGCTTGCATTAGTGAGCCAAAATCTGATTTGTAGATTTTGGTAGCTAAAAAGTATCGGAGAACATCTTGTGCGTACGCATTTGCCCCCAAGATATTTCCTGTTGGTTTTGACGTGGTGGCTAGGCTATTGGTTTTCGACCTCGGGTTTAGGAATCGCTCGGAAGACCGTGGAACGGATGCTTGAAAATATGACTCGGCTTTATGAGCTCTGTGCGCCCAGTGAGCGCATTGAGGCATATTTTCAACGCTGGTGGCGATGGGTGAAAGGTGGGATATCGGCGAAATGGCTGAGGGGATTTCACTCTTGTGTAACCCTTCGGTTGAGCCTAAAGTGTCTTATACCCTGTTCAGGGTCAACCTGGGGGTCTGGGTGAGCTCTCCTTTGATTCAACTCACACCCGTTTCCGGGTACCTCTTTTTCTCTCTGGTGTTTTGTTCGGCCTGATGGGGCTTATGGATAGGTAAGACTTGTTAAACTACGCCTTATCCATGGCCCTTTCCACCGCCTGGGTTGGTGGACCACGCTTCGACCCACCGCCTCGGTTTACCCCTACGAACGTTCGGACGCACTTGTCTTGGTTATCTGCCTCTTCATCGACTTCGGTAAACGCCCGATGCCACCAAGTCGAGCGGTGCCGGTCCCTTATTCACTATGCGGATCTCTGTCCAGAGCCCATTCGCGTAAAGATACCATGGCTCTCCCTTGCTCACCGGTTCTTCTATCCACCTCGGGGGGACCTCTGCTTTCAAGTATCTCACCACTGCGTCCTGCCAGATCTGGTTCTCGGGGACAGTTAACTGCATATGAAAGCACAAAACCTTTCCCGCACTTTGATCCCTTCCTCTCACCGATATCTCATCCTGGGGCGATAGTCGTTCCACACAGAACGGGTCGGTTTTCGTAATAACGCAAGGATCTTTTTTGTTTACCTGATTCTGGGCCATGGCAGATGATGGGGTCCCAAGCATACTGAACGCGCACAGCACCACCACTAGCCAAAGAACGGCATGCCTTTGATGGGGTTTTCGGTGATATTCTCTTTTTTCCCCTCTTAACGGTTGATTTTTTGTCTTCATTTGATGTACCCACTGATGATATTCGTTTATTCGTCGAACGGGGTAGGGTCGTGGTCGCTTACTCAACCCTACCCACCCCTATAATCTACTTTACTGTTCCTTGTTTTTCCAGGCATCATGTTTCCGATACTTTTTAGCTACCAAAATCTACTTTGCAGATTTTAGCCCACTAATGCTAGCTGCTCTCGCAGCCAGGGGGTATCTCCCAAGGCTAAACCCAGACAAAGCCCGGCTTAGCGCATAAATGAAACTCCACTCTGGACAATTAACGTAACTACCAAAACCTTGGTTATCGGCTTTAATTTAAGTTACAAAGTATCTTTAATGGAATTAAATCTATGCTTAAAGTCTAACACATCTTTGTAGATAGTGCAACATTCTTGGAGAAAATCCTTAACAGTTGCCAGCCTTTTCTTCTTTATCCGCACCCTAAATCTAGTCGTCCGTCGCGTACTGGCCTTTAACCAATGCGGGGGATTAAGTAATACAACCGCCTTGAAATATTCGGCTCACCCGAACCATTACATGGCTCCACACCGGAAAATACCTCGCCTACTCCTGAAAAGAACGCCTGGTTACATATACATGTCTATCCCTCGTGGGGACATTTGAAATATAGATTGGGTGATGGGAAAACCTTTTCATACCACAAAAAAAACCCATACCGGTCATAAACACATCATCCACACCTACTAGTCAACGGATTTTTTTCCACGCCATGAACCGGTTATCCTATGGCCAAACTCGTCTAAGTTTCGGTATAATATCACGCCGGTCACTGGGTGCAATGGCTATGCCTTCGAAAGAGTATTTCTAATGACGGGGCGATTCGACCATGGATACACGACCCAACCGGTCTCATGTTTATGCCCGCCGGCGTTGTTCGGACCCTTGCCCTGCGACCAAAGTCACCGTACGCAACCTAATATCGGATCAAAAAAACAAACCTTTTTTATATGCTTATAAGAAGTCTGATCTTGCCGATAATTCTATATAATCCAACGAAAATCTCATTTTTGTTAACGCTACTAGACATATGCAGCCAGCATTAGGCGCGACAAACGCCGACAGTACCAAAAGGCCAGTACGCCCTTTTATCCACAAGTGAGGTTGCACAACAGATGCATTGTCGGAAATCCCTACCTACTTGGTGATGGTGGTACATGAGTTTGGTCGTTTGTGTGCTTCGTCTGTATTTAACTGACTCTATGGCAGGTCAGTCGCCACCCGTTGGATGGGAGTTTCTCTTTCCTCGGCTATTTCGTAAACATCCTCTTTCCAATCAAACCGGGCATGGGCAGAGACGCCAGCAGACCATAGTTCTGGTTTCCCATATGCTGACCCATACTAAATCAACCCATCGAGGGTCACAGGTTTTCCTTGGCCAAAAGGCCACGCTACGCGTTCAACAAAACGATTAAGGTCTATAGATTGAAGCAGACATTCCTTGTTGACGTAGTTGGTTAGCAAAAGCATTTGCCTTGGCTTCGTTTTTGAATGCTCCCATCTGAATTCGAGACCCTTGTGGGAATCGACCCAAAAAAGCACCAGGGACAATTTTCCTGGCTTTTGCTAAACCACTAGAACTCCCGTCGTTGAGTATCACGTAATATTTGATTTTAGTAGATTGAGACGGTGGTGGTGCAGTGGTTATCTTTCGGGTAACCACTGGCTGTTTAGGCAATGGTGTGGCAATAGAAACCGGTCTTGGAGCAGGCTGTGAATTGTTTTGAATACCTTTATTTAAGTCTGGTTGTGACCCAGAAATCGCTTGGTTTGCTCTAGAGCCAATTTGATTCTGTACAGCGAGTTGCTTTCTTTTAGCTTCCACTTGAGCTTGTTGCTGCCTAGCTTCAGCAATGATTCGATTTAACTTCTGACGCCAATAGCCTCCTGATGGCAAATTGCTGTTCTGAGCATAGTTCAACACATCTTGCCACCGACCCTGTTCATAGGCTTGTTGAATCTGATCAAATTTGCGTTCAAAGGATACCCATTCATTATGCCATTGGTCAATTTTGGTTTGGGCACCATTGAAAGCAGCACTACTAGGCAACACATCTTGTGCGATCGCAATTGCCCTCTTGATATCTCCTGCCTGATAGTTTTCCACTGCCCTTGCCAAAATTAGTGAGCCATTATCAACAACCGGTGGTGCTGGTGTTGGCTGACGGGTCTGTGGTGGTGATGGAGCCCTCTTGACGACAGGTGTTGGTTTTGGGGACACTTTTTGCTTAGGAACGTTTCTCTTAGGAACGTTTCTCTTGGGAGCAGTTGCCACCACTGGCTCAACCGTCGATACACAGTCAGTCAAATTTGTAAACACCCACCCGTTAACCGGTGAACTAATTTCTACCCAGCCAGGTTGTCCACTACCAGTTAGAACCAGACTGGTTCCCTGATTCAGCTTACCAACTTTTGACCCGTTCGGCTCGGAGCGCACATTCAACCTACTACCTGTCACCTGGCAATTACCTGGGGCAGCTGGGGCTGGTGGCTCATATACCACCGGAGCTTGACGGCGATTGGGTGTACTCCTATTAGGAATTGGTTGCGCTATTCTAGGTGGTGACCAAGAGCTAGAACGCATCGAGTAGACCATACCAGCTATCGAGGAAGTAACTAGGGCAATGCCAGTGCCAATGATCAGAGACAAATTATCCGATCTATCCGCCTTAGTTGGAGGCAACGGAGAAGGTGCTGGTTTATTTGGAGTAGAACCCCTATCAACATTTGCGTCCCAAGTTTTTTGCTCTGAGAACGGGGTTGGTACTTGCTCCGGTGGGAAGTTTTCTTCAACTGTAGGGATATTGTGAATTGAGTAGTAGGTCGGGGAATTGATGGAGTACGGTTTTGAATTAGTACTCAATTTCTGTAAGTCTCGTAAAACCTGCGATCCCGACTGGTAACGGTCTTTGACTTGATAGCGAACCATTTTAGTAAGGACATTCGCCAATCCTACACTCACAGACACCAGGGATTGCCAGTTTACTTCACCAGTATTGAGGTCTTCGTGAAACTGATCTGGTACCATTCCAGTTAGTGCCTGAATCCCAATAATCCCTAGGGCATAAATATCACTGCTGGGACAGGGCTGACCCAAAGCCTGCTCACTGGACATATAGCCAGGAGTGCCTATTACCACAGTATGGTGAGTTTGTCTATAGGCACTAGCCAGCTCAGTTTGAACTTGCTTAACTGCACCAAAGTCCACCAACACTAACTTTTTATCTGCCGTGCGTCGGATCAGGTTGTCGGGCTTAATATCGCGATGAATCACACCGTGACGGTGGACAAATTCCAAAATACCTAAGACTTCCTGCAATAGCCCAATCACCTGTTTTTCCTGCCATCGGTGACCAGGGGACAACTCTTGGCTCAAGAGATGCCCTTCGATGAACTGTTGCACCAAGTAAAACTCATGGTCTTCTTCAAAGTAGGCAAGTAGCCGAGGAATTTGGTCATGATTTCCCAGCTTTTCAAGGGTTTCAGCTTCCCTACTAAATAGGCGTCGAGCAGTTTCTAAAAATGTCTGAGAGCCATTGGGAGGCTGAAGTTGCTTAACAACACAGCTTGGGTTACCTGGACGCTTCGTGTCCTTGGCTAAATAGGTTTTGCCAAATCCCCCGGAACCGAGGACTTGAGTCACTTGGTAACGCCCGTCCAGTAACTTGCCTAACATAGGATTGATGTGCCTAAGAGTTCACAAAAAGGAAGTTTAAAACTCCGCACCAAGGGGGCGGGGTGCTAACTGTCTCATGTTTAACATACGCTGATCGGTATTATTGACCAGGATTGTGACAATTTATATTCTGATTATCATTCAGCTATCAGTTATCAGCATTCAGCTATCAGTTATCAGCTATCAGTTATCAGCTATCAGTTATCAGTTATCAGCTATCAGCTAGAGGCTATCAGCTAGAGGCTATCAGCTAGAGGCTGAGGGCTGAGGGCTGAGGGCTGAGGGCTGAGGGCTGAGGGCTGAGGGCTGAGGGCTGACCGCTAAAGGCTGACCGCTGACCGCTGACCGCTGACCGCTGAACGCTTACGATTATCGGTATAGTATTAAGAGCGACGGATAGCCTGTGAATAATTGCTGTTTTATTATATGTCTGGTAGAATAACCCCCTTCAAGGGATGTTTGGGAGTTAATTAATGAAACCCTTATTTAAGGATACCCTGGCATGGGAACAAGCTCAAGTGCTGATGCAACCTACGTTTATTCGTATAATAGACCAAATTGGGCGACAGTTGGAGCCAACAAACTGGAAAGTCACCTATAAAAACGTTACTACACCCATACCGGGCTATGAGTTGTGTTTAGCACATCAAGATACTTCAGTTGCCATTAATTTATGGGATTTGTGTTTTCAAGTCTGTTTTCGTGACTATAGACCAACCCAGTCTGAATTAGATACTCAGCCAGTAGAAATTGATCCGATGCTGATTGATCAGGCTGGTGTTGTGGATTGGCAGTGTCTAGATGCTAAAGCCAAACAGCTAGTAGAAGAAGTTGTGGCAGGATTGCCACTGGTAGATAACAATGAAAAATGACCAATTGCTAGATGTCCAGCGCCTGGCTGGGGCAAAGTTTGAGTCGGTGGCTTCACGGATGATTCCAGTAAGCTTTGGCAATGATGGAGCAGAGATTGAAGCAGCCCGTCAGGGAGTTGCCTTAGTTGATTGTTGCCATTGGGGGTTGATAAAAGTATCTGGTGATGACCGACTACGCTATCTACACAATCAAAGCACCAATGACTTCCAAACACGACAGCCAGGCCAAGGCTGTGAGACGGTTTTTGTTACATCTACAGCTCGGACTATCGACCTAGCTACTGCCTATATCTTAGCAGATGCGGTGCTATTGCTAGTTTCTCCAAATTGCCGTCAGCAGATCATGGAGTGGCTGGATCGTTATATCTTTCCCATGGATCGAGTCGCATTGCAGGATGTATCGGATCACCATGCTGTTTTCTCCTTGATGGGACCAGAAAGTAATGCCCTCTTAACAGGGTTGGGTGTGGAGATATCAGCAGAAGATGCTAGTCACCAGCAACTGATGCTCGGGGATAATCAAGTCCGCATCGCTGTAGGGAGTGGCTTAGCAATGCCTGGATATACTCTAATTTGCCCTGCCGAGAATGCTGCCCAGGTTTGGCAAACCTTAACCACAGCAGGAGCAATCCCCATAGGCGATCGCGTTTGGGAACAGTTGCGTATCCAACAGGGACGCCCTGCGCCTGGTCATGAACTGACAGAAGATTACAATCCTCTCGAAGCTGGTTTGTGGCAAACCATTTCCTTCAGCAAAGGCTGTTACATTGGTCAGGAAACCATTGCGCGCTTGAATACCTACAAAGGAGTTAAGCAACGACTATGGGGTATCCGCTTAAGTGCTCCTACTGACCTAGGGAGCGCCATCACCGTAGATGGGGAAAAAGTGGGCAAGCTCACCAGTGTGACCGAAACTGACCAGGGAGTCTTTGGTTTAGCTTATATCCGCACTAAGGCTGGTGGTGCAGGATTGAAAGTTCTGTTAGGGGACATCGAAGGGGAAATTGTCGCTGTACCTGGTTTGAGTCATGATTATTATGAGCCCAGCCCTGAGTAATCCCTACTCCCTACTCCCTACTCCCTACTCCCTACTCCCTAGGACAAGTGACCTGACCCAGTTGAGAACTGCGATAGAATTAAAGACTAAAGCATTCACACTCCTCATTTGAGGACATCCAGTTTATGGCCCTGCCAATTGTTGCAGTTATCGGACGCCCGAATGTGGGGAAATCAACCCTGGTCAATCGTTTGGCAGGAGTGACCGATGCTATTGTCCACAACCAACCAGGAGTAACCCGCGATCGCACTTATCGCCCAGCTTTCTGGCAAGACCGAGACTACCTGGTTGTGGATACTGGCGGCTTGGTCTTTGATGACAATACCGAGTTCTTGCCCTTGATTCGAGAACAGGCAATGGCAGCTTTGGCTGAAGCGAGTGCAGCAGTGTTAGTGGTGGATGGTCAAGCAGGACCGACAGCTGGAGATGAAGCGATCGCGCAATGGTTACGTCAACAACATGTGCCAGTTGTGCTAGCTGTCAATAAATGTGAATCGCCCCAGCAAGGAATTATCCTAGCCTCCCAGTTTTGGGAACTGAATTTAGGAGAACCCTTCCCGGTCTCAGCAATTCATGGCAATGGTACAGGAGAAT
>NZ_JAAHHW010000088.1 GCF_010692325.1 Moorena sp. SIO3I8 | reverse complement strand
TAACCTTCAACCCAATAACCTTCAACCCAATAACCTTCAACCCAATAACCTTCAACCCAATAACCTTCAACCCAATAACCTTCAACCCAATAACCTTCAACCCAATAACCTTCAACCCAATAACCTTGGCCAAAAGGCCACGCTACTCGAACAACCGTCAACCCCTGACCAACCTGCAACTGATCTAGAATGGAGTGTGACCCGACGGCTGCGAGTCACTAAACAAGGTAATTACAGTTCCCAGTACTACATCAATGGTGAACCCTGTACTGTTACTGCACTTCATGAACAACTCAATCGCTTGCGGGTTTACCCAGAAGGCTACAATGTTGTCCAGCAAGGAGACGTCACTAGCATTATCTCAATGAAATCCAGAGAAAGGCGGGAGATTATTGACGAATTAGCTGGAGTTGCTGCCTTTGACCGCAAAATTACCCAAACTAAACAAACCCTGGCCACTGTTAAAGAGCGAGAAGAACGCTGCCGAATTATTGAACAAGAACTGACCGCTCAACGCGATCGCTTAGCTGCTGACCGTGCTAAAGCTGAGAAATATCAAAAACTCCGTGCTGAACTCCAACAAAAGCAACAGTGGGAAATTGTTCTAAAATGGCGATTGCTCCAGAAGCAAGTATCCCAACTCCAACAGAAGATTGATGCTGCTAATACAAAAAAAGCCCAGCTGATTGCTCAGATTACTAGCATTGAGGAACAAATCAACCAAACTACCACTGAACTTGACCAACTCAATGCTCGGGTCAAAGCCTTAGGAGAAGAAGAGCAAATTGCGATCGCATCCACCCTTGCCACTCAACAAGCCGAACAACGTCAATTAAAAACCCGACAGCAGGAACTAACTGAGAATCTAGAAAATGCCGCTGTCAATCTCCAACGTACACAAGAGAAAATTAAACAAGTCGAGCAAACCCTGCAACAGTTGATCGCAGAAAAAACTGATCTAGAGACCTTGTCTAAAACCTCCTTACAAGTGGCACGGGATGAGGCTCAAGCTGCTCTCAACCAAAGCCGAGAACAAGCCAATGCGATCGCAGCCGCTAGTGATGCCTGGGTACAACAACAAACCACCCTCACCAAGCACATCGACACCCTACTCAAAACCATCAACCCCCAACGCACGGAGCAAGCTCAACTCCAAGAGCGTCAGAATCAGCTAAATCGGCAAATCGAAGACCAAACCCAGCAACTGCAAACCTTAGAACCAGAAATCGCCACCAAGCAAACCCAAGCTGTGGCATTAGACACCCAATTAACCACTTATGCCCAACAAGTCCAGTCCCTCGCCCAATCCTTAGGGAATACCGAACAACAACTACAACTCCAACAACAAACCCAAACTCGCCTGCTCGGGGAACAACGGCAAAAACAACGGCAACTCGATAAACTAGAAGCCCAAGCCCAAGCTCAACAAGAAGCCCAAGGGACCTATGCTACTAAAGTTATCCTAGAAAGTAGTATAATAGGAGTTTGTGGATTAGTCGCCCAATTGGGTAGAGTTGAACCCCGCTATCAGCTAGCCCTAGAAATTGCCGCTGGCGCACGCCTCGGGAATTTAGTGGTAGAAGATGATAGTGTCGCAGCGGCTGGGATCGAACTCCTCAAACAAAAACGCGCTGGCAGAGCCACCTTCTTACCTCTGACCAAAATCCAACCTAGGCCATTTACCGAAACCGTTGTGCTACGGTATGCTAAAGGCTTTGTTGACTACGCCATTAGGCTAATTGATTGCGACCCCCGTTACCAAAAAGTCTTTGCCTACGTGTTTGGGTCTACGGTAGTCTTTGAAACTCTCAATGATGCCCGTACCTACTTGGGTAAACACCGCATCGTTACCTTAGATGGGGAAATCTTGGAAATAAGCGGTGCCATGACTGGTGGTAGCACCAGTCACCGTTCGGGATTGCACTTTGGTACCAGTGACACCATGGAGTCCTCTGAAATCCGTAGCTTGCGAACCCGGTTAGCGGAAATTGAACAGATTTTAAACCATTGTGAGGGATTGATTACTACCGAATCTGCCTCAGTCAAACAAATTACCCAGGAATTGACAGAAACTAGGGCAAAACACTCGGAAACCAAATTACGTTTGGAACAGTTACAAAGGGAGATTGAGCAATCTCAGACCAATCAAGCCCAAATGCGATCGCTTCTGGCTAAAAACAACCAAGAACTCTCCGCCGCTACTCAACGGCTAGAAAATATAGCGATAGAGTTACCCCAACAAGAATCCCAACTTGCCCACTTACGGCAACAACTCGCTAAACTGGAGGAGTCTCAAACTCATAACGAGTGGCAACAGATTCAGAACACCATTAAAACCCAAGAAACTCAGTTGCGCGAGTGTGAACAAGCCTTGAGAAATACCGAGAAACAGCTACAACAGAAGGAGAATCAGCAGCAGCGCCTCAGGGATAAACTTACCGAAGGCCACCGCCAAATAGCAGACTATCAAACCAAAATCGAATCTTGGCAACAGCAGCAATCAGCAATTAACACTCAGTTAGAGACACTCACCGAGCAAATTACCCAAACTACAGTTGCCTTACGCCAGTTAGAGGAGAAATTGGGGCAAGAAAAACAAAAACGCGATCGCACCGAGCAACACCTACAAAACCTGCGCCAACAACACCAAGAAACCTCTTGGCAACAGCAAAAACTCCAAGAAACCCAGTCTGCTAGAGCAGAAAAACTTGCTAGTCTCCAAACTCAACTCCAAGACCAAGCTGCTGAATTACCAAACCCGTTACCAGAAATACCTCAAATTGTCAAAAAAACTTCCCCCTCTAGTGATAAAAAAAGCTCAGAGGTAATTGCCTTGGACTCCCTAGCTGCTCAACTAGAACAACTACAAAAGGAACTGCGCAACGGACAGAAACGTCTACAGGCTATGGAACCCGTGAATATGCTCGCATTAGAAGAATATGACCGAACTCAAACTCGCCTCCAGGAACTGTCTGAGAAACTGGAAACCATAGCTGGTGAACGGACTGAACTGTTGCTAAGGATAGAAAACTTTACCACCTTGAGGTACCGTGCTTTCAAAGAAGCCTTTGATGCCGTCAATGAAAATTTCCAAGCCATATTTGCTGAACTCTCCGATGGGGACGGTTATTTACAACTCGATGATCCAGAGGACCCCTTTAGCGGTGGACTCAACCTGGTGGCGCACCCCAAAGGTAAACCGGTGCGGCGGCTAGCATCTATGTCAGGAGGAGAAAAATCCCTCACAGCCCTTAGCTTTATCTTTGCCCTACAACGCTACCGTCCCTCGCCATTTTATGCTTTTGATGAAGTCGATATGTTTTTGGACGGGGCAAATGTCCAGCGATTAGCTAAAATGATCAAACAACAGGCTAAACTTGCGCAATTTATTGTAGTAAGCTTACGCCGTCCTATGATTGAGTCTGCTCAACGCACCATTGGTGTTACCCAAGCCAGGGGAGCATACACTCAAGTATTGGGTTTAAAACTATCACCCAAAAGTACGGTTAACTAGATAAAATCCCATTCATCAAATCCATTATTATTGTAAGCATTCAGCCCAAGGCTCATCAGCTATAAGCCGTTCATGATTGATTTTGGAGAGAACCGACCCACGAACCCCTCGTCCGAAGGGCGTCCTGTACGAAAAAAAAACCGATGTTCAGAGGTTGTATATAACCTCTGTAGTCTGTTGATCAACCTAAGGGTTGCATTACCTTAGCTGAAAGCTGAAAGCTGTTCCCGTAGCGTGGCCAAACGCGCCCCGCGTGGCCAACGGCTAAGGCCTTTAGCTGAATGCTCACGTATTAATGCTCACGTATTATTTATTTTTAATCCATCAGGAGTATAGCTCAGGAAAAGCGAGATATAATGACAACGGAACAAATTCGTCCACGCTCCGATATCTTAAATACTCAGGTAATTACCCGTGACAATGGTAAGCGCCTCGGAGTCGTCAAGGAACTCTTGGTAGATATAGACAGACGGCAGGTTGTGGCACTGGGTCTGCGAGATAACCTTCTGGCAGTAGCCGGTATGCCAAAGTACATGCTCCTGAGCAGCATTCGGCAATTTGGTGATGTCATCCTGGTAGATGATCAAGACGTTATCGAAGATATTGATGTCGATGCCTATAGTACCCTGATTAACAGCGAAGTGATCACCGAAACCGGTGAACTCTTAGGTCGGGTTAGAGGCTTCAAGTTCAATGTAGAAGATGGCACCGTTTCCGCCCTAATCATTGCATCAATAGGGTTACCCCAAATACCCGACCAGGTTATTAGTACTTATGAGCTACCCATTGATGAAATTGTCAGCAGTGGTCCAGACCGATTAATTGTATTTGAGGAAGCTCAAGAGCATCTGATCCAGTTAACCGTCGGGGTCTTAGAGCGTATGGGGATTGGCAGACCCCCTTGGGAAAAGGACACAGAAGACCCATACTATACTCCAACGGCTAGACCAGAAAATCAACTGGGAACGGGGATTCCAATACGTACTCCTATCTCTCAGACAGTAGAGAATGCCAACCGAGCCCAAGATGCCTGGGATGACGATTGGCAAGAGCCAGAACTAGAGCCGATCAGACGAGAAGCACCAGTCCCGAAGAAGTATGTCGAAGCCAGATTAGAAGAAGATAACTGGAGCGATGAACGGAAAGAGTCCCCTCAGCCAGTGCGCTACGAGCAGCCAGTCTATAGCTCACCCGAGCCTTCCTATGGTAAAACCAACACCCAGGACTATGACAAGTACGAAGTCGAGGGTGATGCCTGGGATGATGACCGCTCCCCAGAGCCTTACAAAGCACCGCGAGTCAACATTCCTGAGAAAAAGAAAGCTCCAGAATACGAAGAAGAGGCTGGTTACTAATTCATGACCATAGTTGAGGGTTGTTTGTTGAGGGTTGTTTGTTGAGGGTTGTTTGTTGAGGGTTAGGGAACAGATATAGCCTTGATCATAGTTATGAGGTACAGTCAATTTTCCCAACCCCTACTCCCTACTCCCTACTCCCTACTCCCTACTCCCTACTCCCTACTCCCTACTCCCTACTCCCTACTCCCTACTCCCTACTCCCTACTCCCTACTCCCTACTCCCTACTCCCTACTCCCTACTCATTTCTTGGTTAACACAAACACACTCCCCTGATTCCCCCGTCCAATGCGCAGGTCATCGTCAAGATAGGTGATCTCTAACCAACCCTGTTGGTTGTCCCTATTGATGGGAAAGTCAATAGCTGGGAACTTTTTGCCAGCTTCGATTTGCTCAATGAAATCATTGGCAGAGCTATAGCTCAGGAAGCTTTGTAGGCCAATGATAGACCTCTCGAACCTAACATTAACCCGGCATTGAGATACTGGCTCGAAACTAGCACAAACACTGACAACACCTTCGAGATAGGGAATACCAGATAATTCAGCTATGTTGTAAATTTTAGTATCTGAGGTACGAACACATTGGTAGATTTGACCCAGTTGTACCAAGGGAAATCCGTCAAGATTCAAAAGTTCTTGACTCGTAGTATATAGCAGACGCCAGTTACCATCTAGCAAGTCTTGCGCCTCAAGGGGTCGAGGGGTGGGGTTTCTCCCTTCCAGTTGGGTAACTGCTGCGAGTATTGCTGTTTTATCGGTTTTGCTTGCTAAGAGACCACGATTCTTTCCTGCGATCGCTTCTAAGAGTTCCGCCTTGCCAATCATAGGATTTCCTCTAGCTGACTGCTAGACTCAAAGTTAAAGGTTTTCACCTCGTCCATATTAGCTGAAGAAGCCTATGTACAATCCTGCTCTACGTGAACTACATCGTGATCAACTCGCTGAGGTCATTCCCCTTAAGCAAGAAACTTCCCTTTTAGATTGGTTAGAGTCTAATAATCGCCTGATCCCACGGGAGATTTTAGAGGAAGAAAATCCCCTAGGTGATGACGTAGAAATCTCTGAACTGATGGGGGTAGAGGACAATAACTACGAGGAGGAGGAAGAAAGTTTGAATTAACACTAACTAGTTTGACCAAATAGTCTAGTTTTACCAAATAGTTTTAGCCGAATTGGAACCGAATGGCAATCAGAAATGATTCACAATGTAACCGTTGCTGAATCATTTCTGAAATTATTTTTCATAAACTAAATTATAGCAAAAAACAACAAGGTTTTGAGCAACTAATTAATTCATTAGCCATGAATTTACTGAGCCGATGTTCACTATTCTTGGTCACTCTACTTCAATGGCATCTATCCTTTCATTGATGTCTCTAGTGGTCCAAGCCTACTGCTGAGTTCGATTCCACCTGGGGAAAAGGGTTTCTCAGTCCCGAACAATTTCTCAAAATTGTCTACACTGACCTGAATTCCAAAAGTAATAAGTTTTGAGTCATGCTGTATGAGTAATTCACCCTTAGATCGCTATCATGAGTCGGGGAGACTACTGGTTAGAACGTAATGAGAACTACTTAGCCAAGGCACTGGATTGGCTGCGTCTGCGTTTACAACAGCTGGCTGGAAAAGAAGTCATAGATACAGACATAGAGCAGGCTTATGGTGCAATGGAAACCGTTGCAGCCATAGAGCCATACCCGGCCTTGGTGTATTTAAGTCAGCGGTTTGGACTATCCCCTTTTGAACAAGGGGTGTTGCTGTTGTGTGCGGGGATGGAACTGGATACCCGCATTGCTGGTTTATGTGCTTTGGCTCAAAACGATGGACAACGTCCCTATCCCACCTTTGCTTTAGCGCTTTCCCTGTTTGACCAACCCGCTTGGCATGTAGTTTCACCGGAACGTCCCCTGCGTTATTGGCGATTGATTGAAATTAACCAGGTAGGATATCAACCTTTAATTACTAGTGCAATACAAGGTGATGAGCGAATTGTCAATTACCTCAAAGGCTTAAATTACTTAGATGACCGACTGGGAACCTTAGTAATGAGGGTGGAACCCCCCACAGGTAACCTACCTCCTTCTCAGGAAACTATTGTTAAAAAAATTATCAACAACCTCAAACAAGCAAGCTCTGCACCCCATTTACCCATCATTCAGTTGTTGGGTACAGATAGTCCTAGTAAGGAGCTAATTGCTGGTCATACTGCTGCCGCTCTTGGTTTGCAACTGTATCGCTTACCATCGGGGTTACTACCGACCCCAGCCGCAGAATTGGAAACTTTCTTGCGATTGTGGGAGAGGGAAAGTATTTTGATGCCAGTTGTGCTTTACCTCGATGCCCAGGAACAAGAAAAATCCGCAACTACTGGTTCCGCTTCACCACTCCACCGATTTTTATCACGGTACCACAGTTTGTTGTTTCTCGATACCCAGGAAGCGCGATCGCATTTAAGTAGAGCCAGTGTTACCCTTGATATTACCAAACCCACCGCCCCAGAACAACAAGCAGCTTGGAGCAACTGTCTTGGTGATGCTGGCTTAACAGAAAGTCCCTCCCTTTTAGCCAGTCAGTTTAATCTTAACCTATCAACTATTGAGCAGAATGCCCGGTTAGCACTGGATGAAAAGGTAACAGATAGGGTCGAATTCCATACTCGTCTTTGGCATGCTTGTTTACTTAGCACTCGTCCGCAATTGGATAACTTGGCGACTCGCATCGATGCCAAAGCCACTTGGGATGATCTAGTTTTACCAAAAGAAGAAATGGGCTTGCTCCATCAAATTGCTGACCAAGTTAACCAACGTCGTAAAGTCTATGAAAATTGGGGATTTCAACGACGGATGAATCGGGGAATGGGTATCAGTGCCTTGTTTGCTGGGGAAAGTGGGACCGGAAAGACGATGGCAGCGGAAGTGATTGCTAATAATTTACAACTAAATCTTTACCGCATTGACCTGTCAGCAGTGGTAAGTAAATATATTGGCGAAACAGAGAAAAACCTGCGACGTTTATTTGATGCTGCGGAAGATGGTGGGGCAATTTTATTTTTTGATGAAGCAGATGCTCTATTTGGTAAACGTAGTGAAGTAAAAGACAGTCATGACCGCTATGCTAATATAGAGATTAATTATCTATTACAGCGGATAGAATCTTATCGGGGATTGGCAATTTTGGCAACCAATATGAAGAGTGCTCTAGATCAAGCATTTCTACGGCGACTGCGGTTTATCATTGAGTTTCCCTTCCCTGGTCGGTTGCAACGTAAGCTGATGTGGCAGAAAGTTTTTCCAAAGGAAACACCTTTAGAAGAATTAGATCATAACCGTTTGGGGCGATTTAATCTTACCGGTGGTAGTATTAATAATATTGCTCTCAATGCAGCTTTTTTAGCAGCCCAGGCAGGTACATCAGTAACCATGGAGTTGGTATTCGCAGCGGCACGGACGGAGTTTCGCAAGTTAAACATACCAATTTATCCAGAGGATTTTAGGTTATAGGCCGCAAGTGTGGAATCGGGAATCGGGAATCGGGAATCGGGAATCGGAACCCACCCCTAACCCCTCCCAGGAGGGGAAAGGGAATCGGGAATCGGGAATCGGGAATCGGGAATCGTTCCTGTAGGGTTGGCAGTTTCTGTAGGGTGGGCAGTGCATGAGTGCGATCGCTCCCACTCCGCCGCCTTTCGGTTGAAGCAGGGTCAAGCAGTTATCTCAGATACTGCTCAAGTGCCTCTGTCACTAGGTGGTTCAAGTTTATCCCTCGTTCAATAGCTGCGTATGCAGCACGTCGATGAAGGTCGGTTCCAGGTCTGATGTTAAAGCTTCCCTTGAAAGGCTTTTCCGGTTCTATCCCTTTGAGTTTACAAAGCTCTAGGTAGTCATCCACTGCTTCGTAAAAACTGGCCCGAAGAGATTTAACATCCTGACCTTCATAACTGATCAGGCTACGAATATACTCTACTTTCCCGTAGAAAATCTCATCCTCATCATTATAATTGACCGAGCCAAGGTATTCCTTGTATTTCATAAAGTTATTCATAACAATCCTTCGTGCCTAAGAATATCGATCGTTTGCTCAATCTGATACATCTTGAGTGTGTTGTGAGGATGAGGCTTGTGCAGAGCGATCGCCACGCCATCAGAGTTAATGAATCGTCGCCTTGAACCGCCTGTTTTTCCAGCTTTGACCTCCTCAAAGCCGAGTCCGGACAAAAGCTTGGTCAATTCATCCCAAGTAAAACCCTTCGGCTTACTTAGAAAACGTTTTATCAGCTTTTCTTGTCGAGTCATCTTGACACCCCATCTAGTGATTAATTATAAAAGGCATTACCCGAACATGCAACTAAATTTAGTTACAGTTAACCGCCGCACTAGATTGGGAACATAATTGAACGTGAGATCAATCAGTCGGGCAAAGTCTTCAGGAATAGCAAATCGTTCCTGTAGGGTGGGCAGTGCTTGAAACAGATACATTTGCTGGCAAAGGGCGAAGGTAAGCACTGCCCACCGGAAGATTAATCACTAGAGTCAAATCTAATCCCAAAACCCCAGATCCCTTCCCCTTGACCGAGACAACTAGTCCGAAGTTTAATGTAACTAAGAGTATCAAACCGGAAAACATGGGTATAAAAAATGCCCAATCTATCGAGGGAGGACTGGTAAATGAAGCGTCAGGGATTAACTAAACATCAGCAACAGTCCCAGAGTGCATCCCATCCCAGTAGTGGTTGGTTACAGCGAGCAGCAGTGCGTTCGGTGCCAGAAAAACAGGTAAACTCCGACCTTGATAGGGCGTCTGGTTTGAATCGTAGCTTTGTAAATGTGCCTGTGGGTGGGAATGGATTACCGGTAGTGCAGCCGAAGTTAACCATTGGTGCAGTTGGGGATAAGTATGAGCAGCAAGCGGACAGGGTAGCCCGTCAGGTGGTGAGTCAGATTAATGCCCCTGGTGCTGGGGTTAGCAGTCAAGGAGAGACTGTTCAGTCGGGGGAAGGGAAAGAAATCCAGACAAAGCAAGAGAATCAGAGGCTACAGAGAGACGAAGAGACGGTAGTTGACTTGCAGTTGAAGCCTTTGGTGCTCCGTCGGAAAGCCATTGGAGGTGGCGCAGCATCACCTGAGTTGGAATCAGCCCTATCCCGTGCCCGGGGTGGTGGCCAAGCTTTGGATGCGGGTCTACAACGGTCGATGGGGCAAGCGATGGGGGCGGATTTTAGCCGAGTGAAAATCCACACAGACCGTCAGTCGGACACACTGAATCGCTCCCTCCAAGCCAGAGCATTTACGACCGGAAATCACATCTTTTTCAAGAGAGGCGAGTATAATCCATCAAATAAAGGTGGACAGGAATTGATTGCCCATGAATTAACTCATGTAGTCCAACAAGGAGGCTCGACGGCGAGTATTAGCGAAGGGCAAACAATCCAGCGGACGGTGGTCACCCTACCGGTGCATGACGACGAAGTGAACGCAGGCCGACGTATCTATGGTCCAAATGACAACTATCATCAAGATGTGAATCTAGACTGGTGGGTGGATATAGAGACAGCGGACTATCCCCACATGTTAGGAACGGGCATAACGACGTACACACAGGACATAACAGCAAACAGAGGAAGAGACCTAGGAGCGGGGTATGCCGCCCACCAAGGCGATGGTAGTGCTCGTGTCTTTGGACCAGACCCGGATTTCGGTGCGAGTATCGGGTGGCACTATGGCAATAAAATGTTTACGTTCAGTGCGATCAGAGGCGGGATATTAGCGTTGAACAGAGCGCAGTTCCTGGGGAATCGAATGAGAGAGACATCTCCGCAGCATATATCATCCCATGATCCAAACCAGCAATTACAGGGGGCGCACGCTCATGTCTACAATGCTAATCAGGCTCAATTGGAACGGTACTTAAGGCAAGTAATCAACCGTTGCGCGCAAGACCGCGCATGTATTCCACCACATATGGCGGCAAATAAAGCCCAGGAGATAAGAAATTATTTCGGAGTATAGCAAGTCAACAACAGGGCGTACGCTGATCTTGTTGGGTGCGTTAAGTGCGATCGCTCTTGGAACTACTGTCAGTGCGATCGCCTGATCTGGTAGGGTGGGCAAATGGGCATCATACCTAACGAAATTATCAAATTCTAAAAATTTGCCCACCCTACCCCTACTGGCACTCGGTACATTCATCCCAAAAATTTACCCAATTATGAGCGTACAAACCAATGTAAAAACTGGACGGTGCGCGCACCGCTATGTCTTCGCTCTTTTCCCTTGGCTTATTTCACAGGACCGATGTACTTTTGTATTCCTTAATCTAGATTAACTTTTTTTGTTGCTAATATCTGCTGCTTCATTAAACGTATAATTATCCCAAACATTTTTGCTATCAGCTCCAGGTTTTTGAAAGACATAGGGGCGGTTAGGCATCGATTTAAAATAGTCTTTATCAAACCAAAGACCTGTGATTGTAGACTGATAAGGTTCACCAACTTGTTGAATTTGGATAGCACCACTACTTTCATCAATGGTAATTAAGTGTCCAGTGAGTCCATAAATTACTTTTCCAGGAAAAATATTGCGACGAGAAGCTGTTTCTGATGGCGGTTTCATAATCCCACGATAAAATTGATCTCGTTGTTGAGGAGGAATACCAGCTCTTGCGTCTTTAATCGCTCTTTCTGTGGAATCAGTTCGATATAACTCAGCTAATTTCATCGGATCAGTTTCAGCTTCATGATGATTCCTTTTTTGATTTTCTAAGACAATCTCCCAAGGCACAAATATGGTTTCTATTTCACAAATAGGGTTTTGTAATTGTTTGATAATTTCTGCTCCATTATTGACAGGGGTATCATTGAGCAGCTTTAACATTATCAAAAAAATTCGCTCTCCTTTATTAAGGTTTTCACTGTTGTTAATTTTATCAAAAATTTTCTGTATTCTTTCTTTGCTAGCCGAAGGAATATTTTTTGGTAACCCATCCCAATCAACATTACTATCCAAGGAAAGATAACGTTCTTCCAGCATAGTTGCTGTTTTCATCCAAATATCATATCGGGGATCGACAAACTTATTTAAATTCATTAGCTTAAGAAAACTCTAGTAAATGTAACAGGGAGTAGGGATTAGGGAGTAGGGAGTAGGGAACAAAAATTATCACAATTCATTTAGTATCCCTATTTTATTTTGGTTTTCGTCAAAAATATGCAGGATGATACCTAAATGATGCCAAATCCAAATCATTAGGGATAGTGCTCTATAGTTTAAAGGTGCAATAGTTCGAGCGTCAAGCCAGAAAAGGCTCCATAATTATCATAGTTAACGCTAAGTTGTTGCAGTTGGGAATCTGTCACTAGCCAATTTGCCGCAATGGTAAAGGAAGTGCCAATACTGACTTGAGTAGGACAACTCAGAGAAATACCATCAGGGAAAAAGAACATTTTGTTTCCTGCCAAGGGCCAGTTTAGTTGAGTTGCTATTGGGTCAGAAACCTTTAAATCTGGGGTCATGGTAACAGAAGTTCCTTGCCAGTTACCACTCAGATTTCTCTCAGGTAAGAGATTGATTTCCTTTGACCAATAGTTACTGGGGAAGTCTGCTGCATCTTCACGGATACTCACTATCCGCATCAAACTGCCATTAGTATCATAAAGAATTGGCACACTATGTCTTATATCTTCATGTTTGAAGAACAATTCAGCCGGTTGAAAGATCGAACCAGGTTCTAACTGTTTAGCTGACCATGTAGCTGCACCTTGTTCAAAGAAAAATGATCTCATTGACGGAAATGCTGGGTGAACCATTCCATCAGGTAACACCTTATCCTGTTTCTTAGACTGCCATTTTTTTTCTTCTATCCTACCGTCAGCGTATATATAACGATTAGTGTGATAAAGTTCTGTTTCTTCTGGATTGCTGCGGAAGCTTCTTAGACTTTGAAATGATTCTATTATCTCTCCTTCAGGAGAATACCTTGTCCAAATACCATGCCAATCCCGCAAATGGTTTTCCGTGAAGTTTTTCCAGTTTTGCTCTTTTAATTCCATATAATTAGTCACCGGATCATGATTTTTTTTATTGTGTGTTTTTGTGTTACAATTTTGTTATTCCTAATCCCGAAGTTGGCTATCTATCAGTAATCAAGCGATCGCTTTTTTTGATCCTGATCATGATTGTGCCCATTGTTGTTATTAAATCTAATTATAATCCAGTTTATGCGATCGCAAAAAAAATTGCAATAAATATTTGAAGATGTTATCTCATGAAATTCATTAGGTAAAAGTGAGATAATTTCCTGGTTATAGTGACGGATTCCCCTTTTTAAAAGACCGGGATTCACTAACCAATCCGTGATTATAAGAGATTCTCTATCATAGGCATACCTTTCTGGGAGACTAACAGTCACTCCATTCGAGAAGCTGACTATAATATTTTCCTGGGCTAATTCATCTATAGGCTTCCACTGACAATCACTGGTAGTTGCGATAATTAAGTCTGGGGTTATAGTGGAAATCATACTCCCCTTCCAATTGTCAGAAGAAGTATAGTCTATCTCTTTAGGCTCTCCTCGAAAGAAGTCTAGTGTCTCCCAGATAGAGGTAACATGATGTAATGAGCCATCTTCGAGATACTTACAGCCGCCACTCACTCCTAACCTTTCGTGCTTGAGGCATGTCTCAAAATAATATAACTGGCCCCGCTCAATCTTAGGTGTGTATCCCCAAGTCCAGCTATAGTCTAAGAAGGGAGTTGTTAGCTTGCCTTTTTTGTAAGGACCAAATGTTCTAGACTCACTCCTACCATCTTCATATCGATAGCGATGCAGCGCCGCCAAAGGGGGTTTCCACGGGGCAAACAGCGGTGCGGACGCAGGTTCCGCACACAGACCCATGCGCCATGAGCGACTGCATCAAGACAACGTTCTACTAACTCCCCATTCCCTGCCAGCCGAGTCCATATGCCATTCCAATCACCAATAGCCTGAATTTCTAAGAATTTTTCCCAGTTCTGAGTTAAGAAATCACTCATCTAGAACCTCCTGTGTTCCATTGCCAAAAACCTGAGGATTGCATCCACAAGCATAAGCAAGAGTTCCACCCAGCGCAAATCCGTTGCGCACTCCACTCTGTTTCACCAAAATGCTCCAAGACCGATTCCGGTAATAATCCTCGTGCCCCTTGGGCGATAAACTGCTTTGCGGTTTCAAATTTAGGCAGGGAGCACGGAGCAGGGAGTCGGAAAGCGCACGCCCTGGGAGTCGGGAATCGGGCAGAAGTAGTTTTCGATTCTTGTTTATGCAAGCCTTTTGCCTGACAAGTGCCCAGAAGTATATGTTTATCGTAATTCCTGCTCTGTGTCTTGATGAAGTTGTTTAACAAAAATGGTATAGAGATATCAGTTATTTTGGGTAACGTTTATTACTCAATTCAACACTTGTGGTCTAAGCTCTTTGGAATGCTAAATAATGCTAAATATTTAAACAATCTTCAGAGGCTAGCATTCCCAAAGGCGGGATAAAGAGATCAGAATGGAGTTGAACGTCATAAGGGAGGCCATGGTCTTCATTATCTGGCAAGATTGCAGTACGATTTACCAGACTTAAACGGGTATTAACAGTATGGTAATCTTCTGGGGTGAATTTATATAGCGGTTTGCCATATTTAATCAGAAACCAAGCCATCAGACTCAATTGACGGTACATCGTCGCATCATAGCAACGCCCACTTTGCCCCAGACTCCCCCCGTCTCTTTTTGTTTGTGGGTTAACTACTTGGGCAACTTTATAGTTACCTTGCTGGGAAAGGGCAACCCAATCTGCCGCAAAAAGCTGCCACACCGTTTCCATCCCATAAGCGATCGCAAAAGGAATATGCTCGACTAGCATATCCCATCTCAACATTGTTTCACCAGTTAGAGACCAGACGAGCCGATCAAAATGTTTAGCATAGTGGCAACCAAGTTCGTTTTCATGTCGCCAGGGATCGCGCATCACAAAAAGATAGTGATTATCCCTGAGTGTATTGTTTTGTGCCGTGAGCAGAAATAGACGCTCTTGATCTGGAAAAATAGCTTGGGCATATCCCAAATAGTGAAGTGGTCGATATTGGGTAGCGTTGATATCAACATCAAGAACAAATAGATCTTTGAGTGTCTGCCATTGCTGAACATATTTCAAGTAAGCAAAAGCTATCGCAAAGGCTCTTCCTTTGCCTTTATGTTTGGCAAGATCGACTGCAAAGCGCGAGTGAATGCGCTCTAGGTTAAATAAATCAAGCATAGCTGCTTCGTTGAGAATCACGCAGCCTTTTTCCTTCAGCCCCAAGTGATCCACGACAGCTTGCGCTCGCGGTGAATGTATCACGACAATTCTCTCTAATGCAATCCCCCAGTTTAGGCAATAGTTCAAAGTTTCGGAAAAAGTATCCTGTTCCCGCTTAGAGCCAAGAGGTAAGAGCAAACCTACGGTTGGCGAACGAAAATAGTCCTCTAGCATTTTATGCTTAACCGTAATATCCGCAAGAGTGGGTGTGAAAAAACCACCTAGACAGTCCTGTCGTTTGACAGCAATCACGTTGGGAAAATCATGAACTGTTCTCCTTTGATTAATGTTTTGTGACATACTTGCTTTTTTTGACATAATTTTCATACTTCGAATGGTATTATACAGTGTTAAAGCCCGAAAAAAAATTTTTTACATAATTTGACATCAACCCTTTACTAGTCTTTTATCACCTAGTTTTACAAACTGTAACTCAATCCCTTAAGCTACAAATAATTTAACCACCAATACTTATGCTGAATTTTAAAATTAGCAAACCAATGACATATACAATCAAAAATTATAATTAGCCAGATCAGAATCAATGGCTTAAGAAATGGATACCAAATCCTTAGTTATGGGTTGGGCTTTTGTGTTAGGATTAGAATCATATAAAGTCATGGTTTTCCAGTTTTTCAGGTGTGCAATAGCATCTTAATAAGCTCAACTATAGCATTTCCAAATAAATCATAAAACCCAATGCTGATTTATAAGAACAGGCAAAAATTATCGGTTCTCTTTCCTAGTTTTATCTATTGTCTATTCCCTATTGCCTATTCCCTATTGCCTAAAATCCACAACTTATCTACCTCACATGACTGGGAAATAAGCAGAATTGTTACCCTTACTGGGGGTGAAGTCTGGAGTGTACAGTAATTGGGAAAATTGAAGAATCATACCACCTTAGTAGGGATACTTGATCAGCTTGGGGACAGTTGGTTCAGCTGGCGACGGTTGTTGATGAGCTGACGGCTGATCACTGATAGCTGAATGCTTACCTAACTCCTGCCCCTCCACCTATTTGACTTACTCGATAAATGCTATTGTATGCAGCTCCAAAAACTGTCATTGCTCTCAACTTACTAGACAATAAGCTTTGTATGATCAAAATTAAATTCATTAATATTATCGCACTTAAAGGTTGAATAACATGCAAGAACGATTTAGCAACCAAAGCCATAGTACAGGTTGGGTAATTCAGTCTTGGGCGTCTTTTGTTATTTCGGTTTTTGCTATGGCTATTGGCATTGCCAATTTGCCAGCAGATAACTGGATCAAAGGCTACTTAGGTATCGGTTTACTTTTCTCTATTGGCTCTAGCATCAACATCGCTAAAACTACACGAGATATCCATGAATCGAAAAAACTAACCTCGAAAGTTGAAGAAGCTAGAGTTGAAAAACTACTGACTGACCACAACTCTCTGGGCTAATATCAAGTTTATCAGCTATCAGCCATCAGTTATCAGCTATCAGCTATCAGCTATCAGCGCATAGAGGTCTATTAATAATCGTAGGGTGGGCAGTGCAACGTGGTTTGCAAGCTTAATTATCTGTCTTCTGCTGCACTGCCCACCCTACATGAACCTGACCACTGACGGCTGACGGCTGACCGCTGACCCCTTAGGCGATGACCTTAAAATCAGAAATCGTCTCAATCCATACCCGTGCTCCACAGTGTAGGGGATCATCTGGGCGATACATCACCCGACAAGGGCCATTGACTTCGACAGTATGACCGTAAATGTTTTTAGAGCCTCGTTTGACCGTAATCACCGGATTGCGTTCGCCGGTGTTGTGATTTTGGCGAATCACTTTCTGATTAACGTGGATGACCGCCTTCGTGTAATTTGTACGCTTTGACCAATTCCGCTTCGGTCCACGAGTGCCAGGGGTAACCACTGGCATGCCATCAAATAAAGGAATCACCCAAGTTCTACCGACCTTATAAGCTCCTTTGACTCTGCCCTTGCTCAACAGGAAACGGACGCGAGTGGCAGAGATACCTAGTAAATTAGCAGCTTGTGCGGTAGAAATCATCATGGCGGCAAAACCATTGCTTTAACGATATTGTTATCGTAACACGATTTTTTATAAAATGCAAGGGGTGGGTGAGAAGTATCGAAAGTATCATGAGTGTTATAAGGGTTATGAGGGTGGTCAGCCAGAAAAACTATTGCATTAACGTCAGGGGTTGTAAGGGCAATGAGGGTTATGAGGGTGGTTGGATAGAAAAACTATTGCATTAACACCAGGGGTGATATGAGTGGTTAGCGTGGGAAGTTAGAAAAACTATTGCATTATCACTATGGGTGCTGTGGGTGATGTGAGTGCATGTCATTAAAGCTGCTTGACCCAGTGGTGCGTTACTGCCCGATTCCCGATTCCCTACTCCCGATTCCCTACTCCCTGTTCCCGATTCCCTGTTCCCTCAACAAAAAAAATTCGGTCAAGTTCTGGTTAATTCCAATGCTTGACCGAATTATTTTTTGTAATAGTCAAGAGCCCTAGGATTCTTGACTATGTGTTCACCAAATCAACAACATACTAACTTAGGTCTTAGACTTAAGACGTCGTACTTTCTCCTGAGTTTTGACCTGTCGCCAGCGATGCAGCGCGGTCTTGGGGGTTTCCCCCATGAGCGACTGCATCAAGACAGGGATTGGCATCCCTGGCAACTTGCTATCTTAATCTACCAACAGATGTCGAATCAATATACTGATCACCTCACTAGGATTTCCGGTAGGTTGAGGAGTGCTCCACTCATGAACTTGGGCGTAGCCACGGCCATAAAGATTATAGATTGTGACCCGCACAGTTTTGGGAGAACCGATCAATATATGTTTGATTTGCTCCCGTCCTGGCTGGGGTTGGCTAAATAATTCAGGGAGATTAGGATTGTTGGGATTATACTCAAAATTTGGGAGAAAGTTTTCGATGTCCATAATGTTTTTTGCTGTTGTTTTTGTGACATTTTTATGTTAATAAGTAATCATTTATTTTGTCAAGTAAATTTTATTTATTTTTTTATATTTTTTTCGTAAGGGGGTATATTAAAAAAAAGATTAGTATTTTTTTACTGATGTTTTTAATTAGCGATCGCTCTTAGCGGAAGCTTCGCTGCTCCCTGCTCCCCGCTCCCTGCTCCCTGCTCCCTGCTCCCTGCTTTATAAATTGCTATAATTAAACCAATCCAACATAACTACCTATAAATTATGGAAGCCGTGTCCCTTTTGGCTGGTTTGGAACTATCGCAAATAGCGCCACCATTGTTAAGTATTGTTGCTAAAGAAGCAGGTAAACGCTTAACTCAAGCCTTGACGAAAAGCGATATCGAAAAAGCCATCAAAGCCGGAGCAGAAGCCGTTGATCAATGGGACAAACAACTGGATAGTCAACAGCGCTTATTTTTTCACGCTCCCCCGGATGGCTGGAATGGAGTTAGTAGGTTTTTGAACCACTATTTTACTCATTCTGCTGTTTTGGCGGAATTACAGAAACCGTTATTTAATCAAGGGAAACCAGACCGGGAGATTTTAAGCGCCGTATTTCAACAAGAAGCTGAATCCAAGACTATTGAACTAAATCAAGACAGTCTCAAGCCTTGGATAGAGACATTTATTAATGCTTATTTTGAGAAGACTGATACTTATATAAAATTTCAGGTAGCTAAACAGGATTATAATCAACAGTTAGCTAACTGGTATAATCATGTCAAATTTGCTGGCATTGCTGTGCCTGGGCAAGATGTAGAAAAATCCGAGAAGTTAGCCCAGATTTTTGTAATGCCAGATGTAGTGGAAGAATTACCAAGTGCTGGCGCTTGGGAAAGGAATTTTAAGCGGGAGTTGTTAGTAGCCATACGTGGGGAAAAACCGGAAAGGCTACTATTGGAAAAGACAACTGGCCGGAAATTCTTGGCTGAGCAGTTATTGAGCCAAAGTCAGTCGAGACGAGTGGTAATCTTGGGTGCCCCAGGCTCTGGTAAAACCACCTTGATGAGCTATTTTGCAGTAATGTTAGCTCAGGGAAATCCTGAGGTTTTGGGATTAAAGGGTGATACCGACTGGTTACCGATTTTAATCAGGATGCGAGACTTTGCCAGAGATCTCGATAAAAGCCTAATCGACTATGCTCGGATATTTGCTGAAAACACCATGTCAGTGAAACCGTTACCAGTGGGATTTTTTGAGCATTGGTTATCTGATGGTAGAGCCTTGATATTGCTGGATGGTTTGGATGAAGTCGCAGAAGAGGCTAAACGCCATGATGTAGTCAAGCGCATCGAGAATTTTTTAGGACAGTTTGACAGAAATCGCGCTATTATTACATCTAGACCGGCTGGTTATCGGCGCGACTTTTTCCGCACTGAGGAATTTCCCCACTATCAAATCCAACCCTTTGATGACCAGAAGATTTCCGCATTTATTGATAACTGGTATAACAGTCGGTTTCAAGACCAAGCAGAAGCCGAAAGGCGCAAGGAGAGTTTACGAAAAGCCCTGGATGATAATGACCGGATTACCTTGTTGGCACGGAATCCGTTACTGTTGACAATTATTGCATTAATTCATCGGTATCAAGCAGTATTGCCCAAAGAACGGTTTGAGCTTTATAATTGCGCAGTCAAAACCTTGTTAACCTCTTGGGATGCTAATAAAGAAATCAGCAATCAGGGAATATTTAAGTATCTAGATTTATATGATTTGCGTCGATTGATGGAATTGCTGGCTTATTGGATTCATCGCCAAGGAAATAGTGAATATAACGAAGGCGGCACGCTGATTAACCAAGATGATTTGATTGCTCAGTTGAGTCAGCAGATTAAAACCTTGAAACAGGTGCAGTTATATCAAGCTAAAGAAGAAGCAGAAGTATTTTTAACCTTGATTCGCGACCGCACTAGCTTGTTGAATGAGCAGGGGCAAGATTATTATGGGTTTGTCCATAAAACTTTTCAGGAATATTTGTGTGCTGAAGAGATTAACTATCAAGCCGAGAATGAGTATGATTTCGATATTGTTTTGAATCATATTCGGGAGCATTTACATGACTCCCACTGGCGCGAAGTGTTACTATTGCTGATAGCACAACAAAAACCGAAAAATGCGGCAAAGGCAATTCGAGCAGTATTGACTAATAATAGTAACTATGAGCAGTGGTTACATCGGGATTTGTTGTTTGCTGGTAATTGTTTGGCAGAAGACCCGAAGAATTTGCGTGGTGCTGATCGTGAGTTAGTGCAAGAGATTTTAGAGCGGTTGGTTGAGTTGGAGGTGAGTAGTGAGGAGCGGGTTGGGGAGATGGTTTACGAGCAGGTTTTTCAAAGAATTTGTAGTTTGTATGACACGGATTTTGAGGCACAGGTATTGGAATTGTTGAAAGAGCGAACAGATTTAATTGATGAGACACGATTGCTTAACTATCGATACGAGTTAGGGGAAAAGGAACAGGTAATTACAATATTGCTAGCACGGCTAAAAGATGAGAATTCTGATGTACGTAGGGAAGCCGCCTATGCTTTGGGCAAATTCGGAAATAGCTCAGAAACTGTAATCAATGCCCTGATCACAAGGCTTGAAGATGAGAATTCTAGTGTCCGTAGGAGGGCAGCCAATGCCTTGGGCAGATTCGGCAACAGCTCAGAAACAGTAGTCAGCCGTCTCCTAGCTTTGCTTCAGGATGAGAATTCAGATGTGCGTGGTATGGCAGCCTTTGCCTTGCGCATATTGGACAAGAGCTTAGAAACCTTAGTCAGCGCCCTCCTACCTTTGCTTCAGGATGAGAATTCGAATGTACGTGGGGAGGCAGCCTTTGCCTTGGGTAATTTGGGAAACAGCTCAGAAACAGTAGTCAGCCCCCTCCTAGCTTTGCTTCAGGATCCCGATTATCATGTACGTATAGAGGCGGCCAGAGCCTTGGGTAATTTGGGAAACAGCTCAGAAACAGTAGTCAGCCCCCTCCTAGCTTTGCTTCAAGATCAGAATTCTAATGTGCGTGGGTGGACAGCCTCAGCCTTAGGGAATTTGGGAAACAGCTCAGAAACAGTAGTCAACGCCCTCCTAGCTCTGATTCAGCATCCCGATTATCATGTACGTGGGGAGGCAGCCAGAGCCTTGGGCAAATTGGGCAATAGCTCAGAAACTATAGTCAGCGTCCTACTACCACAGCTTCAGGATTCGAATGATCATGTGCGTTGGTTGACAGTCGTAGGTTTGGGCGAATTGGGCAACAGCTCAGAACCTGTAATAAATGCCCTGGTGGGACGACTTCAAGATCCCGATTCCGCTGTGCGTTGGTGGACAGCCGAAGCATTGGGGAATTTGGGCAACAGCTCAGAAACCGTCGTCAACGCTCTAATAGCAAGGCTTCAGGATCAGCATTCTAATGTCCGTAGGAGGGCAGCCCAAGCCTTGTGCAAATTGGCCGAAACATCCAATCATATCCTCCCTACTATCATGGAATGGATTGAACAACACCAGGATTCCGACTATGTGGGCAGAAGTATTGATGCCCTGCGGTATTTGCTTGTAAGACGGGAATTAGGGAATAGGGAGTAGGGAGTAGTAAGAAAGAGATCTAAAGAATTTTTGATTTTGTGAGAAATTAAGATATTGCTGTGCTATAATTTAATATTATTCATTTTTAATGTATTGTTGTTGTTGAATGCGATCGCGTAGCGGCTCTTTCAGAGCATCGCATTTTCCCTACTCCCTACTCCCTACTCCCTGCTCCCTAAAATCAAACCATTGCGATAACACAACATAAAACCCTCAACAGCTCTAAGCCATCGAGGATTTGGTAATATTAAAAGCTGAAAGCTGATGGCTGATAGCTGAATGCTTACCGTTTTTTCCTACGCTTCCTTGCCAGCTTCCTCTCCTTAATTTTGGCAGCCACAACACTTGGTTCAATAGGCAATCCTGCTCTAGGAATTACCTGATATTGTCGCTCGTCTTCTAGATTTTTAAGCTTAGTGTAATCAACCCAGTGGATACAATCTACTGGACAAGTGTCTATCGCTTCTTGTATCACGTCTTCTGGGTCGCCATCTTGCCGAAAAACCCGGGATCTACCGTGGTCGGCTTCCATATAAAACGTATTGCGAGCGACGTGGGCGCAGTGTTTACAGCCAATGCAGGTAATTTCATCAACGTAAACACCTTTTTGTCGCAGAATACCCCCTAGCTCTGGCTCAAAACCAGACCGCTCTGGAGCATCTCGAAAGACACCCCCTAACTCTGGTTCTAAACCCGAACGCTCTGGCGTCGGTGAGAACTCAGACATTACGCGCTCCAGCGTTGAACCACTAAACGAATGGAACCATCTTTATTATCTTGTTGCTCAGCAACCTCAAAGCCTTGCTTAGCAGTTTCCTTAATTACAGTGTTGTAAGCGTAACGCTGGGTTACCCGTTGTAGGAAACCATCTACAGACCAAGGCTGTTGCCAATACTGAAAATCAGCAACAAGTTCGTAGGCGTTACCATTCCAACTAAAACCGATATCGTAGTCATTCTCTTGCTCAATCACTACTTCAGCAGTGCGAGTTTGGCCTTGATAACCGCGCACAGGGCTAGGACCAGATTCCCAATCAATCCCTAAGTCATTTAAAGCAGTTTCTAAGGATGAACGGTTACGGATTTGGGTTTTGATAGTGCTGAAATGAGACATGTTTGGTAATTAAACTAATTTACTAACTGGAACACAAATTTACCAATGGCTAACCGTAGCTTGAGTTGTCGCTGTTGCCGACAGTTCAAGCTTTTGGTCGAAGTAATCTGATGTTTTCTCAACAGATACGACTCGTCCTAGCTGAGCTTCAATAGCAGCTGTTACCTCTGCGCAAGATGCTCCGATGATCCCAGTGACTTTTTCCTGGACTCGACCATCTGGATAAATTACAAACTCTAATGTTTCCATAGTCGCCTTAGTGCTCCGTTTATCCCTATTTAGAGGTTGTGGCACCGGTTGTTGCACCAGTCCAGGAGTATCTAATCCCGGATTGATATCACTGATCACTGACCAGTGCTATAGCTGGTCACTAATCAAATGATAATAATTTAGATCATGGCGCAAACAACATTAACATAAGTTTATAGTAAATCGAGTGTCTACTTTAATATTTTGTAAGTTTCTCGTAACTTTAGGGAATAGTCAAGGGGTGGAATGACCCAAAAATGGTTTATTAACAAGTAAGCTATCAGCTCTCAGCTCTCAGCTCTCAGCTCTCAGCTCTCAGCTATCAGCTATCAGCTATCAGCTATCAGGTATCAGGTATCAGCTATCAGCTATCAGCTTTCAGTTTTCAGCTAAAGGCTGAGGGCTGACGGCTGACGGCTGACTACTGACGGCTGACGGCTGACGGCTGACGGCTGAGATTAACAAAATATAGAGAATTGAGGGTACTGGGCAAAGTATGAAGTATGAAGTATGAATTATTAAAGTTGGGCGAAACAGTCTATAAGTTATGAGTGAAAAGCAAGTCAGAGGTGTAAATAACCCCAAAACCGCCAATCCCAATGGATTAGAGCGAATACGAGTAGGGGTTTTAGGCTTTGGGGGATTAGGTCAAGCCGCTACCAGAGTTTTAGCTCCCAAGGGAGAAATGCTTTGGGTAGCAGCAGCTGACCGCAAAGGTTATGTTTATGACGCGGCTGGCTTAAATCCTGACCGTTGTATCCAGACCTACCAATCCCAAGGTTCATTGGGTTATGTAGAACCAGGTGGCACTTTAAGTAGCAACAGTATCGAAGACTTAATCCAAAACGCGACAGTAGATGGATATTTCTTAGCACTGCCAAATTTACCGAATACCTTTATGGCATCGGTGGTTAAGCAATTTATTCAATCGGGTTGGCAGGGAGTGTTAGTAGATGCTCTCAAGCGCACTAGTGCTGTAGAACAACTGTTGCAACTGCAAGATGAATTGCAAGCCGCTGGAATTACCTATATGACTGGCTGCGGTGCTACACCAGGACTATTGACCGCTGCTGCTGCGATCGCATCTCAAAGCTATGCCGAGATTCACAGTGTCAAGATTACCTTTGGGGTAGGGATTGCTAACTGGGAAGCCTATCGAGCAACCATTCGAGAAGATATTGCTCACCTTCCCGGTTATGATGTAGAACGAGCCAAAGCCATGAGTGATGCTGAAGTCGAAGCGTTATTAGATGAAACCAAAGGCATCATCAGCCTAGAGAATATGGAACACGCTGATGATGTGATGCTGGAACTAGCAGGGATTTGCTCACGCGATCGCGTTTCTGTTGGTGGTGTCGTGGATACCCGCAATCCTAAAAAACCCCTCAGTACCAATGTCCAAATCACAGGTCGCACCTTTGAGGGTAAGATTTCCACTCACACCTTTACCCTTGGTGATGAAACCAGCATGGCTGCTAATGTCTGTGGTCCCGCCTTTGGCTATCTAAAAGCAGGAGTTTCCCTACATCACAAAGGGATTTATGGTCTATTGACTGCTGCTGAAGTTATGCCCCAGTTTGTGAAATAGTCGTTTTTAGGGAGTAGGGAGTAGGGAGTAGGGAATCGGGAATCGGGAATCGGGAATCGGGAATCGGGAATCGGGAATCGTGCGTAGGGTGCGTTAGGGGCGGACTTGCTATGATTTTCCGCCTCAACGCCCAGGTTGGGATAGTCCGCCCCGTAACGCACCACCTTTGGGCGACCCCTCTTCTGTTTATAGTGCGTAGGGTGCGTTAGGGGCGGAAAGCCCTTGATTTTCCGCCTCAACGCCCGGGTTGGGATAGTCCGCCCCGTAACGCACCACCTTTGGGCGAGCCCTCTTCTGTTTATAGCTGAGAAAAACGCTATACTAAAATAATTTCCTGATAATTACCCTTAATCAAAATCTCCCCACACTCCCTATCTCCCACACTCCCTATCTCCCACACTCCCCATCTCCCCACCTCCCCATCTCCCCATCTCCCCATCTCCCTATCTCCCCATCTCCCCATCTCCCCATCTCCCCACCCTCTTCAACTAAGCTGGATGTTTCCTCCTGTTCCAGATTAATCCCATCGGTCGTTTGTACCACAAATGGTAAACTAGCCCCTAGTAAGCCTCGCTGAATCCGTTGGGGTGTCTCTGGGAAAACCACAAAGAGGGGATAGATACGGTTTACGCCATCACTGAGAATGTGTTGATAGCCAGGAGGCATTAGCCATTCATAGTCTTTGTCCAGTAAAACTTGGGTCTGACGCCAGCGACTGAGCAAGTCAGAAAAGTCTTCATGGGGACGATGGATGAATAGGAGAATCTCTATCTCCATCTTGACTTTCCATTCCGGATCACACATTACCATAGCTAGATCACAGGGCAAACCTACCGCTTCGGTAACAGTGCCATGGCTAACACTTTTATGCCCTAAGGAGGATGGCGAGTGACGAATTCTCACTACTGGCAAGGGAATGGTGATCACACTCTCGTAAGGTCGGCGCATACTAGGAATCATTTCCAGGTAAGGTCGATAGGATTTCAGGAGTGCGATCGCACCATCATGGTTACTATACTCTGCTAGCCAAGCTTCGTAATCAGATTTCTGAACAGGCATCGAATTAGCCCATAGTGTCAAACACTTTAAACATTGGTAAATACATAGATACCAAGATCACACCAACCATGCCTCCCAAAACTACAATCATAATTGGTTCCAAGATACTAGTTAGTGCTTTAACCGCTTGCTCGACTTCATCTTCATAGAAGTCAGCAACTTTCATCACCATAGAATCCAACTCCCCCGTCTCTTCCCCAATACTAATCATTTGAATTGCTAAAGGAGGAAAAACGTTTTCTCGTTGTAAGGCCAGGCTAATCATCCCACCCTGTTGAATCTCATACTTAGCTGAGTCAATAGCATTAGCAATTACCTGGTTACCCGCTGTATCTCTTACAATATCTAAAGAATTCAGGATCGGTACTCCCGAACGAGTTAAGGAGCCAAACACTCGGCAAAAGCGAGCTACAGAGCCTTTTTCATTCAACTCACCAAACAGGGGAATTTTCAACTGCAAAGCATCAATTTGCAACTTCCCCATTGGGGTTTTATAGTAATACTTAAAAGCTGTAACTAATACAATTACAACAGCAATGGGAATCAATACTTTCCAACTTCTAAGGATGCCGCTCAACCATAGCATAAACTTAGTTAAAGCTGGCAATTCCGTTCCTAAATCTTGAAATATCCCAGCAAAGATTGGGATCAGAAACATCGTCATTGCCAGAAAAACCAGTAGGGCTAAGAAACCTACCACACTAGGGTAAGCCATAGCTGATTTGATTTGGTTTTGCAGCCGATTCATATCTTCTAGCAGCTTAGCTAATCGGTTGAGCACTTCATCAAGCACACCCCCAACCTCCCCAGCCTGAACCATACTCACGTAAAGAGTATCAAAACAATCTGGATGCTTACGCATAGCATCCGATAGATTAGTTCCTTGTTGGACCTCGCCACTGATGTTCATCAAAGCCTTTTTCAGCTTAGGATTAGAACACTGTTCCCCTAATACCCCAAGACAGCGGACGATAGCCACACCAGCATTAACCATAGCGGCAAACTGACGAGAAAAGACCGCTTTGTCTTTGATCGTGACATTGGTAAATTTTTCGGAAAGGTCAGACAGGCTAAAGCTAACATCTAAGCTTTTCTTGACGCTGCCAACAGCAGAATACCGATTTTCTAGGATGCTGCGGGCTTGTTCAGGAGTAGCAGCTTCAATTTTTTGTTTTTTGGCTTTGCCTGATTTGTCCCGAACTTGAGCAATAAAAGTAGGCATGGCTTTTTTCTAGATTAAGTCTAATCGCAAGTTTTATGGTAAGAGTCCGTGCTTTCTCTAGACTAGCGAGTCGCCTTCGCTCTAACGCCCTTAGCATTCATCCCTCCAGAACCAGCAAGGATACGTTGCAATTCATCGGGTTTAGAACTTTTACTAAGTGCTACTTCCAAAG
>NZ_JAAHHW010000087.1 GCF_010692325.1 Moorena sp. SIO3I8 | reverse complement strand
TGCACTTCGTGGCTGACATAAACGTATTGGTTATTGGGGAGTGGTGAGTATGGAGTAGGTAATGTTGAGGAGGGATTAGGTGCAAATTATTAGGGAGTAGGGAGTAGGGAGTAGGGAGTAGGGAGTAGGGAGTAGGGAGTAGGGAGTAGGGAGTAGGGAGTAGGGAGTAGGGAGTAGGGAGTAGTAGCAAAGGGGTCATATTTTTTTTGTTATTATAAATTAATTTTAATGCATTTTGTTTAAAAAAATATGGTTTTTTTAAACAAAATAGTTACTTTTTTTTAAATAAATAGGGTTATTTTTTTTACGTTAATCAATAAGATAATAGCGTTTATTATTCTAAATAGGTACAGTCAACTTTCTTCCCCCTGCTCCCTGCTCCGAAGTCCCTATTCGAGGTTTAGTTTAAGCATTTAGCTGACAGCTGACAGCTGACGGCACCTCAAGCAGCGTGCGCGTAGCGCATAGGCTTGCTTTTTGACAAATGATTTAAGATTGCCATAGAAGCTGAAGGAAATGCGATCGCTATGACTGAGGAACAACCAATTGCCGAAGGAACACTAGTACTAGAACCAGGTACATTGTGGCCGAAACTGAAAGCACAAACTGAACACGCTATTGAATGTAAAGCACTCCAATCCATAGCGACAGAATACGAATTCGTAGAACAAGACGGTATTCGCTTCTTGGTGCGGATTTTGTCTAATCTGGTACGGAAAGACAAAGCCAAAAAGAAGCAAGAGGAAAAAACAGCTACTTCATCCAAGGATTTCAACCCTTTTCTTCCCTACGAACAAGATTTATTTGTAGCAGACCTTTCCGACACCCACCTGTGTCTGTTGAACAAATACAACGTAGTTGACCATCACCTGCTGATCATAACCCGTGCTTTCGAGGAGCAAGATACTTGGCTGACTTTGCAGGATTTTGCTGCTATGTGGGCATGTCTTGCCGAAATTGATGGCTTGGCATTCTATAATGCTGGAAAGATTGGTGGTGCCAGTCAACGACACAAGCACTTGCAACTAGTTCCTCTGCCCCTAGCCCCTGAAGGAGTTAACATCCCGATCGAAAATGCGATCGCATCAGCTAGCTTTCAGGACTCTGTTGGCACCATCCCAACCCTACCCTTCATCAATGCTATTGTTCAGCTTGACCCTAATTGGGTAAACTCTCCGTGGGATGCTGCTCAAGCCACCCTCAAGTTGTACCATAGATTACTGAGTGCAGTCGGGTTGCCATGGAATAATGCCAATGGTAACAAGCAATCCGGTGCCTACAATCTCCTCGCCACAAGGCAATGGATGTTGCTTTTACCCCGTTCTCAACCAGATTTCCAGTCAATTGGTGTCAATTCCCTCGGATTTGCTGGAGCTCTCCTAGTCCGAAACCAAGAGCAAATGAAACGTCTGAAAGACCATGGTCCCATGACAATTTTGAGAAACGTTGCCGTTAATTGGTAATTAAGGAAAGGGAATAGGGAATAGGGAGTAGGGAGTAGGGAGTAGGGAGTAGGGAGTAGGGAGTAGGGAGTAGGGAGTAGGGGGAAGAAACTTGAATGTATCTCATCATGATGAAAAACGCTATAATACCCAATTGTTAAGTATTAATTTTCAATTAGTATTTTTATAGTTATACAGTGCGTTTATCGCAGTCATGAGGTACAGTCATATTTGATGCTAATTCCCTTAAAACCATCTTTACTATAGCATTTATAAATAGATCATGAGCCATCTTGATGATTGCTCATAACATCAAAAACTATTTGGATCTCTTTCCTATTTCTGCCTGCTCCCTGCTCCCTACTCCCTACTCCCTACTCCCTGTTCCCTGTTCCCTATTCCCTGTTCCCTTTGCTATAGTTTCAATTATCCCCTAATTATCGTAGTTAGCATGATCAATAAAATTACTCTTGATTCTATCTGGTTCAGAAATTTACTGATTATATTAATCGTACTAGGAGTAGTCTTTAGATTTTACAACCTAGACCGTAAAGTTTACTGGTATGACGAGACAATGACCTCCCTGAGAATTTCTGGTCACACTCGAACCGAACTAGTAGAAACAATTTTCGATGGTCAGATTATCAGCGTAGAAAACTTATTAAAACAGTACCAATTTCCCAATCAGGAAAGAGATATCAATGACACTATTAATTCCCTAGCCGGTAATCCCGAACATTCCCCCCTTTACTATCTAATGGCGAGATTATGGTTACAAACCTTTGGCAATTCCGTAGTAACTATTAGACTGCTATCTGTAATAATTAGCTTATTAGCATTGCCCTGTGCTTACTGGCTGTGCTTAGAACTATTTGGTTCAAAATTAATCGGATGGGTAGCTGTTGCCATAATTGCTATTTCTCCCTTTCATGTTTTGTATGCCCAAGAAGCCCGAGAATATAGTTTATGGACCGTTACCATTTTGCTTTCTAGTGCAGTCCTATTATGGGCAATGAATTATTATAGGAGAAAGCAATTCATCAAAAAAACTTATCGATGGATTATCTATAGCTTTACTGTTGCCTTAGCACTTTATACTCACCCTTTCTCAGCCTTTGTTTTAATTGGACAGGGATTGTATGTATTAATTACCGAAGGTGGTCGGTGGAGTAAGCGAGTAACTAGCTATTTACTAGCCTCCTTAGGAGGAATATTGCTATTCTCCCCTTGGCTAATCATTGTTATCACTAATTTCTCCAAATTTATCGCTAATACTGACTCAGTTAATCATAGTCGTTCAGGCTTCTTACCCCTATTTTGGACCTTAAACCTCAGTCGGATTTTCTTTGATGTCAACCAAGGCATTCATCCTTTGAGTCCCCTCCACTATCTCAGTTTATTGTTAGCAGGATATGCCCTCTACTATCTTTGTCGTAACGCTCCTCAGCATGCTTGGGTATTTATTATTACCTTAATTGGAGTGACAGGAATTGCTCTAATCGGTCCAGATGTGCTATTAGGTGGTCGCCGTTCTAGCATTACTCGCTATGCTATTCCCTGTTATCTAGGCATTCAGTTAGCTATTGCTTATTTCCTGACAACCCAAGCCAAAAACTCAGGAAAATATACCAAGGGAATGATTGATGGAAATTTAGCAAATCCCGAAGATAGGCAAAATCAGCAAGTAAGGGTTGACCATGACATAGTGCCCATGGTAAAAACCCGACAAAATCCTAAAACTTGGAAGTCTATAGCAATTGCTCTGGCATTTAGCGGCATACTCTCCTGTATAGTCAGCTCTCAACTGCCAGTTTGGTGGCACAAGAGCTATGCGAAGAGTCGCAATAATCCCCCGGTAGCAGCTTGGATTAATCAAATCCCACAACCACTCTTGATCAGTAATGAAATTCCCGGTAGGGTTCTATCTCTGTGTCATCTACTTCGCCCGGATGTACAGCTGATGTTATTGGATAAATCCAATAGCTCTACCAACATCCCGGAGATTCCGGAGGGTTTCGAAAATGTTTTACTTTATCGACCGTCAGAGGAATTGCGCCAGGGAATTGAAACCACCTATAAGTATAGCGTTAAACCTACCGATCAATCTTGGCTCTGGAAACTATCAAGATAGGGATCTTCGTCAGATCAAAAAAGTAGTAGTATTATCTGCCTTATCCCGAGTTGCATTCACACCATTGGGACACAGCACCTTCTTCCATCTCCTCCCCCTCTTCCCCTTCTTCCCAATCATGATTGGGAATGGTGAGATCCTCTTGAAAAGCACTTGGTATTCGGCACCTATAACTGATACCCCTACTCCCTGTATTTCCCTGATAAATTAAGATGACGATGCCCCCATATTCCCTCGGAACTCCAGTTGTAAGGTGCAAACCAATCAAGATGAGTAACTCTCCCAATCCTGGTAATCTACCAGAGCCTACTCCGGAAAATACTCCAGAACCTACGGTAAGTACAGGTTTTTGGCAGAGGCTGCTACGTCCGGTCTTCATGCTTATGGTCATGATTCTAGTTTCTGGGATAGGGGGCGGAAGCCTTTTTGCTTGGTATTTCATCCAGAAGCAATTAGCACCAACGGTAGAGAAAAATTTATCTAGCTTTCTTAACCGGAAAGTCAATGTCGGACCAGTGGAGGGCTTTTCCCTAAATGGTGTAAGGTTTGGTTCTTCGGAAATACCAGCTACCCCTACGGATCCCGATCATCTTGTTACCGAGGCAGTGAAGGTAAGCTATAACCCCGTTAAACTGCTGTTTACCAGAACCCTAGAACTAGATGTAACCCTAGTTGAACCTAATATATATGTTGAACAGGACAAAGATTTAAACTGGGTGTCTACAGCATTTACACAAACTGCCCAAGATTCTGCGTTTAAGGTAGACCCAAAGGTGGTGCGGTGGCGGGATGCGGATGTGGTGGTGGTGCCAAGATCTGAAGTGGGCATCAAAGAACCACCGATGAGATTTACTGAGGTTCGGGGGAAAAGTAAATTTCTCGACGGAGGTCAGCTGATTCGCTTTGATGTAAATAGTCAGCCGTTAACTGGGGGAAATTTAAAGGTTAAGGGAGATTACCGCCTCTCTCAAGAAAAAACTGACTTGCACCTTGATGTCGATAACGTGAGTGCGGCAGAGGTTAGTAAAGTACTTCTGATTCCCCTGAAGCTTCAAGGGGGTAAACTGGGTGGCAACCTGAGAATACAACGGAATAATGCTGAACAGCCTTGGCAGTATTGGGGTACGATTAACTTTTCCGACACCACCGCCCGCTTAGAACCCTTGCCCCAACTGTTCACTGAAAGCAAAGGTAAGCTGAGCTTTCGAGGGAGTCAGATTTGGCTCAATAACATAACTACCAGATTCGGTCAAGTACCTGCCCAAATCGGGGGAATGCTGGATATTGAGTCAGGGTACAAGCTCAGAGCAACAAGCGAACCGGTTCAGATACAGCAGTATGCACAGACCTTTGGCATCAAAGAGCTACCAGTAACTACTTTAGGTAAAGCACAGGCTACGTTTAAGGTCACTGGAGCTATCGACAACCCGATTGTGATTGGAGAGGCGTTTACCACCACTGCCGCCACCCTTGACCAGGTGAACTTCAGCTATATTACTGCTGACTTTACCGTTATTAATACTGAGCTGGCCATTAGAAACTTGCAGGCAAAACCAACAGTGGGTGGCTTAGTCACAGGCAAGGGGGATATCAAATTTATGGATCAGGGGGGGGCAGTATTTGATCTCAAAGCTGTGAATGTGCCAGCGAATGCGATCGCAAAACAGTATGGATTTAATCTACCCATTCCTCTGGGTCGAATTTATGGCAGAACCCAGATCTTTTCTCCCCTTGACAAGCCCGAGAATTTTCGTGCCACTGGTTATGCTAATCTGCCCATCGGTGATGGTGTTCTCAGAGCTACTAATTTTCAAGTGGGGGCTGGGCGCTGGCAGGGGTTAGTAGAAGCTAAGAATATTTCCGTGGCACCAATCCTAAAAACCTTGCCTGCACAATCTCTACCGCCAGAGTTCTCTGGACCGTTCAATGGTCAATTTAATCTGTCCGGTCGCCTTGATTCTTTCGAGCCAGAAACCCTCCGTGCCAGGGGTTACGGCAGCGTAACAGTTGATGGTGGTACCTTGCGTGCTACTAATGTAAAACTGATCAATGGTGGTTTTTCTACCCTAGTCCAAGCCTCTGAGATTCCTCTAGAAGCCTTAGCACCAGTACCCTCTGAATTTAAAGGTCCCATCTCAGGGGAGTTGACTATCTCAGGGAATGTAAAGTCTTTGAGTCCTAGTACGATTACCGCTAGTGGATCGGGTAGTTTAGACCTAGCAGCAGGGACTATTAAAGCTGATGCGATCGCGATCGCTAAAGGCCAGTTCCAAGCTCAAGTAGTCGCATCCAATCTCAAGTTAGGTCGTCTCGCACCAATACCACCGCAATTCAACGGTCCAGCCTCCGGGGAGTTAACCATCTCAGGGAATGTGGATTCGGTCAGTCCTAGTACCATTACCGCTAGTGGGTCTGGTAGTTTAGATGTAGCAGGAGGAACCATTAAAGCTGATGCTGTCGATATCGCTAATGGCAACTTCAAAGCTCAAGTAGTTGCATCCAAGGTCAAGTTAGGTCGTCTCGGACCAATACCTCCGCAATTCGACGGTCCAGCTTCCGGGGAGTTTACCATCTCAGGGAATGTGGATTCGGTCAGTCCTAGCACCATTACTGCTAGTGGGTCTGGCAGTTTAGACCTAGCAGGAGGAACCATTAAAGCTGATGCTGTCGATATCGCTAAAGGCAACTTCAAAGCTCAAGTCGTAGCATCCAATCTCCAGTTAGGTCGTCTCGGACCAATACCATCGCAATTCGACGGTCCAGCCTCCGGGGAGTTTACCATCTCAGGGAATCTAGATTCGGTAAGTCCTAGCAGTATTACTGCTAGTGGGTCTGGTACTTTAGATGTGGAAGGGGGTAGAATTCAGGCTTCTCAAATCGATATTGCCAATGGTAACTTCCAGGCCAAGGTACAAACCTCTAAGCTCGACTTGGGTGCTCTTGCTCCGGTCCCGCCCCAATTCAATGGCCCTCTTTCCGGGAATGTCACTGTCTCTGGTAATCTAACTAATTTAACCATTGACGCCATTAAGGGCAAAGGGTCTGGACAACTCAAGGTTGCTGGTGGTCAATTACTAGGAACAGCTGAGTTTAGCAATGGTAAATTTCAGGGAGTTTTCCAGCCTACTAATCTCAAGTTGTGGGAGATTAATCCTGATTTACGAGGACGTCTCAATGGCAGTGTCAATATTTCTGCTCCGTTGCTATTGACACCAGATACAGCTCTATCAGCAATCCAAGCTCAGGGTAAGCTGAATTTTAGTGAAGGCATTTCTATACTTGAGCGTTCCCTAGCCACATCCTTTGACTGGAATGGTCAAAGGCTAGAGATTAAAGAAGCGATAGCCGAGGGATTCAATGCTAATGGTTTTGTCAATCTAAACCCAAAGAGTCAGGGCTTACAAGCAATTAAGACCTTTGATTTCCAGGTACAAGCAGAGGATTTGAATTTGCAACGATTACCGGCTGACCTGCCTGATGCGTTCAATTTAGGAGGCTTAGTCGGTTTTAACGGTCGCATTGCTGGTACTCCTCAAGCTCCGACAATTAACGGTGACTTAAGACTGCGGTACTTTTTTGCTGGTCCTCTGGAGTTTGAATCCCTACTGACAGGTCGAGTGAGTATAGCACCAAAGTCAGGGGTAAATCTCCAGCTAGCAGGTAATCAAGACAAACTGGAGGTGGTGCTAAACCCCAATTACCAACCCGTATCCTTTTTGCTGCAGTATCAGAACAAAACTGCTACTGGGATTCGGTCAGGGGATGAGCTACAAATGACCGTAAAGAATTTCCCCATCAATACCATTAAGAGTCTGGCTTTGAGTAGTGGGATGGTAGACGGGAAAAACCTCGAACCATGGTTAAGCAAACCCTTGGCGGGAGACATATCTGGGAAAATTGCTCTGAACCTCAAGACCTTTGGGTCATCCGGTGAAATTGCGATCGAAAATCCCATCTTTGACAACCTCAGAGGTAAGCTGTTACAAGGCTTTTTCCAATACCAGCAAGGGACGATGACTCTGACCAATGGCTTGTTTGAAAAAGGTAAAAAAGGTGATAGTCAATACTTATTTGCTGCCAACGTCACCCAAACCCCCAACGGACCAGAATTTAAAGGAGAACTCCAGGCTAAGCTCGGAGAAATCCAGGATGTTCTGACTACCCTACAACTATTTGATATCACTGACCTAGGTCGAGGCTTGCAAGCGCCCGTCTACGGCACAGCCGCTGATCTTGCCGTTACTGGAGTAGGTAATCCACAAAATAAGCTCAAAAAACCCCTACGGCGGATGTCAGAAATAGTCACCCTCCTAGAGAAGCAACGCCAGCAGCGTCAAGAGAGCTTTCTGTTACCAGAGCTTACCGAGATCAATGGTGGTTTTACTGGCAGTATCAGTATGGAAGGTTCAGTCAAAGATGGCATCCGTGCCAAATTTAATTTCCAAGGGGAAAACTGGCAGTGGGGTTCCTATAAAGCTGAGACAATTATTGGCCAAGGGAATTTTGAAGAAGGGGTACTGAATCTTTTACCTGTGCGGATTCAATCGGGTCAGAGCCTAGCCACCTTGTCCGGTAGTATCGGTGAACAAGGTCCATCGGGTCAGCTCAAGCTAAAGAACGTCCCGGTTTCCCTGATTAGAGAAGTGTTCAAATTTCCGAGCTCTGTTGGTTACGGAGGATTTGTTGATGCCACAGCGGACTTTTATGGAAGTCTAAGCAATCCCCAAGCTAGGGGAGCAATATCTGTAGTGGATGCCAGTTTAAACCGAACACCCCTCGAATCCATCAAAGGCAGCTTTAGTTACAACAATGCGCGGTTGAACGTCTTTGCCCAAAGTTTTCTGACCAAAGAGTCTGAACCCCTAACTGTAAATGCCAAAATCCCCTACAAGTTACCCTTTGCCGAAGTAGAGCCAGAAAATCGGCAAGTTAGTGTACAACTGACGGTTCAAAACGAAGGACTTGCCCGATTGAACATGCTTACCAATCAACAAATCACTTGGGTTGATGGTAAAGGACAAGTAGATTTAGATATTTCCGGTACCTTTGACCAAGACCAAGATTGGCGAGAGCAACTGGAGCAACTTACCGTTATTGGTAACATTAATGTACAAGACGCTACCATTGCTGCCCAAGCCTTACCGGAACCCCTGACAGAAGTTAATGGCAAAATCCGGTTTAACTTCAACCGGATGGAAATTGTAGACACCTTACAAGGGAATTTTGGTGGTGGTAAATTAGTAGCGGTAGGGAATTTGCCATTGCGAGACCTAGCTAGACCATTAGAGAATCCCCTCACCGTTGACCTGAATCAACTAGCCATCAATCTCAAAGGGATTTACAGTGGTGGTGTTCAAGGTCAGACCATCATTACTGGGACTCTGTTTAATCCTAGAATTGGTGGTTACATCGAATTGTTTGATGGTCGAGTACCGATTTCTGAATCTCAAACTGCCCCGATCGGGAGTAGCGGATCGGCTGGTGACGAACTAATCGAGTTCAATAACTTACAGTTGACCTTAGGTAAAAATATCCTAGTTCGACAGCTGCCAGTATTAGATTTTCTCGCCAGCGGTACCCTTCTAATTAATGGGGACATGAGCGATATTAGACCAGAAGGAACGATTCAGCTACTGCGCGGTCAGGTCAATCTCTTTACCACCCAGTTTCGTCTTGATAAAAATTACAACAACAACGCTCGATTTGTAGCCACTCTTGGCAGAGACCCAGAGTTAGATGTGCAGATGGTGGCATCAGTAATTGAGTCTAGGAAACAACCCATTACCAGTGAAACCTTTGCTAATGAAATTAGCGATAGCCCAACTAATTTTGGCACTACAGAAACTATTCGGGTTCAAGCAAAAGTAAAAGGGCGAGCAAGTCAGCTCTTTGACCGAGTGGAACTTAATAGTATGCCAAAACGTAGTGAAGGGGAAATTGTTGCTCTATTAGGGGGTGGCTTTGTGGATACCTTGGGTCGAGGCAATACTACCTTGGGTTTGGCAAACCTGGCTGGCTCAGCACTACTGAGTAATGTCAGCAACCTGATTGGTGATGCCGCAGGATTAGATGAGTTTCGCATTTTCCCTACTACAGTTACAGATGATAATAGACGCACTGATAGCTTAGAGCTAGGTGCTGAAGCAGGAATTAATATTACTAATAATTTATCATTTTCGTTGTTAAAAGTGTTAACTACTGATCAGCCAATTCAGTACAACTTGCGCTATCGAGTTAATGAAGAAGTTTTGCTACGCGGCGCTACAAATTTTTCAGATGATACTAAGATAATTGTCGAGTATGAAAATCGATTTTAATTAGAATTAAGAATTAAGAATTAAGAATTAAGAATTAAGAATTAAGAATTAAGAATTTAGAATTAAGAATTGGGAATCGGGAATCGGGAATCGGGAATCGGGAATCGGGAATCGGGAATCGGGAATCGGGAATCGGGGTAAGAGGCGTTGAGACAGCCCGCCGGAAAATTGCAACAGGCAAGATGCCTGTTCCACCCACCGGGTCAAACAGCTTTAATCAGATGCACCCGTTGATCACAGGTGTTCCTCTGACCAACAGTGGGGGGAACTCTAAGACTGAGACTAATCGGCCAGACAATTCTATGAAATGCGATCGCATCCCCCAAGCCCAAAAAGCTCATCCCTGATCTAGCTCCCACTACAGCACCAATCCCCTCAGACCAAGCCGTCAGCTTAACATAAACTTCTTTGGCCTATGGCCACGCTACGCGAACGGTAGAATTTAATAGTTCGAGATTTTTGGCCGTTGTCTAAACTACCCACACCTCCCTACTACCCACACCCCACACCCCACACCCTACTCCCTACTCCCTACTCCCTAAAAATCCTCTAGCATCCATTCTGAGGACCGCTCACCTAGTTCTATGGGAATACTGACCACTTTGCCTAGTCGTGGACGCTCACGGGTGTTGTTAATGAACTCTTGCACCTGGCTGGCTCCTCCCCAACCTCGGATATAGTTGGCTACTGTATCTAAATGCTCTAGGTACTCAGCTTCAGAAAGGGGGAAGGATTGCTGCTCCAGATACTTCCACATCACCTGAACAAAGATTTTCCCTTGAGTCCTCCGAATCTGGATGTCATAGGAGCGTCCCCACTTATTGAGCAGGAGTTGGTGCAAGTCCTGTCCTGTCATAGCCTGTTGCCCTAACTTAATGTTTACATTTTGTTACAAATACAACGCTTCTTAACTTTATGATAAAGCGTAAAAGAATGTAATAATACTTATAGTTCAAGCCGTGAATCCTTATATTGCAGGGATTTGGGCAACCCTGTCCAGTGGTTAAATTACACTACAGTTATAAAAACAGGGTTCAAAAAATTCTGGTAATTTTCCCAGAATTGTAAAAAAAGTATACCTTTAGGCGTTCAGTTATGGCTCAAGCTTCTGGCTCTCCAGACGTTCCAGATATGGGGCGTCGCCAATTTATGAACCTCTTGGCGTTTGGGACGATTACCGGCACATTTGTTGGAGCTCTCTACCCAATCGTTAAGTATTTTATCCCCCCATCCAGTGGTGGGGCTGGTGGTGGTGTCACAGCTAAAGATGCTTTGGGCAATGACATCAAGGTCAGCGAGTTTTTAGCTAGTCACAATGTAGGCGATCGCACCCTGACTCAAGGTCTCAAAGGGGACCCCACCTATGTGATTGTTACTGAAGATCAAGGTCTTGAGGCTTACGGTCTCAACGCGGTTTGCACTCACTTAGGCTGTGTTGTACCTTGGAATGCTAGCAAGAACCGGTTCATCTGTCCTTGCCATGGATCCCAGTATGACAATACTGGCAAGGTAGTACGTGGACCAGCGCCTTTGTCTCTAGCTTTGGCACACGCCACGGTAACAGAAAACGACACCCTAGTCTTCAGCACCTGGAAAGAAACTGATTTCCGCACTGGTGAAAACCCCTGGTGGAGTTAATTGCTCTAGTCCTTAGTCCTTAGTTTTTAGTTAATTGACTAGTGCTAATCAACCATTAGCAATTAACAAGTTGCAATTTTTAAATTACCAATTTTTGAGTTTTTTGGCTTAGTGATGAGAACACCTGATGTATCGGTGATGGTTAACCGTGGCAAGGGGATGATTGCCAGAGCTATCGTTTTGGTTGTGGCAGCTGTCGCCCTTTTCTTTGCCAGCGACCTGGCAGTTCCCCAGTCAGCTGCTGCCTATCCCTTCTGGGCACAGCAAACTGCACCAGAAACCCCTCGTGAAGCCACTGGCAAGATAGTTTGTGCTAATTGTCACCTAGCAGAGAAACCGACAGAAGTTGAAATTCCCCAATCGGTACTGCCAGATACTGTATTTGAAGCTGTGGTTAAAATCCCCTATGACCTAGAAGCACAAGAGGTCTATGGTGATGGTTCTAAAGGTGGCTTACAGGTCGGTGCCGTGGTGATGTTACCGGAAGGTTTCAAGATTGCTCCTCCTGACCGGATTCCGGAGGAAATGCAAGAAGAAACCGAAAACATGTACTACCAACCTTACAGCGAAGAGCAGGAAAATATAGTACTCGTTGGTCCTCTACCAGGTGAGGAGTATCAAGAAATTGTGTTCCCAGTTCTCTCTCCTGACCCCAGAACTGAGAAAAATATCTATTTTGGTAAATACCAGCTTCATGTTGGTGGTAACCGGGGACGGGGTCAGGTTTACCCCGCTGGTAACCTTAGCAATAATAATGCCTTCAATGCCTCTGCCACTGGTGAAATTACCAAAATTACCTTTGAAGAGTATGTTGGCTACGACGTCACTATCAAGACCCCAGACGGCGAGACTGTAGTTGATACGGTTCCCCCTGGCCCAGAGTTACTGGTTGCTGAAGGAGATCAGGTAGTATCAGGACAAGCTCTGAGTACTGATCCTAATGTTGGTGGATTTGGTCAAAGGGATGTGGAAGTGGTCTTACAAGACCCAGCTCGGATTAAGTGGTTGATGCTATTCATCGGCGCGATTATGCTATCTCAAGTCTTGCTAGTTATTAAGAAGAAGCAAGTAGAGAAGGTGCAAGCTGCTGAAATGAATTTCTAGTCTTAAGTGGCTGGTTTAGAAGTCACTATTGCGATAGTTATTGGTTAAAGGTTGACTATATCAATGGTCAACCTTTATTTATCACAACCCTTAATCATCCAATAGTGGTCGGTCATTGTGCAACTCCCATGTCTGTTTGATCAGTTTGTCCTGAGAACCACGCATGGCTCTAATCGCTATAAAGGTTTCGAGAATTGGCTGCAAGCAACGCTGGGCATCTTCATAACCACGCTTTTTGAGTTCTGTGATGCGTTCAGGGCTGAAGTCTAGCAAACTATCAATGAAACCGATAACTGGCCTATTCGATTTATTGATTTGTTGTTCTGGTCTAATTTCAATGATGGCTTGCTCTGGAAAGTCGTGGCGGCTCCAGGTTTCTCCGTTATCTAAGTGAATTACAATGGCGAAAGTACATCCACGAGCGGCTAATGCTCCCAAGGGGATATTATCTCCCAAAGCACCGTCTACATAGAACTGACCATTAACTTCTCGTTGAGGAAATGCCAAGGGAATGGCAGCACTAGCAAGGAGTAAATTATAGAGAGTTTCATCATCTTGGCAATCCTGCACCCGAAGCCAGTGGGCAGATGTACCAGCTTGGGCTCGCAAAAGATCGACTAAGGGCATCAGTAAATCGTAGTCTAAGTCTGGTATTTTCAGTGCTGGAAATACTGTTGCCCATAACTCAATACCTTTTCGCAGCTTAGCCGGGTCTACGGCTTCGCGTAATAGAGTTTCTACAGGTTCAGGGTCAAAGATTGCGTTGTGGTCTTTGGGCAACCCTATCTTTACTAAGAAATCAAACCACCACGTTCTCAGATTTGGGATAAAAGCTTTAGCACCATAGCTTAATGTTTTAAGAACTGCACTCTTATTGGGACGGATAACCTGTTTTTGACCTAATTGATCCCAAAGTTTATTCAATCGCTTGACACCTTCCGCAAATGATTCACTGGATGCGAGAACAGCGCCATTAAGGGTGCCGATGCTAGTGCCAGCAATAATTTGTGGCTCTAGTCCAATTTCGGCAAGATATTTACATACACCGGCCTGATATGCTCCTTTAGCACCACCACCAGCTAGTACAAGTCCAAATTTGGGGTTTGTGTGTTCCATAGAGCTCAACTTGTGATAGTAGGACGGGTTGCCATGATTGCCATACAGTCATTAGCGGTTTCATGCACAATGGTTTCGACAAATTGTCTTCGATCTGTGGTTTGGTCGATGTGTTGAATGTGAGCGCGACATAGCTCAATTGCACAATGTGCGGGCTTTGGCGGTATATCTTCAGGAGGGAGGGCGGCCAGTTCCAGAGTTGTACCAATAGTGAATAGCAAAGGAGTCTTTAAAAGACGCTCTCGCGGCACTGACCGAACCTCCAACAACGCTGCTGCTAATTCTAATGTGCGGCCATTGTCTGCCATGTCTAACCTAGTTTTCTCTAGAAGGTCTGCAAGGGAACAGAATGGGTTATGAGGAGTCATTTGGGGGTCCGGGATCTCTTGGCTTCTGGGAGACTTGACAACTCGATTGACGAACCACTCACGATAAAGTTTTTTATCATTAGATTTCAGTTCATAGCTAGCAACTGCACCACTGAAAACTTGCCGTGCTAAAAAGGCTACCTGTACTACCCAAGGTAGCTTTGTGTAAGTACTCTTTGCTTCCCAGAAAGTTATTATGCTCTCAAATTCCTGATGAGCAGCCGTACTTACTTCTAGGTTATTTATCTTTTCATCCAGTTTCTGGAAACGTGAGTCAATCTCTTTAGTCAAACCTTGCAGCAGAGTTCTTAGTTCTTGGTGTTGAATATTTAGCCTTTGTTGCTGACGGCGAATAGCCTCACGGGCTTCCAGCAATTTTTCCTGGGTAACAGCCAGTGCTACTTGACTAATATCTTCGGAAGAAGTGAGTTCTAATGCCCATTGGTACAGTGTATTTTGACCAGCGACTAGGTTTTCACCTAAGAGGGATTGGCGCTGGGAGTCGCTGCCAGTTAGTAAGTCCCACAGGCGGCCCAGACTCCTTTGCTTCTTACCATAGCTGATGAGGTCGCGGTTGACCTGAATACCATTTATTAGGTCAATCAGAGCTTTATCCCTCAGGATGGGGACTTGATACTGAGAGTCTAGTTCTTTAAGATGAGACTCTAGTTCTTGAAGATGTGTTATATTATAATTATCCATTATTTAGAGATAAGAAGTATTCTATACGTTGGAGAATAATATCTACCTTTTTGATTTGTTCTCGAGCATCATCTGCTAACTTATTCTTGAGGTTTTCTACCACTGTTTTTTGCTTTTCCTCAGATCCCTGCTTCCTCAGGGACTCCTTCATCTGGTCTTTGTATCCACCTAAGTACTGTTGAAGATTTTGAAAAAAGGTTTCAGTATCCTTTTCAAATTGCTGAACAATGTACTCTTGACTTCCCTGATAGTTTATATCAATTTTTTCCTTAATTACTTCATTAATTTTAGTAATTAAATCATTCAGGTTGACAATATATTTGTTACCTACTTGTACATTTTTAATCACTGTCCTTGTTCTTTCAAGCCACCCAAAAAAATACCATGGCCTGTAGTTTTCATCTACTTCTTCGTATCCATACTCTGGTAACTCATCTACTGAAGGTTGAATAGAATTTAGGTCTATGTCTGGTTCTGGCGGTGGGGGTGGAATTTCCACATCGAAGCCTTTTGACAGTTGCTCCCTCGCCTCCTCAATTATTGGCTTTGTCTCACTATCTAATAATAATGTCAGCTCTTCACGGGAGTTTTTTAGTTCTTCTTCAGTCGCTTCACGAATACTGTCAAATAACTTTTCTGTTCTTACAGTTGCGTAATTAACTGCCAGTCTACGAAATTCTTCTGCATCTGCTTTACTTGATAATTCAACTGAATAATCAGTATTCCACTTGAACTGTAAAATTGAATAATTTTTAATCCAGTCATCAAAAGAAATAAACTCTTGGATTCTCTTTTCTACAATCTTTTTTGCTACACCCATTTGACTTGCAAATGTTTCCCATTTTTGTAAAGCGTCGGTTGGAGACTGTGAAAAATAATCGTCAATAGTCACTTCTGCTGCTTTTTTTAGGGGAATACGAATTGCCTCTAGCTTCTGATTAAGTTGTTCCTGTTTTTCCTCTATTCGTTCTTTCAGACGATGGCGACAATCCTCAAGACCATTTATTTTAGATTGTAAGGCATCTTTTTGCTTTTTTATTTCTGCTGCCTTTTGGTTAATAGCTTTTATCTGAAGTTCTACATCCTTTGGGATATGCTTTAAGTAGCTGCAAATTTCTTTAAGTGCTGCCTTCATGGATTCAGGCGCTGCTGAGAGCATTAACTCCTCCATTGCCTTCTTAATAAAATCATCAAAACCTGATCTTTCTCGCAGCTTCCTAACTTTACGTTTCAGTTCCTCCAAGGAGGCATGTTCAATATCGTCTTCCCACTCTGCTCCTAGTAAATCTCTGGCAATATCTGGTTGGATTTTGATATCATTTTTAGCTGCATCTTCATTTTTATCTAGTTTTCGAAGAAAGAAATTAGCAGAGAACAGTGCCCAGTGAGCTGATATTTCAAAAACTCTATTTGTATCTTTGTTCTCGCCAGAATCACCTATGCCATATGCCTCTTTGACAAAGTCCTTGACTTCCTCAGGAGTCCTGGAATTTTTACCACGTCTGTCAATCTGGTTTACCAAAACGTATAGGTTATCCTTCTCACTATCTTGTAAATTTCTTATTTCTTCAACTTCACTTTCAACTTTATTGTCAGCAGTTCTGCCCATTGCGCCAAAATTGAGCATAATCAAAACAACTGCACTTTTTGTGAGCTGCTTTGTGACTACAGCCTTTAGTTTCTGCTCTTGTCCAGCTTCAGTACCTCCAGGGGTATCAATAATTACTAGATTACCGATTTTTGCAGTTTTATCAGCATCTTCTTCTTGCCAAAAGGGAGTTTCAATGCGCGGAGACTTAAGATTAAGACAGAGAAGTTTACCAATAGGATCGTCAACTTCATTCAGGCTGCACAAACGGATAATGTCATTCAAAGCAGTCAGGGTTTTCCGGATATTATTAAAGCCAAAGGTTTCCTGTTTAGGGACTAGTGAGGCTAAAGGCTGTTTTTTGATTTTTTCAACTAAGTCATTCAGATGCCTATACTTAGCCATCATACTTTCCATTTCGTCAGTGTCCAACTCTTGAAGATTGCTCTGCAAAGCCTCAATTGTCTTGCTAAACACAGAAACTACTGGTTCACTCAACTTCAAAATTGGCTGTTCTAATTCAGCTTTAAAGACAACTTCTGTAGGGAGTGTGGTCATGGCATCACTGCGGCTAGGCAGAAGTTTCCGCCCAACAATCGCATTGATAGCTGTAGACTTACCTGCCTTCATGGGCGCGATAATCGACATGACTAATTCCAGATTTTCCACCTGCTGTTTGGCAGTATCTACTTTCTGCTTCAATTGGGTGTAATTATTCCCTGAACCCTCCTCTCCTAGTATTTCACTAGCATCCGTCATCAGGTCACTGATTTCCTTCAGTCGTGTAATAACGTCTTGTTGTAAACCCTCAATATCAGGCTTCAAGTATCCAGAATACATTGCTTCTACCTCTGCTCCTTGCGTCACATTAATAACAGATGAACCAAAAACATCCAAAGCTATGGGAGTCGTTTTTTTTCTTGCCGACTGTTACACCAATTTTTAATCTATCGCCACCCATAGTTGTAGGTCGTCCGATAGATTTCCATCCACTCAATCAGCGTTTGCTGTTGAGTAGCATCGGGGTAGAGTCGGTAGCGGTAGTTGAGTGTTAGTAGTATTTACAGTTGAAAAGCTGTATGCAGAGATTATACACTATTTATTGGTAAGCTAAACACTTTTAATTGTTAAGTTAAGTTACTCAATGTAACTTAACTTAACTTGGGGGAGTCCATGTATAGCATTTTTATTTGAGATGTAAACATAGGATGAAACGCTTTAGGGAACATAAAAATCTGGATATGGTAGCCTTAGTAAGGAATACAGCGTTTGTTTTGATTAGAAAAAATTATAATCTAGTTTTACAACTCATTTGTAAAGCCTATATCCCCCGCTAAGCTTCCTTAAGCCCAGGGGTTTTATAGCTCCCCCAAAGCCCAAACCCCCTCATATCAAGTTTGGTTGAATACCCATAATTAAGGAGCCCGGGCGCGGGGAGGGTGGGAAGTGTGGGGAGATGGGGAGATGGGGAGATGGGGGAGATTTTTATTAAGGGTAATTATCCCGACATGATATAGGATAAAAAAGGAGAATATTTCAACTATGAGATGCCCCTTGATTAGTTGACTCTATGCTGTTGATTTATTCTCTGAAAGCCTCAAGAGTAGCGTTATTTTTTGCAGGCAGTTTTACCTGAAAACGGGAGAGGCTCTGATCGTTACAAAAAAAATAGAAAAGGATGAACAAGCAATGAGTAATCATGACTTGTATGATCAGGATTTCGTTCTGTGGACTGAGACAACTTGCCAGCAACTCAAAACAAAAAACTTTGATGAGTTGGATATAGACAATTTAATTGAGGAGATAGCATCCTTGGGACGATCCGATAGACGAGAGCTTCAGAGCCGACTTAAGGTTTTGATGGAACATTTGCTAAAAAGGCAGTACGTAGATTCAGAGCCTGATTATCGAGGCTGGGAAAATACTATCGATGAACAAAGAGAACAGATTAATCTTCTGTTGTCTGAATCTCCTAGCCTCAAGCCTTATCTTGAATCGGTCTTTTCCGATTGCTACAGATATCCACTGAAGAAGGTGAGCAGGAATTATCCATCTGTTAGTTTTCCTCAGAATTGTCCTTTCACTTCTGATATTTTAGATCAAGATTGACCTATCCTAAGCTGGTCTTCATGTAAATTATATTGTTATGACAGGAAGGGATAGGGTTTTACGGTGCTTCTTTGTACTGACTTTGCTGTCATTAAGCTTGGGCTATTTGAAAATAACTCCAATCGGAATCTGATGCGATTGGCCGTTGGCCACGCTACGCGAACGCAATAACACCATGATAGCAATCAATCGCCTCCTTAACTCACATTCCACACCCATCTATAGCAAAAAAAATAGCCGTAGAAATACTATCCACGGCTATTTCAGTAAACACTATGTCATGTCTCTCACTTTCCGAATCAATCCGGATGTAATCCTATTTCATTGGGCAAAGGTCACGCTACGCCAAAAGACCGGAGCCTTTGCCGGGGGGAAACCCCCCCAGAAATTTAACCTATTAACGCCAAGTCGAATACTTGGTTGCAAAACTAATTACTTGCCCTGGAATTCCGGTTGGCTGCAAAGGGCTCCAGTCGGAAACCGACCCATACCCGAGTGCAGAAAGGGAGTAAATAGTCTTGGTGACTCCTTCAGGAGAGCCCTTAATGTACTTAATACGTTGTTTCTTTTGGTTAGATTCATCAGAATTATTGTTTTGATTCGGAATAAAGTTTTGAGACATGGTTAAAAACCTGAATTATGTTCATACTGATTATTGTAATGATTATGGTTTTAGTTGTCAAGGGTTTTTATATTTTTTTTTGGAGGTAATTTGATAATAAATTTCAAAAAAACGAACGCATAACTTTAGCGAACGCAGGTAAGCTGATGTGAATTTAAATTCGTTATTTCTTCCAGACCCGGTGGTGCGTTACGGGACGGGCTATCTCAACACTGACTGCGAAACATAATATCAGGGCGAACCGTCCCTAACACACCCTACGCAGCTGCTATATCAATTAGCACTGATAACCTGTAAAGCCGTAAACTTAAAATCACCGAAAGTCTGGGAAACAATCTGCTCATTACCCCGAAATTCTTGTTTTTCATAACGACCATTGTTTAACACCAGCACAGTTACTAACTGCTCTTGGGGGTCAATAATCCAATATTCAGGAATAGCCCTTTCTTGGTATTGTTGTACTTTTTCCACGTAATCACGTCGGTAGTTTTCATCCCTTTGATTTTTGTAGGGGCTAACTACCTCAGCCACAAACTGTGGTGGAAGCATATCAAGGGTGATAGTTAGGCGTTTTTCCGTTTGGATAAGATGTTCTTCTCTAATTACTACTAAATCTGGATAGCGATTTTGAGGATTTCCTGGAACTTGTAATTCACAACTGTGCGTTTTAATTAAGCGGGGTTTAATTAGTTGTGCTAATTCGACCATTAGGCAAGTTGCTATCCAACTATTTGGTTCACTCTCAGGAGGCAATTCTACTAACTCCCCATCAAACAGCTCATAACGGTTATCTGTGCCATCATCATATTCCAGGTATTCCTCAAAAGTGAGTTTGGAGGTGGTTTTAACCATGGTAATTTTAGGGAACAGGGAACAGGGAACAGGGAACAGTAGGAAATAGGCGTTGCTGAATTAATAAATTAATGCGCGATCATTTGGTTTTCTTAAAGCCCCCTAAATACCCCATGATTGGGGGTCTAGGGCGTGTCTTATTACCTCGGAGATCCCCCTAAATCCCCCTTAAAAAAGGGGGACTTTGAGTATGGCTCCCCCCTTTTTCAAGGGGGGCTGGGGGGGATCATAATCTTGTGGAAAACGTTTAAAACACGCCCTAGGGGGGCAAAACCATACGCATAATGAGCAACACCGCTTTTTTGATTCTAATCCCAATTAAGTGACATTCCTAAATACTCTTCCAACCTCTGATTATGAGGTCTAAAAAATTCACTTAAGGTTTGTCTCAATTCCTGACTAATGGGAGTGTAAGACCTACCATTGCATTTGGGATATTGAAAAAACTTCTGATCAGATAACCCCAGGAATTCAATGATGGTACTCATGACAGTCTTAGGATTGCTATAGAAGTCTTCACTCTTCACTATTAAAAATTGTTCTCTCGGAAAAATCTCCATCCATCGTTTTAACTTATAGACGTAAAGACTTCCTAATAAATTATTTGGGTGTCGATACCCAATCTGTAATAGCTCCGATTCTGTCAAACTTTCCAGTCTTTGCTTCTCTAGATTTAGGGCATCTTCTAGACTGCGCTTTTCTCGACCATGATAAAAATTGTGATAGTAACAAGAGATGGCGCGATCAACGGGATTTCTCAATAAAACAATGAGCTTAACGTTAGGTAAAAACTGAAACATCCGTTGGGCAGATTCAGTGCAGTCAAAATAATTAGGACTTGCTTCCCCAGCTAAGAAATTAGGAGTGTCGGTAATAGATGGAAAATGGGCGAGATACCAATCAATCCCTTGATTAAAATATTTACTGAAAAAATTTAACTCTTTTTTATGAGGGGAGATAATTTGTGGATAACGACTCAGATACATATATAATGAAGATGTACCAGATCTAGCCGCTCCAATAATAACGAAGTCTGGACCATGTTCTTTTTTAGGTTTCCAGTCAACCTCGGCCAGGTTGGGATGGGATGCAACTGCTTTTTTGTAAGCGCTAGTTTGGTAACAGCTAATCGCCTCCTGAAGTTGCCCTTGCTCGGTTAGCACATCCCCTAAATTACCCCAAGCCAGAGGAAAATCTGGTTGCCGTTTGATGCACTGTCGATAAAAGGTGATAAGTTGCTCTAACTGCTCTGATTCAATCCAGGTGTACTGTAGGTCTACATAAGCTCGCTTAAAACAGGGGTCAAGCTCAATCGCTTTTTGATAAGACTCTATGGCTTCTTTGAATCGACTTTGCCCTCTGAGCAGTTGACCCAACTGATGATAATCTTTAGCGCTAGAGTTGGGATTACTATCGACTATTTGTCGATAATAGTTCATGGCTTGGTGATTTCGGGGATTATTCTCGACCGCCTGTTGATAAGATGCGATCGCATCTTCCATCTTTCCCTGGGATTGGAGTATCTCCCCGAGACGATAGTAAACTTGGAGTAAATTGGGCTTTAACTCAATCGCTTGTCGATAACAGGTTATGGCTTGGTCTGGTTTTCCCAGAGACCACAAGCTGTTGCCCAACTTAACATGCTCCTCGGCTTTAGCCCAATTTGGCTCTAGGCTTAGGGCTTGATACCAACACTCCGTAGCCTCGTCCTGTTGACCAGTCTTAGCAAAAACCCGAGCCAAGTTACGGTAAGCTCCAGCAAATTTGGGGTCAATAGCGATCGCTTTTTCGTAACATGCGATCGCTTCGGGCCACTGTTGCTGTTGAGCATACAGACTACCCCGATTAGCATGGTCTTTAGCCAACTTTAATTGAATTTTCACCACCTTGAGCTGGCCCTCGGTTGGGTCAACAGAGTCGTGATCATGACCCGAAGAGTGTTTGATATCCCTTGACATCGTTACCGTTAAGACGCTATTTTTTGAACAATCACTATGCGAGCCTGATGCAGAATCTCAAACTGACCCTTAACTGAATCTAGAAACCTATTAATCCCAATTTTAGGCGCTTCTTGTGGTTTAGCAGGATTGCTCCATCCATAGTTATTAACGATCATCAGCCCTCCCACCTTGAGTAGCTTCCAACAAAGTAAAGCATTTTGCTCAGCAATGGTAGCTTTGTGACGCCTGTCGCGAATGTTAGCTAAATCGTAGTAATTGCCATCAAGGGAATTAAGCAACTGCTCAGGTTTTCCCTCTAACCTAGTCACCTTTTCCGCTGCTCCAGTTTTAGCTATATTTCCAGCAAACTCTTCCTGAAAGTGTGGCGAAACACAAGTTAATCGAGCTGAAGAGTTAGTCAGGATTTTATCAAGTAACCAGCAAGCGGAATTGCCTTGAAAACTCCCAATTTCCAGACACTGAGCATCCGCGACACCAGCTAGGGGCTGCAAGTGTTTTTCCCAGACCGGAATTTTAAAGGTAAACCTATCCTGGGTGAATCGATAATCCTTCTGAGCACACTGATCCCAACCCCGCAATTGAGCAGCTTGTTGATAACAAGTGTAGGCTTCGGTCAACTCACCTTTTTTTACCAAAGCATCCCCGAGTTTAACATAAGTCCAGGGATAGTCACCCACTGTCGCAATGACCGCACGGCATGAGACAATCGCTTCATCCCACTTCTGCTGTTGAATCAACAGTTGGATCAGTTCCCGATAAGCTCCAGGAAAATTTGGATCAACCTCAATCGAGCGGCGAAATGCTGCAATCGCTGTGTCCACCATTCCTTGTTTGAGCCAAATCCCAGCAATTTTATAGTGGGCCTTAGCTTGATTTGGGTCAAGGTCGATTAACTGACGATAACATGCGATCGCATTCTCCCACTTCCCCTGGGCTATCAAACAGTCTCCTAACTCGTAGTAAGCTGCCCATAGGGTGGAGTCACGCTCAATCGCATTTTGGAAACAAGCAATGGCTCGATCCGGTTTACCCTGAGCCAGGAACGCTTTCCCTAGTTTATAATGTCCCTGAGCATTGGCTGATTTGGGTTTCAGGCTCAGAGTCTGATACCAACACTCAATTTCCTCGTCTTTTTTCCCCAGCTGAGAATAGATTTCTGCCAAACTCCAGTAAGCCTCAGCAAAATCTGGCTGGAGGCGTATAGCATGATAGTAGGATGCGATCGCTGCCTGCCACTGTTGTTGACTGCTGTATATATTTCCTATTTTAGCATAGACTTGCACTAAATTCGGTTTGTCATCGAACACTCTAGAGTGCCAGAAAATTGCATCATCAAACCGACCCATCCCTTGCAAGATATTGCCTAAAACTCGGCAAGTCGAGGCAAAATCAGGTCGATTTGGAGATGGACTTTCCAACGCTTGCTCACAAGCGGCAATTGCTTCAGTTAAGTAAGTGTACATGAGAGGGAACAGGGAACGGGGAACAGGGAAAAGGGAACAGGGAGCAGGGAGCAGGGAGCAGCGCTACTTGATTAACTTTTGCCTGTTGCCTTTCCTTCATAAAACATGTTCACAACTCAAATCAAGCATTCAGCGGTCAGTGGTCAGCGGTCAGCCCTTGGCCTTTGGCACCTCAAGTATCGCGGCACAGGCTTCTAGCAGTATCGTGGCACGCTGTGACCTAACCAATAGCCTATCAGCTGATTGCTGATTGCTGATTGCTGATTACTGACCTACTAAAGTATCTCAAAACCATCATCAGTTTTATTAATTTCAACATCCAAACCTGAACTCAATTGAGCAATGGTTTCCCCATCCACTTTTAGCTGACCAGTGATCGAGTCGTAAGTTACGATAGTCTGGTCATCAACCCCTGGAATCACGATCCGATCTTCTCCAGACTTAAACTCAGTAATAATATCCGGCTGATCGTCAAAGAACTCGAAGGTAAATGTATCCTCTCCAGGACCCCCGATCGCCACATCAGTGCCTGGTCCTATGATCAGGTTATCATCTCCTTCTCCACCCAGCACCACATCATCGCCTTCACCGCCAGTGATTTGGTCATCCCCTGCTTGCCCCAAGAGCACATCATTCCCGTCACCACCGCTAATCTCATCGTTTTGATTACCAGTCTGAATAATATCTAGACCATCGCTCCCCCTAATATTACTTCGTTCATCGTCTGGTCCTAAGATAACGAAGCCGTCTTCATCATTTGGGATAACTTCAAGATCTGGGTCAGCAAACATAGAAGACATCTACTATAACTCCTTCTTTATCCTAGTTGATATTACCACCTATCAACTATAATTTATTACAGATTTTTTCGCCACAAACAAGATTAGTTTTTTTGTATTCTCAAATAGTTAGTATTTCTACCGAAGATAGTGTGTATAAAAACGCGCTTATTGACCACTAGGTCTGATCGGACTGGTTATTTATCAAAAAACATTCTCTGAAAAACTAAAAGTCCCGCCCAATCGCCCAATAATTATTATTTATAGCAATTATTGCCTAAGATTGTTACACAGCAAGTTCGGTAGAGCCCAAATAGTTTTACTGAATCCATGGCATCCTTTGCCTCCTTATTGGTTATGCACCCTTGAGCATAGCTGATTTAGGCCAGTAATTTTCATTACTGAGTAAAGGGAATCTAGGTTAACTAATATATCTTCTGTTAGTGAGCTAGTATACATAAGTTTGCGAATCGGTTGACAGTCAAAATTCTCTCCTTTTACATAATAATGTTTTAGTCCCATTTGTTGGCTAATAATCCAGTAATCTGTTCTCACATAATTCGGTGAAACTAGTTCTATAATTTGAGTGCCAGGGCGACAAAATACCGTATTGGTCAGACCAGCGCCATGGGGAGCAACAATTGCTTTAACAGAAGCAAATAAAGCAACTTGTTCCTTCACAGATAGGCTTTCTAGGGCAATGGTAATAAAACCAAATTGGGATAGCAGCTCCTTGACCTCAGTTTCATTGATAACTTGTCGATGTCTGGCTTGCGCTCTAGAAATGTAGATCCGCTCTGGGTATCTTAATTCCAGAGTTTGCGGTAGAAACCTCTGTCTGAGAAAGTTAATAGTACCCTGCGGTACCCAATCAAAATGTCCGGGAAAGGAGGGTAAGACTAACTCCTGGGCTTGAATATGGGGGTAGCGATCGCTGGAGATAATTTTGTTAGCAGGAATGCCTAAGTAATTGAGGGTTTCTTGTTGAAAGGGTTGCTGTGGCGTATTGATCAAAAACCAATCAATCTTAGGGAAATCTATCCCACTGCGGCGTAGGATTTCAATTCTAGGCAGGACATCAAACATCCAGTGGTAGTAGCCATGTCCAGACAGTCCCGATAGAACCGCTACTGTGCCATCAATGTACTCTAAAGGCGGCATCTGATCCAGACTAAATATTCTATGGTTTCTGGGGTCGTAATGCTCACATCCAGGTAAATACCATGGGTAATTTCGAGAGAGGTCAGATAGCAAATAATCATCTGGAGTAATGATGGCGATGCTATGACAAATCTTCCAGTAACTGCTTTGGGGGGCAATCCAAGCCCGTCCTTGTGGGATAGTCGCCACAAAGACAGTAGGGGAATCCACAGAAAGTGTTTGCGGTGGCTGACACTGATAGACCCTCTTGCCGAGATGAATCGACTGAAACTGGTTACACAGTCGTCTCATACATCGATTACAGGTAACACCGCCACATTGAGGCTGGGACTGAGACTGGGACTGAGACTGAGACTTGCTGCCTTCAACAGATATAGGAGCCAGGGCAGAAACTGGCGGCGCTACCATGGACATGGTGTTGATATCGTTTGGGAAACCATTGCCCTGGGAACCATGGTTCACAGAACCTTCAATTTCCCTCGATCCCGTATATTGCCAATCCTTGTCGATGGTTGACCAAGGTACCTCTATGTAGTAGCAGCCATGGCACTCTGTGTTGATATACCAGTCTCTAGTCGCTTCATAAATGCCCTTGATCGGGTGAGGGGGTTGGGAGGTAAGAGGCTTAGCACTATAGTTATCTGGCGGCTTAGCACTATAGTTATTTCTCGGCACGTTATCTATCGGCAAGACTCCGAGACTACCAAGGTTACCGCTCACCTTGCCCTCTTCTAAGTGCTGATGCCAGAGGGATTGGTAGTATTCAAGGGCTTGCTGGAACCGCTTTTGTTTGCTCAAGACTTGCCCTAACCGTAGATAAATCTGAGGATGAGCTGGTTGCAAGGCTAAACCCATGTGATAAGTCATCACTGCTGCATCCAGTCGCTGCTGCTCGGCTAAACAATCCCCTAACCGTATATACAACTCAACCTGGTCTGGCTGAATCTGTAACGCTTTCTGGTAATACTTTTCCGCCTGCTTTGCTGCACCATACTCAAACAAGGTATCCCCTAAATACAGATAAGTCTGCCACAGATATAGGCAGACTTGGAAAGTATCCTCTTTGTTCCGTAGTGCCTCAAGAAATCCAGAACAATAAATTTGCGATCGCTCAAGTATGTCTTGGCCTGGTAAACTTTTAGCACGTTGGCAATAAGCCTCCACAAAAGCTGGTTGCAATGCGATCGCTTTTCGTAAATAGTCAAAGGCTAGGGTTAGTTTCCCCTGAGCCATCAAGGCGTTGGCGCATTCACTGTAGGTCAATATCTGTTCTGGATCCAGACTAAGCAGCCTTTCAAAATACTGCACTGCTATCGGATAATTCCCCTTCTGTTGCCATAACCGACCCAGATTTAAGTAAGCTGATTTTAGCTGTGGGTTTAACTCAATCGCACTACTGTATGCCACCAGAGCTTGACCTGCCTTACCTTGTGCTTGCAGCACCTTACCCAGGTTATTATACAGAGTCCCACACTTAGGATTATCGTCGATACCTTGTTGGTCGATACCTTGTTGATAGACCGCCTTTGCTGCCTCGAATTGTTTTAGCTCAAAGAGAACACAGCCCAAGTTATTATAAGCGCTGAGGTAATCTGGCTGATTGGTAATGGCTTGGCGATAACTGTTGCTGGCTTCCTCTAACTGACCCCGTTGACCATACAACACTCCTAGGTGATAGTGGGCTTTGGCATCCTTGGGGTTAAGTGCGATCGCTTGCTGATAGCTTTCTTTGGCAGCATCCCACTCCCACAGCTTGTGCCTCGTGATTCCTAGATTGTAATGGTACTCACCCTGATCCGGCTGTAGCCAAACCGCTTGTTGATAATGCCATGCTGCTGTTGTGAGCTCCTGGAGTTGACTATATAACTCACCTAGGCAAGCATGAGTTTGAGCTTGCTCCGGTTGGAGTTGCAGCGCTTTACTATAGGCATAAATTGCCTCCCTCCGCTTTTCCTGAGCAGCTAGGGCAAAGCCTAGTAAAACATTGAATTCCTCAGAATCAGGCTGCCGTCTCAAGGCTTGCCTACAAGAAGCAACGGCTTGACTCCATTGCTTCTTGGCTAAATAAGCCTTGACTTGTTGGTAAGTTGGTTCAACCTTGATCATTAGGCAGCTATGGGGTTATTACTAGCTTGGGCAGTTGACTGCTCCCACCGCTAAATCGAACGCGCCCCGCGTCGGCTAAGCCGGACGATTATAGCGGGGGATTCTTAAGAGCATAAAACTCTTACTGGTTGAGCCAAACAACCTCTAAACCCTCCGATACAATCATTGGGGTTACTTGTGTGCTTGCGAATTATATTTAGCGCTCCGTTGCAATCAGCGTTAATCAACCAACCTTTGCTAGTTCGGTATAATCCACGTTTGATTCTCTTACCACTGAACTTGTAGGATTTTGGGTTGTCAGCATTCCACACAGGCAATTCATCTTTATCCAAGCTAGGTTAAACTAAGTCGGGGGGTCGCCCCCAGCCGACTCGTCTTCAAAACCGTACGTGACGTCGGGTAAGGTTTGTAGATTACTCTACTCCCCTCCCCTAAGAACCGGACTTGACAGTTACCCATCATCCGGCTCAAGCCTTACTTCAAGCCTTCTGCTTGGTTTTCTTTTTGCCATGAAGAAGCTT
>NZ_JAAHHW010000086.1 GCF_010692325.1 Moorena sp. SIO3I8 | reverse complement strand
AAGCTTCTTCATGGCAAAAAGAAAACCAAGCAGAAGGCTTGAAGTAAGGCTTGAGCCGGATGATGGGTAACTGTCAAGTCCGGTTCTTAGGGGAGGGGAGTAGAGTAATCTACAAACCTTACCCGACTTCACGCTCGGTTCTGAAGGAGAGGTGCTCCCCATAATAGAGGACATCGACTCTAACACAGGCTGACTACAATGCTGCCAGAAATATTCTTAGCAGAGGTACGGATAAGGGTGCGATTCGTTGGCTAGAAACCAAAACCTCTTATGGGATTTTGGGGGATTAGCCGGTAGGAGCTCCGACCAATAAAGTCGGAATACAGAACCTAGACAACTTGATGACCATATTGGTGAAAGTCCAATCCTCCCGGAATCGGAGTGAAAGCCCTACCCCCATTTGTGAAAACTAACAAGTTCATAAATGAATGCAGGGGTCGAACAGCGAAGCGGAACTAATCCAAGGGAAGTTAGTAGCAGGCAGAGACTCATGGGTACGAGAGAAAGGTACACCTGAATCATCGTGAGTACCACGTGGCGAAATGGATTGATACGCCACAGACAAAATGTCGCGGAATAAAGGATTAATTAATTCCTTGTTTAATTAATGATTCCCAAATAATATTCCCGGTGAATAGTACCGCCCTAAAAGTCTATAACAATGGTCATCAGGAACGAAGTAACCGCCATATGTACTCTTGGAAAGGTCGAATATTCCAAGTAGGTAGTTAGCCGCAAGTCATATGGGGGCAAGATTGAGTCAGAAGCTAATGCCTGGGGTAATAACCAGGATACGCAGACGGACTCACGTTACAGGAAAAGAAATAGTTGTGAGTACCAATTAACATGTCTAAAACTCTGGGTAACCAGACGGTGGAATGGAATAAGGTAAATTGGCGAAAGCTAGAAAAAACCTTATACAAGTTGCAAAAACGAATATTTCGAGCCTCTCAACGTGGTGACACCCGTGCGGTAAGAAAGCTACAAAAGACTCTGATGAAGTCCTGGACTGCAAAAATGATAGCGGTACGTAGAGTCACCCAGGAAAACAAAGGGAAAAATACGGCTGGAATAGACGAGGTGAAGTCTCTTAAACCAGAACAACGCCCCACCTTAGTAGCCTCCCTTAATGTATCCCTGAGGGCAAAACCTACCCGACGGGTTTGGATTCCCAAACCAGGACGGCTAGAAAAACGCCCATTAAGTATACCTACCATGTATGACCGCGCATTGCAGGCACTAACCAAACTGGCACTAGAACCAGAATGGGAAGCTAAATTTGAACCTAACTCATATGGATTCAGACCAGGACGCTCATGTCATGACGCCATCGAAGCAATATTTAACTACATCAGACAAAAACCCAAATGGGTTCTTGATGCTGACATAGCAAAATGCTTCGATAAAATAAATCACGATGCTTTACTAACAAAACTCAATACCTATCCTTCCATGAGACGTTTAATTAAGTCCTGGCTAAAAGCCGGTGTGATGGATAAAAGAGTATTTTCCCCTACAAAAGAAGGCACACCACAGGGAGGAGTCATCTCTCCTCTTCTGGCCAACATAGCCCTACACGGAATGGAACATAGAATCTGGGAACACGCTAACTCTGTACCGAAAAAAAAGACACATTATAAAAATGGTCTTGGACTAGTTAGATATGCAGATGATTTCGTCATCATGCACCCAGACCAAACTGTGATAGAGGATTTTCAAAAAGTAATCAATGATTGGCTAAATGACATGGGTTTGGAATTAAAGCCAAGTAAAACAAAAATCTCCCACACAATGGACGGGTTTGATTTCTTAGGATTCAACGTCAAACAATATAAGGTGGGAAAAAATCACTCAAAACAAGGCTTCAAAACCATCATCAAACCATCTAAAGAAAAAGTCCAAGAGCATTACGGGGAAATAGCGGACGTCATAGAACGACATAAAGCTGCCCCACAAAAGGCTCTCATAAGCCATCTTAAACCTAAAATACGAGGTTGGTGCAACTATTACAGCACAGTATGTAGTAAAGAAACCTTCAACGATTTAGGAAACTTGCTCTGGAATAAACTTCAAAGATGGGGATACAGAAGACATCCAAAGAAATCAAAAACATGGGTAAACAATAAATACTGGGGAACTGTTGGAAATAATAAATGGGTATTCAAAGACGGGGATGATTATCTCCCTAAACATGTCTGGAAGGAAATAAAAAGACATGTCAAAGTCCAAGAAACCAGAAGTCCATATGACGGAGACTCAGTATATTGGAGTACCAGAATGGGAAAACATCCTGAAATGACCAGTCAAAAGGCAAGACTTTTGAAAAGGCAAAAAGGGAAATGTGCTCACTGTGGTCTTACCTTTAGAGAAAAAGATTTGATGGAAAAGCACCATATATTACCAAAAGCACTAGGTGGAAAAGACTCAGACAAAAATCTGGAATTATTGCACCTACATTGTCATGACGCTAAACATGGAAAGAAAAATAATTCCACTATGGAACTAGATGCTAATCCATGGTAGAGGTACCAACGTCAATGGTTCCTGTAATGAGGAGCCGTATGATACGAAAGTGTCACGTACGGTTCTGAAGACGAGTCAGGGAGGCGACTCCTCGGCTTAGTTTAATATATCACCCGGTACATGAGTAAAACCGAGGTGCAGGCAGTGTTATTGCGTCGTACCGCGCGTTACTTGAAAGGTATGGGACTGAGTCTACTAGATGCGGTTGAGCTTGGCTGGCTTGACTGTAAGCATACTAAAACTCGGGCTTTTAAGCAACTCCTGGTCGAGATGCCAGGAACGCCTAGATAGATGAGCGGCAGGCTTAACTCCAATTGCTGAATGACCGCTCCTCACTCAGGCAACAATAAAATGAACCTTGACCGTTTTATACCGGATTATCCCGATTAATTACGGTTGTGCGGCTCGTTCCTAGGAAGAGCCTTCTGAAACAGAAGGGGTAAAACTAGGGAGATTCGCGGGAATAATCCCAAAAATCCTAACTATCCTTCGGATGGTGGTGTAAACCCACCCCTTGAGGAGATAAGTGACTCCCTACCTTGGCCACACCGAATAGGCGGCAACCTATAGAGTGAAGCTGGCACCAGGGCGGAATCAGAGGTAAAGCAGATTATCCACACTGCCGCTAACGGGGAGGCGACTTGGGCAAATAAGTTCTAAAAAAGTGTCTGATAGCTAAGCCGCAATCTGGAAAACAAAATGCGAGACTTTATTCCTTTATTCTCACAACGTTTTATGGTTGACAGTTGTAATCTCCGAGAAGGGAATAGGCAAAATGAACTGCCCTAAATCCCCAGAACAATCTGATAGATGGAACGAGTAAAAACGACAGCAAAAATGGGTCTGAATAACGGTCGTAACTTCGGTAAGCTATGCCAAGCCTAATCCCCACTGTCGGGTAGGATGCCATCGAAAACTGGTGGCGGGTATCCAGAATATACAAACCTTAAAAGAGTATGGGTAGACACGTATGAAATACAGTGACCTATGGAAAAGCCAAAAGTGGAAACAACTCCGCAGAAACCTTTTCCGCCTTCAAAAGCGTGTATATAAAGCAGTTCAAGCTGGCGACTTGAGGAAAGCTCGGTCTCTGCAAAAACTGATTCTGAAATCCCGTTCAGCACAACTACTGGCCATCCGACAAGTGACACAGCTCAACCAAGGAAAAAGAACCGCCGGAGTAGACGGAAAAGCATCTTTAACCTACAAAGAACGGTTTGAGGTACTTAAAATACTAGGCTCCAGTGCAGAAAATTGGATGCACCAAGGGTTAAGGGAAATCCCAATACCTAAGAAAGATGGTCAGAAGTTACCGCAAGAATAGGGCAGCCTTAATCATAAAGTTTTGACCCTTTTGCCCATAGCCGACCAACCATAAAGGCTGCCCTATTCTAAGGTTTCGTCTCCGGAGGTACGAGAATGTTGAAAGTACCGACTATCCAAGATAGAGCATGGCAATGTCTAGTAAAGTTCGCTCTAGAACCTGCCCATGAAGCAACGTTCAGTGCCGACAGTTATGGATTCAGGACAGGTCGATGTGCCCAAGACGCACAAAAACGATTATTCCTTCACCTGGCATCCAACAAAAACGGTATCAACAAGAGAATAATCGAACTAGATATTAAAAAGTGTTTTGACCGCATATCCCACAGCTCCATTATGGATAGATTGCTAGCACCTGCGGGTCTGAAGATGGGGATATTCAGATGTCTAAAAGCAGGCATCAATCCGGAATTCCCGGAGCAAGGAACGCCCCAAGGTGGGGTGGTCAGTCCACTTTTAGCCAACATCGCGCTTGACGGAATAGAGAATATACACCCCAGCATCCGTTATGCGGATGACATGGTGTTCATTCTCAAACCAAAAGACAATGCTGATAAAATTTTAGAAAAAGTGAATAACTTCTTAGCCCAACGCGGCCTAGAAGTTAACCAAGCAAAGACCAAACTAACCAAAACGACAAACGGATTTGACTTCCTAGGATGGAAATTTCGCGTCCAGAAAAACGGAAAATTCCGATGCATTCCCTCTGAGGAAAACCACCGGAACATACGTAGGAAGATTAAAGCCGTAGTCAATAGCTCGAATTATGGTGCCGAAACTAAAGCCAAAAAACTAGCACCAATCGTACGTGGATGGAGGAATTACCATAAAAGCTGTGACATGAGCAGTCTCCGAGATAATCTCTGGTATATAGCCAAAACCGCCAACCGAAAATTCCGAAAGGAAAAGAAGGTGAATCGGTACAAAGCTAAAGAGTTATGCAAGAAAGCCTTTCCAGCTGTAGGGTACGAACAAAATCAACACGTAAATGTAAAGGGAACTAAGTCCCCATACGACGGGGACTTAATCTACTGGAGTAAACGGAACTCCAAATTATACGATAATGCTACCTCCAAGGCTTTAAGAAGGCAAGACCATTCCTGTGGATATTGTGGATTGAAATTCACAGATGAGGAAAGGATTCACCTCCACCACATCGACAGAAATCATGATAACTGGAAGAAAGACAACCTTATGGCTGTCCACCAAAGTTGTCATCAACAATTACATTGGAGCAGTGATACCTAGGAGCCGTATGCGGTGAAAGCCGCACGTACGGATTTGAAAGAGAGGTGCCCTGGTTAATACCAGGCATCGACTCTACCCAAAACCCACCAGTGGCAGAGTAATGGTTAGATAAATGGTTAGATAAAATTGTTAGATAAATGATTAGATAAAATTATTTGAAACTTGATCCTTGATTCTTGAAACTTGATCCTTCATCCTTCATCCTTCATGCTTTAAACTTCACACTTCATAGAAGACCATCCATCAAGTTTATAATTTTAATTGCAGTCTCCGATAGGTAGCAACCATCAGTAGGATGGTTTTCTAAGTGATGCTCTAAAATTCCTTTGAGGGCGAGTAGCTTAAGATTATTTTCTGCCGAGGTCTGAGCGATCGCATCGGCTGCTGGTAAATAACCAATTGCCCCGAGATCGGAAAGAGCTGCTCGCCTCAGTAGCACTTGATCAGCTTTCAAAGCTTTGATTAAACGTTCAGCATAAGTAGGGTTTTGAGTTAGCTGGTACATCGCCCGTGCGGCGGCATACTGTTCCAACTCGTTGGGATGTTCTAGGAATACTTCAATTAGGTCAATGGCTTCGGTGGCACCAAGCTCCCCCAAGGCTTCGATGACAGCATTGTAGGGTTGGGCGAGGTGGGGACTTCCGAGTATAGGCTGGGCTGCTTCTAAACCTCCGTCTAGCAGTTTGATCAGCTTGGGAATACAGGCACGATCCCCTAACATCCCTAAAGATCGTACCGCTGCTTCCCTAACATAAAAATCGGAGCAGTCTAAACAATTAATCAGCGCAGGTACAGCTCGATGGTCTCCTAGTTTGCCCAGTGCCCTGGCAGCATTCCGGCGCAGAGGATATCCTCCTAATTCTGTCTGGTTGTCCTGATCCTCTAGCGCAGCGATTAGGGCATCAATTGCCAGTGGTTCCCGGACTCGGAACTTTCCTAGCCACCATGCTGCATAATAGCGAAGCCCCTGGTCGTTTCCTTTTAGATTTGCGATCGCTTGCTCTACAGTTAATGACTCAGAGTTATCAGTCTCAACATAATTCTCAAGACTAGGCTGCAACATTTTAACTTGCTAATTTAAACTTGTTAATTTAAACTTGTTAATTTTCATTTTACGCACGCTCCTGTCTCCTGTCTCCTCAAAAAACCTACCAATTTCTTACTTTATTCTTCATCATTGATCTGATTACTTGGTAGATATAGGGTACCTAAATCAATGGTGAGCATTTTTGATGCCATATTCCCTACTCCCTGCTCCCTGCTCCCTACTCCCTGCTCCCTGCTCCCTTTGCTATAGACAAACTGTATAGACAAAACAATGCCCGGAAAGGTCAGCAGACGCTAGTTCTTGCTAACACCTGCTGACCTTTCCGGGCCAAAAGAGCAATTAGCTCAAGGCGTTAATAGCGTAGTCAATGTAGTTATTTGCCTCATTAGCAGGCTGACCACTTAGACCATGGTTAGCCTTGATGTACTTGAGGGCTTCGATGTACAAGCTCGGAGACAGCTCGAAGGTACGGTTGATTTCAGCTAAACCAGCAATCAAGTACTCATCCATCGGTCCGGTACCACCAGCAACTAGGCAGTAAGTAACCATACGCAGATAGTAACCGATATCACGGGAGCATTTTGCCTTGCCTGTATTGTCAGATGCGTAGTTTGGTCCAGGCATGGTAGTGGTGTAAGGGAATTTGTTATACACCGCTTGGGCTGCACCGTCAGTCAAGGTTGAGGCTTTAGCAGTCAAGGCTTTTGCCGCTTCTAAACAAGCTGTAGCCCGCTGGAATCGACCGAAGGCAGTCTGGATTTCTGTATTACTTAAAAAACGACCTTGAGCGTCAGCAGCAGCGACGGCTTCTGTAAGCGGGGTTTTCATTGTCTAGGTATCTCCCTAATATTTTGTCAAGTTTTCAAAAACGTTTGAAGTTGTGATTGTTAGACAGCAAGTGATATGCCGATACTTTTTAGCTACCAAAGTCTACCAAAGGCAGACCTTAGCTCGCCAATGCAAGATGCAATAGCATCCAGGGGGTATCTCCCAAAGCTCTGACGGAATATCCCGCAAGCGCCATAAAAATGTCAAAACAGTTGGTTCCACCGGGATAGAGAGCGCAACTATTAAACCCTTGGTTTTCGGCTTTAATTTAAGTTACATAATAATCCCTGTCAGTGTTACCCTAATTTAAGTCTAACAAATCATAACAGTTTTTGGTAGACTCTGCGACATTTTCGATGAGCTTTTACTAACCTTCAGTTTTTTAGGCAACCGCACCAGCTGCCTTATCGAAGTAGCTGGAAATTTCAGCCATCAGAGAGCTGCAATCACCAGGGGTGATGCCATTGGAGTCGTTAGCGATCGCAATCGCAGCGTCCTTCATCTTTTCTACACCCACTGCCACTGAAGCACCAGGAGTTCCCAGAGCTAGGTAGGTTTCCCGCAGACCATTCAGGCAGCGGTCTTCCAGCACACTAGCATCACCAGCAAAAATGGCGTAAGTTACATAGCGCAGGATAATTTCCATATCGCGTAAGCAAGCAGCCATCCGACGGCTGGTGTAGGCATTACCACCAGGATTGATCAACTGGGGTTGCTCAGCAAACAGGGAGCGAGCCGCGTTAGCCACAATGGTGGAAGAGTTGCTGGTAATGCGATTAACTGCATCCATCCGCTTGTTGCTGTCCTTCACCATAGCGCTAAGAGCACTTAGTTGGTCAGCACTAATGTATTGACCCTGGGCATCAGCCTGCGAAACAAGCTTAGTAAACGCATCAAACATTGACGGAATCTCCTAGGTTAGTTGGTTTTGTTTCAAAACGGGCTTCAGTTAAACAGACTCAGACTGAATCAAACTGAATCAAGCAGTTTGAAACGGGAAAGGCATAGAACATGCTCCAGCCACAGCTAATACTCCTATCTCTCTTTTTTGGTCTTTGTCCTAGTCTTTGTCCCATGAGTTTGGTAACAAAACGGATCGTTAAGAAAAATTACAAAACTTCACGTTTTGGTGAGAGACCTAGGAATGCTGTGTGTCAACCGGTTGGTTGGCTTTCGCCTGTCACTATTTACCCTTCAGGTAACTTTTATACAATGATGTCGAGCCTTTATTCGTTACATCTTGTTAAGAGTTTAAGATTTTTTGATGTCTGATTGCAATGGCAGATCAGAACTGGCTTGCCATTGCTACCCTGTGGATTTGCTCCACATTGGTGCTGGAAGCCTCTTGGTTGCTGACCTTCTGGTCAAGACACAGGTCAGCTGTTCACTCCTGCTAATTGCTCTAACTGTTAGCAGGTTAGTAACATTTCTTATCAAACCTACACTCAAAGCTACAGGCTGATAATACCCCAGGCGGCTAAGGCGATCGCCATTGTTCCCCCAAGTAAGACTACAGCCCCTGCCTTAGTGAGTACTCCTGCTACAAAGCGCACTGAGGCAGGAGGATAATAGGTTTTGAAACCAATTGGTTGGTATTTGAAGTAACCTAGCTGTTGCAGTTGGGTGCGATAGTCTTCCCCATAACGAGGCATCCGGGCAAAGGGTAGATCCCCTTGAGTACGCTGGGCTATGATCCGTCGCCGCTGATAAGGCACGGTGTGATCACCAAAGTTTTCCAGATACTCGTCGCTACCGAGCAGAGTATCAATAAAGTTTTGTAACCCATTAGTAGCCAGCACTATTGACCAAGCTAACTTCTCCCGCTCGCTGTAGACATCACGCCCCAAGATGCGTTGTACACACATCTGGACAAAACGGTAGTTGTTGTTGGTCTGATAATTGCGCTGCCAAAAAGGTTCAGATGTTGCTAGACCACGAATGAAATCGCGCACGGTGATTTGACCAAATCTCAGCTGTGATTCTAAAAAAGTTTGGCGGTTGCTTTTGAGAATCTGTTGTTCATGAAAAATCTGACCATAGGCTGCCCTAATCAATTCATCCATTTCCGATGGAGAGAGAAGATTAGCTGTAGTGTATAGTTTAGGCTGCTCATCTCCGGACACCTCATATCCAGCGACCCGCTGATTTTGGGTTGAGGGCGGATACTCTAGCAAAGGAATTGTCATTAATCACCTCTATGATCGTAAACCTAAGTCATCTTAGCATTCAGCCGTCAGCCGTCAGCCGTCAGCCGTCAGCCGTCAGTGGTCAGTCGTTGGCCAATGGCCACTCAAGTAGCGTGCGCTATGGGCATAAGCTGTTCATTTGACATCTCCCCCGGCTGAAGCACGGGGGATTCTACAAGGTTGTTACGAGGCGGGTTGAAACCGCGCCTCTATCGGCTTTCGCCGACGCTTCGCGAACACTTCTTGTGCGGTACGATCTATTCAGTGACTTGAAAATTTCATACCGGTGTGGGAGTGTCAAGCTCCCTCTACCCACCTTAGCTAGGTCTATATTTAGCTGTGTGGCTACTTTCCTGGCAATGTTGGCCGCACCATTGCAGTCGGCATTTACCAGGTATCCCTCAGAAGTTTTATACAAACCACGCCTTACCCGACATCCTGACGGAAACCACCCGTTGGGTTTTTCACCATATTTTGGTAATGGATCGTCGTCAAGGAAAGACGCTTTGCTGGTGTACGATTCCTCGGTAATTGTTAGTTTAATGCCGTACTCAGGGCAAAGTTGTTTCAGCCGTTCGATTAGTCTCTTGGTCGGGATGACTACGAAATTCTGATTGCCACGTTTGCCCATATTAGAACGGCTTTTCTGTCCTTCGTTCCAGCCGATAATTAGGTTTCCAATGCGATCATTTAAGCACCGATTGATAATGAATCTAGCAGCTTTGTTGATCGCATCCCGTATCTGGTTGTTTCGTTTCCGCTGCACTCGATCTAGCTTGGAATCCCAGTAAAACTCTGGTTTCCCCTGTTTGTACTTGGCGACTAACCGGCAGTACCCCTGATTCATTGACTTGAGTTTTCGACCGTCAATTATCAGGCTCTTGCCAAGGGTTGAAAGCCCAGTCAGCCAGTTCGTCCCGCCGTGATCAAAACTCCACGCTTGGGAATAGTCGAGGTTGGGGTTATCAGAGATTGGTTGCTTCTCGTCATCAATTACCCAGTCGATCCAAAGTTGCCCAAGGTACGGACGAACAGTTATCTGTTTTACCCAGTCCGGATCTATAAAGTCCGGCGGCTCCAGGGTAATCTCGGTGATCAACTCAGGTTTTGTTTCCTTGCTGATCGAAGGGTAGAACAACCCTGACTTATAACCAAGAGCTTGTCTAGGGAAAGTTACAGCTGCCAATCCGCCTTTCTTTCTGTATCTTGGCAGTTTTGGTCTATCGACTTTTCCCTTGTAATAATGGCCGACTAACTGATTGTAGCTATTGATTGATTCGGCTACAGTCTTGAGAGTTTGTTGTGCCGACTGAGCTGCCATCGCCTTATAGTGAGGATTCTCTTTTAGATTCTTGCAGAGTTCGGCATATTTGACACTGCATTTATAGGTTTTCCACCCATATCTAAGATCATCCTCTCGCCAGTAAGTCGTAAAAGCTTCTTCTTGCTGTTCTAACCAGGTGTAATGTTTTTGTTTGGAGTAATAGATAGCACAATTTACCAGACTATTCGCTTGTTGGCACTGAAATACCCAAAAAGCTTGCTCTTCCTCTGTCAAGTTGGCTTTTACTGGAATCGTCTTGTACATTTGATTGCCTCCTACTATAATCGGAACATTCGTGCGCGCAAATAGTATTCCAAAAATGAAAGACGAACGATTGATGATCCGAATTAATAAATTTGAAAAAATGCAATTAAAGCAAGAAGCAGAACGGCGTGGGATGACTCCATCTGAGTTGGTCAGAAGTCTAATAGCCAAATTTCCTGAACCTAAGCAGAGGGACACGGCGGGTTAAAACCCGTCGCGTCCGTTTCATCCCCTCCTTAAAAGAGAGGGGCTCTCACGTTCCCGGATGTTTTGGTAGCGTGCGCTATGGGCATAAACTCATAGCTAAAAGCTGATAGCTGATAGCTGATAGCTGATAGCTGAATGGTTACTCAGTTATAATCACAGATTTAGGGGATCAGCTTCATACAATCATAACTTTTTTTACGTTTCTTAATCAAAAAACATAATTTGTTATCTTAGGGAAATATAAAGTATGAAGTATCAAGTATTAAGTATGAAGTATTACGTAAGCTGTCGCCCATTTAAATAACCTTGTCTTGATCCAAAGCGCCAGTGGGGAGGGGCTGCATCAAGACAAGGATTTGAGATATTTTAAAAAAATTTGTTTCTGGCTACTGTTGGCCTTTGGCGCGATCGCTGCTATGGAGGAGGCTAAACTCTTGCCCCTTCAATTAAAAGCTCTAAAATTGTAGGAGTATCGAGTCAGGAGCATCGAGTCATAATAAATGGAATCAAGATAAATTATTTCCCAGTTACTTGGCAATTAATCAGAGTTTTATCAACAATAAAATTCTGTATTATTCCCATCAATTCTGTAGTCTTGTCCTGACTTCTGACTCCTGACTTCTGACTCCTGACTCCTGAAAAAACTAACCACTTTCTTACATCGAACTGAGGTTAATTTTTAACATCCTACGCTTAAGCCTTTGCCAGCTTCCGCTCTAGATCAAACAAGAAACCGTGGATGTACTCCTCAGTCCATTCACTGCCATAAAATCTCTGAAACATACCACGAGCTGGGTCTTTCTCAGCACGATAACCCAGATAACGCAGTTGAGCTTCCTTGATGGCTTTGAGATGCTCGGAATCAGTAATTAGTTCTGCCTGATCCACAAAATCTAAGTAAGCTGTCAGATAGTCCTTGAAGGCAGCAAACACCCGATTTTCCACTACTTCGGTTTCCTTAGGGCGTGTCCACAGGAAAGCTGGGGAAAAGAACGGTGTTGCTTCCTCAGGAAAGTCTCCTCCCCAAGGCAAATGCTGTTGATGAGCCTTGAAAATCGGTAGGATAGGTTCCGTGTAACGAGCTTGATAGGCTGGGTCATCTCGGAACAGGGGCTGCATATCCAAGGCAATCAGATGTCCACCAGGTAAGGTCACTAAGTCAGCCCCGAAGAAGGGGAGGTCATAGTTGAGGTGGGGGAAGATTACAAAATTGAGTACCTGTAATGCTGCTCCCCCCTGGACATGAGCAGCTCGAATTTGTCTGATTTTGGGTGCAGCAAAGCCATAACTGGTGGTCAGGACATCTTGCTGCTTTTTCCCTTTCCCCACTGTTGCGAATTTGCTTTCAAACCCAGGGGGAATGGGATAAGGCTGTAGATCAAGGCGCTCTTTTAGATATGCGATCGCGTAGTCTAGAAACGGCTGATAGAGAGTCATGTTTGGCTTTGACTAACGGCTAAAGGCATGGCATTTTCAAATAAGAACTCATATAAGAACTGCTCTGCCCACTCGGGACCAAAGTAGCTGCTGAACAGACCATGGGCTGGGTCTCTGTCGGCACTATACTGGTCGTAGTCTTTCTGTGCCTTAACAATGCGCTCAATATCTTCTGGCTCAGTTAGAGGCTCAGCTTGCTCCACCATTTGCCAATATAACGCCAAGTAGTCTTTGTAAGCCTCAAAGACTTCTGTTTTCACTGTCTCTAGGGAATCGATTTTGGCAAACAGTAGATACTTAGAGAAGTACTGGTTGGCATCATAAAACTTCATTTCTAAGTTTTGTGCCAAGTCCTGATAGCGATCGCGAATGACTCGCATCGGTTCAATATATTTTTCCTGATACGCTTCATCCCTGAACAATGGCTGAAAGTCTAGAACCACCAGGATCTTCTTTTTGCCAAAGGCTAAGAAGTCAATCCCTAGCAAAGGGAGATCGTAACAGTGACTGGGATAGATCACACTGTTAAACACTTGAGAGACTGGTCCAACATCCATGTAGGTATAGCGAATCTTTCGCAATTCCGGGCATTGGTAACACCAGCTTTGAATAATTGCCCGATGTTTAGCGCGATCGCTTACCTGGCGTTCTAAGCCTGGGGGAATTGGTTGACTGCTTAAATCAAACCGCTTGAATAGCTCTTTTTCCAGATAGTCCAGGAAAGGCTGATACATTTATATTGCTCGTATACATAGTAAAACCCTTACTGAGCATAGAGTATCGCGATACTTCCTGTCTCATTTCTCCCAGACAAAGAAATAATCGTTAACATTTGGCTGATCTAACCTTTGTCTGAGCTAACCTTTGCCTGACTAAGGCACCCAAATCTACCTAAGGGGAAGCGTAAGCATTCAGCTAATCCACTACGCGCACCCTACTTGAGGTGCTATCAGCTAATCCGCTACGCGCACGCTACTTGAGGTGCTAATCCGCTAGGGGAAGAGTTTTTGAATAAGCGATGCAGCGCCGCCAAAGGGGTTTTCCACGGGGCTTTCAGCGATGCAGCGCGGACGCAGGTTCCGCAGGCAGCCCCTCCCCATGAGCGACTGCATCAAGACAACAGGTAAGCATTGGTTTAATCTCAGTGAAGTCACAGGCTGGAAGCTTATGCCACAAAGCTGACCGCTGACCGCTGACCACTGACCGCTGATCACTGGCCGCTGTTCGCGCAGCGTGCGCGTAGCGCATATGCTTATGGGGAAGCTTTCCTTGCCACCCTGTCAAAGCATTAGCAAGGAAAGCGCTGCCAGTCAATAGGGATTAGGTAAAGACTAATCCCTATTGTGTTATATGGCAAGGTACTTCATCAAAACTTTGCACACTTACTAGTTAAATGTACTGAAAACCCCAGTTTTTTCTGTAAGTAGTAAGTAAATAGTAATCAATTACTGAATAGATTATTTTAACAAAACTCGCGGAATTCCCCACCCTCTTCCAGGGTGTTGAAGTTACCGTAAGTAGAGGGTCGCCTTTATGGTTGGTCAGCTATGAGGAAAAGGGTTAAAACTGTAAGATTCGCGGCTCCACTCTACTAAGGCGCGCGTCTCTAGGATTGATAGCGAGACGATAGCCTAGTTTGAAAGACCCAAGAATTGACATGTTAATACGAAACACATATAATATTAACAAAGGTCGAGAAGCAGGTAAGCGTAGTGAAACACAAAGCCGTCAAAGTCAGAATCTATCCCACTCAAGAACAGGTTCAAATCCTTGCTCAACATTTTGGGTGTGCTCGTTGGTGGTGGAATTATGCGTGCTTTTCACTGTATAGAAACCTACAAGGAAACTGGCAAAGGTCTGAAACAATCTGCGCTCAACTCCATGCTTCCAAGACTTAAAAAAGAAAAAGAGACTGAATGGCTAAAAGAGTGTTACTCTCAAGTTTTGCAGTCTGTAAGCCTCAATCTTAGTCGCGCTTACCAGAACTTTTTTGTTCGCGTAAGTGTGGCCATAGGCCAAGGTAGAGCAAAATATCCTAGATTCAAGTCATACCATCAGCGTCAATCAATTCAGTATCCGCAAAAAGTCAAGCAGGTAGGTGATTGTCTTAAATTCCCTGGGAAATTAGGGATTGTAAAAGCAGTAATTCATCGACCACTAGACGGAGAGATTAAGACTGTGACAGTCAGTAGGACTCCTTCTGGCAAATATCATGCTTCTGTGTTGATGGAATACGAGTCTGTTCGCGGAGCGGCTCTGAAAGAGCAAGGTACAAAACCGTCTGCGGATGGAAAAGTGATTGGTATTGATTTAGGTATCAAGGATTTTGCAATCACCTACGATGGCGAAAAGACCTCTAAGTTCAGCAACCCTAAGCACTTAGCGAAATACGAAAAGAAACTAGCCAAGAAACAGCGTATTGCTGCCCGGAAGGAAAAAGGTAGTAATAGGCGTGCAAAAGCCAAAAAGATTGTAGCTAAGGTATACGAACGGATTGGAAATGTCCGCCAAGACTACTTACACAAGCTGTCTAGAAAGATAGTCGATGACAACCAAGTAGTAGTAGTCGAAAACTTAAACGTCAAGGGCATGGTTCGTAACCATAAACTAGCTAAAGCAATATCTGATCTAGGTTGGGGAACCTTTGTAAATTTTATCTCCTACAAATGCGAAAAAGAAGGTAAAATGTTGGTTGAAATAAACCGGTGGTTTCCTAGTTCTAAGACTTGCTCTAATTGTCATTATCAAATCAAGGAGTTGCCGCTTGATGTAAGGACTTGGACTTGTCCGAGTTGCGGAACTCATCACGACAGAGATGGTAATGCAGCAAAAAATATCAGAGCAGAAGGAATCAGAATGCTATCCTCCTCTGGGACGGGGGAGGTCAACGCCAGTGGAGAAGAAGTAAGACCAAGACGTGGGCGTCCGTCCAAGTTAAGGCGTTCTTCCGTGAAGCTGGAAGCCCCGACCTCTACGTTCGCGTAGCGTGGCCATAGGCCAATTAGGTCGGGGTAGTTCACTTAATTACCTTTGAGCCGTAATTCGCTAATTTTCCCATTTTTTTTAAAGGGAAAATTAAAGTCTTAAGTGCCATTCTATCCGCCACATGCATAATGGCGGTTTCCACAGCGCTAGTTTTTAGATCAACCTGGGATAATGACCCTAACCCCATTAACTACTATAACATCAGTATCGATAACTAATCGAGAACTCCAAACTAAACCAGAACTCCAGTTACTCCTCTACTGTGTCCGAACCAGCATCGACGATGGTACTGCTGAGTCTATCAAACGCTTACTGGTTGAGCAAGACATTGACTGGACTTATATGCTCAAAACAGCTCGCCGTCAGAAAGTCTTACCGCTGCTGTACCATAGTCTCAAAAATACCTGCCCAGACCTGGTTCCCCAGAACATCCTCAAACAACTCCGAAATTATTTCCAGCACTTAGTCGTACACAACACATTTCTGATTCAGAAACTACTCAACCTGCTGACTCTTCTGGAGAAACACGGAATTTCTGCTATCCCCTTCAAAGGGCCTACCCTTGCTGTTTCAGTTTACGGCAATCTGGGGCTGCGGCAGTTTGGTGACTTAGACATCCTGGTTGATAAGCACGACATCCCCAGAGTGAAAGAATTACTCTTGTCTCAAGGGTATGAATTGCAAAAAGACCTGGGCTGGGAGTATCACTTTGTGGATAAAAAGAGTCGAGTTTGTATTGACCTTCACGAGGGGATAGTACCCGATTTATTCTGTTTGCCATTAGATTTTGAGTATTTGCGATCGCATCTTCAGCCTCTATCTCTTGCTGGTAAGACAGTCTCTACTATCTCGCCAGAACAGATGCTGTTAATTCTCTGTGTGCAATTGGGCAAAGACTGTTGTCACTGGAGTGTACGTCTGGCTCAGTTATGCGACGTTGCTCAACTACTCCGTACTCATCCCCAGTTAGATTGGCGCAGAGTACTGGCAGAGGCTCAAAAGCTCGGTTGTGAACGCATGCTCTTGCTTGACCTTTGCCTAGTCAGGGATTTGCTGGGAGTCACGTTGCCACAGATAGTCTTAAATAAATTGCAAGCCCAACCAGTCTCCCAATCCCTCGCTATCCAAGTACGATCACAGCTTTTCCGTGACCTTGAACAGCCACCTAAGCTCTCAGAAGCAAAAGGGTTTTGGGTCTTTTTCTTGTCTTACAATCATCGCTTCTACTTCAGCATGAGAGAGCGTCTGCATGACAGAGTAATGTACTGTCTCCATTGGCTAAAAAACAGTTTGTTTGTTACCGTCATGCCCAACGAAGCGGATTGGGCGTTACTCTCCCTGCCTAGAGTGCTGGCTTTCCTGTATTATCCAATCCATATAATACGGTTGTTAATTAAGCATGGCATACAACCAATTTTCAGAACTCATCACGAGCCGCACTCCTTGTGATACCGAGTTGCATTCAAAGATAGTAGATTGGTTGGATAGGGAGATGGGGAGATGGGGAGATGGGGAGATTGGGGGAAGAGAAAGTTGTACGTTTGAGCGCAACTTGGTATGAAATCTTTATCTGTCATTTTTATATAGCATTTCTCAGACTTATTAGGTAAATTCAATGTCTTGATGCAGTCGATCATGGGGGAACCCCCACAGGTAGGCGCTGCTTTGCTACTCCCTACTCCCTACTCCCTACTCCCTACTCCCTACTCCCTACTCCCTAAATCTGATCACCAAACCGATGCTCTAGAGAGAACTATCTAAAGCAGCAGCTACCACCCGATGCTCTTCATCCTTCATCAGTTCTCCCAATGCCGCTTTAGCATCGGGGGAATCAAATCGTTTGAGGGCACGGGCAACATGCATCCGAATACGCCACCATTGTGCATCTTTCAGAGCCAGAATTTGGTGCAATGCCTCAGTTTGCTTAATAGTACCAGCCAGTAAACCTAAGGCATCAATTCCTGCTTCTCGGACAGTTGGGTCTTCCCCTGCTAAGCCGCAAATACAAATACTATAGAGTTCTTCTGGACAAGACATTTCCACCAAAGCAGCAAGAATGCTACGGCGCACCAGCCAGTGATCATCCTGTTGAAAGCTAGTGACTAGATGAGATATTGACACCTCTCCATACTTGGACAAGGAATTGGAAGCTTCTGCCCTTACATTGGGATCTGTATCAAATTGGATCAGATTTAACAACGCAGCATAGGACTCGTCACTCCGTTTATTCCCCAGTCCCATGGCTACAAAGGAGCGCACTAAAAACTCTGGGTCTTTGAGTTTACTTGTAAGTAGGGGAACAGCTACATCTGAACCATACTCTCTCAAAGCAGTAAGTGCCCTGAGGCGATCCTGGGCATTTGGACTTTTGAGAGAGATTTCGATTTGGCGGATGTCCATAGCACTACAGAGCCAGCTTTTTTTACATTTCTTAATACCTTTAATCAAAGATTATCATAATTGAGTATACTGCTGTAAAGTGAACTAGCCCTTGCACAGTTCGCCTAAAATCTTCTTAAATCTATGCATAACTACTTAACTAAAAATTATGCATAGATTAGACGACTTAGTTCCTATGGGAGAGGCCGCTAAGGTTAGGGGTGTCAGCATGGAAAAAATCCTGGCTTACGCAACCACAGCTAAACAAACCTATACTCAGGTCATTCCTGTGGTTGCCTGCCAGGATGAGTCTCAGATTTTAGAGATTATGGGACTTTGTGGAACTGCCAGAGCATTGACCTATAACAAATTAGGTTCGTTGCAAGGTTGGGGGCTTAACTGGAAAAAAGCGGATAAGATTGTTCGCACCATCATGACCCCTGAGCAGATTGGGTTACCTTCTAAGCTCTGGGAGTGGGCAGTCAATGACACAATCAAGGCGATCACTGCTCAACAAGAAGCGGCCAAAGTCTTTATTATCAGGGAAATTTACGGTAAGACTTCCGACAAAAGTGAGCGTAAACGATTGTTAGAACTGCTCAAGACTGACCCCAGGGCTGACCCTTGGTTACATCGGATATTCCGAAAGCAGTATCAGCGTGGGCATACCTTTGTCCGTAATCAGATTGTCTACCAAAATAATGGCTACAAGTGCAAGCGGCTAACCCGTAACACTGTAGAACTTCAAGTAGCTGGGTTAAACCGGGGAAAGCGAGTCAGTCTGAAACTGAAATGTCGCCACGTCCTTAAGGGTCAAATCAGATTAATCCAGAATGGCCAAGGACGGTTAGAAGTTCACACGATCAGGACTAAAGCCATCCCTGCTGTTGAGAAGCCTGTAAAGACCATAGGGTTAGACAAGGGATATACTGAAGCGTTTTATTTATCGACGGGTGAAACAGTCGGTGAGGGTTTGGGGGAATTACTCAGCCGCAAGTCATTGCGGCATGGTAGGACTAACCGCAATCGTTACCGGCTATTCCAACATGCCCAGCGCACACCAGCAAAGCTTGAAACTATAAAGTTCAATAATCTAGGCTACAAGGTCAAATCAAAGCGTTTGGCTCAGGAGAAAGCCACAATCAAAAATTTAATCCGTACAGACTTGAGACGGGCGATCAATGAGCCTACTCAAATCTTTGCCGAAGATCTCACATCACCCATTGTTAACAAGACCCAAGCCAAAGTGATCAATCGGAAGCTTAACCAATGGATGAAGGGAGAGAATTGCCCCAATTCACCAACGCTCTGTAACAGCGACCTAGTTAGATGAAACCAGCAATATGAGACACTTTTAGGGATACTGCATAGTTTGACCTAGATTTAGTTCACCCCGTTGCGTTGATGAGATGGTAAGGTCAACCTTCAACCTTCAACCTTCAACCGTCAACCTTCAACAAAAATCAACCATGACGACTCAATTAAGCGACTATATCAAAGAACTAATTACCAAAGCCAGAATTGTCAGCTTTGCCAACTGGCAAGACTCCTATCCCCCAGAGATTATCCAGCATTTCCAGGCAGCTGATGATAACGGTCGCTATCTTACCGATGATGACTTGCACCAGATTAAAGCCTGTTCACCAGATACGGAGCCCTTAATCAATACAGCCAAATTTTTGCGGGATAACGCTTCTGATATTGTTTCCGAAGCCCGGGAAACCGTATTGGCTCAATATCCTGATATTACTAAACCAGGGGGTGGTCTTTATCCCGCCCCACGAGCAGAAGCCTGTTGGCGAGATTTTTGGCATTTTCTCCGGTGTATTACCTATGGAATTGCTGGCAGTAGCACCGAGTTTACTAGTGCTGAAGGACTGCACTATATGAACTTGTTGTACAAAGAAATGCAAGTCCCAATCCCCGCAATGGTATCAGGATTAGAAGAGATAAAGGCAGCTAGTTTAAAGGGATTATCTGAACCGGAAACAATAGCCCCCTATTTCGATCATTTAATTAATCAATTGAAAAACTTTAGCTAAACCAATAAATCATAAAAATAACTATAAACTATAAAATTTAAACGATATAGTAATGATTTTCAATGAAATAAAATTTTTTAATTTCAATTAACAAAACCATGTCTATATCCAAATTTAAATACTTCTTTGATTGCTGCGTAGGAAGCTGGGTTGCACAACGTACCTATCACGATCTGACTCACCAGCAGGTAGAGCGCTCCCGTACACAATTCACCATTGAACCCCTGTCTTCTCCCCTCAAAACTAAGGTGTTGATAGATAATCAGCAACCTGACTTACCTAATATCAATGACCTGTGTGGTTATCATCTTGGTTTCGAAACAGTTTCTGAAAAAGGTGAACGGGTGTCCCAACAACTGAATATGCTTTTTGTCCCTCAGCTCGAAGAATCAATGATTCTAGAGGGAGATTATTTACGCGATCGCGCCTACGAAGAAGCTAAACCTAAAGTCGCTCATTTTAGCTTCGATACCAATAAACTAGAACTTTTGATGACCACCTACTATACCCGTGTGGTATCTGTTGATTCTATTACCCTGATCAATCCCAACTTAAGAATCCGCAAAATTATTAATTACCAGCGTCCTCCAGAAAGCGAACCCCTAGACAAGGTGGTTCTAGTGGGCTTTGGGGTGGAACAAAAAGATTGATAATTAGCGTAGCATTTCTCAATTGGGTAAGGTACTTTCGTTCTGGGTTAATGGCAGTAGGGAGTAGGGAGTAGGGAGTAGGGAGCAGGGAATAGGGAACAGGGAATAGGGAACAGGGAACAGGGAAAAAATCCTGTTTACCTGATTGTCTTGATGCAAAGCGCGAGTGGGGTAAACCCCCGTGAGGCTACTGCATCACTAATATGAGAACTGCTATAAATCCTGTTGATGGTTAACTGTTTATAGTTGACTTTTATGTTTCCGTTGATACTAGTTCTGGTTTCCACACATAACTGTCATAAAAGTTTACAATTACTAATGTTTAAGGATGGGAGCCACGGTGTATAACTGAAGGTGTAAATCCGGGTAAAGGCTCTAATTTACTAGGTTTGCGTAACGTACAACACCATTGAGCTGAGGATTCAGCTGCTATACGCAAACAAAATTGTTAACTTTTTTAAATCAAACTACACATAGCAAATGGAGCTTACTGAGTTTATAGAACGTTCTATTGGACGTTGGCGATCGCAACGCAGCGGTCATCACTTAGCGTTTAGTCACTTTGAGGAAATACGCTCAACTATTGATATCGTTGCCCTTGAGGCTGATGACTCAGCTGTGATTGACATTTGCAAACTATACGATATTGATCCCACAACTGCCTTCCATCCCTTTCGCATGAGTTGGGAAGGTGAATCAGATTGGGATGAAGACGACATCCAGTCTGGAAGTTGCGTTCTAGTCCCTATCCCCGATCCTGAAAACCCCGATCGGGGAAAACTGCTCAGAGAGCAAGGCTATGCCGAGACCATTGCAGCAGTGGGCAACTATCACCTTACTGAAGATGGTACATTCACTTTGTTAACGGAGTATGACCGAGCAGCTGCTGAAGAACGGATTTGGTTTGCCACACCGAATTTACGTTTTCGGGTGTCCTTGATTAAAACCAGTTCTGGTCAAGGGGTGACTACAGCCTCGTTTTCTTCAGAAATCCGCGACTTATCCCAATCGGGGTGAAAGTTAGCAGCTTGAACAGTTAAGGTCATAATTTAGATTTTTTTTAATCTTGTTTAACTCTAAGTTTTCAATAGATTAATACACCAATGTTGTCTAGTACTACCGAGAAAAACACCAGTAATTTACTGACTCTAGCTAGTTGGATGGCTGGAGATTTTAGTAACCAAAAACAAGCGATTGATAATCCTCAGCTTTACGCTCACATTCATGTTTTCTTTCGCCCCTTGCCCTTTGATTTCTTTTCGGGTATTGGTTTCTACTCTGAGCAAGCCTATGACTATGATCTTTGGAGTCCCTACCGTCAGGGAGTCCATCGCCTGATTGATAAAGGTGATCATAGTTATATAGAAAATTACAGCCTTAACGATCCAATTCTTTATGCCGGGGCAGCGCGAGAGCTAGATATTCTCAAAACCATTACCCCTGATGCTATAGAACGTCGCTACAACTGTTCAATGATTTTCTGGCGAGAAGGTGACATGTTTCGTGGCAGTGTAGAACCCGGTTGCCAGTGTTTCATCCAACGTAATGGGCGTAAAACTTATCTGGTCAGTGATGTGGAATTGACTGAAACAACTTGGAACAGCCTAGATCAGGGTATGGATGTCAATACTCATGAGCACGTATGGGGCTCAGCAGCTGGTCATTTACGATTTGATAAACGGCAAAGTTTTGCTGACGAATTACCGGATTTGTAGCGCGGATTTGTAGCCCATATTTATCAGCAACAAGGGATTGGCTTTTAATACAAATACCAACAAATACTAAGTAAATTAGGGTAAGTAAAAAAATCCTCTAATCTAGACTAATCAAAATAACCAAACTTTTTGTTACCACCCGACAAACTTAAAAGTGGTATTTTATTGCTACTCTCTAAATAATTATTAAAGGGATTATTAGTTATTAGCCTAAAGCCTATAGGGTTTCTAAATGAATTGTGACAATTTTTGTTGTCTCTTCCCTACTCCCTACTCCCTACTCCCTATTCCCTTTGTTATAAAACCATTAACCGATAATCTTAATTACCAATAATAGAGTTGAGGATGATTTGTGTACAGCTAATGCTACCGCCAAAAGCTCAAAAAAAGATGCAGTGCTGGATTAGGAGCAGACATTTGATCTGCTCCGGTCACTTTTTTATCTTTGAGACGGTAGAATATACAACGGTTGAACGATTCTCGGAATGTGTCGAGAGTCTCGGAGGAAGTGTAATATCCGTTAAACCCATTAAAAAAATTTGGATTGGCTCCCATCGCCAAGTTATTTTGTATCAAGCTAAAGCCAGTTTACATACACCTCATCATGACCTCAAACAATACTGGATAAAATACGGGAGTTTCCGCACCAGATTTGATGAACGTTCGTGAAAAATCCCCCCACGAATATCAAGTCAGGTTGAATACCCATAATTAGAGGGAGTGTGGGGAGATGGGGAGATGGGGAGATGGGAGAGATTTGTCTTAAGGATAATTATACCGAGATGATATAAACCAGTTTTATAGCTAAGCTATCAGCTGTTGGCCAAGGCCAATGGCTGATAGCTTAATGCTTACCAATTGCTTGAGGTACTTTCGTCCTGGGTTGCGCGGGAGTAGGTAGTAGGGAGTAGGGAAGTCAGAAGAGGGAACTTCGGAAGTGGAAAAAAATCCTGTGAACCTCATAGCTATGAGAAACGCTATATATATATAGCCCTATTGCCATCGTCAACAGTAGACGCACTATGGTCAAGGGAGGTATTTTTCCAAAATGATTTAGGTTTTCAATATCAGCGCTAGCATATATCACAGCTAAGTTCCTGTAATTATTAAGTTTTGTATATAACTGCCGAGTCGGTTAACCGACTCCAGTGTGATCGACTGGTGACCTTGTGACGAATATTACAGATTATTACTTTGTTGTTAATAAATGAGACTGCGGTCCCCATAATCCGCTAATGATAATAATCAGCTGGTCAAATTTGATAAATGACAAGCAAGATAGCAAACTAGTTAAGTACCTTTAATTTAAGGAGATCTCAATGCTTGACGCTTTTTCCAGAGCTGTAGTTACAGCAGATAGCAAAACCGCATGTCTAGGTGCTGGAGACCTGGCTGAACTAAAAGGCTTTATTGCTGATGGTAATAAGCGCCTTGATATTGTCAACATTATCGCCAGCGACGCCAGCTGCATAGTTTCCGATGCTGTTTCTGGCATGATCTGCGAAAACACTGGTTTGATTCAAGCTGGTGGTAACTGCTACCCCAACCGCCGCATGGCTGCTTGCTTGCGTGATGGTGAAATCATCCTCCGCTACGTGACCTATGCGATCTTGGCTGGTGATGCTTCTGTACTCAGCGACCGCTGCCTGAATGGTCTCAAGGAAACCTACAGCGCTCTGGGTGTACCCACTACCTCCACAGCTCGTGCTGTTGGAATCATGAAAGCGGCTGCAGTTGCTTTCGTTAACAACACCGCTAGCCAGCGCAAGTTTGAACTCACTTCCGGGGATTGTTCCTCCTTAGCTGCTGAAACTGCTGGTTACTTCGACGCAGTAGTTGCTGCTATCAGCTAGTCTTTCCCTTTTGCCTAAGATAACCAAGCTCCTGCCAAAGCGAGCTGGGAAAGCGAAAAGCTAAGTATAATCTTTGTCAAAACCCATTCAGGAGATATATAAAGATGAAATCAGTTATAACCACAGTTGTTACTGCTGCGGATGCGGCAGGCCGTTTCCCTAGCAGCTCTGACCTTGAGTCTGTTCAAGGTAGCCTGCAACGGGCTGCTGCTCGTATGGAAGCTGCTGAAAAGCTAGCAGCTGGCATTGATGCTGTAACCAAAGAAGCTGGTGATGCTTGCTTTAAGAAGTATCCTTACCTGAAAGAATCTGGTGAAGCTGGGGATTCTCAAGTCAAAGTTGACAAGTGCTACCGGGATCTCGGTCACTACCTACGCTTGATCAACTACTGCTTGGTTGTTGGCGGTACTGGTCCTCTAGATGAGTGGGGTATTGCTGGTCAGCGTGAAGTTTACCGTTCTTTGAACCTACCTACCCCTCCCTATATCGCAGCTCTTGAGTTCACTCGCGATCGCGGTTGTGCTCCTCGTGACATGTCTCCTCAAGCTTTGGTTGAGTACAAAACTTACCTCGACTATGTAATCAACTCCCTGTCCTAAGGAGATCACGGTTAAAATCCGTCGCTGATTGACTAACATTTCGATCAGCACCTGGGGACTCTTAGTACGTTGCTTTGCCTGAATTGGTTGAGTACCGTCAAAGAGTCCCCTAATTGTTTTGGGAAGTTAGGGGGGAAAACCAACTAAACTACTTAGTAAAACCTATTGTTAATTGCTAAATAACTACTAAATAACTACTAAATCACTGATGGATAAACGTTTTGCCAATATATTTAATTTGACCGAAGATCAAGCGATCGCACTTTTAAAGACCCCCTTAGAGCAGCTGGAAGACCCATCTGATCGCTATCTGGCTGCATCCCATTTAATTAACTTTGACACCGACCGCTCAATCAATGCCCTGATGGAAACGGTGCAAGAGCACAACTCAGAAATGTACCATCGTATCGCTCGACGCAAGGCAGTAGAAAGTTTAGGTCGTCTGAAAGCCTCTGTAGCCCTACCCATCATTCGCTCATGTCTAGGGGATGAGGATTGTTACACGGTGGAAAATGCTGTCTGGGCAATTGGGGAAATTGGCACTCAAGATCCCGAAATTCTCGAAGAAATTGCCCAGCTACTGGAGAAACCAGGTCAGACTTATCGGGTGATTATCCAAACTCTGGCAGCACTGGACTATAAACCAGCCCTTGAGAAGATTAAGACCTTTACTAAATCCGATAATGAACCCATAGCCAGTGCTGCGATCGCAACGGTTTGTCGGTTCACAGGGGATACCACCGAAATGCACAAAGTGATGGCATTCCTACAACACTCTAGTGTCAATGCCCGACGAGCCTGTATTCAAGACCTGATTGATGCCCGATACTACCAAGGAATTCCTAAAATTGCGACCTGTCCCATTTCCATGGTCTTTCGAATACGAGGAATTCGCCTCTTGGCAGAGGCTGGGTTGCCAGCCGGTAATATCACCTTTGAGGAGATCGAACCATCACTCGATCAAGTGATTCGTGATCATCCTGATCACCTAGAGCTGGTTCATGAATATGACCAAATGCCCAGTTTAGAATTCTTGATTAACGAGCTATACCATACAGATTTTGGGCGGTGTTATCTAGGCAGTAAAACTCTGCTGAAGTTATCCCCAGATGCTGTCGCTGAAGCCCTACTGGCTACCTATGCTGACAAAGCCCATAACGATTATGGTGCTCACTACCATGTGGTCAAACTCTTAGGCTGGCTCAAATACGCTGATGCCTACGATTTGATAGTGGAAGCCTTACACAATAAAGCACCCCAGTTTCAAAAATCCCGTGCTGCTGCTGCTATTGCCTTGGGGAATTTAGGGGATAAACGGGCAATTCCCTTACTCAAAGACAGCCTCAATACCAAGATTTTTAACTTGAAATATGCCAGTTTAATCGCATTAGAGCAGTTAGGGGATACCAGTGCTCAAGAGCTGGCAGCTAATGATTCAGATTGGTTGATTCGGGAGAAAGCAGTTACTAAAGCAGTTACTAGTCATTAATCATTAGGATTAGTCATTAGTCACCTTGGAAGAGCATCTTTAGTGTACTAAGCACTAATACCATGCTCTGGTAATTGGTAATTGGGATCGCCTATCACACGCTTTGCAGCCAGGATAATATAGAGATTATCACCGCCATAGTCTAGGCCAGATCATGACTGAGACAGTACCTCGAGTCAAATTACCTCCTCCCTTTCCTGACCACACCCAGCTACCGGAGTCAGATGGAACATTTGTGAAAAACTTTCAAGAGCATCCCCAAAGTATAATTCTAACGGATTCGATTGGAGAGATATTACAACAGCGACATCCTGATGGAGAATATGCTATTGGGCAAGACTGTGGTATATACTGGCGAGAAACTGATCCACCTGAAAAAGGAGCCGAAGCACCTGATTGGTTTTATGTTCCCAATGTCCCTCCTCAGCTAGACGGTAAAATTCGTCGCTCCTATGTGGTGTGGCGGGAACATATAGCACCATTAATTGCTTTAGAATTTGCCAGTGGCAATGGGGATGAAGAACGGGACAAAACCCCATTATCCCTCTCGACTCAAGGAGAAGTAACTAAGCCAGGGAAGTTTTGGGTATATGAGCAAATTATCCGAATTCCCTACTATGGTATTTATCAAATAAACAACAGCTCTCTTGAAGTCTATACCTTGGTCAGTGGGTTTTATCAGAAATTAACCCCTAATGAACGAGGGCATTATTATATTTCACCCTTGGGTGTAGAACTAGGCTTATGGCAAGGAAGTTATCAGAATCAAACTCAACTATGGCTAAGGTGGTGGGATGAGGAAGGAAATCTGTTGTTGATTGGTGATGAACGAGCTGTTCTAGAAAGGGAAAGAGCTGAACAAGAGCGACAACGTGCTGAACAAGCAGAGTCTATAGTGGAGCAGGAGCGCCAACGAACTCAAGCGGCTTTAGCAAGAGCGGCTCGGTTGGCTGAGCAGCTACGAGCAGCAGGTATTGACCCTGATCTTGACGATACTGTTTAGCATTGAACCAAACAGTTAAAGGTTTATTGATACAAAAGTATACAATTAAACTGATAGACGGAAATTTTTGTAATGTTTTGTTGCTTTGTTTCTCATAAATGGGACTAGAGTGTCAAACAGCTTTTATCGTCTAAATTGGTTAGTCAATTCATGAACGACAAGACCAATAATTTTAAGTCCTTGTTATTGATAAGGAGATTTTAATGCTAGACGCTTTTTCAAAAGCCGTAGTTGCTGCCGATTCCGCAGGTGGATTTGTTGGCGGTGCTGATTTAGAAGCTCTGAAGGGATTTGTTGCTGATGGCAACAAGCGCCTTGATGCTGTGAATTTTATCGCCAGCAATGCTAGCTGTATCGTTACTGATGCAGTTGCTGGTATCGTTTGCGAAAGCCCTGGTTTAACTGCTCCTGGTGGCGGTGTTTACACCAACCGCAAGATGGCTGCTTGTCTACGTGATGGCGAAATCGTCTTGCGTTATGTGTGCTACGCCGTTCTCAGCGGAGATAGTTCTGTACTGGCTGACCGCTGCTTGAATGGTCTTAAGGAAACCTACGCTGCTTTGGGCGTTCCCACTGGTAATACTGGCCGGGCTGTTGGCATCATGAAGGCTGCTGCTGTGGCTTTTGTTACCAACACTGCATCTCAACGCAAAGAGTCTGTTACTAGTGGTGATTGTTCCTCTTTGGCTGCAGAAGTCGGTAGCTACTTCGATGCAGTCGGCAGTGCTATTAGCTAGTCTCCCTGCTCAGGAGAATTTCAATTACACTGACCTTTTGCCGAAATCAATTTTAAGACAGGAGATATCTTAATTATGAAATCAGTGTTAACCACTGTTGTTGCTTCCGCTGACCTAGGAGGTCGGTTTCCTAGCGCTTCTGACCTAGAATCAGTTCAAGGTAGCTTGCAACGTTCTGCTGCTCGTATGGAAGCTGCTGAAAAGTTGGCAGGTAACTACGACGCTGTAGCTCAAGAAGCTGTTGATGCTATCTATAAAAAGTTCCCCAACGGTAGTGGTCGGGACATCGATGCAGGTACTCAGAAAGAAAAGTGCAAGCGTGACATCG
>NZ_JAAHHW010000085.1 GCF_010692325.1 Moorena sp. SIO3I8 | reverse complement strand
AAAGTCAAACTGAAATAATAGGGTAAAAAGTGTGGTGTATACATCACAGCAAAGACAAGAAAACTACCAAACTCGGATTGAGCTACCGAAGCTGATAGACCCTACGGTTTTGAGAGCAGCTAAGCATATCTACCGGGTTTACTACGAAGTTCATCCATACCAAGATGAACAGCCATCTGGTGTAGCCATTGACAGATATACCCTCAGAGGAAAGTTAATCTTTAGTCAGAGACCTATCCTTCTACCAACTGAATGCTTTGTGCCTTTGAGTCAACTAGAAGGGGACTTTTATTAATAAATATTAAGGAAATCGGTCATTGGTCTTACTTCTATGGTATAGAGCAATAGCAATTAGGAAGTGACACAGGATATGGTGGGAGTATCCGCTGCCTTGACAACGTTAATAGCTTTCGCAATAGTTTTCGCTATCGGTGCATCTATTGGCAGTTTTCTCAATGTAGTCGTTTACAGACTACCTGCTGGTTTATCCATCCTTTGGCCCCCCTCCCGCTGTCCCCATTGTCTACATAAGCTGGGAAAGCGAGAGAATGTTCCAGTAATGGGCTGGCTGTGCTTAAAAGGACGTTGCCGTCACTGTAATACCAAGATTTCCAGCCGCTATCCCCTAGTAGAGGCCATAACCGGTTTACTGTTTTTACTAGTTTTCTGGATGTATGGTTGGGGTTGGCAAACCCTAGGGTATTGGGCGTTTTTGAGCTGGTTGTTGACTCTGGCTCTGATTGATATCGATACTATGACCCTACCGAATGCCCTAACTCAGTCTGGATTAGTGGCTGGTTTAGTATTTCAAGGAACTACTGGTTTTTTGGAGGGGTCTCAACCCATAGCAATAATTCCTCAATTAATGACTGGGGTGGTAGGTGCAGTCTTAGGGATTTGGTTGTTTGACCTGATTGCCTTTGGGGGTTCGATTGCCTTTGGTCAATCTGCTATGGGGGGAGGAGATGCTAAACTAGCGGCGATGATGGGAGCTTGGTTAGGGTGGAAGTATTTGCTCTTGGCTAGTTTCATCGCTTGTGGTGTAGGGGCGTTTGCTGGTGGCGCAGCCATTGCCCTGGGTTGGATGAATCGCAAACAGCCAATGCCATTTGGTCCTTTTCTAGCCTTGGGAGCAGGATTGACCCTACTTTGGGGTAAATTAATAGTGTCCACTTACCTAGAACTATTTTTCCCATTTAGCTAAACATTATCGGTTGAAGAATGCTCCATCTAGGTTTTAGGGAGTAGGGAGTAGGGAGTAGGGAGTAGGGAAGTCAGAAAAGGGATCCCCCCTAACCCCCCTTAATAAGGGGGGAACGGAAGTGGGAAAAAATCCTTTGTACCTCATTGCTATGAGAAACACTATATAACAGTAAACCTATAACAGTAAACCTATAACAGTAAACCTATAACAGTAAACCTATAACAGTTAATTTACTATCTTAATCTTAACTATAACTAACTATCAATTATAAAGCATAACCTACAAATATAAATAGAACTATATAGCGTTACTTATAATTATTATGAGGTAAATTATATGAGGTAAATTAAATTTTAATCAACGCCACTCCCGACTCCTGACTCCCTAAAACCTAAGACGAAAGTCCCTCACCCACTTGATAAATGCTATATAGATAGATGAAATTGAACGGCTCTGAAAAATCTTTGGAATCCTATTGGTATAGCAATCCGTGTAGGAATTCTGATAATTATTGATCCGAAGTTCCCAGATCCGCTGTTCCCTGTTCCCTTTGCTATATTAGCCTGTGTCTTGGATAACAATCAGAACTACCAATCTTCGCTGGGAAGCCGAGCTGATGCAGCAGGTGCTAGCCGCTCATGATATTCCAAGTCGGATTATTGATATTGGGATCATGTCTTATTTAGGTGCAGGTAGTCCTGCGGCTTTACAAGTTCGCTCACCAGATCAATGGACAGCCTTACTCTTGTTGAGTTCCCCAGAAGAAGAGCAGGCAGGACAATCATAAAAATCAGACTATAGCTAAAAAAATTTAGATAGTACGTTAACTTAATAATTTTTATGTCTCTATTCGATTGGTTTGCAAATAGACGAAAAATTGAACCAACCCCTAAACAACCTCAAGAACGGGAGATTGCTGATGGGCTATGGAAAAAGTGTGAAGCTTGCGGAGTTCTATCCTACGCCAGAGACCTGCAAGCTAATCAAATGGTTTGCAGTGAATGTGGCCATCACATGCGAGTCCCTAGTGACGAGCGGATCCGCCAGCTGATTGACCATCAGACCTGGATATCACTGGATGAACACCTACATCCGACGGATCCCCTGAAGTTTTGCGATCGCAAATCCTATAGTGATCGTTTGCGAGACAGCCAAGAAAAAACTAAGCTCACAGATGCCGTACAAACTGGCACCGGTCAACTAGAGAATTTGCCCATTGCTTTGGGAGTAATGGACTTCCGGTTCATGGGCGGTAGTATGGGTTCGGTAGTTGGGGAAAAACTGACTCGTTTGATAGAAGAAGCAACCAAGCGACAGCTACCGGTTGTAATTGTTTGTGCATCTGGTGGAGCCAGAATGCAGGAAGGGATGTTAAGCCTGATGCAAATGGCCAAAATCTCTGGTGCCTTGGAACGCCATCGTCAAGCCAGACTACTCTACATTCCAGTTCTTACTCATCCTACCACCGGTGGGGTGACTGCCAGTTTTGCCATGTTAGGGGATATTATCATAGCGGAACCGAAGGCATTAATTGGATTTGCTGGACGACGAGTGATTGAGCAGACCCTAAGAGAAAAGCTACCGGATAATTTCCAGACCTCTGAATATCTGCTAGACCACGGCTTTGTTGATGCCATTGTACCTCGCACCCAGTTGAAAAAAACCCTAGCCCAGCTGATTCGCCTCCATCAACCCCAGGCTACTATACCGGTAGCGGTTTCCCTGCCAAAAGCAGTAGGGATTAGGGAGCAGGGAGTAGGGAGTAGGGAGTAGGGATTAGGGAGTGTGGGGAGGGTGGGGAGGGTGGGAAGTGTGGGGAGATGGGGAGATGGGGAGATGGGGAGATGGGAAGTCAGATGGTTTGATAATATTCCGTCTTGCCTCTTGCTAGCATGCCTATTGCCTCTTGCCTCTTGCCCCCACAACTCCCACACTCCCCCTGTTCCTTAGTTATTATAGGGTTTAGTTATTATGGGCTTTGCAGACCTATCAATTGTGGAAATTGCTGCCGAGTATGACCTTCGGGTAGAAGAGGTATTCGATCTATGCCAGCAGTTGGGCATTGCTTACAAAAATCAAGACACCCATCTGCCTCTAGAAGATGCCAAGGCTGTTATATTAAAGATTTTGTCTCAAACAAAGGGTAATGGCTAATTGGTAATCGGTAATACCTGAGTTCGATAGCCGTGATTGGTTGACTCAGATCCCCCTCAGCGAGAGAATGTGCAGGGAATCAGTTAATGCTGTTTTGAAAAACTAATCCCATATGAGCCACATTTTTAGTTTAGAGGAGAATCAAAAATGAAGCGATTTATCTTGCTGATCACGGCAACCCTATTCTTTGCCTTTCAAATTGCAGTGGGCAGTTCAGCAGCCCTTGACCTGTCTAAAGAGCTCCGCACCGTACCTTCCAATGAAGCAGGTGACACGGTGGTGATGAGTAACAAAGAGATTGTTAAAGGCTTACGCCTGTTTAACACTGTATGTTCTCAATGTCACAAAGGGGGTTACACTAAAACTGACCCTAACGTTACTCTTGGTGCTGAGGACTTAGAATTGGCAACACCACCCCGTGATAACCTGGATGGTATCATAGACTATATGAACAATCCTACCACCTACGACGGGGAAACAGAGATTTATGAATTTCATCCAAGCACTAAGAGTGCTGATCTTTTTGTCTATATGAGGAACGTCTCCCAAGATGACCTCCGTAATATGGCTGGTTATATTCTCTATGAGATCAACCAGAGACCTGATACGTGGGGTTGTGGTAAAGTCTGTAACTAATTGTTGTTTGTACAGAGGTTAGAAAGCACGAAGCGAAAGGCTTTATGCTTATTTAAGCAGCAAGGGCAGAGGCTTCTTCTTTTGGCAGTTAGGGGTTAGGGGTTAGGAGTTAGGGGTTAACCAAAATCAATAACCCTAGCTTCTTTAACTAGACCTGATTCGCTAATAGAAGAAGCCGCTGCCCTGTTGCTCAATCAGTACATATCACTTTAAATACTCAATGCTCCGTAGATTATTAGACTTCTTTGAGAAGTTGGGAACAGTGGACAACAATTCACGGGAAAAGTATCAAAAAACTAGTTTGGCAAGAGGTCTATTCGTATCAATCCGTTATTTGCTGCTAGTTGTTCTGGTGTTCTTCCTAGAGACATGCACGGTTAGTTCACCAGCCCAGGTTCCAGTTAACGACTACGTCAGGCGCTACCTAGACGTAGCAGAACCTGTAGCGATTGCTGTAGATGTCAAGGGAGAGACTAAGCAGTTTGACGGCGAAGACTTGTCTGTTGGTCAAAACTTATTTTCCGAAAATTGCCAGAGGTGTCATGTGGGAGGAGCTAATCTCATTGATCCCACTGTGTCTCTATCTCTGGAGAGGCTAGCTAAGGCAACACCACCTCGGGATAATCTCAATGGTTTCATTGCTTTTATGAGGCAACCGATGACCTATGATGGTACCGAGGAAAGCTTCTCGTGCCGCGAAGTCGAAGAGAGTTGGATACCACAGGAGGAAATCGAGAAAATAGCGGCATTTGTGATCAGAGCCGCACAGAAAGGACCAGGATGGGGCACTGAGGATTTATTTTAAGTTAGGAAATAGGGAATAGGGAATAGGGAATAGGGAATAGGGAACAGGGAATCGGGAATCGGGAATCGGGAATCGGGAATCGGGAACAGGGAACAGCGAATAGGGAACAGCGAATGGTAAATAGGAAGAAACAGAGATAAAAATTACTACACTAATTGCTGATTTAACTCCCCATCTCCCCATCTCCCCATCTCCCCATCTCCCCATCTCCCCATCTCCCCATCTCCCCATCTCCCCACACCTCCCGCGCCCCCGCCCCACCCTCCCGACTCCCGACTCCCTAAAACTTAGTTAATAATCACCTGCTCGAATTTCTTCATTAGCTGCTTCTTGGGCTTTCTTCATAGCACTTTCTAAGGATTGATCACCCAGTAAGGTACTCAGAAATTGATTATCGAAATGGGTTTGAATGGTTGGCAAGGTTTCCCCAGCCTGCCAAATGGTTGCATAGGCGGCTCCTTTAAGAAAAGGAGCATAGAGGGGATTGTTTTTATAGCCTAGTTCCGATAACACAGAGACCCGAGAAGGTAGTACTAGTCCCGCTTTTCCCCAAGCTTTCATTCCTTCTTTGCCGGTAAGATAGGAAATGAGTTCCCAAGCTGCTTCTTTATGTTGAGCTTGCTTGTTCATAACATAAGCAACGGTATAAGCCATGGTTCCTTTTTTACTACCTAAGGAGGGAACTTCAGCGGTGGCGAATTTAATGTTAGGAAATGTGTCTTTGAGATAAGGAATAGCCCAGCTACCTTCAATTACCATTGCGGTTTTACCCTGACCAAACATTTCGCTACCAGAACTAGCGCCAACGTCTGAGGGTAAGGCAGCAGACTGGTAGTTTCGGTATAGGTCAATGACAGTTTGAAGACTTTTAAAAGTTTCAGGAGTGGCAAAGGTAGCATAGCCGTTATTGTCAACTAACTTACCGCCAAAGGCTTTAATTAAAAAATAGAGACGAGCCAGTTCCTGATTAATTCCTAAACCATAGTGTTCATTCCTGCCATCGCGATTCTTATCAAAGGTTAGTTTTTGGGAATAATCCCGTAATTCTTCCCAAGTTTGGGGTGGTTGAGTTAAATTAGCTTGTTTGAATAATTGCTTATTGTAAAAAAGGGCAAGGGTGGAAAAATCTTTAGGCAATCCGTAGATTATTCCATTATATTGGAATGCTTTAAACAGAGAGGGTTCAAAGTCAGCTACATCAAAATTATCAGTGCGCTTAATGTAGTCATCCAAAGGCTCCAAAACATCATGAATCATTAGTAATGGGGCTTCATAGGCATCTAAATAAAAGACATCTGGAGCTGCATCACCAATTAATCGGGTTTTGATTACATCCATGTACTGACCAGTGATGACTTCAAGCTTAACCTTTACCTTGGGATGTTTAGCTTCAAATTCCTTTAGTACCTTCTCTAGTAATTGTTTTTCAGTAGGGCTGCTTTGCCAACCACCGAGAGTAACGGTGGTTACTCCATCTAGGTTACTGCTGCCACAGGCTATAATGCAGAGAATTATCAGCGGTAAGATTACCCATTTTGACAGGATTTTCTTCATTTGTTGAGGGTTGACGGGTAAATTTAAATTAATTTAACCTACTCATTATACTAGAGGGCAATACCAATTATGAGCATAATGTCTGAGCAATTCAGAAATCCTAAAACACTGATTAAGGTAACTGGTTGGCTACTGTTACTACTGACTGGGCAAACAGTTATGGGGGACCTTACGCCAGCTAGTGCCCAAACTTCACCAGAACCGAGATTTTTTGGGGAACCTCTACCAACTATGAGGCCATCTTCTCTACCATCGGTTAATACTTCCCCTTTAATTTTGCCGACCGCCTCACCCAATCGGTCAAGCAATACACCAAATACACCATTACCACCTGAGTTAAACGTTAACGACACTAATCCATCAATAACTAATCCATCAATAACTAATCCATCAAGAACTAATAGATCAATACCCATCGCTAATCTCTATCGGGTTGATGTGGTGGGCGATAGTGATTGGTTGTTATCCCAAGTACAAGCAATTGAACCACAAGCGTTTGTGCGCGAGGGAGAGGGGGTGATTCAAGCAGGTACATTTATGGATCGCTACAATGCTCAGTCTCGTCTCCAGGCTTTGGAAGCTTTGGGAATTCCAGCCCGCATCACAACAATTGCACAACAAGTATTTGATAATGGTGCTACAAATCTGAGCAACATAGCAACTTTCTCATCTGATGGCTCAATCACCTATGGCTCCCGTTTGGTGTATCCAGAAACAGGATTAGATTTGGCGAACCGTGGTGCTGTCACTTCTGGTTCTAATCCAGGGGATTCAGGAGAATCCAGGGGTAGGAGCTATTTTGTGGCTATTCCTGGAAATGCTCAGAGGTTACCAGAGATGGTCACGGAATTGGTTAAAATTGGGATTGCCCAGGATTTAGTCAGCCAACGAGATGCCCCAAGAGGTAAACATGTTGCTGTTGGTCCGTTTAAAAAGCGGGGTGATGCAGAACGTTGGAGTAATCGTTTGCGCTCTGCTGGTTGGGATGCACGGGTGTATTTTGGTCGGTAGGAGCTCAGGGTTGAAGGTTAGTGGGTTGAAGGTTGAAGGTTAGTGGGTTGAAGGTGAGTTGCTTGAAGGTGAGTTGCTTGAAGGTGAGTTGCTTGAAGGTTGAAGGGTTAAGGTGACGCGGTTGAAGGGTTAAGGTTAAAAAATTAACAGTTAAGTAGCTGGACAAGAATAAATCTCGCTGTATTGACTTGTGTAAAATTCCTAAAAGTACCTCTCTGTTTTCCCTGTTCCCTGTTCCCTGTTCCCTGTTCCCTATTTCAAGAGTTAATTTTACTTTTGTCGGACACTTAATAATTAAGAATTGATGGAGTCTGAGAATCGGCGAGAAGTAATTGAGCAAGTGGTGGTAACTGCTGAGCAGATGCGTCAGATTGAAGGGCGCATCTTTGAGGCGGGGATGCCTGTAGCAGCGTTGATGGAAAAGGTGGCAGGATTGATTACTCGCTCTATTCAAACCCTTTATCCCTGTGCTGAGAATAGGCGAGTGGGTGTGTTAGTTGGTCCTGGTCATAATGGGGGCGATGGGTTAGTTGTTGCTCGTGAACTTTATTTACAGGGGTATGAGATCCACATTTACCGTCCTTTGTCTAAACTGAAGGAATTGACTAACTACCATGCTCAGTATGCGGTTAGCTTGGGGATTCCTTTTTATGAAGAAATTGAACCGCTGTATGATTGTGACCTGATTATTGATGGTTTGTTCGGATTTGGACTGACGCGATCGCGAAGCGTGGCCTACGGCCAATCGCTTTCTGGTAGTATCGCTGAGGCGGTTGAGCTGTTGAATCAATGGTCACAACCGGTGGTGAGTATTGATTTACCTTCGGGATTACATACTGATACTGGGGAAGTTTTGGGCATCGCGGTTCGGGCTACCCGGACATTGTGCTTAGGGTTGTGGAAGTTGGGGTTTCTCCAAGACCAAGGGTTGGATTATATTGGTGAAGCTGAGTTAATTGATTTTGGTATTCCCCTCAAGGATATTTGGTCAATTTTAGGTGAACCACCAGATTTGCTCAGAGTGACAAAAACTGTTGCGAAACATTTTTTACCCTTACCTCGCCCTAAGGTAACTCATAAGTACCAACAGGGTCATCTGTTGCTGATTTGTGGCTCTAGACAGTATTCAGGGGCAGCAATTCTGGCGGGATTAGGGGCTCGTGCTAGTGGGGTGGGGATGCTTTCGATGGCAGTGCCGGAGTCTATCAAATTGCTAGTGGTCAGTCACTTGCCAGAAGCAGTGGTAATTGGTTGCCCAGAAACGACGGCGGGTGCTATTGCATTTTTGCCTGAGTTAGTGTTAGAGAAGTTACACCAACCCTCTGGTAGCTATCAGGCTTCAAATCAGACTTATAATGCGATCGCATGTGGTCCTGGTTTAACAAAGGATGCTAAGGATATAGTGCAAGGGGTTTTAGCTGCCCAATGCCCAATGGTTTTGGATGCGGATAGTTTAAATATCCTGGCGGAACTGATCACTATTCCCACTTTGTTGAAGCGTCTAGGCCAGACCGTGTTAACGCCTCATGTTGGAGAGTTCCGACGTTTATTTCCTGATTCGGCAGAACTGTTACCGGATCGAGTCAAGGCGGTGCGGAAGGCATCCCAACTGAGTCGGTCTGTGGTGTTGTTAAAAGGAGCCAGGAGTGCGATCGCAAATCCTATGGGCTCGGTTTGGCTGATTCCTGAAAGTACACCAGCTCTAGCCCGAGGGGGGAGTGGCGATGTCCTCACGGGATTAGTGGGAGGCTTATTGGCTCAGCCAGTTCTGTCTGAGCATCCTTTGGAGGCAATAGTGGCAACGGCAGCCTGGTGGCATGCCCAAGCAGGAATTTTAGCGGCTCAGGAGCGGAGTGAGTTGGGGGTCGATGGGGTAACCTTGGCGGAGTTTTTGATGACAGTGGTGAGAGGGAATAGGGAGTAGGGAATAGGGAACAGGGAATAGGGAACAGGCAAGAGGCAAGAGGCAAGAGGCAAGAGGCAAGAGGGAAAACTAATCTGACTCCCCATCTCCCCATCTCCCCATCTCCCCATCTCCCCACACTCCCTGCTCCCTGCTCCCTACTCCCTACTCCCTCTTGTTAACAAATTAAACCTAGAGCTTTCTCTTTAATTTTATCTTCGTCAATCTTTTCTTTGAGTTCACTATCTGTATATCTGCCTTCTAAGGCTTCTAATGCTGCTTTTTTGAGGGCTGTCTCAAAGGCATCGGTTAAAATTTCTAATAATTCCTCTTGATTGGCATAATATCCCCCTGATTTTCGCCGTTTGTTCACTCGTTTAATATTTTTGCTGGCATTATAAATAGAAAATTCCCAAGAGCGGGTAGTGCGTTTTTCTACTTCTTGTTTGATTAAATGTAATAATAATATGACTGCATAGCTATAAATTTTATTTAGTTTATCCTCCCTTGACATTTCTTCTAGTTCATCAACAATTTCTAAGGCTTTATGATAGTTTCTTTCTTCAATGAGTTGACGTAATAAGGTTAATTCTTCCATATTCTGGGTTGATGGCATTAGGGAATCGGGAATCGGGAGTCGGGAATCGGGAGTCGGTACTATGAAAAAATTATAGCTATTAATTTATCATAACTACTCTATAAGAGCCGACTTTTTTAATTAAGCAGCTATTCTTCGAGCACTTCATCAGCCATCTGCACAATCTCTCTATACAAGCGATCGCTCACTCTAAATCCGGCTTGATTGATTAGATCATCGACAATCGGTTTCACTGCTGTAATCAATCCCTGTTTCTTGGCAGCTAAAAGCAATCCCAGAATACCTGTAAATTTTCATCCAAACCGAGATGCAATTACTCTTGCCTGATAATCATCAATCAGTAATCGATTGGCGTTGAGTTCAATTGCTAAAGCGATCGCTTCAGATTCTCCTGCATCAATTTCAAGCCTAAGTTCTGCAACCAAGCTACGATTCGTAGCTTGTCGAGTCTGAATCCAGGATAGAGTTTGCACTTCTTCCGACCCTGGAACCTCGTATGGTAGATCTACCATCTCATTGTAAACCGCTTGAGGAATTATCAACACTCCATAGAGCTGCCGCAGTATATCAATTTTTTGAATCGCTGATAAATTAGTAATGGGTGATGTGTTACTAACCACGATCATATATCGCCCAATTCCTTCAATGTTTGAATGTCTTGTTGAAAATCTTCACGGTCATAATTGATACAAATGCTCCGATTAGAGAGTGCTTGTTGAAATTCAATTAGGTGCATGCCAGCTAGCTCACGGGCTTTACCAATACTAATTCTTTTCTGTTTATATAGCATAATGGCAATCTCAAGCTTCAAATCGGCTGCCGATAGTTTAGCAGCTTGCAACAACTCATCAGAAATTACAACACTCATAACCGACTCAGCATTATAAACCCATTGTTTTGATTCTAGCCCAATGCCCACCTATTCAGAAGCGTCAACTTATCCAGGTATTGGCGGACTATCAGCCGATTCTTCACTTTCGGATTTTCTTTGCTTTTGGAGCAAGAACTCAGCAAAGTCAAACACTAATTGACGTTGCTTTGGCGACAATACCTGCAAAACTGCCAGCACATCATGTGGAATTACCATCGGTGGGGATTTTGATGTTCCCATAGACTACTCCTATATAGCACTACCCATTAAGATGTTTGACATTGTCAGCCATGCAAAGCGCGAGTGGGGGAAACCACGGCAGTCGCTCATGGGGGGGACCCCCAAGACCGCGCTGCCTTCCCAAGACCGCGCTGCATCGCTTCTAAACTCCGAAACCTACTCCTAGCTTACTTTTGACTTCTGACTTCTCACTTCTGACTTGCGCGTAGCGCTATAAATCATCGGGATTGATGCCAAGGGTACGCAATTTTTCTGCCAATCGTTCTGCCCGTTGGCGTTCTTGTTTTGCCCGTTGGCGTTCCTGTTCTGCCCGTTGGCGTTCTTGTTCTGCCCGTTCTGCTGAAGTCTCAATCCAATTACCAACTCCATCATACCAACGCAGCCACAACCCTTGTGTTTCTTGATATTTCCCAAGCCAGACTCCTAACCCTAATTCCAGTTCTGGAATCCAAAATTTAGGTTCAGAAAGTTCTACTTCCTGATACTGGGTGGGCATTAATTGAAACACTCGCAACTGGTTTTCATAACGGTCAAAGACCACATAGTAAGGAATGCGCATATACTGCTCATAAGCTTGCCATTTGCTTGGTGGCTTGTTGGCAGACCTTAGGGTTTGTCCTAAATCTTCAGCTTCGGTACCTGGTGATAGGAGTTCCACTACCAAAAATGGCGCTCTTCCTTCCTGCCAAACCACATAATTCCAGCGCAGGTCTTCTTGTTTTTCAGCAGGAGTTACATCTAATACCAGAAACCAATCTGGTCGCTTATGCCATAAGTAATGACGACTGTTGTAATATACATTCAGGTTTGTAGCAATGAACATCTCCTCCCTGGGATAGTTGGGAGGTTGGCAGGTTTCTCGCAGTAGTTGGGGTTGGAAGTCGTGAAATTCGTCAGGCAAACCAGGTTCCTCCCGGTCTTAACGAGGTGGATCAGTATTTTTGAATTTAGAATGAAGAATTTAGAATGAAGAATTTAGAATGAAGAATTCACCATTCTGCCTTCACCATTCTCCATTCTTACAAACAACCTCCCCTTCACCTAACACCAAAGGCGAACAACCTTTTTGATTTAAGAATTAATAATTTAAAATGCGCGAATTGGTAATTATCCATTCTTAATTCTACATTCTCAATTCTACATTCTCAATTCTACATTCTTCATTCTGAAGATTCTTCTTCACCAATAGGATTAGGAACATCAAAAATAATCACAAATTCAGCCTCGGGCATCAGCCGTTTAAGAGCTGTCATATGACCCTCCGCATTGGATCGGTTACGGAAACGAGCGACAACGACTCGTTGCATCTGTGGTAACAAGCGAACGATTGCCCATGGGTATAGGCGTTGACTGTACGACATAATAAAATTACCTCCTTTTGAGTGGGAGACCCAGAGCCAGCCCGTGACGCTCTAACATCTGTGGGCTGGCTCTTCACTTATCTCCTTTTGAGTGTTCCTTTTTCTAGAATAGCATAAAAATTGCATAATTATAACATATTTTGAAAATTTTTGTAACAATTTTTTGATGGAGAGGGAACAGCGGATCTGGGAACAGCGGATCTGGGAACAGGGAATAGTAAGTGCGATTGACTTGCTTGTCACGCTACGCGATGCTCCAAAAGAGCCGCTACGCGATTGACCTGCTTGTCACGCGGGGCGCGTTCGCTTTTACTGATCACAGCTAGATGGGATTGACCTGCTTGTCACGCTACGCGATTGACCTGCTTGTCACGCGGGGCGCGTTCGCTTTTACCCACCACAGCTATGTGCGATTGACCTGCTTGTCACGCGGGGCGCGTTCGCATTTACCGATCACAGCTAGATGCGATCGCATTTACCGATCACAGCTAGATGCGATCGCATTTACTGATCACAGCTAGATGCGATCGCATTTACCGATCACAGCCAGATGCGATCGCATTTACCGATCACAGCTAGATGCGATCGCATTTACCGATCACAGCTAGATGCGATCGCATTTACCGATCACAGCTAGATGCGATCGCATTTACTGATCACAGCTAGATGCGATCGCATTTACTGATCACAGCTAGATGCGATCGCATTTACCGATCACAGCTAGATGCGATCGCATTTACCGATCACAGCTAGATGCGATCGCATTTACTGATCAAAGCTAGATGCGATCGCATTTACTGATCACAGCTAGATGCGATCGCATTTACTGATCACAGCTAGATGCGATCGCATTTTCGAGACCACAGCTAGATGCGATCGCATTTTCGAGACCACAGCTAGATGCGATCGCATTTCCGTATCACAGCCCATACTCTTCCACCGACTCCCGATTCCCGACTCCCGATTCCCGACTCCCGATTCCCGATTCCCGATTCCCGATTCCCAATTCTAAATTCGCGCATTCTAAATTCGCGCATTCCCGATTCCCTGTAGTATCCACTGTCTAGAGAGGTATTTTTCACTTACGATTGAAAATTGTTATAGTTACGGGTTATTCAACAGGAAAACAAAGGGAGCTCTTGCCGAAATACCACCTGTAATTTCTGAAGCTTACAATAGTGATGGTTAAGGGAACAGGGAACAGGGAATCGGGAATCGGGAACAGTGATGCCCTAAATCAAGACAGGGAATCAACCTCAAAGAAGACTGTAGCTCATAACTGCAAGAAATGCCATATTTGGAGTTTAGGCAAAAGGTAATAGGCAATAGGGAAAAAATCTTGTGTATGTCAGATGGTGGTGCGTTACGGGACGGGCTTTAACAGGGGCGAAGAGTCTCAAAATCATAGGCTTTCTGTCCCTAACGCACCCTACACCCTACACCCTACACCCTACTCCCTATTCCCTATGGTGGTGCGTTACGGGACGGGCTTTAACAGGGGCGAAGAGTCTCAAAATCATAGGCTTTCTGTCCCTAACGCACCCTACACCCTACACCCTACACCCTACTCCCTACTCCCTGCTCCCTACTCCCTGCTCCCTACTCCCTCCTACCTAACCAATTGAAAACCTTTAATAGTCGCTTGTTAACCTATTCACAACTTCAGCACAAATCATGAAAAACAACTCAGAAATACCAATCCCCAATCCTGCCCAAACCATGATGGCGGATGACCAATCCATGACCAATTCACCAGAAACTATGGACAATCAAGACCTAGGGATGGCAACCGCCCCATCCATGGAAAGCCCAAAAGAAGTCATCAACGTTGACGCCCAACATTCCTATCCTCCCTATCCTCCCTATAACCCACCATCCCTAACCCTTGACACAATTACTACTGTGACTATGCCAGTGCTGACTCCTGGTAACAATGGTGACGCCGTGCGATTTTTGCAGCAGATCCTAATCAGCTTGGGCTACACCATTGTTAAATTTAACGCCAATTTTGACCGATATACCTACCTAGGTGTAACTCAATTCCAACGCAACAACCGTTTGAAAGTGGATGGAGTAGTTGGCTGGCATACCTGGCGTAAGTTGGGTGAAGCTAGTGTCTCCCGGCGTCGTTATTAGGGAGTAGGGAAAGTTGAATGTAGAATTAAGAATGTAGAATTAAGAATGTAGAATGTAGAATTAAGAATGTAGAATTAAGAAGGTAGAAGGGAGAAGGGAGAAGGGAGAATTAAGAAGGGAGAAGGGAGAAGGGAGAAGGGAGAAGGGAGAAGGGAGAATGGTTAATTTTAAATTCTTAATTCTTAATTCTCAATTCTCAATTCTTAATTCTCAATTCTCAATTCTTAATTCTTAATTCTCAATTCTCAATTCTCAATTCTCAATTCTCAATTCTTAATTCTCAATTCTTAATTCTCAATTCTTAATTCTCAATTCTCAATTCTCAATTCTTAATTCTTAATTCTCAATTCTCAATTCTCAATTCTCAATTCTTAATTCTTAATTCTCAATTCTTAATTCTCAATTCCCTATTGATTAATCATTGGTCAAGGAAAAATTGACAAAAATATTCTATAGTTTCACTATTGCTCAAACCCGTCTAGAATCTCATCTGGCAACGGGGCATCAAAATCATCTGGGACTTTGAACTGGCCTAGACAGAGTGCAAATGGACGTAACTGCTTTTGAGGAGGAGTGGTTTCAGACTTAGGAGCATCCATGATTGATTACCCTAAACTATAGTCCACTTTATTCTAGCTGGGAGTAGGGAACAGGGAACAGGCAAGAGGCATGCATGCAAGAGGCAAGAGGCAAGAGGGAACGCTGAGCTGACTCGCGATCTCCCCACACTTTCGACAGTTGAGAAAACCGTTGCACTGAGCACATAGTTCCGAAACTCCCCCCCCCCCGAAGTCGCTTTTCCTATCAATAGTGATCAGAAAACCGTTGCACTGGCCGCACAGTTGAGACACTTGGGACACTCCCCTTGCTCCGAAGTCCCGTTTTTATCAATAGGTATCAGAAAACCGTTGCACTGGACGCACAGTTGAGAAAACCATTGCACTGGCCGCACACTGGCGACACTCCCCCCTATTCCCTACTCCGAAGCTACCTGCCTGAAAACCGTTGCACTGACCGCACACTTCCTCCTGTTCCGAGATCCGCTGTTCCCTACTCCAAAAACCGTTGCACTGGCCGCACAGTTCCGAGACTATTCCCGATAATAAATTCTAAATTCGCGCATTCCCTGCTCCCTTCTAATTGCTGCTATACTCAAGGCGTTGGCTGTGACAGCAAGGGTCATCATGCAGCAAATTCAGTTGAAGGAACTCGCGGAACTACTTGAATATAAAAAATAAATGTAGCAATGCCTGCTAAGGATATATTTCATGATGTTGTTAAAAAAGCGCTTGTCCAAGATAATTGGGTAATTACTCACGACCCCTTAACCTTAGATTTACGCGATCGCCAATTGCATATCGACTTAGGTGCCGAAAGGTTAATTGGTGCACAGAAGGAGAATCAGCAAATTGCTGTTGAAATTAAAAGCTTTGTCTCATCTTCTAGTGTATTTCAATTTCATTTAGCTTTAGGGCAGTTTTTGAATTACCGGATCGTACTACGCCTGAAGCAACCACAGCGATTACTTTATTTGGCTGTTCCCTTATCCATTTACGACGATTTTTTTTGTGAAGAACTCCCTCAACTTAGTATTAAAGAGTATCAAGTTAAGCTGTTAGTCTTCGATCCTGAAGAGGAAGTAATTGTGAAATGGATAAATTAAACCAGTATCGTGAAGCGATTAAGAAAATATTGACCGATTACAGCAAAATAAAACCTTCGTTTGGTGATATAGACCGTTATACTTCGTTTGATCTAGAAAACGACCACTATCAAATTATCAGTGTGGGTTGGGAAGAGCATCGCCGTGTCTATGGCTGCTTGATTCATATTGATATTATCAATGACAAAATTTGGATTCAATACGATGGAACGGAATATGGTGTGGCTAATGAGCTGACTGATGCGGGAATTCCTAAGTATGATATTGTATTAGCCTTTCACACTCCGTTTATGCGTCGGTATAGTGATTTTGCGGTCGGTTGAAGGGAATAGGGAGTAGGGAGTAGGGAGTAGGGAGTAGGGAGTAGGGAGTAGGGAGCAATGGAAAGAGCCCGTATTCAAAATTTTTTGTGAGTTGAATCGCAGAATTTTTCTTATACAGTAAGCTTTCTAAGTTTTTTGACTGTAAATTTAGCATAAAAGGTACTGAAGAACCGATTTTGCTTTTGTTTCAGGATTGTGACAGCATAGGGATACAGCGTTTTTCATAACTATCAGGTAGACAGGATTTTTTCCCTCTTCCCACTTCCGACTTCCGAAGTCCCTACTCCCTACTCCCTACTACTCCCTACTCCCTGCTCCCTACTCCCTAAAACCCAAGAATTTTTACCTCACCCAAATAAGAATTGCCATCAGTGAAGAACCGATTTTGCTTTTGTTTCAGGATTGTGACAGCATAGGGATACAGCGTTTTTCATAACTATCAGGTAGACAGGATTTTTTCCCTCTTCCCACTTCCGACTTCCGAAGTCCCTACTCCCTACTCCCTACTACTCCCTACTCCCTGCTCCCTACTCCCTAAAACCCAAGAATTTTTACCTCACCCAAATAAGAATTGCCATCAGTGAAGAACCGATTTTGCTTTTGTTTCAGGATTGTGACAGCATAGGGATACAGCGTTTTTCATAACTATCAGAGGGAATAGGGAGTAGGGAGTAGGGAGTAGGGAGTAGGGAGTAGGGAGTAATGGAAAGAGTCCGTATTCACAATTTTTTGTGAGTTGAATCGCAGAATTTTTCTTATACAGTAAGCTTTCTAAGTTTTTTGACTGTAAATTTAGCATAAAAGGTACTGAAGAACCGATTTTGCTTTTTTTTCAGGATTGTGACAGCATAGGGATACAGCGTTTTTCTTAACTATCAGGTAGACAGGATTTTTTCCCTCTTCCCACTTCCGACTTCCCTCTTCCCTCTTTCCTCTTTCCTCTTCCCTCTTCCCTACTCCCTACTCCCTACTCCCTACTCCCTACTCCCTACTCCCTACTACTCCCTACTCCCTACTACTCCCTACTCCCTACTCCCTACTCCCTAAAAAAATCTACCTCACCCAAATAATAATTGCCATCAATGTCAGATATTAATAATTTTAAAGACTTACTAATTTGGCAAAAAGCCATGGATATAGCCGAAAAGTGTTATTTTTTAACTAAATTCTTTCCTAAAGAAGAATTATACGGTATGGTTCAACAAATTAGGAGAGCTGCAGTTTCTATTCCAGCCAACATAGCAGAGGGATATGGGAGAAGGTCAACTCCTGAGTACATTAGATTTCTTAATATTGCCCAAGGGTCAATTAATGAATTAGAGACACATCTTATTTTATCTTCTAGAGTAGGACTATCTAAGCAAACAGATATAGAATTGATTGTTTCTTTACTCACAGAAGAAACTCGAATGATTATTGCTCTGATTAGAAAGCTAGAGCAATGATAGGGAGTAGGGAGTAGTAGGGAGTAGGGAGTAGGGAGTAGTAGAAAGAGGCCGTATTCAAAAAAATTTTTTAGTTGAATAAGGGAGTAGGGAGCAGGGAGTAGGGAGCAGGTAAGAGGGAAGAGCCAAAAAATCGGCTCTTCTGTACCTGATAGTTATGCAAACCGCCGTAATTATATTACCTGCTACCTGTTCCTTTACACTAAAATAGTACGTCCTAAACCATACTTCGGTTGCTATAACTTTAAAAAAGTTATAGCGTTTCTAGGACTCATGAGGTACACGGGATTGTTTCACTCTTGGCTATTGGCTATTGGCTATTGGCTAATCCCTACTCCCTACTCCCCAGCTCCCCTACTCCCTACTCCCTACTCCCTACTCCCTACTCCCCAGCTCCCCTACTCCCTACTCCCTACTCCCTACTCCCTACTCCCTACTCCCTACTCCCTACTCCCTACTCCCTACTCCCTACTCCCTGTTCCCTATGCAATAATAAGGATAGACAACAATGGGGGAGTCATGAACATGAGCGAAGTTGTGTTTTTGGTTGAGGAAGATCCGGAAGGGGGTTATACAGCCAGAGCTTTAGGAGAGTCCATATTTACTCAAGCAGACACGTTAGATGAGCTGAAAACGATGGTTCGAGATGCTGTTGAGTGTCATTTTGAAGGTAGTGATAAAGATGTAGTGGTTTCGCTACGGTCTGGTAAAGGTAACAGGATCTAAAATCACGAATTGTTTACCACTATAGCAGTTCTCAAAGATCTGACTCCCCATCTCCCCAAACTTCCCATCTCCCGATCTCCCCAGCTCTCCATCTCCCGATCTCCCCAGCTCCCCAGCTCCCCACACTCCCCACACTTCCCACACTCCCTACTCCCTACTCCCTACTCCCTACTCCCTATTTCCCGTCGATACCGAGCACGTGCTGGTGTCCCCCAGCATACTTGCTGCTCTGGGATATTACTAAACACACTGCTGCGAGCACCAATTACCGCATTGGCTCCAATTTGGACACCGGGAGCAACGAAGCAATCGGTGGCAATCCAGGCTCCGTTACCAACATTTATCTCAGCTGTGATTAAACCAAAGGCTGGGTCTTTGATATCGTGACTACCGGTACAGAGGTAACATTTTTGCGAAATAACACAATGACTACCAATGCGAATTCGATCGACACTGTAGAAAACTACATCATCCCCAATCCAACTGTAGTCACCAACTTCTACTTTCCAGGGGTAAGTAAAACGAGCCGTGGGTCGAATGATGACATTAGTACCAATCTTGGCTCCAAATAGTTGTAGCAGCCATCGGCGGAAACCATTGAAGTTATGAGGACTTAAGGGAAATGCGATCGCTTGCACCAACCACCAGATTAAGATTAGCCAGCTGGGACGCCCTCGGTCAAATCGAGATGAGTCGTATTGGCTTAAATCTACTAAGGGGGCTAAATCTAAGGCTGGTGGTTTACTTAAGTCAAGAGTCATATATTGGTTTGGTTGAAGGTTATCTGTCAGAATTAAGAATTAAGAATGTAGAATGTAGAATTAAGAATTAAGAATTAAGAATGTAGAATTTATAATTTAGAATCTATAAGGCAGAATCTAGAATGTAGAAGGCAGAAGCCAGAAGGCAGAATCTAGAATGTATAATTTATAATTCTACATTCAAAAATGTTGTTCGCCTTTGGTATTCGCGTAGGGTAGATTATAAGAATGTAGAATGTAGAATTAAGAATTAATAATTAAGAATGTAGAATTTATAATTTAGAATCTATAAGGCAGAATCTAGAATGTAGAAGGCAGAAGCCAGAAGGCAGAATCTAGAATGTATAATTTATAATTCTACATTCAAAAATGTTGTTCGCCTTTGGTATTCGCGTAGGGTAGATTATCTGTCAGAATGCATAATTCCAAATTCTACATTCTTAATTCTACATTCTTAATTCCCGATTCCCGACTCCCGATTCCCGATTCCCGACTCCCGATTCCCGACTCCCGATTCCCGATTCTTCATTCTTCATTCTTCATTCTTCATTCTTCATTCTTCATTCTTCATTCTTCATTCTTCATTCTTCATTCTTAATTCCCAATCATGCTCTCAAATAATAATGAAGACTCGCTCCAGTACGACCAGTGATAATCCAGACCACCGAGCGCCCTACATCCCGTAGCAATTGCAGCCAGGATTCCTCAGGCTGCTGGGAAGGAATGGCGACAGGAGTGAAGGCAATACCCTGACTGCCGAAAATAAAGAAGGCGATCGCTATGGACCGACGCATGTGAAAGTCTGAGGTGATTAGATAGACATGGTGGATGTCATGGGTTTGGAAATTTTGAACTAGGGAGGTAAAGTTGGTCACCGTATCGATAGCACGCCGATCAATATGTACTTGCTGATCAGGAATACCTGCTTCCCGAAAGACCTTTTGGGCTTGTGGGGTGGCCACTCCAGAAGAGACCCAAATATCAAGGTTAGGATGTTGCTGAGCAAACTCAGCTGTAAATTTTTCCCGTGCGATCTCTCCACCGAGGGTCAGAATCACCTGAGGAGTGGGGGATTGGAGATGGGCGAACCCTAAGCGAATGGGGATAAAGGTAAGAGCAATACATAGGATGGTAAGGGTAAATACCGCCCGCATTTTGCGTAGGGTTTTGCGAGGGTAGCCAAAGCCAGGTTTATTGGTGAAACGTCGGCGTGAAGATAAGTTTCGTTTCATGGCTCAATACAAGGATTTTCCCGTAGGTTGAGTTGTAGGGAGCTTCGGAGCAGGGAGTAGGGAGTAGGGAGTAGGGAGTAGGGAGTAGGGAGTAGGGAGTAGGGAGTAGGGAGTAGGGGTAGGTTTTTTACATTTGGGTCGGGAGTCGGGAATCGGGAGTCGGGAATCGGGAGTCGGGAATCGGGAAAAGCGGGAAATGGGGAGAATTATCCCGGAAATAATTGTGTATTTTGATACAGATTTTTAGGAATTTATACCTAATAAAAGTACATACTCGCCCCTTTGTAAAAAACCTACCCTTGTCAGGTAGGGAGTAGGGAGCAGGGAGTAGAAGAGTCTTGGGGATCCAGTCCGGTCTTGAGGGTTCCCCCCATCTCCCCATCTCCCCGCGCCCCCGCCCCGCGCCCCCGCCCCACACTCCCGATTCCCGATTCCCGACTCCCTACTCCCGATTCCCGATTCCCGATTCCCGATTCCCGATTTGACAATGGTTAAAATTTACTGCTTCTGTAATTTTTCAAATTCAATCAACCGAATAGATAACAGAGTTTCCGCTAGCATCCGTTGAAATGCATAATACCAACCATGCCAACCATCGAAAATTCCGCCCTTAAGAATCAGACAGTAAAATAGGATAATAAAGGGAGCAATAATTTTTTGTTTGCGAATTTTATCCCCTAAACTCAATTCATGTTTGGGTGCCTGTGTAAGCTTTTTGACTTCAATTATCATGTATCGGTCTTGCGCCCACAACCAACGATTTAACGGTTTGCGGTCATCATGATGGATATAAGCAGAGAGTATTGCTGATTTGCCATCTACAATAACTCGATGTGCATGACCATCATCTTGATAAGTTGCTTTTTCTCTTTTGTAGAGTACTTTTCTTGGTGGCAATAAAGTACCATGCAAAGGTTTTCCAAAGATACAATACTTGAATCGAACACTATAACTGTTTAGGTCTGGTGACGTTTGCAAGGTTTGTATTTCACTAATTAGCTCATCTGTTAAAACATAATCAGCATCTAGGGATAGTACCCATTCAGATTCTATTTTTCCTAGTCCATAATTACACTGGGCAGCAAAGGAATCAAACTTTCTTTGAAAGACTTGTAATTGAGGAATTGAATCTAAAATTTCTAAGGTTTCATCTGTGCTGTAACTATCAATTACAACAATTGTCTTTGCCCAGGTAAGCTGTTGAAGGGTACGTTGGATGTTGGGCGCTTCGTTGTAGGTCAGAATGAGTGGGGTAATTTTTTCTAGCATTCCAGATAAATTAATTAGGGTGATTCGGACTGAATTAATGTGCTAGATTACAATATGCTTTGCTTTCCAGAAGTCCAGAGCCAGAGGTTACCTTACTGAATCGGTAAATTAATTTAAATTTTCGGTATTTTTAAAACAACGATTATCAAATACATTTGTGCCTTTACGTGAGACTCATTCATACTTTCAATCGGCAAAACCAAAATCACAGAAGTACATATTCAATATCAATTCAGTTGATTATTTGATCACAGATTTAAATCCTACGATATGTAAAAAATCTATCCATGTCGTGGAAAAGCCATATTTATGTAGTATTTTAACTATCATTTCAATAGCATTTGTGTAACCGTTTTCTTCGAGAAGCTTAAAATGAACTTCAATGAAAACTGCTTTTAATGTTGAGGAGGAAAGAACTGTCTGAATTCCTTTAAGTACTTCTAGTTCAAAACCTTCTACATCTATTTTTATGATATTGGGGTAATAACCCAGATTTTATAATAGAAGATCACCGGTAGTGACAGATATTGTCAAAGTATTTGATGAGGACTTTGATAAGCGATTATTTGGTGAACTTGGATCTTCATCAACAGAAAGCTCGGCTGTTCCAACATCACTACTAAGTGCTGATTCAACTACAGTCAAGTTTGTATAACTATTCGGATTAATAAGCTTTCTACATGCGTTCGCACTCGATGGCGCTGGTTCAACTGCAACGACGTGACCTTCAGTTCCAACAATATCCAAAAATTTCCGGGTATAGAAGCCAATATTAGCTCCTATATCCCACACTGTATCTCCAGATTTTATACTCTCAAGTAACTCTTTATTAAAATGAGCTTCATACTCTTTATTTATTGAGCCAGCAATAGTTTGTATAATTGTTATTCAAAAATAATATTTTCTCAAATTAGAGCGAATTTTAATTGCGAATGGAGACTGAATTAAATACGATGTTATTTTCATAGTACAGTAGTAATCAATAGGCTTAAATTTCAACTAGAATTTGATTGAATAACTCTGCTTGCTTCTGAGTTAGCGCAGGTCTATTTATAATCTCTTGATTTTTTTTAATATGAGATGGATTGAACATGCTAGTGACAATAGCATAGGGAGAATAAATAGATTTGAAATAACCCAGTAAAATTGAATAGATATCTTGAGGCTTTTCAATCGAAAAATTAAAAGTACTACTGAAGTTATTTAAGGAGTCAATACGAACTAAATTATTAAAATTTTTTTGAGAATTTTTTCCTATATTAAACGGTGAATGAACAATGACTTTTATTCCATTTTTATTAAGTTTTTTAATATAAACATAATCTTGTTTTTGGCTGATTTGGCAAGGAAGTTGAATTAGATCAGGGTTCAAATTATTGGTGGCAAAAAACTTGGCGGCTAAATCTAGTGATTGATCAGTCGAGAATCCATAATTTTTGATCGTACCACGTTTTTTTTCTGAATCCAAAAAATTAACTATATCAGTAATGTCATTAGGCGGATTTTGAAAATCGTATCCGTGGAGTAATATATTATCAATATAATCAGTACGCAAAGATTTAAGGCTTTTTTCTAGACTTGTCTTCGCTGTATCTACAGAAAAATCAATTTTTGGTGCAACTTGACTAGCAGCAGACTTAACTAAGGTTTGAGTTTTAGGATTAATACTAATAACTTTTCTGGCTATATTTTTAGATAATCTGATCAGCCTGTTGTTTTTTGGGACAAGACCAAATTTTGTTGTTATTTCTACACTGTCTCTAGGTATTTTATTTTGGACTAAGAAATTTCCTATCCTAGTATAGATTCTGCTTCACCCCAGCCATAAGAGCGTGCAATGTCAAAGTAATTAATTCCTTCTTCGTATGCAATTTTTAGTGCTTGAATACTTTTACGCTTGTCAACTCTACCTAATATAGGAGCGCAACCGAAACCTAGTTTAGTTGTTTTCATATTAGTAATACCTCAATTGTAGAAATAAGCGATCGCGTTGAATTGGTGGTAAAGCTTTATGGAAACAAGAGGCATCTTCTAGAAAGCATTTTCCTGCTTTTCCTTGAATTGTTATGATATCCTCTTGGGGGTAATATTGCTGTATTGTTTTATCTGGACATCTAGCACTGCGAAGAAGCATTGATATTTTTTTATTTTTATGGCTAGACTTGACGAGGACATGGGCACCACTATTAACATCTACATTGGTTAAGTAAAAACTAATGTATAAGAAATTAAATCCATGAATGTCGTAATGATAATCAATAGTTTGTGACTGTATTCTTCTTTCTTCTGAAGATAGGTTATTTGCAAAGCTCCACCATAATCTTACATCACATTTTTCAGGAAAATAACCGAGATATTTTTCTGAAATTTCTAGCAATAAATCATCATGTCTAAGCCGATATATTTCATTTATTTTCAGTGGTTCATCTAGATCTGCCATAGCAATTGTATGTTTTGCTTTGAGATGAGTAATATATTCCTGATAAGTAAATGACAGATTTAGTGATGCGGTAGATAAGGGCAATTTTTTAGCATAATTTACTATAGAAGCTAATGATTGCTCATTTAATTCTAGTTGATCGTAGTAAGAGTCTTGCTTGATAGATTCAACAATCCTATAAATATTGAGATTATATTTTTGAATTATTTGGCTTGTAAAGCTTATTTTTGTTTGTGGTTTATTTATAATTTGTATAAGTTTTTTATACTGAGAATATAGACCTCTAAATAACCAAAATCTGCCCAGTATATATTCAAAGTTACCGTTTTTGATTCTTGTAAAAATAATCCGATAGTCTAATTTAGGGTTATCAGATGTATATACTACTTTGTCGATGAAATTGTTCATATTTATAATCTTATATTAATTAGTACTTTAAAGTTGATGTTTCTGTCTCTTTAATAAAGATGATAACTCAATCCTCAAATATATTCTTAGAAAGGTTTTTGATGAAGAATAGCTTGATAAATGTCAATCAAATTAGCTGCAATCCTTTTCCATGTGTATTGTTCAAAGATAAGTTGACGAGCGCGAGTTCCCATTTCTTTGGCTTGTTGGGGAAATTGCAAACACTGGGTTAAAGCATTGGCAATAGCATCAGCATCAATATCAACTACATATGCAGCGTCAGCCTTCGCAGCTTCTGGAAAATTACAGCCTGTGGTAATAACACAAGGTAAGCCTGAAGCCATACCTTCCAGCACAGACATACTAAACCCTTCAGAATAGGATGGGGCAACATAAATACTAGCAGCAGCAAGAGCAGCATATTTGAGAGAGCCTGTTAGCATCCCTGTAAAAGTAACAGCATCGAGGCAACCTGCGTTAGCAAAGTAGTCTTTAGCCGTAGATAAGAAACCAATGTTATCAGGACCAGCAAGAATTAGGTGAGTGTCGGAAAATTGAGGGTGTATCTTACCAAATGCTGTGGCTAGCAAGTCTAATCCTTTTTTGGGGTCGATACGTCCTAGGAAGAGAATCAGAGTTTTGTTACGAGTAGCTGGAAACTGTTGATAAAAAAGTTCCGGATTAGGGAGTTCTTCAAAGTCTTGACGGTGGATGCCGTTAGGGGCAATAGTAACAGGAGTTTTGAGGTTGAGGGGTTTAATTTGTTCCGCTTCCGTAGAGGCTAGCATTTGCAGTGCGCTAGCGTTTTGGAGAGCAGGCTTTTCTAATAGAGTGTAGTAGATACGTTTTTTCCAGCCTTTATAGGAAAGTGCCCAAGGGTCAAGCATGCCGTGGGGGATAATAACATAAGGGATATTATACCATTGACAAGCCCAGTAAGCAGCTAGGTTAGGAACTGAAAAAATTGCATTAGTTTGGACTAAGTCATAATCGCCGATGTGTTGGAATAGCCACTTACTAAGGGAAAAACTAAATTTGTAGTCTCCAATCCCTTTGTAAGGAAAAAACTGCAGGCGATAATTAGTTTTAGGTAACCAGGTTTTGATAGGGGCTTCTATCACCTCAGAACCATTAGCATTAGTGGCTACCAGGTCAACAGTAATGCCTAAGTTACCCAATGCTTGAGCTAGTTCCACTACGCATTTAGATGTACCCCCATAAACAGCCCCTAAAGCAGGAATAACAATCAGAAGTTTCATCAGTAATTAGTGATTAGCTAAGGCGTATTTAGCAGCTTTTATCAACCCTTCAGCAAAATAGTCCGGAGAGAATTTCTGGATGTGTTCCAGGGCGGATTGACTGATATTGTCTAGGTCAATTTCCCCTGAACTTACCTTAAGCATTAACTTAGTTAGCTGTTGCTTATCATAGGGATTAAAACCAAATCCATTGATACCTTCAACTACTAAATCTTCAAAACAGCCACAGCGATTAGACACTAGCACTGGTAAGCCAGCCGCCATAGCTTCATTCACAACTAATCCCCATTGTTCGTGAGTACTAGCATGGATAAAGCAGCCAGCGTGAGCAAAATAAGGCAGAAGTTCTTGTTGTTGTAAAAAACCAGTTAGATGAATAACCTTAGTCAACCCTAAGTCTTTAATCTGTTTCTCAATTTGAGAGCGCATTGAACCATCCCCACACAGGACTAAATCCCAAGCCCTGTCTTTAGCTATTTGACGATAGGTAGCGTAGGCTGAAATTACAAAAGGGAGATTTTTCTTAGGTATAAAGCGATTGATAGCCAGGAAGTAGGGCTTGTTTAAAGGAGGTGCCAGAGATTTAATTTTGTCGGGATGGAAAGCATCATTACCTACGACATTATAGCCGCAAAAAATGGCTTCCTTAGGTACTCCTAATTTGATCAAGTAACGTTTTTGTGGTTTTCCGCCCACTAAAGCCGATTTATACCGGTTAAGTAGCCAGCGCTTTATCGTTTCACGCCACCAAATTCTAGTAAAATCGGTTTCTGTAGTCTCCGAAAGCAAAATTGGTAGTTTACCGTGCCATAAACTCCATACTAAAGTGGCAATCATAGCTGATCCAAAATAGCCAGCAATCACCACCACATCAGGCTGAACCTTCCTTAGGGTAGAGTAAATTTTTGGGAGTAATTGATGATTTTTTACATCCTCTCGCTGCCGGTCTTTAACAATAGAAATTAGCGCAAAAGGAATATTATTTAAGTTAGCTTTCCAGGCATATTCAGCTTCGGATCTTGCTAATTCTATGCCAATCACATTCCAGCCTATTTGATGACAATGCTGGTGTAAGGCACTGACACGGGCAATATGGTAGGGGCCATAGTTAGTAAACAATACTGCGATTTTGAGCACTTGATTTAGATAAAAAAATATATATACTAAATTCTGTTTTAAGTCGCACCTAAATTTTGCGTAGGGTGCGTTAGGGGGGTTTTCATTTTCCGCCTCGTAGCCAGGGTTAGGTTGCTGCCCGTAACGCACCACCGGGTCAAACAGCTTTTAGGAGATGCACCCCTTTTGCCTCTTGTATGCCTTTTTCGGAAATACTTGCGTTTACAACCTAGATCCAAACGCTATAAATGAGATGTAGAAATAAATCTTCCCTGAGCTTTTTTGGATCCGTAGCGTTCTAGCATAAGCACAAACACATATCCAAACAAAGCGGGCCATAATACCAGTAGGGTAAATTCTCTACCTAAGTTAAACGTTAGCCCTAAACAAATCAGAAATAATCCTAACCGCAAGGTGGAATATTGCTGCTTCCAAAGCCTACTCATAAAACTCACCCAGCTAGCCATTAAAACCGCTGCACCCATTGGTCCCAAAATAGGACCAAAATTATAAAATCCTTGTCCAATTAATCCAGTTGAAATAGTAGCAAATACCCCAATGTCATTATCAGCACCACCAAATCCCCTTAAGATAGCATAATCAATTCCAATTAGAGGTTTATTAGCCCATATTGCCCTAGGAATTATATTAGCTGCTTCTGCTAAATAGCGACCTCCGTACGTTAACTTTAGGCTTCCTTCTTGGTAAAATTGATTGATATAACATAGCTCTTCTAGCATATTTAATCCCAAGTGCCCTTCTTCCTCTACTTCTTCTTGGAATTGCGGGGCAACATCTGGATTCAATAATTCATTAAAACCAATGTTACGATAAGTAATAATTAACGTCAGCAATTCATTAATAGCCCAAAAAGTAGCCATGCTAATTAACACCTTTTTCCAAAGCGGATCTGGGTAAAATAACGCATAGCTAAAATAGCCTGGCATAATCACTGCTAGAAGTTGGTTACGGGCTCCCATAAAAATAAAATAGGGCAGTACAATCAAGACAAGCAAAAGATTTAATGTCTTCAATTGACGGCCCATTGGGAGGGGCAAAAGCACGCCAAAGAAGGCACAAACTAGGGTATAAACATAGGCTGCGGAAGAAACGATAAATCCATCACCACCAGCAGCAGCGGCTCTTCCCCACATCTGCCGTCCCACACGAGCTCCAAGTGGAAATAAAGCAGTGAAAATATCGCCGTTGAGACGGCTAACACCATATCCTAATAAACATAGCCAAACAAAAGCTAAAACTATTAAAAGTTGCTCAGGATTAAAGGCAGTAAATTTCCAAGCAGTATGGTAGTTTTTAAGGAATCGGCGAGAAAGGGAAGGGATTACTAGGCGAAAAGTGATTAAAAAAGTAATTATTTGCCAATAACAGTATTCTAGTATTAATGAATCAAACTGCAGAAAATTTTCAGGGGTGTAAAATAGTTCTACAAAATACCAGGCTCCAATAGTGGCATACACCGCCAGGGCGGGAATACTCCAAGCTCGTTTGTCTCTGACTAAAAACGCTTCAATGACTAAGATAAAAAGTAGGCTTGAAGCCATGACATAAATAGGGACAAGGGCTTCGGGAAACCCTACAGAATCAGTCATTAATCAAAACAATAACAAAGGGAACAGGGAACAGGGAATAGGGAGTAGGGAGTAGGGAGTAGGGAGTAGGGAGTAGGGAGTAGGGAGTAGGGAGTAGGGAGTAGGGAGTAGGGAGTAGGGAGTAGGGAGTCGGGAGTAGGGAGTAGGGAGTAGGGAGTAGGGAGTAGGGAGTCGGGAGGAGGGAG
>NZ_JAAHHW010000084.1 GCF_010692325.1 Moorena sp. SIO3I8 | reverse complement strand
CTTCAATCAACTCAAATCACTAACAATTTGTTAACGGCCTTGGTGTAAGGGAACGATAAATTTGCCCAAAATCCCGAGTATTAGTCCAAAATTCTCCCCATCTCCCCATCTCCCCATCTCCCCATCTATTTTTTGCGAGAATGAAACAGCCCTGCCCTCCTGGGAGGGGTTAGGGGTGGGTTACTCTTACCTGCTCCCTGCTCCCTGCTCCCTGCTCCCTGTTCCCTATCTCGACAGTTAAACCTAATTTTGTACGACTACTTAGAGTTCACTCAATTTTCTTCAAAAAAATGAAAACAGAAACAAAATTAGACGAGATTAATCTATTAAAAAGTATATCTCTTGGCGATCGCACTGCCTTTTGGCAGTTATGGCTGGTCAATCAAGACTATCTTTACGGTCGGTGCGTAACTTGGATGGGAGGCGATCGCACCAATGCTGAAGAAGCATTAAGTCTGGCCAGAATCAAGGCGTGGGAGAAACTACCACACCACGCCGAAAAAATTACTAATCCCAAAGCATGGCTAACTCGAATGACTCATAACCTCTGCGTAGATCTGCATCGAAAACGCCAGAGAGGTGCAATCGGTATGGAGAGCATTGAAGAAATGGCAGTGGGAGAACACCAGACATTAGCTTCTAGTGAGTACTCTCCTGAGTCAGCTATTCTCCGTCGCGAGTTACGAATGTACATCCGCCGTGAAATAGAGGCTCTGTCTCCCCAACTGCGAGAGCCTTTTGTGCTGCATTTTTACCAAGATATACCCTACCCAGACATTGCCAAAAAACTTGCTCTCTCGGTGGATAACGTTTACAAACGCATTCAAAAGGGGCGAGCAATTATGGAAAAGCAGTTGAAGCGGTATCTATCAGGAATAGATGATTCTTCCCCCTTGTTAAAAGAGATTGACAAGGATGAGATTTGGGATGAATTTAAAACTAAACAATCCGTGATTCCATCTCAAAATGCGAAGACAAAAGAGTGCCATTTTGAGCAAATTAATGATAAAATAAATTATGCGATAACAGCGATATGTCTAGAAACACTAACCCCTGTTTGGTAACCTTATCTCAGTCTTCAAAGGTCGAGTTAAATGTACAACTGTTATTAGATAAAAAAACCACCCGAAAACAGCAGAAGTTGAAAACCTTAACTAACTATGTGCAGCAGTATCCCTCTGGATGGAAAAAACGGTTGGAATTGGCTGATTTACTCTATGAAAGTGGAAACTGGGAGCAGGCTGTTAAGGAGTATGACCAAGTTATTGAGCGGCAATCTCAATTAATTCAGGTAAGGTTGAAACTGGGGAAACTTTTACAGTTGATGGGAGAGGTGGCTAAGGCAATTGAGGTTTATGAGAGTGCTTTGCCATTATCCAGTAATGTTGCTACTGGGCATCATATCCGGGGTTTGATAGAGGTCTGTCGCCGTCAGCCAGAGAAAGCAGTAAAAGCCTTTGAGACAGCCGCATCTTCTGAGCCAGAAAATCCGTCTCACTGGCTGGCATTGGGGCGGGTTGAGATGGAACTGGATCATGCTCACGCTGCTTTGAAAGCTTTTGAGCAAATCTTGTTACTTCAGCCAGATGATATTGTTGCTATGATTCACAGTTATGATGCACTCCTAATACTGGGTGATTTTCAGTCAGCAGAGTTGAGGTTAAGTAGAGCAGAAGAGTTAGCCCCTGGTGATTACTCAGTTTTAAAACGACGCTTGGCCTATCGTTGCCGGATGAAATTAGTATTGGGTAAAGAAGGGAAGCAGACTAAAAAGATAGTTAATGCTGTATTGAAACTGGCTCCCCACTCCGCTGATGCTCATAAGTTGCAGGCTGACTATTATCGGTTCCGAGGAGAATCAGCAAAAAGCCTGGCTATATTGAAGCAGTTTACTGAGGAGTACCCAAATAATCCTCATGGCTGGTGTTATTATTCCCGGTTTTTGTCTGATAGGGGTGAAAATAAAAGGGCGGTTGAAGTTATTGAGAAAGCTGATCATCTATACCCGAATAATTGGCTAGTTTATGGAGCGTTATGTAAGTTGTAGGGTGCGAAGCATGAAATGTAACGCACCGTATTGATTCAAGAGCATTATGATTGGTTTATTATTATTGAACCTGATAGTGGGGAGTATTTTATCGATGAAGATAAAAAGGTAGCACTGGCAAAATACCGTTCTCAACATCCAGGTAAAAAGTGTATTATTATGCGAATTAATGAAACAGGAACTTGTGGAACAATATGATCCAAGGTGAATTTAAAGCGGTTTGCAATTCATTTAGGTACAAAGTTCTGGTTTTTTAGGGAGCAGGGAGCAGGGAGCAGGGAGCAGGGAGCAGGGAAGAGTAACCCACCCCTAACCCCTCCCAGGAGGGGAAGTGAGGGAAGAGGGAAGAAGGAAAACAATCCTGTGTACCTGATAGTTATGCAAACCGCCGTAATAGTCGAGGAGAGTTGTTTTTTGAAATTGGCTTGATGTCTGATGATGGAGAGATTTTTGCCGTAATGGCACTGTTAGATACAGGGTTTACTGATGATTTATCATAATACCAAAAACTGCTCGGATATCTTGACTACTGTTCCCTGTTCCCTGTTCCCTGTTCCCTTGAGATATCAATCCTATGTTCACATCTCAAATACAAACGCTATATGAGGGAAAGGTGGTTATTGAGGAAGAGGAGTTTACGGTTGAAGTGTTAGGAGGAGAGGGTGCATCTCATATTTGTAAAAAAGTTGCGTAGTGGCGTGGCAAGCTTAAAATAGTGCAATAGATTTTTGCTCCCCATCTTCCCACACTCCCCACACTCCCCACACTCCCCACACTCCCCCATCTGTTTCTAATGCATCAAATTAAGCTTGCCACGCCAGTAGGGTGTGTTAGGGGGGCCTCATTTTCCGCTCAAGCGCCAGGGTTTAGACAGCCCGCCCCGTAACGCACCACCTTGTCAAACAACAAAAATGAGATGCACCCGGAGGAGATCAACTGGTGAATAGTCTTTTAGGTGTTTTGTGGTTACTAACAAAGCGTTTAGTTGTGGATTTTCCCATGGGAGTGTTAACCCTAGGATAAGCGATGCTCAGCAAAGAGCTGCTATGGGAAAGTATTACTGATAGTTAAAGAGGTGCGTTACACTTGGTTAACGCACCCGACAAGATCAGGGATTAGCCCAAAGGGCAGTGCTTCGCGATTGACCGTAGGTCACGCTACGGGAACGCACTAATTTGGGATCTTTAGCAAAAGATATTGCTTCTTCAGTACCTTTTATGCTAAACCGACAGTTAAAAAACTCAGAAAGCTTACGGTACAAGGGTTCTTAGGCTATTTAACTAGCAAAATTTTCTGAATACGGCCTCTTTCCCCTGCTCCGAACGCGCCCCGCGTGGCCCACGGCCTCAGTCCCTTTGCCAAAGTGTTTATTTAGCATGACCGTAGAGTCAAGATATCATCGATGGCACGATAGGTTTTTTTACTGACAATCCCATCAACAATCAAGTGGTTAGGATCAGATTCGTAGAGGGTTTCGTTGTAGTCGCTTTGGAACTTCATTACTACCTGTTCTGTTTGGGAGCCAAACTGTCCGTCAATAACCAAATAATAGCCCATGTAGCAATTTAAGAACTGCTGGAGAAAGCGGACAGCTTGACCGGCTTTTCCCTTTTTCAAAACTGGTAGGTGGGTGACGTAAGCAGCGTTAGCCTGACTAGTTACTTCAGAACCATTAGCTAGTGCCAAACCATTAGCTAGTGCAGAACCATTAGCTAGTACAGAGTTAGAATTGATAGTGTTAGTTCCCATGATTGATTTCTTTTCCTTGATGATTTGACGTTTACGATGGAATACCTTGTCAGGTTTCGACATTGGACAAAGTTTTTATTTTCTGTCTTTTGTCTCTACACCTTTAAGACGATATCAAAACCCTATTTTGGAATTTTTCGAGTTAGCACCAATTTTTGTCGATCGACTCACCCCATTAAACCTACTTGACCTCTCAAACCCCTCTTGCCATCTAACTTGTAGCCGTTTCAGTGTCAGGGACAATTGGGTGCATCTCAATGGATGAAATTAGGCAAAAATTCCCACACTTCCCGCGCCCCCGCCCCTTATTTTTTACAAATATGAGATGCACCAGGGACAATTTACCCCTGGTGCAACCGAGGCTATATCCCTGCCCTTGTGTTTGTTACAGAGAGTACAAGATAACGCTAAATTGGATTAATTACTAACAGTAACGAGCTGTATAGACCAAATAGCCGGTCGGGACTTCCTGGGATTCTGTTAGCATCAAAAAACCCCCTTAACGGGGGCTGTTCAGAGGTAAACTTGAGGGAGTTTGGTCGGTAGTTAGATATTATATATTTTGAAATTGTTTAGGTTTAGGACTTGATTTTGGTCAAGAATTTATTGTATAATTATGACCTGCTCTTCAGATGATACCGCCTTAATTGCCAGGATGCGGCGAGGCATTTTGGGTTGAGTTGGGAGTAATTCAGTGACCAGTCACCAGTGATCAGATGATTGTAACGGGCGGTGAGCAGGGGCTGAGTTCACCGCCCTGTGCTATATCCCTACTAATTCGGGATCTTTAGCAAAACATATTACCGATGGCACGATAGGTGTCTTTACCGACAATCCCATCAACAATCAAGTAGTCAGGATTAGATTTGCCCTGGTAGTTGTAGTCGCTTTGGAAATTCCTTACTGCCTGTTCTGTTTGGGGGCCAAACTGTCCGTCAAAAACCAAAGAATAGCCCATGTAGCAAATTAATAACTGCTGGAGAAAGCGGACAGCTTCACCGGCTTTTCCCTTTTTCAAAACTGGTAGGTGGGTGACGTAAGCAGCGTTAGCCTGACTAGTTACTTCAGAACCATTAGCTAGTGCAGAACCATTAGCTGGTGCAGAACCATTAGCTAGTGCAGAACCATTAGCTAGTGCAGATTTAGAATTGATAGTGTTAGTTAGCATGATGGATTTCTTTTCCTTAATGATTTGACGTTTACGATGGAATACCTTTTCAGGTTTCGACATTGGACAAAGTTTTTATTCTCTGTCTTTTGTCTCTACACCCTTAAGACGATCTCAAAACCCTATTTTGGAATTTTTCGAGTTAGCACCAATTTTTTGATATCGACTCACGCCATTCAAACCCATTTCAAAGCCCAAAACCCTTTTAAAACCTAACTTTTAGCCGTTTCAGTGTGTTGGGGGAAAAAGCTCGGAGCCGCTACCCGAACCCATTACTGATAGCAAAAAAGGTGCGTTACACGTTGTTAACGCACCCGACAAGATCAGGCATTAGTCCAAAGAGCGCTTCGCGATTTACCGTCTACGCGAACGCACTAATTTGGGATCTTTAGCAAAACATATTACCGATGGCACGATAGGTTTCTTTCCCGACAATCCCATCTACAATCAAGTAGTCAGGATTAGATTTGTCGAAGTAGTTGTAGTTGCTTTGGAAATCCCTTACTGCCTGTTCTGTTTGGGAGCCAAACTGTCCGTCAAGAACCAAATAATAGCCCGTGTAGCAATTTAAGAACTGCTGGAGAAAGCGGACAGCTTCACCGGCTGTTCCCTTTTTCAAAACTGGTAGGTGGGTGACGTAAGCAGCGTTAGCCTGACTAGTTACTTGAGAACCATTAGCTAGTACAGAGTTAGAATTGATAGTGTTAGTTGCCATGAGGGATTTCTTTTCCTTAATGATTTGACGTTTACGATGGAATACCTTTTCAGGTTTCGACATTGGACAAAGTTTTTATTCTCTGTCTTTTGTCTCTACACCCTTAAGACGATCTCAAAACCCAATTTTGGAATTTTTCGAGTTAGCACCAATTTTTTGATCTCAACTCACCCCATTAACCCCACTTCAAAGCTCAAAACCCTTTTTTAACCTAACTTGTAGCCGTTTCAGTGTGTTTGTTGAGAAAGCGATGCTCGGTACGAGCTGCTACGCGATGCTCGGTACGAGCCGCTACGCGAACGCATTACTGATAGCAAAACAGGTGCGCTACACTTTTTAACGCACCATACAAGATAGGCGATTAGCCCAAAAAGCTAGCGCTTCGCCATTGACCATAGGTCACGCTACGCGAACACACTGCACTATCTCCCTATCTCCCTAAAAAAAAATCGGTCAAGTTTGGGTTAACCCCAATCCTTGACCGAATTCTGTACTTTAACGTTCCACAAATACAGCTGAGCTGCACTCAACTATCGATAATTTCAGATCAACTATGACATGATTCCCGAGTTAGTCAGCAACTACTGGAAAGCAATAACATTCCAACTCATTTTGCTTGATGCTGCTTCATATTCCTCCACAAAACATCCTTCGCCAGTCCTGATTTGCCAGGGGGCAACCCTGGCAAAATCCTATCTTAATCTACGTAAAAATATCGAATCAAAAAGGTCATAACCTCACCAGGTTTTCCCGTCGGCTCCGGAGTGCTCCACTCGTCTGGTTCCGCATACTTAAGGGAATAAATGGCATTAATTGTTTTGCGAACCTTTTCAGGAGAACCGATCAAAAAGAGCTTGGCTTTCTTGGGTTTAGGACTTTGGTTGTCGGAAGGAGGAAAATTGTTACTCATCTGAAATTATGGATTGATTTTGTGGACACTATTAATTTATCAATAAGTTAATCTTTTGTCAAGGGGTTTAGAAATTTTTTTTATTAAGAAATCGGGAATCGGCAAAATGAAGAATGAAGAATGAAGAATGAAGAATGGAGAATGAAGAATGAAGAATGGAGACTGAAGAATGAAGAATGGAGACTGAAGAATGGAGACTGAAGAATGGAGACTGAAGACTGAACTAATTCTAAATTAGAATTTATAAATTATAAAAGTGCGATTGACCTACGGTCACGCTACGCGATCGCAAAAATGATTTGTGGTGGGAACCCCTGTGAGATCTCCCCATCTCCCCCTCTCCCCACACTTCCCACCCTCCCCACTTTTGCCTTTTGACTTCTGACTTCTAACTTCTGACTTGCGCGTAGCGCTATAATTGATTCAGTCAGTTTCAGTAAATCCCTGTCCCACATTCATCTACCTATTGATCAGGCAGCATTCCATCGGACCATCCTGTCGGCGGAATGCTAAAAAAAGCACTACCCCCATCACTCCTCTAAACAAAATCTAATGTCTGGTAACTCACCCCCACTGATTCAAACCCTGACCCCAGACCGTTGGGCAGGGTGGAGCATGGACTTTATCGGGGCAGGCTATATCGCTTTATTTGTCAAAAATGGTCGGTGTGTGCGGGTATGGAAACCAGGGCGTCATGTCAGCTTTGCCCTACCCTGGCTAGAAAAATGTGAACTGCTCCTAGTAGACAGCAAACTCCGGCACTTGCCCATTACCTCTCAGGGAGACTTTCTATCCCGGGATCAGTATCTTGTCAATGTCTCTTTGAATGTAATGTATCAAGTCGTAGATGCCAAACGAGTTGCCCTAGAAATATCTGACCCCATTGCTGCCCTAACTAGTGCCGTTAAAGATAGTTTAGGAGTAGCAATTAGTCACCTGAGGATGGAACAGTTAACCAATCAGGGACGAGTAGAAGTCCGACAATACGTTCTCGACCATGTTGACGTTTACTATACCGTAGGCTTTTCCATCGAAGATGTGCGAGTCAGTGACATCAGCTTTCCTAACACACGGGGGATAATTCGTCAAGTCGAAGGGATGAGTGCTCGACAGGAAGCAGAACATGAAGCCGTCCTAAAAATGCAGATTGCCAATGCTGGTCGCCCAGAACTCTCCCCACCACCAATCCAGCAAGTCAATATCCTGCCTGGTGGAGAAGCTAACTCTAAACACTCCATTGTCAATCAGGAAGTACCTAGGGCTACAATTCCAGACGAATCAGCCGCCACACCCAGTCTGCCGATTCGCGATCAACCAGTACTTGCCCCAACCGTACTTTTTTCCAATCCTACCCCACCAAGCAAGGGGCGTTTAGTAAACCGTTCATCCGGTGCCATCATTGTTTTGTCTGCTAATCCTTTCACCATTGGCAGAGAACCCACGAACACCCTAGTGTTAGAAGATGCGATGTGTTCTCGCAACCATGCCCAAATTCTCCAAATTCCAGAGCCTCAGGATAAAGTGCGCTATCAAATCATTGATGTTGGTAGTTCCAATGGTACTTTTGTGGACCAACAGCGGCTTACCTCCCATCAACCCTTTTGGCTCAGTGCAGGAAATGTGATCCAGATTGGTAATCAGGAATGGACTTTCCAGTTACCTTGAGCAGTTGATCCGCATCTAATACTCTACGAGGCAGCATGACCGTAAACGTAGTGCCAACACTGACATCACTGTTTAGACTAATTGTCCCGCCATGGATATCGACACATTTTTTGACAATAGCTAACCCCAGTCCAGTACCAGAAATATTTTCTACATTCGAGCCATGACCGGAACATATTCTTCCCCAATATGGGAGCTAATCGGGATTAGTTCTATAGTTCCCACTTTTCTAGGCAAGAGCGTCAACCAACAAACTGCGTAAAAATTGGGTTCGATTACCCATTACCTATTACCAGTTGGGTTAACGGGGGTATTCAACCCTGATTAGGTATGGCTATCGATGCTTGATTAACAGCTTTTGTGATAATATACGGGTATATTGCGATTGGGGCTGTGGCTCAGCTGGATAGAGCAAGCGCCTCCTGAAAAATCGGGCACCATGGAAGAAATTCCGTGAGTGAATGTGGTCAAATTCGGTGAAACCTAAGGGGTATTTAGCTTACTCAGTACTCTAAGGCAATACCGAGCCAAGCCTGAATCTGTGTGCGAGTCATCGCCCTTGGTTAAATGCAGGAAGGTGGAGAGACTAGACGGCCACCACCTAAGGGGTATTAACCTTAAGGGGTATTAACCTAGGGTGAAGGTATAGTCCAGAGAGTGGGGAAACTCACACCAATCTGAAGCGCTAGGTCGCCGGTTCGAATCCGGCCAGTCCCGTTGATAAGCTATTAGCTATTAGGTAGGTTAACTAGTGCAATAACTACTGCAATACTTCTTCTAATTGGTGCTGCTCCCAAAGAAAGCGATAAATACCGGGTTGTTGTAGAAGTTCACCATGAGAACCAGTTTGGACAATTTCCCCTGCGTCCATGACCAAAATCCGGTCAGCCTTGGCAGCAGCTGAAAGTTGATGGGAGATAAAAATTACAGTTTTGCGCTGGACTCCTTCCGAGAGATTGTCCAGAATTTGGGTTGCTGTCTGATTATCCAAACTGGAAAGGGCATCATCAAGAATCAGCACTGGTGCATCCATCAGCAGAGCTCTAGCTAAAGCAGTACGTTGTCGCTGCCCCCCAGAGAGGGTTATTCCCCTTTCCCCAACAATTGTTTCGTACTGCTGGGGGAAATTCATAATTTCCGGGTGAATTTGGGATTGCGAAGCTGCGTATTCTACCTCTGAGTGTTCGCTGATTGGTATACCGTAGCAGATATTGTTTTTAATGCTAGTGCTGAACAAGAAGCTGTCTTGAGGAACATATGCGATCGCATTCCGCAAGTCCTGCAAGGGCAGCTTAGTAGTATCATATCCATCCAAAAACAGTTGACTAGCTTGAATATCCAGCAAACGAGGCAAGGCATTAGCCAGGGTAGATTTTCCACAACCAATGGCTCCCACAATCGCTACTGTCTCACCTGCATTAATCGTGAAGCTAACATTTTTCAGGGCAGGAGTTTTGCTGCCGGGGTAAGTGTAACTCAAGTTGACAGCCTTGAGCTTACCCCTTACTGGCGTTGGCAGGCTAACCGAATCTGGGGCATTTGTAATCCGAGGCTGAGCCAAGAGAATCGACTCAATACGATCAATACTCACTTCACCACGTTGATAAGCAGTGATGGTAAACCCTAGCAGTGCTGTGGGGAAGACTAAACGTTCAGTGTAAATAATCAGCGCCACAAAGTCACCAATACTAATAGCACCGGACTCAATGGAACCAGGACCAATGCTTAAAAGCACCAGTAAGCTGAGGTAGGTAAGAGCCTCAACTATCGGAAACAGAAAGTTTCGTGTTCTTGCCAAATTGAGATTTGCTCCCAAAAGCTGCTGATTGAGCTGATGGAACGCACGACGCTCGTTTTCTTCCTGAGCGTAGATTTTAATCATGGCGATACCACTCATATCTTCCTGAATCAGCTCACTGAGGTTAGAAAGTTTCTCCTGGACTTCTTGTTGTTGGCTGCGCAGTTTCTCACTAAATAGCTTGACAATAATCAACATCAACGGATAAACCGCCAATGCTAAGAACGTCAACCACGGATCAATGGCAATCATAACCGGCAGGGTCAAACAGTAGGCAAACACCGTATTCGCCAGACTCAAAACTGCAAACCCCAATAGACGCCGAATATTATCCACATCACTGGTGGCTCGGTTAATCAAATCACCTATCGTGTTCTGAGAAAAATAGGCTGGTTCCAATGTCAGCAAATGCTTAAAAATCCGCTGCTTCAGGTCAAATTCAACTTTGCGCCCCACTCCAAACAATAGGATGCGCGAAACCATCCGAATCCCCCACATCAATGAGGTGAGTATCAAAATAAGCAGCACAAAGCTCCCGACTTGGTCGAAGCTCAGGGTTTGACTCAACTCGTCAATAGTATCCCTGATCAGTAAGGGGATATAAACACCAAGTCCATTGACAATAAGGAGGGCAAAAATACCTAGGGCTGACTGTCGCCAGTATGGGCGCAGGTAAAGCAGCAGTTTTTTTAGACGGGAATTCAGCATGTTACAATACTATACAATTCCAGTCCTGGTTACAATATTCAACCATACCCCTCCTTTAGGCTTAACCTTTCACCAAAAATTCGGGGAGTAATTACCCTCAATGGAACCGCAGATCAGGATAAATCATCGACCCTTACTGAAGGTGAGAGCTGAGGGTGGTATCGGTTTACTTCCAATTAAACCAGAAACCCACACTATACCCGATCGGGTTAATGTGGGTAGTTAACATCAGGTGCAACATTTAACCTGTACAAACCTACTTACAAGCAGATAGGACGATGGTATAGCAAAGCGTGAAAACTAATGGTTGTTGCCGACAAAGCAATGCCAAAAGCATTGCGCTAATTTTATTGATGGAGGCTCTCGGCCTACTCTCAAACCGCACTGTAACTTCACTCAGTCCATTATTTTACGTCGCTTAACTTACGACCAGCTTATCAGCTTTTAGTTCTTCGTTGGGCGGTAGTGTTCCCTTGTTAAACAAGTTACTAACTTATTTCAGTGTAAAACAATGAATAGTGTTTGACAAGGTTTAGATAGCTATAAGGCTAATAGTTGCACCTCTATATGTCAAGAAACATCTCTTGCGGTCGGCGATTCAACTTCTGTGCCGGTAACTCGTCCTCCTCGTAGTTGGAACAAAATATTGCTAAAGAAGGTGTTAATTACCCCGGTAGTCTGCTCAAGGGCTCCGATAGAAGGAATAAAAGCTCGGATGCCAATGGCTTGATTGGGTGGAACAAGTTGAGCCAACACAGCGTCCCTAGGGAAAGGACTAGCATTAGTAGTAAGCTGAATTGATTCCCCATTGGGGACAAATGCAGTGAGGGTTTCCTCCTGCCACCCAATTGTTTTCGCCATTTGAACCGCAGGTTGGTTTTGAACGACTCCAGGCCCGAGAAGTTGAGCCAGCCGATTAGATAGAAAAGGGGTGCTGGCCACAAGCAAGACAAAAAATCCTGTCCAAATCAAGGTAGGTCCTGGGTTAGAGATATTGTCACCTTTAATTCGCATTGCTCCTAGGAACCACAGCACAAGTGCTAAGCCCAATGGTTGAAAGGGAAGTGAGAGAATTGTCCATATCGGTGAAACCAGGGCATTGTTTGGGCGGAAAAACAGCAGGACAATGATGGCAAAAACCAAAAAACCCCCAAGCCAGGTGAAATACTGTTTAGGGATAATTTCGAGCAGCAGCTTGGCGAGCAAAAATCCAAGCACTACCCATAGCAGGACTAGAAATAGTAGTTGCATAAGTGAATACCATTGTAAGTTTTTGACCGTTAGCTGTTTGTTGTGGAAGTTTGATCCGACAACTCAACGTCCTATCCGGCTAGTCGTATTCGGCTAATTGATAAACTGTGGTAATTTGATAGGCATACATCCCTCAAATTGGGGGGACATGCTCAGTTTGAGGAATCTCTCAACAGGTAAATCACCCCAGTCTGAATTGCCTTAACACCGGCATTATACTTGCCATTGGCTGAAAAGCGTCACTTTGAAATTGGTGTGAGTGCGATCAAACTAGGAAACGTTTTCTGTCAAAGGGGTTGAAATTTGGCTAGTTCAACCAATAATCATAGAATACTCTTGGCGAATTAAGAGGGGATATTCGGATCTGACCCCATTTAATAGCAGACTAGGCAAGACTTCATACTCCATGTCTATCTGTCTCGCGCCGATATTGATGGCCGATATTGATGGCCGATATTGATGTTTGTTTGATTGAAAACGTTGCCGGTGGATAAACCAGCTCAAATGGGAAACACTACATACAACACGACTCCTACCATACAAGAGTCTCTGACGGTGGAAAACCGCATCAGTCGTTTGGAATTAATTGTTGGACAAATCGGAGAGGCAGTACTTGCCACTACCGAAACCATAGACCGTCTAGCTGACCGGGTCGATAACTTTGTCATTCAAGTACAAAACCAAGGGCAGCAAGTTCAACAACAAGGCTACCAGCTTTTTGCTCTCAGTGATGCGGTGCAAACCTTGGCAGAAACTCAAAATGAGTCTCTAAAACAGCTTGAGCAAGTCACACAAACCTTGCAAAAGCTTGCTGCAGCTATTGAAACAGGGGAACACTGACCTTCCTTGCCCTTGATTTAAGCACCAAGCTTGTCTATTGAGACTGGGTATGGGGTGTCAGCGAACGGCTGTGCGGTTACAAGAAGGCTAAAGCCCTTTTTTACCATACTTTCGCCTGTCAAAACCGCTCAAAACTTTTGGGGATTATTTACAGGTTTATTGACAATAAATTGCTCAATGTCAGCCTAGACCCACCCGCTCACCCTATCCTGACTCTGAGCGCCGTGCATTGAAGAGTGGAGTGTTGTGGAATTCAAGCTAAAGCTTTTCAGCATGGTAAAAATATGCTACCACAACGAGAGTACCCAAAACTGATTAGGAGAGCATTAATGCATTTTCCAACGCGGTACTTCCTCCTTGTTACGGTGAGTGTACTCATGAGCTTATTGACCGTTAGCTGTAGTGGCCAAAAAGTTGAATGTCAGAAGATTATTGAAGTGGCGAACCAGGCAGTTGAAGAAGCTAAAACCCTGACTAATGGTGGAGAATCAAGCGATCCCGAGGCAATGCTCCAGGCAGCTGATGCTATGGAGGGGGCATCTCAAGACATGGAATCGATAATAGTTAAGGACGAACAGCTCCAAGACTATCAAGCTGGTTTTATTAAGATGTATCGCAATACCAGCAAGGCGACTCGCGACTTTGTAGAGGCTTTTAAGAAGCAAGACCGCTCAGCTGCTGAGGAAGCCTTGAGCAATTTGCAGAAAGCCACCACCCCAGAACCAAAATTAGTGGCGGATATTAATACCTATTGCTCAGCTAACTAGGGGGTTGAAACAATTAATAAAACCCTATTATTACCTCGACGTCTGTATTGCCAGACAGGTTGTTTAGATTTCTTGTGGCGGGCTGACTGCGCTATAGAATCGCCGTCTAGAGCGCAGCTGAAAAACCCTATATTTTTATATCCTGCTTAGGCAATACCCAAAATACCGTATCTGCTAGGTCTATCGTAAATTTACCATTGAAGTCTATGGTATGTTTCGTTTGTCAAGTACTGCTATTAGTATATTTAAACAATCTGCCGTTGATATCTCATGAAATATGCCTTGGTTCATGAGTGGTTGACTCCCAAAGCAACTGGTGGCTCGGAACTGGTAGTTCAAGAAATACTCAAACACATTGATGCCGACCTGTACGCCCTGATTGATTTTGAATCAACCAATCCCCAGAGTTATCTATATCAGCGTTCTATTGGCACAACCTTCCTACAGAACTTACCCTTCGCTCGTAACGGGGTTCAGAAATATCTGCCGCTGCTACCCTTAGCGATTGAACAGCTGGAACTAGGGGAGTATGATGTTATTCTCTCCTCTTCCCATGCTGTTGCCAAGGGTGTCCTTACTAGTCCCCAACAACTGCATATCTGCTACTGCCATACGCCCATGCGTTATGCCTGGGACTTGACGTTTGATTATTTGCGCAGTAGTGCTATGGGACAGGGTTTTCCAGGGTTGATCACTCGCTATCTGCTTCATCGGTTACGTCAGTGGGACGTGATTACAGCAAATCGGGTGGATTACTTTATTGCCAACTCTCATCACACAGCACGGCGGATCTGGCGCTGCTATCGGCGTAGGGCTGAAGTGATTTACCCACCGGTTAATATTGAACGTTTTCCTTTCCAGGAAGAAAAAGAAGATTTTTATCTGACCGTTTCCCGGATAGTAAGTTACAAACAAGTATCTTTAATTGTTCAAGCTTTTAATCAACTGGGATACCCTCTAGTGGTGATTGGTGATGGCTCAGATTTAGCAGGGATTCGCAACTTGGCTCACAAGAATGTAAAATTTTTGGGATTTCAACCCAATCAGGTGGTTGAGCAGTATATGGCTAAAGCTAAAGGGTTTGTCTATGCTGCCTGTGAGGATTTCGGCATTGCCCTGGTGGAAGCCCAAGCTTGTGGTACGCCGGTGATTGCCTATGGTGCTGGTGGGGCACTAGAAACAGTTCTAGATATTCGGCAACATTTAGACAGTGGTACAGGTCTATTGTTTCCAGACCAAAGCTCAGAGGCTTTGATTGAAGCCATGGAAACCTTTGAGACCTTGGCAGGAAAGTTTAATCGGGAAGCGAGCCGGTTAAACGCTGCCAAATTTGCCCCCAACATTTTTGCTGATCGCTACCTGACATTTCTGGAAAAGTGTTATCAAGACTACCAGTTTTAATTTCTCTGGTAAAAAATTAAATATCCGAGCTGGCTATGGGCTATAGCGAGTGTCTCGTAGCTTTATGATTATGACGTGTGGTGTGAATTGAAGGAGTGAGATGACTGCCGAAAGCCAACTTAACTCCGTCAAGATATTGCGAGCATTCGTGAAGCGAGGTTTTCAGCCCCTCGCTTCACGTCGTATACACAAGAATCTGACTCGCTATCGCTTAGACGGAAATTTTGCCAAGCGACTGTTTGATGTTACCTTTTCCCTATCAGTTCTGATTTCGTTTTTTCCCGTTTACCTGCTACTGGCATTGCTAATTATGATCAGCTCACCTGGACCAATTTTTTATGTTCAGGAGCGGGTGGGTAAAGACTACAAACCTTTTGCTTGCCTGAAATTCAGAACTATGGTGGAAAATGCAGACGAAATGTTGCTAGAGATGATCGAAAAATCCCCTCAGATACGAGAGGAATTTCAGGATAATTACAAGCTCAAGGATGATCCTCGAATTACTGGAATTGGAAAATTTCTACGGCTGACTAGCTTAGATGAGTTTCCTCAGTTCTGGAATGTACTCAACGGACAGATGAGTGTGGTTGGTCCAAGACCGTTAGTGCCAGAGGAATTGCCCAAATACGGGCGTCACATGGATAAAGTCTTGAGAATTCGACCCGGAATTACTGGCTTATGGCAGGTTTCTGGACGCAATGACATACCTTACCACCGCCGTGTGCAAATTGATGTTTACTATGTCAGTTTCCGGAATTTTTGGCTGGATTTATGGATCATATTGAAAACCATTGGTGTTATTATTTTTCCCAAAAATAACGGTGCTTACTAGAGGTAACTGGTACCTGCTAGAGGAGAGATTAGGTAATGGGTAATGGGTAATGGGTAATAAGCCCAGTTGCCAATTACCCATTACTGATACCAAGTTGCTCTCAAACCTATTATTTAACCTATTATTTATTGCTTAAGGGCTCAATTGAACGGAATGGGGAGATGGGAGTAAACAAGCTCCTATCTACTACCTATAAATGCAACTCGGTATGATTACCCACTATCAGCATAGTTTGTTGATATGATCGCCCTATCAAAGCGGAGGGAAGATCAGATGAACAAAGCAGAACTACGCCGATCCCTGCTTCAAAAGCGCCAGTCTATGTCTGTAGAAGAATGGCGGCAAAAAAGCGATCGCATTTGTACCCATCTGCAATCTGGCGTCCTAGTGACCCAGCCACAAACAGTCTTAGCCTATTTCAGTTTTCGAAAAGAACCAGATCTAAGTCCCCTATTTACAGACACTAAGCACTGTTGGGGACTACCGAGATGTGTGGGAAAATCTCTCTTATGGCATACCTGGAAGGCGGGCGAACCCTTGCAAAAAGGAAATTACGGTATTTTAGAACCATTACCTAATTCTACCAGCCTAGAGCCAAAGGATGTGAATTTAATCCTTGTCCCCGCTGTGGCTTGTGACCAGCGGGGGTATCGTTTGGGCTACGGTGGTGGTTTCTATGACCGATTGCTTAATTCACCAGAGTGGGATTCTATTCCTAGGATCGGCATTGTATTTGAATTTGCCTATATACCTCAACTACCCATTGATCAGTGGGATAAAGACTTGCACAGTGTTTGTACAGAAACAGGATTCAAGAAGGTGGAACAGATCTGAAATTCTGTGTTTTATACTGTTTAATACTCTTTGTCTACAAAAACTGGAGACTTCGTACTTCATTTAGGAGACGACTGACAATTAAGTGCTCCCTTTGGATAAGCAATACGTTGGTGATTATATTGTTGCCAAACTCTGATGAAGACTTGGGCAATTTTTGATAAATCCTGTCGGGTTAGCCCAGAATCCACTAATTGGTTGTCCTGCCAGCGAGCTTTGAGAATTTTATTGACCACCGTAAGAGCCGTTTCCGGAGTAACCTCTTTGAGTGAGCGTAGAGCCGCTTCACAGGCGTCAGCTAACATAACTACACCAGTTTCCTGGGACTGGGGAATTGGACCGTCATAACGAAAATATGACTCGTCCACAGACCCAGTACCTTCGAGTTGGGCTTTTTGCTGAGCCTGGAAATAAAAATAGGAAATCAGCAATTTCCCTTGATGTTCTGGGATAAAGTCCCGCACTGCCTTGGGTAACTGGTGCTTACGAGCCATAACCAGTCCTTCGGTAACGTGCTTTTTGATAATTTCAGCACTCTTGAAAGGATCATTAATCTCATCATGCTTGTTCGGACCACCCATTTGATTTTCTATAAACCCTAACGGATCGTGCATTTTACCAATGTCATGGTAGAGCGTACCTGCCCGAACCAGTTCCACATTACAATGGAGTTCTTGAGCCGCTGCTTCTGCCAAAGAAGCAACAAACAGAGTATGTTGAAACGTTCCAGGTGCCTCAGTAGCTAGACGCTTGAGCAGAGGACGGTTGGGATTAGACAATTCTGCCAGACGAATTGGTGTTACCAGGTCAAACAAACGTTCCAGGTAAGGTGATAGCCCCAGGGCGACAATACTCCAAGCTAACCCAGATAAACCTAATAACAAAGCTCCTGGCAGAACTGCAGACCAAATTGTACTAGCCGTGGCACTAATAATCAGATTGATAATCAGGGAAACCACACCTTGAGTTAAGCCCACCCCAACTCCGAGCAGAGCCAATTCCTCTCGCGATCGCATTCGTCCTGCCATCAAGGCACCCAGTAAACCACCAGCAACATTTGCCAGTACTTGTTCTCCAGTGACTTCCATACTAAAGGTCACTAAGCCTGTCAGTAAAACCACCACTGTCACGCCCATGGTAGACCCATAAAAGTTCCCTACTAACAAACCAATAGCAGGCATAGTGTAGGGAATCTCGAAGAAGGGACTCTTGAAAAGTATTGATATTGGCATACTCAGGGTCAGTAGCAATACCAAAATGTAGTCCCGCCGCCTCCATTTAGGGTGAACTCGCCGTTGCACTAAGGCAAAAATGCCCACCGTAGTAGTAACCAAACCACCAAATCCCATCAAACCCAGCCAGTTAATTCCTCGACGGCTTAAGTCAAAATAATCCAGTAGTACAAATTCTGTTTGAGTGATGGTTTCGCCTGCGGTTACAATCACATCTCCTTTACGCACTGAAACCATCATTGGTTCCACTTTTTCTGCTGCCTGTTCTGCTATGAGCTTGGTTAATTCCTTATTTTCGATCAAGTTGGGTTCTAAAACTCTGACTAGTAAATACTTGGCTAGTGGTTGAGCTTCCTGGGGCATAAGGCTAGTCAAGTTTACCTTCACGGTCTCTTGGATCAGATTTGGTGGTAATCCTGGAACAATACCTTGGGTCAGGATGCGACTAGCAGCCTGCTTAATGACTATGCGGGTTTTTTGCCAATCTTGATCTGATAGATCCAGTACGGAAACATCATCTAGGCTACTGAATTCAGGGCTAAGGTATTGTGACAGCTGAGGCAACACCTGAGCGTACTGTTGCCGAGCAGCAGATATTGACTCAATCAGAGCTGAGAACTCTTGTTCAGAAGACTTTTGACGGTAGCTTTGCAGTTCACTTACTGCCTCAACAAAAGCTTTATTTAATGAATTTTCTGCCGGAGTAGGTGGTTTGGCTTCAGCATCAAACCCGTTGCCATGGTTATCGATATCTGAAAATGCCAAGATAGCCCGCCATTCCCATTCCTTACTTTGCCGCAGATACCGCTGGGTGGCGATGGATAGTACATCAGTCTTTACAAAAGGAAAAACACCGCTGTTAGTGCGCAGTTCTTCCACAGCGTCCAGAGACTGCTCAAGATTTTGATAAATTCTTTCTGTAACAGATTGGTCAATCATCAAAACTGGTTGAGCACCTCTTTGAGCTTCTTTGCGTCTCTCAGCCGTCGTCTTAGAGTCCTCAACCAGAGCATCGAATGGTGCCCGGATTGTCTGTGGTGCTACTGTGTCTTCACCTAGCTGTGGCTGATTGTAAAAGCGCCCTCCCATAACACTGGTCAGGGAAACCACTGCTAAAGTCCACATTACAGGTAGAGTAATTTTCTGTTGAAGTTGATGCTGGCTTTTGCCCCAATTTTTTCCTGAAGTTAGGCTAGTGGAACTGCCTTCACCATGCCTTGGAGACTCTGTGAGCTGTAGAGATTGTCCTTTTAAATTCTCCTGCTGTGATTGGCTAACTGAGGATTTGGCAGCACTAGAGGAGTTAAATCCCAAAAAACTGCGAAGGTGCTGAGATGTTCGCCGTAATTGCGTGATCGGCTGCGTCAGCGAATTTAACGTTTTCATAGCACAAGAATGGCAATGTCTGGTAACAGTAGCGGTCTGCTCACAATTTGCTGTGTGGTGGTGGCATTTTGCTTAAAGACATCTACATTTATTGATTATTCATAAAAAACACTGGAAAGTTTTCCTCCACTCATTTTAAATCCACTCATTTGACATGGGTAGAGCGCAGGTTGCGTGGGAAACTTCCAGTTACAATCACGCCTTGTATACTGTAACAGTAACTGGAGTTTACGAACAGAAAACTTTATTAAAGTGGTATAGACTGACTTTACGCCGATTATGGTTTCGTGGTTACCTTGGTCAATTCCCATGGCTATTGCTTGGGTTTGACTTCCAGATGATTCACAGACCAACTTCACCGTAAATACGCCTACGTCATTATTTACAACTTTAGCTTTTCTTTCTTTAATCGATTCCCTAGGGGAACTTGGGGTAATTGGCATTAGTTGCTGTCGAGTTGGTGATCAAATAGCTACTCGCATTGAGATAATCCTCAATCATGGAGTTGTAAGTCCCCTTGACCACCTAATCCAAGCGGTGCCACCCTAGGCCGCGAGGGATTGCTCGCGGCCTAGGAGGCGCGCACCTTGATGATTCCGATCCTTAACCGCGACTGAAGTAAGCAGTCTTGCAGATACTCCAGCTTAGGGGTTGTGGCTGGAAGTTCTTACCAGGATTAGGCTCAATCGTCTAGTCACACTTAGGCTTAAGTCTTACCCCATAAGCACCCTTTATTGCGGGGTCAGTAACAGAATATAATTCCAGACTTGACTGATTTTTAGTTTACAAAACTCAGAAGCCAGTGTTTTTTTTAGATCATCTTAGTTTAACTGGTTTATATTAGTTTTACCTATAGCTGTGGTAGCAAATTCAACACCACGGGTGCAACACAGGCCATGAAAATTTTATCTACCATCACGTTTCAGGCTACAGCCCCTTGTAGGTAAAACTTCATTTTTGGTTTGAAAGTCCTTTGATTGAACAGCTTATCGAGATCCGATCACCCTTGGTGCTACCACAGCTAGCTTCTGAAACTGAGCTATCGCTGAAACGTCATATACACCTGACCACACTGCCAACAACTGGTCTGCTAATTGCCATGGGTCAACCCCAGTAATGTTGAGGTTAAGAGCCACCAGCCAGGGCACTGGAATACTGATGATACCGTTATAGGCACCAGCTAAAGCACCTGTTAAGGCAGCAGTAGTTTGTGATTGATAGCCTGTAAGAGCTGCACGAGTTACACAGAGGCGAAAATCTTCTGGGGTGTTTAGGAAACAGTACAATGCTAAGGCAATCGATAAAGAGCAGTCATCCTCAGACTCATTTCTACGCCTTTGCTCTCGACGCAGCTGGATAACAGTTTGTTCTAAACTTGCCCCAAGCTCCAGTAGACTTTGTAATTGTTCCAATTGTTCCACCCAGGTATTTTGATTTTCATAGTTCCCTAGGTAGGCAATGATTCGGGAAATCAGGTTAGGGCAGTCAAGTTTTTCGGTAAGAGCGATCGCTATTGCCCAAGCTATTGTCAAGACACTCTCAAACCTTTGAGAATCATTTTGCCAAATTGCTGCCGCCTGTAGCAGCTTTTGGCGCAACTTGACTTCATCTTCATGAAAAAATAATGCTATTGGTAAGGTTGCTACTGCTGCTTCGCTACTGTTGGCAGTCCCTTTTAATGAAAGGATAGAGGGTTGAGCCTTTTCACAGTGAACTAACCAATCTCCTAAATCGAGGTTGCCACAGCGAATCAAACTTTCAATACCACAAGTAGCAATCTTGCTCCAATCGGAAATCGCCTTACTCAGACCAGCATCCCCAAGGGAAAGCGGTCGAAATCTTACTTGAGCTGGTGGTAACTTTTGGCAGCCACTCCCAGCCAGGATTTCTCCCACAAGGCTACCTAACAAGGCACCTCTAAATCGGTTCAAAAGTGAGTACCGCATCCATATTTTGTCAAGAAATCTACTGTGCTTTTAAATTGCCTTTTTCAACCCGCAAGGCAGCACCCATCACCTTTTCGATTTTAATTACCAATCGATTTTCTCAATGTAAGAACTAGAGCCTGTAACCCCAGTCTATAGCTGTTAGCTCCAAAACCACTAATCTGACCGACTACCACTGGTGCCATTAACGAATGATGTCTAAAGGCTTCTCGTTTATAGATGTTGCTCAGATGAACTTCTACAGTTGGCAAGGCTACCGCAGCTATTGCATCTCGAATAGCCACACTGGTATGGGTATAAGCACCAGCATTAATTAAAATCCCCTCGTGGTTTCCTAAAGCTCCATGTATCCTATCGACTAAGATACCTTCATGATTAGACTGCAAGGCTGTCACGCTTGCCTCAAGCCTTTGCCCTTCTTGCTCTAGGAGATAGTTAATCTCATCCAAGGTTACAGATCCATAAATACGTGGTTCTCGCTGTCCCAGTAAATTAAGATTGGGACCATGGAGAACCAGGATACTTAGACGTTTTCGAGGATCACCGGACACAATAACTATCTAATTCCGACGACACCTTGGGTCATTAACAGGAATGGGTATTGGTTCTGGTTCAGGCTGAGCCTCAGGACCTAATAGCGCTTCAATAAGTTTGCGCGCCCATTCTTGAATTTTTTCCAAAACCTTTTCTATATAGTCCATCAAGCAAAAAGCTCCTATAAGACCACTTGTATCTTTTCTTTTACACTTTCAGTTCCGATACTTTTTAGCTACCAAAATCTACTTTGCAGATTTTAGCCCACTAATGCAAGCTGCTCTCGCAGCCAGGGGGTATCTCCCAAGGCCAAGATAGGTTTTGTTCCGCTCTTGGCGCATAAATCTGTGTTTAATAGAAAACGCAACCACTATCATTAAAGCTTTGGTTTTCGGCTTCAATTCAAGTTACAGAATGTTTTCAATGACACTAGATTCCTAATCAAAGTCTAACCTATTTTTGTAGATACTGCAAGATATTTGTAGAAAATCGTCAACAGTGGCTAGCCCTAACAGGTTAAAAACCATCACTGCTTTTTGAGCAGCTCAGCAAGGGAATCAGTCTTGCCTAAAGGTTTTTGCCTTGACCATGACTCTGAGAAAGCAAAAAGAACAAAGTGTTGTATCTATTATGTTACTAAGGCTAGCACATTTTATACAATTCATTCAACCAAGATACATTAACCGTGTTTATACCCTCACCAGCATCAGACCTATCAGTTGCCTGACTCAGTCAGTAATATTTGGCGAAAGGCTTGCCTGGTTTCGGGCTTCAAATAATTCTGTTGTAAGGTTTGCCACTGCTGCCATGATTTGTAGCGGTTGGCCTGTAGTAACTGAGCCAGCTGGGGAGCCTTATGTTTTAGGTCTGAGTCAAAGACAGAGTTTAAGAATTCGTCTAAAACCATACTGTCCTGAATATCACCTAAGATGCCTTGAATTTGCTTCATATCTTCCACATAGTCCTTATAGGTAGGACTATATAGTTCAGTAAATAGATTCATTTGGTAACGCACCCGCTTGGCTTGCTTACGTAGATCGTGAATCATTGCTCCACGAATGGCTAGCAATGACTCAACTGCTGCTGGTTTCAGCTGCTTGGGAGTTTGGCTACCAGTATCCTGAAGATCAACGCCCACTAGCCAAGCGGGGTGGAGTAACAGGCGGCTGACAATGGGTAAGAGTAAATCAGGTAATACCGCAGCCGCTGGCATCTGAGCCATTTCTTTATAGGTGGGTTTTTTGAGCCACCGTTTTAAGGTTTGCTTAAGCTTTTGGTGTGGCTTACCTTGCAGAGCTTCCCGAACTTGTGTTAAAGCTTTGCACCGCTTTTTTTCCAAGTAAACGTAAGCTTGCTTCAATGCTTTCCGTTCTTTGGTGGGTAACTTGGGTTGGTAACCTTTGTGGAGGGTTTCTTGGAGGACATCTAGATCTCGAAGACTGCCTAAAATACGGGCAATCTTACCAATCTGTTTTTCAGAGGCTGCTTTGGGCAAGTCTAAGGCAGGGGTAAAACTAGTGACGGCGGTACGCAAGCGCCGCATTCCGATACGCATTTGGTGCAGCTGTTCTGGATCTCGATCTTGGAGAACGGCGGCTTCGTGACTAAGCATTTTCTGGAAGTGTTTCTCAATTCCCAGATAACTCCATTCTCCAATGGTTTTGCTTTGGGGTAATACTAGTTTGTTCATCGTCCCAGTCTGACGTCTAGCAAGCCAGACTCTTGAGATTGAGGTTGAGTGGACTCAGGATAGTCACAGTCCAAACCTTTACCTAAAGTTAACCAAAAGCCCACTTTGATTAACTTTACGTTAAGGATAAAAATAATGTTTTGTATTATTACTTATTCAGAGAATATTGTCAAGTTATGATCAGACTTTGCATAGAGGTTTGCAGCTCATGAGTCAGGTCAACTATAGCTTGTCGGATAAATTCTAGGGGCGGTTGGGCATGACTCATCGGTGTCTGGTCGATTTTGTCTGTTGGATGATATTGGCAGCACTAACTGATTAATCGAAGGTTTGATTGAGTGTGATCAGATGTGGTGATCTAAGGATGGATGGTTCCATCAGGCATAATTGTTTCCCTTAGATTAACTTGGCTTAGTTCAGCTTCAATGATAGTAGCCCCAGTTAAGTTAGCTTTACTGAGGTTAGCGCCCCTGAGCTTAGCTGTAGTCAGGTTAGACCCGCTTAAATTTGCTTTAGTAAGGTTCGCCCATCTAATGTCAACCCTGTAAAGGTCTGCCTCTGCTAGGTTAGCTCCAAACAGATAGCTTCCACTAAGGTGAGCTTCTGCTAGGTTAGCCCCTCGACACTCAGCTTTGTATAGGTAAGCCCCAAGCAGTTCAGCTTGATGAAGATTAGCATTGCTCAGATTAGCATGGCAGAGATTAGCAGCCATAAGGTTAGCCTCAACCAGGTTAGTCCGTCTTAGCTTTGCCCCACTTAAATCTGCTTCTGAGAGATTAGCTTTGAGCAAGCTAGTGCCAATTAGGTTAGCATTACTCAAATCAGCTTCCATGAGGTTAGCTAGGGTCAAGTCAGCCCCAATTAAATTGGCACCATTTAGGTCAGCCCTGATCAGGTTAGCTGCTATAAGTTTAGTCCCAATTAGCTCTGCCGAGATCAGTTTAGCTTTGATCAGTTCAGCATCTTGGAGGTTGGCATTACTGAGGTTAGCTTGGCTGAGGTTAGCGCTAATCAGTTTAATATTGCCTAGATTTGCCTTTTTTAGGTTAGCTTTTGCTAAGTTTACCCTTTCAAAGTTAGCCCCATTGAGGTTAACTTCGCTAAGGTCTGGTTCTAGATCTAGATTTGTCTTTCTCCATTCTGTCCATCTCAATGGATCTTGTTTGAGTAGAGCAAGATGTTCTATATTGGCCATTGAGGTTCTCCTTCACATTATGTAGCGGTGCCAACAAAGACTTTAACCCAATGGCACTACATTAAGGGATCAGCTCAGGAAGAATTCCTTTCTATTCCTTGCGCTTGGCAGCAGGATGTTCACGACCACTCACGCTTTCAATAGCTGTCAGCGCTGCCTGAGACGCTGCTAATATATCCCGTTCTTCTCCACCTAGGTAGAGGCGTCCAAAGCTGCCCACTGCACTAATTTGTAAGATGTTAATTAAGGCAGATTTCTCTGCTTCATTGGCAGCTAGGGCAGCATAGGCAGCTGGCTCAACTTCTAATACATATAGGGTTTGCCCTGCTAGCAACATTTGACCCCGCCGTGTGCGATTAATTAACTGGGTCTGGTGGGCATCAATGTTACGGATAATTTGGCTAGAAATGACCCGAGGTTTGAGCCGATCCTGTTCCCGGACGCCCAGTGCGTCTAAAATTGCTTTGCCAGCTGTACGGGTTTCCCCTTGTTTATTAGCATGCACCTCTAGAAGTCCGTAAAGCCGTTCGACCACCAGCACTCCTGGACGCACGGCAGTGGATTTGAGGGCAATATCGGTAATCCGGTTAATTTCAATACCTGGTGAGATTTCAATCCAAAGGGAGGTATCTCCTGGTAAGGGCAAAAATCCTAACGCTACTGTTCCCATGTAAGCGGCGTGCTGAGGCTGCAAGCTGTCTATGTATACGTAACTGCGTAGTTCAATACCCAAAGTTTATATCTGTTCCTTTTTTGCTGACTAGAAGTTGTCCAAAAGGTAATTCGCACTCAAAGAAGCCTACCACACCTCTCGACCTTCTGCTTTACCCCAGTGAACCTCTTCACTGATTTCGACTTCATTGGCTAGTAATTCATCTAGGGTATATTCTCTGGGGGGGCAGATGGGTTGCTCGAGCTTTTGTTCATAGACATCAACAGCAATTATGACAAGCAACGAAAGATTTTATTGTTGTGTTTATCTAAAAATTAATATCATTTTTACTTAAAAAGTATGACTGTTTATAAAATCTATAACTGGTATTTATACTGCTATAATTCAGAGTTATATCAAAGCTGGAAATATCAAAAAATTCTAGATTTTTTAAAAACCTTAACAATACCATCACCACGAGCCTTTTTTAAAGCTCAGATGGAAATATGTTAACTAATGAAACCAAGGAAATGTAAAACTTCGCCAGCTAAAACGTTTATAACCACGATTATGGTAATTTAAATTAAATTAGAAACTAGCATATAATCAAATACCTTCTCAGAGGGTGAATAGTTTGTCAATCCTGGCTGACATACTGTTGATGAAAGTTTTAAACTGATGAGATAATGGTAGTTTGGTCTAAAAAGGAAGTAAGTAATGCGACTGTCTCAGATGCTGTTGGTGACACTGCGGGAAGACCCAGTGGAAGCAGAAATCCCTAGCCATAAACTTTTGCTCCGTGCGGGTTATATTCGACGTATTGGCAGTGGCATCTACGCCTATTTACCAATGATGTGGCGTGTCCTAAAAAAAGTTTCTCAGATTGTGCGGGAGGAAATGGATGCCACAGGTGCTCAAGAGTGTCTACTGCCTCAGCTACAACCGTCTGAGCTGTGGAAAGAATCGGGTCGTTGGGACACCTATACGAAAGCTGAGGGCATTATGTTTGCTCTGATTGACCGACAAAAGCGAGAATTGGGACTTGGACCAACCCATGAAGAGGTAATCACTACTGTTGCTAAGGACATGATTCGCTCCTATCGGCAATTACCTCTAAACCTGTATCAAATTCAAACTAAGTTCCGAGATGAAATTCGCCCCCGATTTGGCCTGATGCGGGGACGGGAATTCATTATGAAGGATGCATACTCCTTCCATACCGATCACGAAAGCCTGAAAAAGACTTATCAGGCGATGGATCAAGCCTATCGAAATATGTTTAGCCGCAGTGGTTTGGAGTTTAGAGCGGTTGAGGCTGACTCTGGGGCGATTGGGGGTTCGGGTTCTCAAGAATTTATGGTTCTGGCTGATGCTGGGGAAGACGAGATTCTCTACACGGAGGATGGCAAGTATTCTGCCAATGTAGAAAAAGCGGTTTCCCTACCACCAGACCTAGAGCCCTCACCCTATAACACTTATGAAAAGCTAGAAACTCCAAACACCTCAACTATTAACACCCTCTGTCAATTCCTGAAGTGCTCTGCCACTAGTGTGGTTAAAAATGTTCTTTACCAAATTGTCTATGACAACGGGATGACGGTGTTGGTTTTGGTGAGCATTCGGGGGGATCAAGATGTAAATGAGGTGAAGTTACAGAATGAATTGGTGAAATTGGCAGACCAATACGATGCCACAACGGTTTTAGCTCTGACGGTACCAGAGGTGGCTACCCAGGAAAAATGGGCATCGAAACCTCTACCTTTGGGTTACATGGCACCTGATTTGGCAGATGATTACATCAAACCAACGAAAAATATTGCGCCTCAGTTTTTGCGGTTGGTAGATCAAACAGCAGTGGAACTGAAAAACTTTACTACTGGTTCTAATGAGTCAGGCTATCACGTAGTTGGTGCCAATTGGGGTGAGCAATTCCAGTTACCGAAGCTAGTGGTGGATGTCCGTAAGGCTAGTCCAGGCGATCGCGCCATCCATGACCCGAATCAAACCCTACGAAGCGCTCGCGGAATTGAAGTTGGCCATATTTTCCAGTTGGGGACGAAATACTCATCTGCGATGGGGGCTACCTACACCAGTGAGCAAGGGGAAGAAATTCCGTTATGTATGGGCTGTTATGGGGTGGGAGTGTCTCGGTTAGCTCAAGCAGCTGTAGAGCAATCCTATGACAAGGATGGGATTATCTGGCCAGTTGCGATCGCACCCTACCATGTGATTATCACGATACCCAATGTGGGAGATACCCAGCAGATGGCAGCAGCAGAAAAACTTTACACTCAACTCAATCAAGCAGGTATCGAAACCCTGCTTGATGACCGCAACGAACGAGCTGGGGTCAAGTTCAAAGATGCTGATTTAATTGGGATTCCCTACCGGATTGTCACTGGGCGATCGCTTAAAGATGGCAAAGTGGAAGTGGTGGAACGGGCTACCCACAAATCGACAGAACTCTCCCTTGAGGAAGTGCTACCCACCCTAAAGCAGTGGATTGATACAGCTCTAAGTACGGTTTAGCTGTCCGGCAAAAGAAGCCCCACACCTAATGCGCAGCATAGGTGTGGGATGAATTTTGCACAGGGTATGGATGGAATTGCTATAATATAAGTACTGGTAAACAAAGCCGTTCGCGTAGCGTGGCCTACGGCCTTAAATGCTGGTTTGTCAGCAAAACAGTCTTAAAAAAAAGACCAAGAAAACAGAGCGGCAGGGCAGTCCGTTCTTAAAGCCCAGCGCCTCCTAAGCGATAGCCGGATTGGCTGGGAAGCCTACACTGAACCCAACGGGTCAGTGTAGGAGCTGTCACGATTGAGGGTTGCAGGTTGTTCGCTTAGCGTGGCCTTTTGACCAAAGTTGTTTGCCCAAGGGGATTCGGTGTAGGGATAGAAGGATAACCATTGGGTAAAAATCATTAATGATTAATGATTGTTAAACTAATTCTATGGGTAGGGAAACGGTAAAGGTCGTTCCCTTACCCAATTCACTGTCCACAGTTATCTGACCCGCCATCAGATGACAGAGCTTTTTCGCGATCGCTAAACCCAAGCCAGCCCCACCATACTTGCGGGTGTCCGACTCATCTACCTGAGTGAAGGGTTCAAAAATCTTTGAATGTTGCTCTGGACTGATGCCAATACCGGTGTCACTGACTTGAAATGTGATTGATGGTTTAGTTCTTTGGTGTTGACCAAGATCAGGAATAATTGTAGATGGTGAATTAAATTTATCGTCAATCTCTGCTGTGCCATCACTCTTTTTGACTATCAATTTAACAGTTCCATGCTCTGTAAATTTACAAGCGTTGTTGAGCAAGTTAAGCAGGATTTGGCGCATTTTGGTGGGGTCAGTAAGGATTCTGCCAGGGTTGTTCAAATAGATTACTTCTAAGGTATTGTTGTTCTTTTCTGATAAAGGACGCACATTGGTTATCAGTTCTTCAATCAATCAGGGTAAACGCATCTAACTTAAGTAAGTTTTAAAAAATCTATATTTATCAATTTTAACTAGTAACAATCAAGCGATTGGAGCTGACTAAAAATTTTTGACCGCGTCCTCCCTTATTTCCCGAAATGTTAACTCATAAATTTGGGTGCATATTTGGCTTATTCTCTTGGAGAAAACTTGACTAACAAGTCCCTAGTTATTTACTGGCAGATGCTAAAATTTTGACTAAATAGTTATTGTCCATAGCAGCACGAAGCGCGTTTCATCTTTAAACTTCCTTTAAAGCTGGCTTCTTGTTTCATTATATTTAAAGCTAAACGACGTAGTAAAGCCAAGTTTTCAGGAGAATTATCCTTGCGAATACGACTACTATCTTCAGAGAAGGTGACATCTAATATCTAATGTAAGCTGTTTTCAATCCCCCAATGACTGCGGATAGCTTTAGCAATTTTATCAGCATTATTTTCCAAACTACTTATGTAAAAACGAACTTCAGTGGTTGTTTTATTCCACAAACGTCGCTCACT
>NZ_JAAHHW010000083.1 GCF_010692325.1 Moorena sp. SIO3I8 | reverse complement strand
TTGCCATCTCCACTAAAGCTTACCGACCGCACTACACCCCGGTGACCGGAAAAGGTTTTAATTAATTTGCCATCAACGGTCCATAATCGAATTTTCTTATCTTTGCCAGCCGCAGCCATCATCTGGCCATCTCGACTAAAACTGACACTGTATATATGACCAGCATTAGTGGTAATTGTTCTGACTAGCTGGCCAGTTTGACGCCATAGTCTGACTGTGCCATCCCAGCTACTAGAGGCAATTAACTGACTATCTGGACTAAACGATACGCTGGTTACACTATCTTGATGACCTTCTAGGGTTTGGATTAACTTGCCATCAGGATGCCACAGTTTTACCGTTTTATCGCGGCTGGTGGAGGCAATAAACTGACCATCTGGGGAAAAACTGATGCTCGAAACAATATCACTATGTCCTTCCAGTCGATTGTGTTCGGAAACTGAATAAACTGCCTGGGACAGAGCTGTGATTACTTGTAGACGGGTATCTGCATCTACTGTTCGAGATGGTAGATATTGCTGCTCTTCCTGCTGTAGTTTTTTTGCGGCTCTTAACCCTTCGAGCAAAGCATCAAAGGTTTTATTAGACACGAAAAGAGCTTCTGAAGAGGCACTCAGCGCACTAAGCATAGCATTGATTCGTTGAGCTTCGGCTCGCCATCTCAAGCCACCATTGGTCACTGCTAAAAGTGCCATCACTGTGCTAATGGCAATGGCACGCAGTCGTTGTTTACGAACCCGCAACAGTTGACTCTCACTTTGTTTTAGCCGTACTCTAATATTAGATTGGGTACGTTGCTTATATTTTTGACGAATCGGTAGAACTAGATAATCATGAATTAGCTGATATCGGTTTTGTGGTGTTTCTGGCACTCGGAAGACTAAACCAGAACCTACCAAAATTTCCAAAATCAAGGGGATTTGAGTTAGTTTGGCGTTGTTACCATTGGAGACTGCTAACTCAGCTTGGGTTTTTAACGGACGGGTACCTCGTTGATCGGTTAAGGAAAATAAAACCTCCCAGACGGCATCTTCATTCTCTGGCCCACAATCATAGATAATTTGGGAAAGCGATCGCTCGATTAGAACTGTCTTGGGGTCATTTCCCAAAGCTCGGTATCCTTCAAGGGTAGTAATTTTTTCCGCTTGTAGCTGAGCACCCACGACTTGTAACTCAATTAAGCGCACCACTCCGGTATTGGTGACTAAATCCTTTACCAGTGCTTCGATTAGAGCAGGTTCTAACTTAAACTGAGATACTGCTGTTAAGGAGTGAATAACGTTTTTGGCATTCTCTGGGGACAGATCACCTAAGTGATAACGCAGCTTCTGATCTAGGATATTGTTGTTAATGACACTGAGATCCTTAAAGCGCTCAAACTCTAACAAGTAATGTAGATAATCTTCTCGCATAGACAAGATTATTTTTACAAAGGGGAGATTGAGAGCCTGGGCTAAAAAATTATAAAACTGATGTCGTTGCTCTAAGTCGGTGGCAAGGAAAAAAAATTCTTCAAACTGGTCAAAAATCAGGACGGTTAATAAGTTATGCTGGGAACACCGATACAACTTATCGAGAATTGGTTTAAGGATTAAAGGTTGTTCACCGCAGGCGTTGGAGTCGGGTAAGTTGTTAGCCGTAGGCGTTCCCTTCGGGTAGATTGTTCGCCGTAGGGGTTCCCTTCCGGTAGGTTGAACGGTTGAAGGTGAAAGGTTGGCATCTTTAAACTTGAAGACTACTGTACTTGCTAATTCAAGGTCTAGACGTTTTTCCAGCTCACCGAGCCAATTCCTGTAAACGGTTTGCACCACCGTCAAGGTTTGTCTAGCACCAATAATTCTGGAGCTAAGTGCAGGAACTAAACCAGCATTAATCAGGGAACTCTTGCCAACGCCGGAAGTCCCGTGAATCACGGTTAGTTTGTGGTCATTGCGGCTAATGCGTTCGAGCAGGCCGTTGACATCGGTTTGACGTCCAGCTGCTGCGATTTCTAGGGCTGATGGACAAAAACCTTTCTTGGTAATCGTTGCGTCAGTTTCTCGACTTGGCCCGACACTCTGTAAGGGAGCCATACCAGCAAAGGTAGAAAACCTAAACTGTTGTTCTATCAAGCGTTTTTGTTGCTTAAGTTCAAACCCTCGTTGGTATGCTTTTTGCTCGAAATAGAGCGATCGCAATTCCTCCAACAGCTCCATGAACAGTTGAGGCTGCTGCTGTAGAGGGTTGGGCTCGATAGTTTTGAGGTTTATAGCTTGTTCAAGATAATTAATGGCAGATTTTGGCTTGCCCAGCTGACGCACAGATCTAGCAGCTAGCAGCAGATAGGAACCTCGGTGGCAAAGGTTTTTAGCGTTGAGAGTTGGCTGAGATGTCTCCAGAGTGCGCACAGCTGTGAGGGCTAAGTCTATAGCATGGTTCCAATTCGATTGCTCATAGGCAACTGTTGCCAAAAAGCCATAGGCTCGAGAGAGCTGAACTGGATTATCTTGAGTGTGAGGTTGTGCCAGAAACGCTAGCGCTAAAGCTTCTAATTCTGTCCAATGTTCCAGGTGTTGTAGGACTTCTCCCAATTTTATGGTCAACTGAGCCACCAAGTCCAAGCGTCCTGTTTTAGTAAACAGGTCAATGGCAGTACAGAAGTTTTTCTGGGCTTGCTCCCACTGATGGCAACCGATGGAGCCTTGCAACTGGGCTTGACGGCAATAGCACAAGCCGATGTGATGGAACACTAAACCAAGCCGTTCTAAACCTGAAGGGGTGAGGGGGGGATCACATAAGGGGGGTATTGAGTGTTTAGTTTGTCCGAGAGGTTGATCAAAACATGTAGCTGTGTCCCTTGTGCCCTCTTTTCTCTTCCTAGAAGCTTTACCTTGGATAGTTGTACATACTTTTACCGGTTTAAGGTTTTTATAATAGTGTTGCTCTGAATGGGGAGCCTCACTGCCCAAGCAGCCGCCCCATTCTCCTATATCCTGCTGCCAACAATTTAGACTCTGCTGATAATGCTCCAAGGCCAGATTAATCTGGTCATTTTCAAAGGCATCTCGCCCTAGAATAAAATGCTTGGTAGCTAGTAGGACAGAATCTACGCTGATATCATGAGATTGCAAATCCTGTAATGCCGACTCAAATTCTTGGCGTCGGGGGCAATCGGGAGCCAAAGAAAGCACCTTGTTGGGCAAAAACTCTCCCAAGTCTCTAGCGAAAATATTGCCAAAGATTTCATCTGCCGTTCTGTAACATAAAGCGAGTAATTGGTCAATGGTAAGTTCAAACCGAATCGAGGTAGTAGCCCAATTTTTAAAATAAGGAGCAAGCCTGATCAACTTTTGAAGTCCCTGGTCAGTTACCCATACCACTAAAGGACAGGTTAAGCATTTGGGCAATTCATCTCGCACCTGGTTAGCCGAAAGTAGTACCTGGTTGATGGCATCAACTGACTCTAGACCCGATACCATTAGGGCAGATGTTGTCCCATACTGTTGGGTGCTAAAGATATTACTAAATAGAGTTTGACTAGACTTGTTAAGAACTAGCTCACCATAGGTGAGCTCTGTGATTTCTCGGACGTACTCCCATATTTGCTTCCTAAATAACTCGTAGTTGCATCGCACCAAAATCAGTGCAAATTCTCCTTGGGAGAACATTATTGCCCGGGATAGGGTTAATAGAGAGCGAGCACTGTATGGGGCTAGTGTTTCTGGGGGATTTTGCTGCTTCATGTCACTAACCTTTTGACCCCTACTGGTAGAAATTACCTATTACTAGGGTGATTTTCCCTCTAGATAGTAAGATTACTATCAGAACTTATCGGTAAGTATGGGTTTTTACTGATAAAAAACAACAAGCATAATCAGGCATTACTCAAGAAAAACGTCTATCATAAGTACCTTGATAAAGAATTCAGTAATTACTACTACTTATTTAATAAATATATTTAATGAAAATCCTGAATAACAATGATAAATTCACTTATTGAGCCTGAAGTCCATAGCGTGGATATCAGTGATTTCCCGGAATTTTTGATTTTTTATAGTGGGGTGGAACTATAAGTTCCTAGACGAAAACATGTAAAACAGTTGAACTATCAGGACTTCCGCAAAACTGGGCACCAAACTCTACCTGTAGGCGCACAGGGCTTACTCCCCTACAGGTAGAGTTACTGGGGAAGTCCTGACTAGATCGGTTTGGGTGCATCTCAGTTTTGCAATTAGGCAAAAATTCCCGCGAAAATTCCCACACTTCCCACACTCCCCGCGCCCCCGCCCCACACTCCCCGCGCCCCCGCCCCACACTTCCCACACTTCCCACACTTCACATCTTTTTTACAAATATGAGATGCACCCATCGGTTTTCAAATCAATTAGGGACAAAATTTGTCCCTTGAAAGCAATTAGTAGGTGGTAGGTGGTAGGTTATACATGAGGGGATGTACCTTACCTCAGGGGGTGAACCTGAAGGCTAAACTAATTTCATACCAAGCTTTGAGAGAAAGTTCTCCCTCAAAAAGAAAAGGGTGATTAACAGCTAAGGTAACCTCAGTTCGGACCCGGGCAGATTGAGGTAAAAGCCAGTCCAGATTAAGGCTCGGTTTCTTGGGTTGATGACAATATGCAATCAATCCGCACAGAACATTGACACAAAAATTAACCGGTGAGCGATGACGATAATGTTCGATTTGATAAATATTTTTGAGTTGGTAATTAATGGTTTCAATCAGAAATGTTTAATCTACCTAATTATTTACATAAAATTAGACACACTATACCTATAACACACCAGATAAATTCACGAAAATACCATCTGATCAAACCAATATTATTTTCACACATAAAAGCTGGTAAATATCGGAGTTTATCTAAAATTTTATTGCCGAAATCGGGATAACCACTAATTGTAATAAGACATAAGCTATGAGACAGGTATAAATTTGGTACTCAATTCCCTTGACATTCTTTGTTATTAATCTGTCCAGTTTTAGATGCATCTTCAAAAACTTCCAGAACAACTCTATTTACCAGCCAAGGAGACGAAACCTTAGAGAGGGTCGCCTTATTCATATAACTTAAACCTTTTACCCATAACCTGCCGACATTAAAGGCGACCCTCTCTTACGGTTCAAATAAACGATAAAAATTCCCAACTTCTTCATTACTTATACCTTATTCTTATGCTTCTGGTAGGTTAGTCACTAGTCTAAATTCCGTCTGAGTTTCGAGGTCACAAAAGTTGACAACTCTCCCTTGTACTTACTCTTTTTCTGTTCCGATTAGATTCTGCCTGAAGGGGCGACCCGTGGCGAATTTAATAATTAGATGGGTCAAGGGCACCTAAAACATTTATAGCTTGACATTGTTTTTAATTCTTAAGACAAAATAACGATTATGTTTGGTCTTTAGGGTTTCGATTCTCAGCAAACTCGCCAATCCTCTATCCATTACACTGACTCCATTTTTTGGAGACGAAACCTTAGAGAGGGTCGCCTTATTTCATATAACTTAAAAGTATGGTAGTGATAAATAAGTAGTGATACCAAATCCGGTTATTATAGGCTGATTACAAAAAATACCCAAATCTGCTCTGGGCAAGGACTTTGTGTTTTTTTGAATATAGCCTTGGTAAAGCGGATTTGGTATGATACAACATTGTATTCCCCTTAAATAAGATATTTATTAAGTAAAAATCTACCAATTTCACTCTAATTAATTAGAAAAACTTATCTAAGTTATAATAAATCCTGATTAAATAAAACTTACAAAACTGCTAAATTTTTATTAGTCAAAAAAAACTTCTCAAGGGAAAAATACACTATCTTAACCATGAATACAGTCTCAAATTTAATCACCCGACCCAATTGCCCTTACTGCAATTGTGAGCAAACAGTAAAAAATGGAAGCACTCATCATAAAAAACAAAAATATCTCTGTAAAAACTGTAAAAGACAGTTTTTTGAAAATCCCACAAAAAAGCCAATACCATTGTCGAAAAAAAAACTAATATATCACTTATTACTTGAGAAAATATCTTTGGCTGGTATTGCTCGATCAGTTGGAGTTTCAAAAACATGGCAACAGAGAAGTATGTTAATAAAAAATATGCCGAAACTCCCCAAAAAATAAAGGTTTCATAAAAACCAAAAGGTAAAATTTCCATAGAATGTGATGAAATGTGGTCTTTTGTTAATAAAAAAGATAATCAGCAATGGATTTGGTTGGCCATTGATGGCCGTTGGCCACGCTACGCGAACAAGAAACTAGAGAAATAGTTGGAGTTTATATTGGAGATCGCACTCGCGAATCGGCAAATAAATTATGGAAGTCTTTTCCTCCAGTGGTTCGACAATGTGCTGTGTGTTATACAGATTTTTGGGAAGCTTATCAAAAAGTTATACCTAAAAAACGTCACAAACCTGTAGAAAAAAAAACCGGTAAAACTAATCATATTGAAAGACTAAATAATACCTTAAGACAAAGGATTAGTCGTCTGGTTAGGAAAACTTTTTCATTTTCAAAAAAATTAGAAAATCATCTAGGAGCTATTTGGAATTTTGTTCATCACTATAATAAATGTTTATCCGGTTGATTAGGCCATCACTACTTGTGTACCACTACCGGTTTATATGGCCAAAATTGGGTAAATTTTAAGGATGTTTGTCTAGAATTAGTAACCGAGTTAATGAAACGCGCATCCTAATAAGCGATGCAGCGCGGTCTTGGGGGTTTCCCCGGAGACAAAACCTTAGATAGTGGAGCCTTTATAGTTAGCAGGTTATGCAGAAAAGGGTTAAATATTTTTTAATAAGGCTCCACTATCTTACGGTAAATTCAAACCATGAGCGACTGCATCAAGACACGAAAGTATTATCAACGAGGTCTAAGGGCTAGGTCGCTTATAGAGTCTGCGTTTTAACTTATTTCGTCGCCCCCCCAGCACAATATCTACAAGTTTATGCTTCGGTTCCCGTTTGAATCTTGGGTCATCCAATGGCTCAAACTGATTAATCACGCTATGTTTGAGCTGTTTCATTGTCTTTGAAAGGGGGGATGGGGTTGGAGCACCAAAACCAAATGACATCACGGCCGTTGAGAATGTGAACAGACTGATTTAATATCTATGCAGTTTCCTTGATTCTGGAGAAATTGTCTAGTCCGAATTATTACTGGGCAAATGTCGGTTTTGTCAAGTACAATTTATACCAAATATCTGCGATTACCCTGCTTTTACCCTAAGCCGACTAACCATAAAGGCTACCCTTCTCTTGGTCAACTTCTAACCAAGGTTTCATCTGAGGCCTTATTACAAAAGAAAAAACCCTTTTATTCATAACCGAGCACCCATTTTGGCCTCCGCCGAATCCAAGAGAAGGGTAGCCTTCTTACAAGAGAAAAAACCCTTTTACCCTAAGCCGACTAACCATAAAGGCTACCCTTCTCTTGGTCAACTTCTAACCCCTGTTATATGGGAACTTCAAACTCCCCTTTGGCCGACTGCATCGCTACCAAGGTTTAAAGCTCCTGATGTTTCCCGACACCCCACACCCGGTCACCCCATACCCAGTAAGGCACCGAATGCTGCTTGTCACCCCGTCAGTCACAGAACTAGAGTCCGAAACTTTTCTGTTTCTGCTAAGGCTGGGTTGATCCCAAACCAGCGCCCTTGTTCATCTTGGTATTCATAGACAAACATACTGCGCAACAGGGTTTGATATTCTTGTTCCCCCTTGACGGACTGCTGTTGCACGACTTGAGATAGCAACTTCCACTCTTCCTCTTCAACAGCCAGAGTCAAGTCATCTCGGTATCCCTTAATCACACTCTCTAAACAACTCCTGGAAAAGGGTGGGTCTTCATGTTGCAAACAGTTATAGAGCAACCCTAACAAGTTACGGACATGACCCCCACTAATGCGACACATCCGGTCGAGGGTTTCTGGGCTATCAAATACTAGTGGAATCAGGTTTAGCCGCTGTTGAGGATCAACCATTGGAAAAGCTCGGGCTAGCAATAGCTGTCGCAGCAGTGCCATACCTTCTGGATAGTCACTACCATCCCGTAACTGTATGGGCACCATGGGCAAAATTTTGGGAGCCACACCACCACCGACTCGATTTTTGAGAGTTTCGTACTCGTTGGAGAACATTAAGGACAAGGGTAGAGTGTAAACCACATGGCAGTTCAAACGCCTTAACTGAGTACCACGGTCGATAAACAGATACTCTGGCTGGGAGCGACCTGAAACCATGGAGCGATTATCAACTCGGTCAAGATTATCAATAATCACCACCAAACCCCTTTTGCCAAGTAACTTCAGCTGCTGAATCGCTGATTGTAAAATTTCTTCGTTGATCGCATTCAAAATGCTTTGGGTGCGGGGTTCTAGGTGCTGTCGTAGCAGTTGGCGTTGCTGAGGACTGTCTTTACTTCTGGCTGTAATCTTGGCAATGCCTACGGAAAATTCGGCTTCTGTTGAAAACTCGATAGGAGTTTGCAAAAAGTCTTTGATTTCATTAAATAATTTACTAAAGTAACTGGGTCTGAGCTGTATGCTGATCGCTTCTAGGCTTTCACAGACTGACCTAGCGATGCTCAGTAAAATGTCACTGACATCAACATCCACCATGTCTAGGTCTTGAGAGGACTCAAAATAAACAACATGAAATTGCTGCTTCTCCAATTCAGCTTTAAGTCTTAACAACTCAGTAGACTTACCACAGCCAATATGACCAGTAAACAATTGACAGGTAGGTTCATCTGGTGACAGACGGGTAATGGTTCGTCCTAAAGCTTCGATAATCTTTCCTCCCCTGACAGCGGAAAAATCGATATAGTATGGATGGTCTTCTGGATTACCCATATCTAAGGTTTTAGCTGGGTTACACGCTTTGAAAAATCTTGGTAGATGCAGTTCCATAAATTAACCTCCCACCGTTGTGGTGATGGTTGTGGTTTACAGAAGGCGGTTAGAAAGCCCACTCCTTCAACAGGGTGATATAGGAAGCGTGGCCAGTGATTAGTCTTTTGTAAAAGACTAATCACTAATCACTGGCTCATCCCACGACCAAGGTACGTGGAATGAGTTAACTATATAGGACTGATTAGGCACCAATGCCTTTTTCCATCAGGCTGATGGAACCTGTTAAGTATAAAACGTGGGAACCTAGTAGTGGTTAAATTAAAAAAAGTATTTGGTGCTCACTGAGGAATTGCAAAGTTCAAACCTTGTCGTTACCCAGATTTTTGGGTAGATTGGCGTGAAGCGATCGCGCCGCAGCGCAAACGCCCACGCGCCAATTGTCAGGCTTACTTCAAGTCATAAATGTACTCTGTCGATTGATCGGTAGTAGATGACCAACATCGCATCAGTCTCTCAATCACAATTGTCTAATCGACGCAAACAACTGCGACGGACACGCCGGATTCAATTTTATCAAAGGATTTGGCGTACACTTTTGGTGGGCGGTATCGCTGGAAGTTTACTCTGGGCAATAACTTTACCAGATTGGATGATTCGTCACCCAGAACAAATCGAGATTCAAGGGAATTATTGGCTTTCTGCTGAAGCGATACGCTCCCTGTTGCCTTTATCCTATCCCCAGTCTTTACTGCAAGTACAACCCCAAGTCCTTGCCAAGTTTCTGGAGTCTGAAGCTCCTATTGCTTCGGCTCTAGTTAGCCGTCAACTAATACCACCAGGATTGACAATACAAGTTAGAGAGCGTCAACCAGTGGCTATTGCTGAGCAGAGTAAGCTCCAAACCAGAAAAACTAAAAACTCTACCCCAACCTTGGGTTTAGTCGATGAGCACGGGATCTGGAGCCCCAAGAGCAGTTACGAACCACTCTCGGCCAACCTGCAGTTGCCGAAGTTGAAAGTGATTGGTCAAAATTCCGTTTATCGCCCTTACTGGTTCGATGTTTATCAAGCTGTGAGTCAGTCGGCTGTAAAAGTTTTCGAGATCGATTGGCGAAATCCAGCCAACTTAATTCTGAAGACCGAGTTAGGAAATGTACATTTAGGTCCTTACACTGAACGCTTCCCCACGCAACTGAGAGTTCTAGATCAGATGCGAGAATTGCCGAAGCGCACACAAAAGAGCAAAATAGCTTACATTGACCTCCAAAACCCAGACTTACCATCTATTCAAATGATGACAGACCATGACAGTGTGCAATCGGGAGTTAAATAAGGATAACGAAGAAGGTCAGACAGGTGATTAGCCCTACTCTGACGGCTAAGCCGAGGTGATATTTCCAGAACCATTGTTTTGTTTCAGGTCAGTTATCGGGTATAGAGCCAGCCGTTGCCAGGGTCTTTGGTTTTTCAATCAACTTACTCTATAGTTAACTCAGACTGCTACATATAACTTATAAAGATAAAGATAAACACTTACCCTCACCTGTTGCAATGACGCTTAATAGTAAACTAGGGCTTGCTGCTCAAAGTTCTAAAATCATCGCAGAAGCAGATCTGTCATTAGGATCCGACAATACACATCCTTTTAGTAACTCTGTATTACAATTCGGTCAAACTTATGATTCTAATCGCATACCCAGGGAAGAAACTAGGAGTGACAATATCGTGCCAGGTAGCGTTGCAAAAATCAAGGTCATTGGTGTTGGCGGGGGTGGTGGTAACGCAGTTAACCGCATGATTGCCAGTGATGTCAGTGGAGTAGAGTTCTGGTCAATTAACACAGATGCTCAAGCACTAGCCCAATCATCAGCCCCCCAACGCTTACAAATGGGGCAGAAGTTGACCCGAGGGTTGGGAGCAGGAGGGAACCCAGCCATTGGTCAAAAAGCCGCAGAAGAATCCCGGGAGGAAATTGCCCAGGCTCTCGAAGACACTGACTTGGTTTTCATTACTGCTGGGATGGGGGGTGGTACTGGCACAGGAGCTGCCCCGATTGTAGCAGAAGTCGCTAAAGAGATGGGTGCTTTAACTGTGGGAGTGGTCACTCGTCCATTTACCTTTGAAGGACGCCGCCGTACTTCCCAAGCCGAGGAAGGAATTGCCGCTCTGGGGAGTCGAGTCGATACCCTAATTGTTATTCCCAATAATAAACTCTTGTCAGTGATTTCAGAACAGACTCCTGTTCAAGAAGCATTTAAAGTAGCTGATGATATCCTACGTCAGGGGGTACAAGGGATCTCTGATATTATTACTATTCCTGGCTTGGTGAATGTGGATTTTGCCGATGTGCGAGCGGTGATGGCAGATGCTGGTTCGGCTCTGATGGGCATCGGGATGGGTTCTGGAAAATCCCGAGCCAGAGAGGCAGCAGTAGCCGCCATTTCTTCTCCTCTGCTGGAGTCTTCTATTGAAGGGGCTAGAGGGGTAGTTTTAAATATTACTGGTGGCAGTGATCTGACCCTCCATGAAGTGAATTCAGCAGCAGAAACTGTTTATGAAGTGGTTGATCCCAATGCCAATATCATCTTTGGAGCAGTAATTGATGATAAGCTCCAGGGTGAAATTAGAATTACTGTGATTGCTACTGGATTTACCGGAGAAGCCCAGTCTGCACCTAAATCTGTGGAAACTCCCCTGAATCGGCGACCGATTGCTCCTACACCGATGCCCCCTACTCCCAAGGTTGAGCCTAAGAGTAGACCAGGATTAGATATTCCAGAATTCCTGCAACGGCGTCGTTTTCCTAGAGGACCAAAGGAGTAGAAAAAAACTGACGGAAACCAAATGGCATGGAAGTAAAGCAAAGCAACCTATAGCCAAGGCAAGACTATTGTCGGTCCCCTTGGTAATTGCTGATTTTACTAATAGGCGTGAAAACTTCCCTAGAGATTGCTCCTGAGCCTGAACCCATGGGAAACTTTTTTCGGTTATCACTATCAATAGTCAGCCAGACTATGGAGCGGGAGTTTTTTTTGACTATCTCCCTAGCTTTTAGCCAACAAGGGCTGCCCACAGATTAAAATTTCAACTATTCTTGCCTTGGATGAAGTTTAGCTATACTTATGACTTCTAATCACCGAACCAACCCCCCTATGCCCAAATCCAGTAGCGATCGTTACCCTAGTTCAACATCGGCAAACAAATCGAATACATACTGTCCATCAGTACCAATTTCTGTCTACCGGGAACTAGCAGCTGAGTTGCAAGCAACACAGGCGATGTTGGACTCTCTCCATTCTCAAAATCAGCATTTAGTTAAACAACACCAGCAGCTGCGACAGGAAGTTAAAAAAGTTATTAATTCAGCTCTGCATCTACAGCAGGTGATCAATTCCTTAGAACCAGTGAGTCCAGCTGAAGTCCATCGACCTCAGCCAGTAAAGCCGCCGGAACCCCGTCAAGCTCCACCAATTCCACCCCAGCGCACCTCTACAACTATCCCAGGGGGTGAATTTTCCCCACCTCAGAGGAAACCTCAAACCCCTACCTCTTCCTATCGAGAAACTTTAGTGATTGAACAAGAAAACAATCGCTCCCTGCGAAGTTCGCAGCCAGAGGCAGTCTCATATGTCAATGGCTGGGTGTTGGTTATAGCTATCTTGGGAATTGTCTTGAGCGCATTTGGTGCTGGCTTTTTGGTGGTGAAACCGATACTAGATAGTAATCGTTGAACCATTTTGCTGCTTGATTAATCGATTAATGGCGGGTTCTTTGAGATTCATCCGCCAATCTATTGTTGTACTAAACCTCGGCTGTATTTACCGCTATTTTCGCCTCCGCATTGCACCATTAATTGGAAAATTACCATCATTACTGTCAAGGGAAATCGGTTTGTAGCAGTTAATGGCCAGGTCTATAAGGTTTGCCAGGGTCAATTGTGCCCAGAACATTGGCTGATCACAGATCTGTTTACTTAGATCAAATCCACAGTCATTAGTCAGTGGTGAAGGGCAACAAAAAACCTGCTCAACCTGAGTTCGATATAAGCGATCGCTCCACGAAACAGTAAGGGATACAAGCTTTGGACAACTAGGGTATATTAAGGCTTTCAGCGTTACGTTGAACTCAGGTTAAAATTCATAACAATGAATTTTAGCAGAGTGAGTATTTAACGGGAAGTAGAACTGGTAGTACACAGCAAGCCATTCTAGGTCGGTTGTGAGTCCCCTCTTCACGTGAGTTCGAGATCAGGGTACACTCCACGAAACAATCACGGTGCGCGCCTCCTAGGGCGCGAGGGATTGCTCGCGCCCTAGGGTCGCACCGCAGGGATACAGGCTTTCAGAGACTAGGATAGATTAAGGCTTTCAGCGTTAGGTCGAACTCAGGTTCTTCCTATGATGACTGAAGTTACCCCTCCTCGTTGATATCCCTAGCCATAGTTTTTGAGGAGCGTCTGACCAACAGACTTACATCTGTGATGGATTTAAGAAACACAAACCGGCAGCAAATGCCTCAACCATAGGGGTTTGACAAAGTCTTTCAGCCAGAGATGGGTTTGAATTGATCGGGACACAACTGGCAGGTAAAACTCATATTAATGACCAAAATGGCAAGCAGTTCTCAGAAAGAGGATTTACAATGAACTATCAGGTTTCTATGAGTATGAGCGTGCAATTGTGATTCCCTATGACTTTCTAAAAGCGATCGCAAATGAACACGGTGTATCTAAAGCCGAGCTGGAGGTTGTGGCTTTGGCGATGGAGGGTCAATCGACAAACGCGATCGCAAAAACCCTCGACATTAGTGAACATGCAGTGCGCAAAAGACTCAGCGAGGTCTACAAAAAGTTTCCTATATCAGGGACAGGGCCTGTAAAGCTAACCAAACTGCAACAGCTGCTGGTCAATCGCTATCAGACTCATATAGAAACCCAGGATATCTCCTCTAACTGCAGAAGCTATACCCCTATCTCTACTGTCCAATCCTCAAACCCCAAGCACATGGATTGGGGTGAGGCACCAGATGTTTCTGTTTTCTATGGTCGCACTGAAGAACTACGCCAGTTAGAAACATGGATTGTTAAGGATCGTTGCCGATTGGTGGCACTACAGGGTATGGCAGGGATTGGTAAAACCACCTTGTCAGTGAAGCTGGCTAAACAAATTCAGGATCAGTTCAAGTATGTGGTATGGCGTTCCTTAAGTCAGGCACCCCGGTTAGAGGATATCCTAGCAGCACTGCTCCAATCTTTATCTGGGCCCCTAGAAACTGTAGGATATGAAACCGCCGAGGGGTCAAACCCACTCCCTAGTTGTCAAACTGCCAAGGAGCGTATCTCCCAACTAATTGAGTACTGCCGCCAACACCGCTGTTTGATAGTCCTCAACGGTGCCGAATCTATTCTACAGATTGGTACACTTGCGGGCATCTACCGAGAAGGCTATGAAGGCTATGGTGAATTCATCAGACGCTGGGGAGAAGAACCCCATCAAAGCTGTTTGTTGATTACCACTCAGGAGAAACTCAGCGAAATTTCGTTACAAGAAGGAGAGACTTCACCTGTGCGTTCCTTAAAACTTGAAGGTTTAGGGGAAGCCGCTCAGTATATTTTGCAGGAAAAAGGATTGTCTGGGCAGAAAAACTGGGACTATTTAATTAAGGCGTATCGTGGGAATCCCTTGATGTTAAAACTTGTTGCCATAACCATCAAAGAAGTTTTTGATGGCAGTGTGACCGATTTTTTGGCAACTACCCTATTTACCCATGACGTTAGTGACTTTATCGAAGAAATCTTAGATCGGTTATCAGATTTGGAACATAAAATTATATATACAATGGCTAGTCACAAAGAACCTGTAATTCTAACTCAATTACAGGATGAATTACTGGAGATATCGCCTCAGGAATTACTCAGGGCTCTAGCCTCCCTGAGACAGCGATCTCTAGTGGAAAAATCTCAAGGCGGGTTCACCTTGCCTCCTGCAGTCATGGAAGTGACTAACCAATTAATTGCTGAGCGAGAATAGTCATAATATCCCAGTTGACTAATTTTTTGAAACTATTAAAAGTTCAATTTTATAATTGGGTGATATCGATTCCAGTTAATCAATTCCTATTCAGGTAAGTCGTTAATTTTAAAGTGTTGATGGTCAACGGTCAATTAACACTTTAAAATAAAAAAAAATTAACAAGTTACCAACAACCAAGAATGATAAGTATTAAATTGGATATGATATGACTCAACAGGGTTTCTAGGCTTTAAATACAATAGCTGGATCAATACGAGTCACCTTTTGGATAGCGAACAAACCGGAAGTGACACACATTACCACAGTTATGCCAAAAACACCTGTGGCAGACACTGGTGTGATCAAAAGGATAATTCCTTTTGATTTAACCCACACACTCAACCCCCAGCAAAGGAGCATACCAGGCACATAACCAAGAACAGCCATCCACAATGCTTGTTCGACTATAACACTATAAATAAACCGATCCGGTGCGCCCATTGCTTTTAGGGTACCAAACTCTTTGATATGGTCAGAAACTGAGGCGTAGAGAATCTGAGTGACAACTACCATGCCAACAATCACTCCCACAGCAGCACCTAGACCCAATACAAAACCAAGACCTGTTCGCACCTGCCAGTAATTTCGGGTCTTGCGTGCCATCTCAAGCTTCGTATAAGCACGAGTCCCGGGTAAAGCAGCTTCTAAATTCTGCTTGAGTTGCTCAAGATCCTGCCCTAGTTTAGCCTTTACCATGATATAGGTAATGGGGTCTGTTAGGCTCAAAGGTGTAGGTTCAGGAATCTCCGACTCATCAGACTTATTCAAAGACTTTGACTTTTCGTAAATAGTAGTACACTGCAAATTATCTGAAGATTCTACAGTGCAGTTAAGCTTAGAGGTATAGCTTGTGTTGATATAGGTATTGGCATTTTCTAAGGAAGCAAATAAGAATGGGCTAGCTACAAGGGATTGACTCTCCGTGGTTAAGCCGACCAATCGAGCAGGCAAGAAGTTAACCGTAGCGGTATCACCGATATCTCTGAGATTGAGCGTCGGTAATCTGCTTTGATCCACCATAACCGTGTAAGGCTCCTTAAGGGCTTTCAGTCTACCCCGAGTGATTGTTCCGGGTTGGAACAGTTTTCCCCCTAGGTCAAATCCAATCAACGTAACAGGACTGGTATCTCCCTTAAGAGGACGCCATCGACCTGACCCCATCAGTAGTGCTTCTGCTCGCTCCACACCTTTGACTCCTTGAGCTTGATCCAGCTGATTCTTTAAAAGTGGCTCGGTTAGCTCAAACTGAACCATTCGGTCAGAACTTACCCATATATCGGCCTCGGATCCCTCAATCAGAAGAACTGTAGAGCGAGTGAACCCGTTGAGCAGACCAGTTTGGATTGTGACTAGGCTAACGGCAAACATAATTCCTGCTTGAGCGACCAGAAAGCGAGGAATGTCTGCCCAGAGGTTTTTGCGAGCAATAGAGACCATAGGAGATTATGCCGAGATAACTTTTAAGTAATATCACGTCCGAGAGCTTATAAATTGTAAGGTGTGGGTTTTTGGTAATTGTTATTTCTCCCAACCTTGCCTTCGAAGAAGACCTGATCCCAAGCGCCAGTCACGAAAACTAGTCCATGGGCTTACTCTCTTGATTTAAAAAGCTTCCAGAACTTAATAGGGCAAGGGTTTCATGGGTGTAGCGCGTTCTTCTGAATACTTACAGTCAAAGTCATAAAGCCAGTGTAACTCATAGACTTTTAATTAACTAACATTAACTAACCAGTAAATTTTTGTAAATCCCTGCCAAGATGGCAACACGGCTCAGTGGCAAGATTGATACATTTCAGTAGTTTTCTGGCATAGAAGGTCATAAATAATCAAAAACTTCCGTCAATGCGTAAATACCCCATAGTGTCTCTCTTGTAATTTGTGTAAACTCACGGATACATCAACCTCATAAAATTCTGTAGCATTGAGCTAGCAGTTACCTGATCAATCATATTTTACTTGTGCATCTCGGTGAAAGTCTTTAACTGTTCCCGGTGTTTTTTCTTGCCTATGGTTAAGAAAGCCTCTTCCCAATCGGCAAATTATTCCGGTAATGGCAGCACTAGGACAATCAGTTTTGCTGACAACGGCAATCAGGTAAACCAAAGGCAATGATGGCGATAAAACAAAATTATCCTCTAATTCCAATCAAAGAGTTTACTTCCGTCAAACAAGCTGGGTTGTTTGAAATTTTGAAGCAGCCTCGGTTTAGCGGTCAACTCATTCTAAGTGATCCAAATAAACAAGAATGGATATTTCACATTTATATGGGTCGCCTCATGTATGCTACCGGAGGGACTCATCCAGTGAGACGGTGGCGTAGAAACCTACTCATTCACTGTCCTCAGACATCTGCTCAGCTTTCATCACTGCAAGACGATCTAGCTAATACCAATTGGGAAGATGTCAATGTCTGTTGGGACTATCATTTGCTATGCCTATGGGTAGGTCTGCATAAAGTTACCCGTGATCAAGCCGTCAAAATGATTCAGTCTGTCATGGTAGAAATACTTTTTGATGTTACCCAAGGCATGCAGATCACCTATAAAATCAAACCAGATTCCTCATCATCATTATCATCATTGTTTAAACCACTGGTCTTGATTGACGCAGAGCAAGTCATCCATGAAGCTGATCAACTTTGGGAAGCTTGGCAAAGTGCTCGTGTAGCAGACCGCTGCCCTAATCGGGCACCAATGATCAGGCAGCCCAAGCAACTGAGAATTAAAACATCCCCTCAGGCTTACCAAACTATGACCAAGCTGTTGAATGGACAATATACCCTACGAGACTTGGCCATACTAATGAAACGGGATACTAGGGCAGTTACCCTCTCGATTCTACCTCACCTGCAATCAGGATTAGTGGAACTGATAGAGATTCCGGATTTACCTGCTCCAGTTTCACTACCTCCGAACGAAACATCGGTAAAAACTGTTCCTGAGCAGAAACCTTTGATTGCCTGCGTGGATGATAGTCCCCTGATCTGCCAAAGCATGGAAAAAATTCTTACCTCAGAAGGCTATCGCTTTGTGGCTATTAATGATGCACTTAGGGCGATCGCTACTTTGTTAGCTAGTAAGCCAGAGTTGATATTTTTAGATCTGGTCATGCCAAATGCTAATGGCTATGAAATTTGCGGTCAATTGCGTAGGCTCTCCTTTTTCCGCAATACTCCGATCGTGATTTTGACCGGTAACGACGGCATCATCGACCGTGTGAGAGCTAAGATGGTTGGCTCCTCAGATTTTCTGAGTAAACCCATCAATCCTGAAGAGGTATTGAGAGTTATCATTAAACATCTTAAACAAGTTAATTAGAATTGACTAGATAGCCGAAATTTAAGTGTTTACAAAAAAAACCGTTGAAACACTTGCTTACCTGATTATAATTTTAGAGTTATTTAAATCGGATAAAAATGGTTACCGCATTAATTGTTGAAGATTCATTAACTGATCTAGAAATTTTCAGAGGTTATCTCAAGGAAAATGGGTTTAATGTATTAACTGCCAATAATGGCTCAGAAGCCCTAGAAAAAATTAGCAGTAATCAGCTGGATTTGATTGTCCTTGATGTTGTCCTTCCGGATCGCAGTGGTTTTGAAATTTGTCGAACCCTTAAAAATGAAGCTAATACAAGCCAAATACCTGTGATAATCTGCTCCACCAAAGATACTGAAATGGATAAATTTTGGGCGTTGAAGCAGGGAGCAGATGCTTACCTGTATAAGCCTGTTGATAACGCAGAACTCCTAAAAATCATTAACCAACTGGTCAAGGGCTAAATCTGAGCTATAAAAAAACAGAGATCATCATGGTATCCAAGTTTATCCCAGCTTCAGCTTCCCCATCATCAGCGACAGAAACTGCTGCCAATGAAATTAGACAGCAGTTTCTGCGGTTTCATCTAGTACCTGATACTACTGCTTTAATGCCAATTAATCAGCTGACTGAAGTGCTGACTATTGCTGTTGGTCAAATTATTCCAATTGCCCATATGCAACCTTGGGTGATGGGTGTTTACAACTGGCGGGGTGAAGTTCTTTGGATGGTCGATCTCGGACACATTGTGGGACTAACTCCTTGGCATCAGCAACCGGTAAACACATCACACTACACCTCCTTAGTGTTGCATATCCAGTCTCATGATCCTAAGTGCGTTAAATACAACCAAATGCTAGGGTTGGTCGTCAACCGGGTAGAGGACATTGAATGGTGCAATCCCGATTTGATTCAACCTCTGCCGTCATCAAGCATGAATCCTGAATTGGCAAAGTTTTTACAGGGATATTGGCTGAAACATGGTGGTGAAATGCTAGTAGTTTTTGATGGAAAACTAATTTTTAATACCAAGTTTTAATTATACTATTCATCGAATGTAACTTGAACGTATTATTTCATTATTATAACTAATAATTATTTATTTTAAGTTTTAAAGCTTAAATTTATAAAAAAAATACGGTTTAAAAAATAATTTTATTAAGTATTTAATCATGAAAAAAGCAACGAATAATTTTAATGTCAATGGCAACACTACCAATAATAGTGAGATAGCTAAATCAAAAAAGGCGCTGGTGAAGACACTCTTACCTGAGTCAACTATTCCTAACGTTAAATTGCGGGTTGTTCAAGAGTTAAAAGAACCTGAGACCAAGGTAAACCATTTGCCAGACCAAGATATCAACGCAGAAGATCAGCTCCTGGAACTGGTCAAAACTGAAAAAAAAAAAATCAGAGGAATAAAAATACTCTCAGCCGCCAGTTGTTGACAACGATTATGCCAACGGTATTGATTCCTCTGACTCTGGCTAGCCTAGTAAGTTACAGAATTGTTCACGACCATGACAAAGAGCGAAATAAATTACAGCAGCAGGAGCAAGCTCTAATTGCTGGTGAAGCAGCTAGCCAACTGATTAAGGATACCTTTACTGTACCAACCTTATTAGGGAGTAATCCTTTAGTCATCAATGCAGCTCATGCTAGTAGCAAAACCGCACAACAGCAACAACTTCAGAAACTGGCTATTCACGAGATTGAATTACGTTTTCAAAACACAAAGCTCCTCCAACCCAATCCACAACTCAATCGTTACTTAAAGAGAATCGTTAAGGATGTAGGTCTAGGGGAATTATTTGTCACTGACCGCTATGGGTACAACATTGCTTATAGTAATCCCACCTCTGACTTTGTGCAAAGGGATGAAGACTGGTGGCAACAAGCAAAGCGTCAAGGGCGTTGGGTCAGTGAACTGGACTTTGATGATTCAGCTAATGTCTTTGGTTTTGATCTAGCTCAGGCAATCAAGGATCCTCAATCAGGAGAATTTCTTGGGGTGATTAAAGCTGTGCTACCCATGAATCAATTAGAGCAACTGTTCCCTTATCTAGAACATATCGGATTGATGGGTTCCCAACAAGTGCAGCTGATAGACACTAGCCAAGGCATGGTAATTAGTACCCTCACCCCTGAAGGTAGTCTGGATGAGGAAGATATCATTGGGGGTGAAGCAGTTTGGGAAATTGCTAAGTTTTTAGTCCAGGCACCGACCCAGCTAACTATTAATACTAAGCAAGACTTCAATCGTTTCAAAGCTAAGTATTCACTAAAGGAAGAAAGACTTTCGACCTATAAGAAGAAAACGGGAAAGCAGGTAAAAATTGTTGACTTCCTCTATAAAGATAAGTTCTATACCATTGTGACTAACCCACACACAGATTGGGTATCCGTTGCTTCTGTGGACAAATCAGAACAGCAAAGCGCTGGTAATGAGTTAATTGTAGCGTTTATCTTAATAGCCCTAGCCTTGGGAGCAGTAACTTTGGTAGTTGTTCTGCTTTTATCCCGCCGCCTATCTGCTCCTCTAAGTCAATTGTCTGATACAGCCAAGGAGGTGACTGCAGGTAATTTAGATGCGATTGCTCAACCAAGTGGTACCGCAGAAACCCAAACCCTAGCTCACACCTTTAATAACCTAGTCGCCCGGATTAAAGTTCTGGTACAAGACCAAAGCCTTGAGGCTAAGCGTGCTAAGCAACTCAAAGACATTACTATTCAGCTAACTCAAGCCCTTGACCTCCAAGATATCCTGGATATGGTAGTGCGAGGGAGCCGACAAGGGCTGGATGCGGATCGAGTGGTTGTCTATCGCTTTGACCCCAATTGGAAAGGTACTGTCATTGCTGAATCCGTGGCTGCAGGTTGGCCCCAGGCTCTCGGTGCGGAAATTGCTGACCCTTGCTTTGCAAAGGATTACGTCTATAAGTACATCCAAGGTCGAGTTAAGGCAACACCGAATATTTATGAAGCTGGTCTGACCCCGTGTTACCTGAAGCAGTTAGAACCCTTTGCGGTCAAAGCCAATTTAGTTACCCCAATTCTGGTTGAAGGGGAACTTTTGGGCTTATTAATTGCTCACCAATGCAGTGAACCTCGAGCCTGGCAAGCTTCGGAAATCGATTTCTTAACCCAAGTAGCTAACCAAGTGGGACTAACTCTTGACCGGATCAACCTCTTGGAACGGCAAAGAATTGCTGAAACCGAGCAACGGACTGCTAAAGAGCAGCTTCAAAAACGCGCACTGGAATTGCTGATGGAAGTAGACCCAGTTAGTAAAGGAGACCTCTCGATCCGTGCCCGTGTGACCGCCGATGAATTGGGAACTGTTGCTGATTCCTACAACGCTACGATTGAAAGCTTGCGGAAACTTGTGGTGCAAGTGCAACAGGCAACGAAGCAAGTTACCACCACCACTACTCAAGATGAAGCAGCAATTCGAGAACTATCTACGGAAGCTTTGCGACAGTCAGAGGAAATTACTGCAGCTTTACAACGAATTCAAGACATGACGACTTCAACTCAAGCTGTGGCGGCTAGAGCCTCTGAAGCTGAAGCTGCAGTCAAACAAGCGGCTCAAACAGTCCAAGCTGGGGATACTGCTATGAACCGCACTGTGGAAGGCTTTATGGCGATTCGGGAAACTGTAGGCAGCACTGCCAAAAAGGTCAAACGCCTTGGGGAATCGTCCCAAAAGATTTCTAAAGTAGTTAACCTGATTAGTAATTTTGCCGCTCAAACCAACTTGCTAGCGTTAAATGCTTCTATTGAGGCAGCTCGTGCTGGGGAAGAAGGTCGAGGCTTTGCGGTGGTTGCGGATGAAGTGCGAGCCTTAGCCCATCAATCAGCAGAAGCAACGGCAGAAATCGAAAAAATTGTGGCACAAATCCAGATGGAAATCAATGAGGTGGTAGCTGCCATGGAAGCTGGTACTGAACAAGTGGTAGGAGGAACGAAACTGGTGGATGACACCAGGCAGAGTTTGAATCAAATCACTGCAGTAATGGTCAAGATTAATGAGTTGGTCGAAGCGATCGCTACCGTAACTGTTGAGCAAACTCAAACAAGCGTTTCAGTGACTCAGACTATGACTAATGTGGCAGCGATCGCTAATCATACCTCCATAGAAGCGTTGCAGGTATCCCACTCGTTTAAACAACTGCTTACAGTTGCTGAGCAACTGCAAGATAGTGTAGGCAAGTTCAAGGTGAGTTAGTGTTCTTAGTCAATTGTTAATTGTTAATTGTTAATTCTTAATTGTTAATTGTTAATTCTTAATTGCCATTTTCAAAGCAACTGTGATCTCAACAAGATTGACTGGGAATTCTATGGCTGTAACTTCTGAAGTTTTTCAGTCACCCCGAGTTAGGCAATGGTGGCAGCGATGTCCAAACCCTGGGTGTCTTCACAACGAGAAACTACCTATTTTTAATTAATTGGGCGTATTCCATGACTCAAATTCCTCCTCAGAATAACTCCCTTAAGGATAACAATGGTCACAAGATTGATAATTATGATCTTAAATTTTCTGATAATTTAGCTTATAAATTATCAGAAAATGGTCATAATGGCAGCTACCAAGCTTTGGATCTGTCAAAATCTACCCTGAAAACTAAACTGGGGAAATCACTGCTACCACTACCTAAGTTAATCCAGTCAAAGCTTGCACCACCCCAAAGACTTCCATCTTTATTTTTGAAATGGTTTTATAACCTTCCTATACAAAGTAAGCAGCTCTTAGCCCTGTTCACATCAGAAGTGATCTCCGTAGTTGGCTTAGCAGGTGTGGGGGCTTTTTTGATTGTTACAGGAGGTCGTGCTCAATTAATCAACCAAGCCAAATCAGAATTGGCGGTTATGGATATTATATATAATATCAAAATTAATCAGATGGGGTTTGGTTTTCGGGGACAATCTGACAATAGCGCAATTATTCAAGCGGTTCAAACCCATGCTCAAGGTAAACCCTTAACCCCCGGGTTGCTTAAACAAGTGAAAGATATTCTTCAGCAAGAAATCCAGACTCGTCGGATTGAATATGCCACTTTGGTGGGAAAGGATCGGCGAATTCTTGTCAATGCTAATGCTGATCGAACTGCGGAGTTTTTCGATCCCAATGACTTAGTCAGTCAGGTTCTGGAAAATCCTCAGCAAATTAAAACCAGTGAACTGGTCAGCTGGTCTGAAGTTGCTCAAGAGTCTCCCTTCCTACCTGCTGGGATTGTCCAGCAAAACAATCTGTTGATTCGCTACACCGTCACACCGGTTAGAGCCACCGACACAGGGGCAGTTTTGGGAGTACTGGTTTCTGGGGATATTGTCAATGGCAAGCTGCCTATCGTCGAGGATACCCTAAAGTCTTTTGGGGGAGGTTATAGTGCGGTATATCTACGTCAACCGGATGGTCAATTTGTCTTGGCAACTGCCTTAGACCAGGGTAAAAGTACCAATTTAGCAGAAGCTCAACCGAAAGTCTTCTTGCCCGATACCCCTTTCCTGAATCAAGCGGTAACAGCTCAGGGTAATCCGATTACCAAACGCATCAAGATAGGGAGGGAAACCTATACAATCGCTGCCAGGACGCTAAATAATTTTAGTGGTAAGCCAGTTGCCCTTTTGGTAAGGGGAACCTCAGAAGCTCAACTCAACTTCCTCCTCAGCAACAAGCTACTCCTACAGTTGGTAGTAGTGATCTTGGCTGTGACTGCTGATATATTACTAGCTATTCTGCTAGGACGAGCCATTGCTAAACCTATCCAGCAGCTACAAAACTTAGCCGAGCAATTTGCTCAAGGGTCACGCCAAGTCCGAAGCAATCTGATCACTAACGATGAGATCGGTAAGCTAGCTAGGACCTTTAATGAAATGGCTGAGAGTGTTACCAGTCAGGAAAACGTGGTACGTCGAGAAGCAAATCGGACACAGGTCATTATTAACCTTGCTGCTACCCCCATCGACAAATCTCTCGACCTCAAAGCTCTCTTCCAAGAAGCGGTGGAAAAAGCCCTCAATCAATTGAATGCTGACCGGGTAGTTATCTACCGCCTGAATCCGGATGGTAGTGGCTACATTGGATTCGAGGCAATTCAACCGGGTTGGCCGAAAGCAGTTGAAAATATGGTTGAGGATAGGATTGAGAAGAAAATTGAAGATGCTTGTATTCCACAGCAACTGCTTGATGCCTACAAACATGGGCGTGTCATTGCCACCAATAATGTATTTGAAGCAGGTTTCCATCGTGACCACGAGAAGTTGATGGAACGATTGCAAATCAAAGCAAATTTAGTGACACCAATTGTCCACGCAGAAACACTCTACGGTTTACTTATTGCTCATCATTGTAGGGCCCCACACCAGTGGCAAGAGTCTGAAATCATTTTCCTGACGCAGTTATCTGTTCAGCTGGGCAATGTTATGCAGCGAGCCACATCCTTAGAACAAATGGAAGCAGCCCGCCAAGAAGCCGAAAATCTTGCTCAGGAACAGCGCCAGCTCAAAGAGGAGCTGCAAAAGCGTGCTCTAGAACTGTTGATGGAAGTAGAGCCAGTTAGTAAAGGAGACCTCACTATTCGAGCCCAAGTGACTGCCGATGAATTGGGAACTATTGCCGATTCCTACAATGCTACAATCGAAAGCTTGCGGAAACTTGTGGTGCAAGTGCAACAGGCAACTAAGCAAGTCACCACCACCACTACTCAAGATGAAGCAGCGATCCGAGAGCTATCCACAGAAGCTTTACGACAGGCGGAGGAAATTGCTAATGCTTTACAAAAAATTCATGACATGACAGTCTCAACTCGCTCTGTGGCTGCCAGTGCCTCTGAAGCCGAAGCCGCAGTCAAACAAGCAGCTCAAACGGTGGAAGCCGGAGATGCTGCTATGAACCGCACTGTAGAAGGTTTTATGGCGATTCGGGAAACTGTAGGTAGTACGGCTAAGAAGGTCAAACGCCTTGGGGAATCGTCCCAAAAGATTTCTAAGGTAGTCAACCTGATTAGTGGCTTTGCTGAGCAAACTAATATGTTAGCCCTCAATGCCGCTATTGAGGCGGCTCGTGCTGGGGAAGCCGGTCGAGGCTTTGCGGTAGTTGCTGATGAAGTACGAGCCTTGGCCCATCAATCGGCGGAGGCAACGGCGGAAATTGAAAAGCTGGTAGCAGACATTCAGGCGGAAACCAATGAGGTGGCAACCGCTATGGAAGAGGGAACTGAGCAAGTGGTAGTTGGGACTAAACTGGTGGATGAGACCCGCCAGAGTTTGAATCAAATTACTGCCGTAACGGTCAAGATAAATGAGTTGGTCAAAGCAATTGCCATCACAGCTGTTGAGCAAACCCAAGCCAGCGAATCAGTGACTGACACTATGGCTGACGTAGCAGCGATCGCGAATAGAACCTCCACAGAAGTCAGCCAAGTATCTAACTCGTTCAAAGAACTGCTAACAGTGGCTGAGCAACTGCAAGATAGTGTGGGCAAGTTCAAGGTGAGTTAGTGTCATTGTAGTTATTAGTATTTTGTTAATGACCAATGACCAATGACCAATTTCCAATTTTCTCTTGACCAATGACCAATGAAGAACCATGGCAACTCACTCTGAGATCCAAGACCAAGCCTATCAGTTTTTTATCGAAGAGGCACCAGAGCTGTTGCAACTGATCGAGACAGGCTTACTGAATCTCCAGCAAGAACGAACCACGGCTAAGATCCACGATTTAATGCGAGCCGCTCACTCCATCAAGGGAGGTGCTGCCAGTGTTGGGCTAGAGGCAATTAAAACCTTGGCTCATCGTCTCGAAGATATCTTCAAGGCTTTCTACAGCGACGAGGTACAACTTGATACTGAGCTAGAAAGCTTGCTGCTCAAAGCTTATGACTGCCTCCGGAACCCCCTCATCCAGCAAATTGAGCAAGGCTATTTTGACCCAGAGCAAGCCCTAGCCAGGGCTCAATCCACTTATGCCCAGATTGAAGAACGACTCGGTGATGCCCTAACACAGGTTGATAACTACATTCCTAGTTCCGGTGACTTAGGTATTGATATTGTATCCTCTATTTTTGAGGTTGATGTGGCTCAGGGACTAGAACGTCTTGCTTCTGTCCTAGCCAATCCCCAAAATTATGAGGTGGTGGGGGAATTAAAGGCACAAGCAGACGTATTTGCTGGCTTTGCTGAGTTACTGAACTTGTCCGGATTTGGAGCGATTGCCCAAACGGCTGTAGCGGCAGTAGAGCAAAATCCCCACCAAGTCTTGAAAATTATTGAACTGGCCCTAGCTGACTTTACAACAGGACGAGCTGCTGTACTAGCAGGCGATCGCACTCAAGGGGGAAATCCCTCGACTGCTCTAGTTGCTTTAACAGAAGCCCCTGCTCCTCCGGCTAATGACATCACAAATAGTCTAAATACCACCTCTGAATTTGAAGATATCTTTAGTGACTTTAACCTAGGCGAAGCAACCAATGCCTTTGAAGACTTTACCTTATCCGAGCAAACCGCTACCCAACCATCCCAACTGAATCCACTAGTCGAAGAGACTTTCGAGACCTCACCCACCCTTGCCGATCAGGAAACTGACCTAGATCAAGCAACTGTTGAGCCACCATCTTGGAAGGTTACCGACTCAGTTGATGTTACTGATATTTTTAACAACTTTAACCAAGATCAACAGACCTTACTCTTTGAAGACGTTGCTCTAGCCCAGGAAACTGAAACTACTGCCCAGCAACCCCAAGTGAACCTGCCAGCTCAGGAAGTTCCTCTGAGCCCACCGATTCTTGCTGATCTCAGAACTAGTGACTTGGGGCAAGCCAGTCAAGACATACCATCTGATCAATCTACGCCTTCAGAGGATCAAGTTAACCCAGTCCAAGAGGCAGAAGCATCTTTCCCAGAGGAAACCATTTCCCCGACAGCAGAAACTGTTCCACACTCGGAGCAAGACCAGCAAGACCTGAGTAACTCTAAGGCTGACCCTACCCCAGGATCTAAACCAGTAGCGAATTCCCCAAATCCATCAAGCACTGCTTCTGCTCCCCTGAAGAACTCATCCCTAGAGGTACCAAAAACCCTGGAAGCTGCTGTGGAAAAGATTGAACAAATCTTTGAAAGCCTGCCACCGCTCCAGGATATGCCTGCTTCAGATGTTCCATCACCACCAACGCTACCAGCAGCCGCATTCTTAGCCAATGAATTAGCTATCAACCCACCCACTCAATCGGCGAAATCCCAGCAGCATCAACCTACTCGATCTAATCAATCTACTCCTAAGCCGTCACAGCATCCCAGCCAAAGTCCAACCTCTATCTCCCCCGAGAGTTCAGTCCGGGTTAACTTAAAGCGACTAGAACGGATGAACAATCTGGTAGGGGAACTAGTGATTAACCGCAATAGTATTGGCCTGCAAAATGAACAATTACAAGCAGCAGTGCGGGAACTAACCCAAAGATTTGAACTTTGTCAAACCATTGTTAGTCAAATACAAGAGTTATCTGATCAGAGTCTAGCGAGTGCCTCAAGTGCTGGATCAATGGTGTCAAATCCTAGCTTTGCCTCCCTTAGTCAGAATGAGTTGAACCAGCAAGGGACGAATTCTGTCGGTGAGAGAAACTCACCCCAGCAATCGGTAACGTGGTCAGGCCAAAAGAGCCTAGAGAGTGAGTCAGACCCATTTAACAAACCCCTGTTTGATTCTTTGGAAATGGATAGCTATAGCAACGTCCATGCTTTGATCCAAGGACTACAGGAAGAAATGATGCTGCTTAAAGAAGCCGTGGGGGATATAACCCTATTTGCTCAGCAGTCTGATCAGACCTTGGAACAACAGCGGCAAATGCTTTCTCAGCTACGAGACGAGCTGATGTGGGCGCGGATGTTGCCTCTGGGTCAAGTACTCAACCGCTTTCCCCGGGCTTTACGGGATCTTTCTACCCAACACCACAAGCCAGCAAAACTCAAGCTTAGTGGTACAGGGGTTTTGGTAGATAGAGCAGTGCTCGAAAAACTTTATGACCCCTTACTACATTTACTCCGGAATGCTTTTGATCATGGCATTGAATCCCCTCAAATTCGGAGGAAACGAGGTAAATCAGAGGAAGGACAAATTGAAATTCGGGCCTATCATAAAGGCAATCAAACCATTATTCAAGTTAAGGATGACGGTGAAGGTCTTAATATTGAACGCATTCGTAAAAAAGTATTGGCCAAGGGATTGTTGTCAGCCAAACAAATTGCTAAAGCTCCCCCATCCCGACTGTTAAAGATGATTTTTGAGCCAGGATTTTCCACCGCAGCTAAAGTCAGTGAACTGTCTGGTAGGGGAGTAGGTTTAGATGTAGTACGCTCTCAAATTCGAGCTCTCAAAGGTAAAATCTCTGTCACCTCATCTCCAGGTAAGGGTACAACCTTTACCCTACGCCTGCCGTTAACTCTCACCATTGCTAAATTACTAATTGCTACAGTCGGTCCAATTGTTATCGCTTTACCATCAGACAGTATTGAGGAAATTGTAGTTCCCAAGGGGGATCAGATGCAAAAATCTGGGACAAAACGGTTTTTGCTATGGCGCGGACAAATGGTTCCCACTTATACCATGTCTGATCTTTTGGAATATAACTGTCCAGTCAGGGAAACTACTCCTAGCAAAGCTTTAGTCTATGTTCCGACCCCTGAAGATTGGGCATTACCTCTGGTAGTAATGCGTCGAGAGCAGCAGGCTTTTGGGTTAGAAATCGATCGCGTGATCACAGAGCAAGAGCTAGTGATTAAACCCTTTGGCAAAGTGCTTGCGGCTCCCAGTTATACCTATGGTTGTACCATCTTGGGGGATGGTAGTTTAATTCCGGTGATGGATGGTAACGCCCTGCTAGAGCAATTTTTAGCTCAAAGCCAAGAAGAGACTAAACCGAGAAGCTTGTCTCATATACTCGAAGCTACCACTAAGAAAAAGTCATCGGTTAACCGGACTCAAACTCCTGCTAAAACTGCTCCACTTCCCACAATTTTAATTGTGGATGATTCGACAGGTTTACGACGAACCTTGGCTATGAGCTTGCAAAAAGCGGGTTACCGAGTGTTACAGGCTCGGGATGGACACGAAGCCTTGGAACAATTGCGGCAAAGTTCGAAAGTGCAGATGATAATTTGTGATATTGAAATGCCGAATATGAACGGTTTTGAGTTTCTTGGTCAACGTCGCCAAGACCCTCAGTTATCAAAAATTACTATAGCAATGCTTACCTCTCGTAGCAGTGAAAAACATCAGCGTTTAGCAATGCATTTGGGGGCTAACGCTTACTTTACTAAACCTTATATTGAACAAGATTTTATTGGAAAAATAAAAAACATTATTGAACAAAGTAAATCTGAAGTTTAAGTATTAATTGATCAGCTAATGCGCTACAGATGGTGCTACTTGATGTGCTATCAGCCATTCCTAATCAGCGTTTAGCTCAAAGCAATAAGCAATTAGCTTCTTGAGGGGTCTCCACTACTAATCATTTACTTGCACCCATAGCCTTGAATTATAGTGCATCATTATACTTTTAATCCTAACTTTACCACCCACATTCCGCAGGTGTGATTCCAAAATCCGGTATTTTTAAAAGATGAGTAAAATTGAAGCGTCTAATATCAGAGTACAGGATCTTGACCACTGTGGAATAGTGGCTGGAATTTGTGATGAAATC
>NZ_JAAHHW010000082.1 GCF_010692325.1 Moorena sp. SIO3I8 | reverse complement strand
ATTTGTAGCCAATTTGAGAAGGTAACACCTTCCATCACTGGGAAAGAATGAGTCTTCCGTTGGGTAGCGCGCTGCTACACCGATTCCTGCACCGATCGCGCTATGTGAACTTTTGTCAGTCAACCAGGGTACGTGGGACTTATGGTGCTTCGACCAAAAACTCATCAAGCGAGTTCGTGTAGTACAAAGAGCCGATGGGTATTACGTTCAGTTCTGCGTAAAAATTGACAATTCAGAACAACTGGAAGCTACTGGATATACCATTGGCCTGGATGTTGGACTAAAAGACTTTTACACCGACTCTGATGGATATTCAGAACCTAACCCTAGATTCTATCGCAAAGGCGAAAAACGCTTAAAGTTTCATCAACGTAGAGTTTCCCGAAAAAAGAAAGGCTCTACTAACCGAAAGAAAGCTATTAATAGGCTAGGCAGGACACACCTCAAAATAAGTAGGCAGCGTGAAGAACATGCCAAGATACTGGCGCGTTGCGTAATCCGGTCTAACGACCTGGTCGCCTACGAAGATTTGAGAGTTAAAAATTTAGTTAAAAACCATTGCCTTGCCAAATCTATTAATGATGCAGGTTGGTACAAGTTTCGGGAATGGCTAGAGCACTTTGGCACTAAGTTTGGTCGGATAACTGTTGCAGTAAATCCTGCTTATACTAGCCAAAACTGCTCTAGTTGCGGAGAAGTGGTCAAGAAGTCATTATCCACTCGAACCCATGTTTGCAAGTGTGGATGTCAGTTAGACCGTGATCACAATGCCGCCATAAACATCTTAACGAGAGCCTTAGGTACGGTGGGGCACACCGGAACTTATCAAAACGCTCGGGGAGACTCGACCTCTACTCTGCTTGGTTCCGACCTGGTTGAGCAAGTTGGCTCGCTGAACCGAGAATCCCCTGGCATAAGCGCCATGGGGAGTGTCAAGTTGGTGTACATATCGTTTGTGCAGAAATGACGGAAGAGTTTCTCTCTTTTACTAAGCAAAGAGGGAATGATTTGAGTACACCATCCCCGGTCTATGGTTTTCCTGGTCTTAAACCCGGAGATCATTGGTGTTTGTGTCTCAGTCGTTGGAAGGAGGCGCTGGATGCTGGGGTTGCGCCACCGGTGATTTTGTCAGCAACCCATGAAGCAGCCCTTGATTACATTCCTTTGGAGGTATTTAAGGAACACGCTGTTATGAACGGCTAATCGTTGATATAGCCGTTTTCAATTAGGTAAGGTATACATGTTTTTAGGGAGCAGGGAGTAGGGAGTAGGGAGCAGAGAATAGTTAGGTAGGGTGCGTTAGGGACGGGCGAGCTCTCATTTTATCGGTAGCCAGTGTTAGGAAAGTCCGTCCCGTAACGCACCAATGGGTCAAACAGCTTTTAGGAGATGCACCCAATTGAAAGTCTTGGGAAAAACCCATCTAAGCTGACTGCTGACCGCTGACTGCTGTCAGCTTATTTAATGGGCACTTAAGGAAATCAAAAGATAGAACAGTAACAAGGATATCTGTTTTCCCCCCTTACTAACTCTAAATTTTGATGAGAAAAAAACTCTTAGTGACAGGAGCTAGCGGTTTCCTTGGATGGAACCTTTGCCAGCTCGCTAAAGAAAAATGGGATATTTATGGAACGTATTTTACCCAGAAAATAGATATTCCGGGAATAAGCCTAGTAAAGGCTGACTTGAGGGAATTCCAAGACATGAAGCATCTGTTTGCTGAGATTCAGCCAGCAGGAGTAATTCATACCGCAGCTCAATCTAAACCTAATTTTTGTCAGACCCATCGAGAGGAATCATACTCGATTAATGTTACAGCTTCTATCAATATTGCTCGACTAAGTGCAGATTATGATATCCCTTGCGTGTTTACCTCTACTGACTTGGTCTTCGATGGTTTAAATCCTCCTTATCTAGAAACTGATCCGGTATCGCCCATCAGCTATTACGGTGAGCAAAAAGTGATGGCAGAAGAAGGGATGCGATCGCATTATCCTAAAGTCGCGATTTGCCGCATGCCCTTAATGTTTGGCATCACTCCCCCTACTGCCAGTAGCTTTATCCAACCCTTCATCAAAATCCTGAGAGAAGGGCGACCATTGAGCTTATTTACCGATGAAGTTAGAACCCCTGTCAGTGGCACCACAGCAGCCAAGGGACTTTTACTAGCGCTAGAGAAAGTCCAAGGTCTAGTTAATCTGGGCGGAAAAGAAAGGATCTCACGCTATGAGTTTGGTTGCTTGATGGCTGAGGTATTTGAACTTCCCCAAGATAATTTAGGACGCTGTCTACAAAAGGATGTACCGATGGCTGCTCCTAGATCTCCCGATACTTCATTGGATAGTTCATTAGCATTTAGTTTGGGGTATCAACCGTTATCAGTGCGGGAGGAATTGGAAGAGTTACGGGAGAAAGTCTGAATGCTTACGGGGTGATTTCCCTACCGTTAGTGCGGTAGTTACCACGAAACAAAACAAATCTCCCACAAGTCAATAGTCCTAAGTGAAAAGGCAAACACCAGCAATTGGTCTTGATACTGCTGCTAACTTCTCTACCTTGGCCTATCGGTACACCTTCAACTAATCAAGGGAATCAGATGAAAAACTTGCGTGCAATCACCCCATCCTCTTATATTATTGCTGCCTGTGCATTAACCGGAATTTTATCCTTTAGTGCAGTCACTAGCCAAGCTGGTCAAAGTAAGTTCTTACCATCAGGTAACTCTACCGCAACCGCTCAGGTTGAATCAGTAGACAATCAAGACCTACTGGCAGCAGTACCGATTCCCAGCAGTGAATTACCGCCAGCCCTAGAGAAGAATACCGTATTTCGTGCGATCGCAAATGGTGGTTTCTTTGGTCAAACCGTTGAAACCCGTCTGCTCAACAATGGACAAGTGATTCAGCAGTACATACGGATCAATGGGAATAGCACTCCCACCGAGATTGCTCGCATTTCCCGTCAAGATGTCAAAGGCTTTGAAGAGTTTCTCAACAAAGACGTAGACTTTGGTCAGTTTGATCAGCTCAGTTACCCTGCTCCTATTGGTGCTGCTGATTACATCAGTGTTACTCTGAGCAGCAATGCTGGTACCACACGTTATGCCGATATTGGTAGTAATCAGCTCCCGGAAGCTTTGCAGCAAGTGATTCAGAATTGGGAGACTATTGTGAGTAGTAAATGAGCGGTCAGTGGTCAGCGGTCAGTGGTCAGCTGTGGCACAGGCTTCCAGCCTGTGACCTAACCCCTCAAGTAGGGTGGAACAGGCTTCCAGCCTGTGACCTAACCCATAAGCTGATAACTGATCACTGATAACTGAAAGCTGAAAGCTAATTACTCCCTACTCCCTATTCTCCTCAGAAGATCCTTCTTCTATACCCTGGCCAATATCAAATACAATGATAAATTTCCCATCAGGCATTAACCGCTTCAGAGCCTGCATGTGACCTTCGGCATCAGAACGATTGCGGAAACGACCAACAACTACTCTTTGCATCTTGGGCAATAGCCGAACTACCGCCCATGGATATAGGCGTTGAGAGTACGTCATAATAATAAGTTATCTCCTTAACTGGGGGACGAGAGCCAGCCTTTCCTGTGAACTTCTTGAGGCTGGCTCTTACCGTGGAACGTTTCTTGATGCAGTCGCTCATGGGGGAAACCCCCAAGACCGCGCTGCATCGCTTTAGCGCCCACGGTAATTTCATTATAGCACAAATAATCTTATATTATAACATATTTTGAAAATTTTTGTAACAAACTTGTGAGGGAGTCGGGAGTCGGGAATCGGGAGTCGGGAGTAGTGGAGTCGGGAAAAATCCTGTTTCCCCAACCATTAATTAATTAATTTTGTAAGTGACTATGTTTGATGGTAGCTAGCCGCTGCGTGGACTCAAGCTACCTTAAGGGATTCTTAGGACAGGCCAAACAATGCTCCTTTGGAGCCGCTACGCGATGAAGCGTCGGCTTTGCGTTCGCGTAGCGTGACCAAAGGTCAATCGCATTTCCCTACCACACCCTAAACTCTTCCGTTTCTTCCCGATTCCCGATTCCCGACTCCCGACTCCCTAAAGTTGCCAATTTTTTCTTTATCCCTTATAATAGTATTATAGGAAGAGTTAAAAATTAAGTCCACTAATGAACAAGTGCGTTGGAACTACTGAAGCGGCATCTCTATTAGGAATTTCTTCTCGACGATTGCGCCAACTCCTAGAGAAGGGTCGCGTCCGGGGTGCTTATAAAACTGGGAAATTCTGGATTATTCCTCTGTTCAACCATTTGCCACAAATTACCAAAGGGTCTCGTGGACCAAAAGGGAAATGGCGCACTAGTCGTCCTCCCGCTTTAGCCAAGATTAATGTCAATCGCAATCACATTGGCTCGAATATCAAGAAAAGCCCTCAAGACCGGAAGCCAGTGATTTCAGTAAAACGAAGTGGTACCAATCTCTACGGCAACGAAGTGGAAATCCTTGGGCCTTGTAAGATTGTTTATAATCCAGATAATCCACTGGATTGTGGTGCTCGTTTGTGGATTGAAACTTTTAGTGATATTCACTTCATTGGTGGAAGTTCTCCTGCTAGTCGCTGAGGGGGTCAACGCTTTGGGACTATTCAAAATGATCAATTTAATTATTGGGCATTCCAGCAATTGAAGATTGATGCTTAGCCTGTTTTATTTACTCTGGAAACTTGGGGTATCAGTTTGCCATGAGTAATAACTTGCGCCAGAAATAACCCAGCATGATATCCAATATGGTCTAATAAATACTTTTTGATGGCTGCAAGAATATAATTTACTCGTTATGGAGTGTATTTTGAGCGATATCTCGATTGATGTCAGTAGTCAGTAATAAGGAATAAGTATATTTGACTTGGGAACGTTCCTCCAACTTCGCATCCCACGAATCGATACCCCAGCCACTACCATCGAGTATTGACGTTTTTTGCTTTGCTTAAAAACAGACGATTAACCTATTCAAATATAGCTTAGTAAAGCTTTATTAAGAATAAAGGTACTTTTGATTCTAAAGCCTTAAATAAAGGTTTAATATTATCTATTATTGCTTTGGCGACTGCCGGGTCTACTTTTTATTTTTTTCCACTATCGACAGCTCCTGCTTCGGTATTAAGTTCATGAACTAAAGCGTCGATACGCTTGACTAAACTCATTATTTCTGTAAACTCATTTGCTGATTTTTTGCCCCATAATCTATGAACTAAAGCTAAATTAACATACTCTCGTTTGCGCAGTTTTATAATTGCATTATTATATCGTGGTACGATTTTATTAAGTGATGATTTTGTAGTCCATCCTTGGCTATAGAATTTAACCAATACTTCGGTAAAAAATATGTAATCAGAAAGGTCAGTTGCCAGCTCATTATAATTTGAAATTTGTTGGTCAGCTCGATTAGCTGCAAGTTTAATATGTTCGACAATTTTGTCAGCTGAAAAAGCAACTAAACCAATCATGGATGTTACCATTAATACACCTATTTTTTCAGTTATTATCTTGCCAATAATTGAAAAAATGTTGTTCATTTTACTTATTATTTTTTTTTAAAAAATATTTTTCATTATTAATTAACTACCAATTTTATAATTAAAAAATCCTGATTAATCGCATTTTTTGATCATTTAATTTTTAGCGAAAACTTGATTTTTTATGGTTTTGTAATAGGCTTTTTGTTGCAGGGGAAATGCAAGAATCAAGGCTCTCCTAGGGTGGCTATAGTAAATTAGTATAAAATAATCGCCATATCCCTTACTAAGTAAGGTTTTGAGTAATTTTAATAAAAATATATTTTTAGTTTATTGAATCCCTTGCTATTTAAGGGGTAATCGCTGATTTAAACTACTCATTTACTATAATCAGTCTAGGATAATTCAGTTTTATTACTTATCCCCCTGATAGGTTTTTCGATATTTGCTCTAAAAACTCCAGGTATTTAGTTTGCCCAGTATAATAAGTCGCACCAAAAATACTCCCTGAATGATATCCAACACGGTCTAATCTAGACTCTCTGATGGCTGCAAGAATATCTGCTACTGCTTCGAGAGTGTATTTTGAGCGAGCCATTGATGTCAGTAGTAAGGAATATTGCTATTTTACCTAGCAACATCCCTACTTCCAATCAAATACCATTTGGGTGCATCTCATATTTCTAAAAAAGTTGCGTAGGGTGCCTTAGGGACGGGCTCCCCCTGATTTTCCCGGTAGCCAGTATTGGGACAGTCCGTCCGAAAATTGTAACGAGCAAGATGCCCGTTACACCCACCGGGTCAAACAGCAAAAGTGAGATGCACCCTACAATTTCAACCAGAGCCAGATCTGTTTGAAGGAATGTATCACTACTGAAAGTAAGAGGGTGGTATATAACATTTACATTTGATTTGTGAACAGAATGCATTACTAAAATCCAAAATACAAAATGCCAAAGGCGAGAGTTAATAAACTATATAGGGATTTTTAGTAACGGATAAAATGGTAATAGTTTTTTACAACTCATTTATAAACGCTATATGCCACGGAAAAACCATCGCTTTGTTTTATATTGACTAATTTATGAAATTAATAGTTCTCAGTCTAGAATATACTGAGTAAGGGGTCAACTCCCGGATTGTTCGCTAAAGCTACATAGGTACCATTATTAGCAAAACCAACAATATCAGCCTGACCGTCCCCATTGACATCACCTAGCTGCCGGGGATAGGTATCAAAATTAGTCCATCCCCCTCGATCGACTGTAAAATCTTCCATGACTATTGATGGGGGAGCAAAGGTACCATCGCTTTGACCCAGGGATACAAAAACAAAGGTATGACCAAAACCAACAATATCATCCCGACCGTCTCCATTGACATCACCTAACTGGCGGGGATAGGTATCAAAATCAGTCCATCTCCCTCGATCGACTGTAAAACTGTCTAGGGCTATTGATGGGGAAGCAAAGGTACCATCGCTTTGACCTAGGGATACATAAACAAAGGTATGACCAAAACCAACAATATCATCCCGACCGTCCCCATTCACATCACCTAACTGGCGGGGATAGGTATCAAAATCAGTCCATCTCCCTCGATCGACTGTAAAACTGTCTAGGGCTATTGATGGGGAAGCAAAGGTACCATCGCTTTGACCTAGGGATACATAAACAAAGGTATGACCAAAACCAACAATATCATCCCGACCGTCCCCATTCACATCACCTAACTGGCGGGGATAGGTATTAAAGTTAGTCCATCCCCCCTTTAAAGGACTAAAACTATTGATCGCAAGTTTCTTTGTCGCAAAAAGGGTCATAAGAATACTCCTTTTACAAAGCTAGTATTTGAGTTGTCTTGCAAAAAAAGTTGTTAACAATAGAAAACGTTGTGGAAACTGTTTTGGCTCAGTAACTATCCATACTACAAAATGAAGTATGGATAGTTGGTTAAGAGTATTACGCTTTCTTGACAACACTCACTTTATTAATCACTCCGAAAATCCAATTTTTCTACAATTTAATATAAAGTTTTGTAAAGAATTGCTCGTGGGGAATTTTAGTGTCTGCAGAAACGAATGGGATTGACCTTGACCAAAAGGCCACGCTAAGCGAATGGTCACGTTACGCGAACGCACTCAGTTGGCATCCCCACCTCACACCATCCATCCATACTCGACACTGAAAATTTCTAACCTGCCAATCCCATAGCCGCGATTGACCTTGGCCAAAAGGCCACGCGTTCGCTGAAAGCGGGACGAAGTCCATCGCGTTTGGTCACGCTAAGCGATGCTCCTTTGGAGCCGCTTAGCTAACGCAGACAAGACTGACTCTAGGCAAAACTCTTCCGTTTGTTCCGAAGTTGAGATTAACTATTTGCGATCGCATTCCCGAGGACAGTTATATGCGATCGCATTCCCAATTACCGATTCCCGATTTCCTAACTATTCCGGTATTGACGGATTCGCTAATAGTGGACACCACAGCACTTGACTTCACCCCGACCCTCTCCACACTTACCACACTTTAGTTATTTTCATCCCTATTCCCTAAAAAAGAAGTTGCCAATTTTCTTTTTATCCTTTAAACTAGTATTATAGGAAGAGTAAAAAAACACTCCATGAACAAGTGCGTTGGAACTACTGAAGCAGCATCTCTATTAGGAATTTCCTCTCGACGATTGCGCCAACTCCTAGAGAAGGGTCGGGTGCGGGGTGCCTATAAAACTGGGAAATTCTGGATTATTCCTCTGTTCAACCATTTGCCACAAATTACCAAAGGGTCTCGTGGACCAAAAGGAAAATGGCGCACTAGTCGTCCTCCCGCTTTAGCTAAGATTAATGTCAACCGTAATCACATTGGCTCGAATATCAAGAAAAGCCCTCAAGAGCGCAAGCCAGTGATTTCAGTAAAACGCAGTGGTACCAATCTCTACGGCAACGAAGTGGAAATCCTTGGTCCATGTAAGATTGTCTATAACCCAGATAATCCACTCGATTGTGGTGCTCGTTTGTGGATCGAAACCTTTAGTGATATTCACTTCATTGGTGGTAGTTTTCCCGCTAGTCCCTGAATCGGGAATCGGGAATCGGGAATCGGGAATCGGGAACAGGGAAAAAGAGCTGATTGCTAGAGCGATTAGAATGGTTCAATAAGCACCCAAGAATCGCTTATCGCTGACAACCATGAGTTCTCAACCACCCTCCAAACCACCAAAAACCATACTTAGTCAGCTAACTCAGGTAGTACAGACCATTCATGCTAAAGTCAATCTTCAAGCAGTAGCACTAAAGCCTAATGCTAGAGTGCCGGAACTTTGGGTGCAAGACGCTAATACCAACAAATCCGATGTCTATCCCCTGGTTGGGGACCGTTACGTACTCGGGCGCAGTTCCAAATCCTGTGACATAATCGTTCGCAACCCAGTAGTCAGTCAAGTTCATCTCTCCCTAGAACGGTATGGTAGGCGTGGGCGTAGGTTTATCATAAAAGACCAAAACTCTACCAATGGTATCTATCGTGGCAGACGCCGACTTTCCTCCTTGCTTCTGTATCACGGAGACACCCTTACCATCGGACCACCAGAACTAGCTGCATCAGTTGAGCTACAGTACGTCTATCCTCCCCCCTGGTATATCCAAGGAATTCGTTACTTTCTCTATGGCATCGGTGGCTTAATTGCCTTAGTGGTATTACTAATTGGATTTCAAACCCTGAGAGCACCATCAGTCAGGCCATTGCCCGAGGGAGTTACAGGTCCTGTGATTGTTTACTCTCGTGACCAAATTCCCCTACGGCAACCCCGGACCGATGCTCACCGAGAACTGAGGAGGTTATCGGATTTTTCCCCATATTTGCCCAAAGCAGTGATTGCTTCAGAAGACAGCCGCTTTTACTGGCACTTTGGAGTAGACCCCTATGGGATTATGCGAGCTGTGGTGCGGAATCTTCAAGGGGGAGGCATTCGCGAAGGTGCTAGTACCATAACTCAGCAGGTAGCACGAAGCCTATTTCCGGAGTATGTCGGTCGAGCCAATACCGCAGACCGGAAAGTGCGGGAAGCAATTATTGCCCTGAAGTTAGAGACAGTTTACAGTAAGGACGCGATCTTAAAGGCTTACTTAAACCGAGTTTACTTGGGTATAGAAGCATTTGGTTTTGAAGATGCTGCTCAATTTTATTTCGACAAATCAGCAGCTAATCTGAATATCCAAGAAGCCGCAACTCTGGTGGCAAGTTTGCCAGCACCCAATAGCTATAACCCGATCCAGAATTATGATACCTCATTACAATTACGGAATCGGGTGATTGACCGGATGCACGCTTTGGGAATGATTAGTCGAGAAGAAGCTAATCGAGCTAGGCGATCGCGGATTGAAGTTAGCCCGAAAGCCCGACAAATTCTTTCTAGCACCAAGGCACCCTATTTCTATAACTACGTTTTCCAGCAATTGAGGAGGTTACTGGGCAAAGAGTTGGCTAAGGAAGGTAATTTTATTGTAGAAACTACTGTAGATACCGAGTCTCAGGCCAAAGCTGAAGCAGCTCTACGGGACTATGTCAAAAATACTGGTAGCCGCTTAGGATTTTCCCAGGGAGCGATCGCAAGCCTCAATACCAGTAATGGCGAGATTCTAGCCATGGTTGGAGGTGCCGATTACCAAAAAAGCCAGTTTAATCGGGTTATCCAAGCCAAGCGTCAACCAGGCTCAACCTTTAAACTCTTTGCCTATGCTGCTGCCTTAGAAAAAGGGATTTTACCAAGCAAAACCTACTCCTGCTCTGGGATTAAACGGATTAGACGTTGTGAGCGGTCTGGAGATGCTACTAATATTGATATGTATGCTGGTCTGGCTCAATCGGAAAATGCAGTAGCGATCAGAGTAGCTCAAGATGCTGGTTTAGATAGAGTAGTACGGCTGGCGCAACGGTTGGGTATTAGCTCAAAACTCGAGCCTGTGTTTGGTTTAGCCTTAGGTCAAAGTGAGGTTACTCTGTTAGAAATGACTGGAGCCTATGGTGCGATCGCAAATCAAGGTCTGTGGTATCGTCCCCATGGTATTGTCAGAATTCTCGACAGTAGTGATTGCACCGATAACCAAGACTACCAAACCTGTCGAGTAATCTACAACTTCGCTGATCAGCCAACTATCAACAAGCAAGCGGTTTCACCAGCGGTAGCCAACACCATGACAGAAATGCTTCAGGGTGTAGTCACTAGTGGCACCGGTCGCAGTGCTCGGATTGGTCAAGGAGAAGGGGGAAAAACCGGTACTACTGATAAAAATGTAGACTTGTGGTTTATCGGTTTTATTCCCAAGCATCAGATCGTTACAGGGATTTGGTTAGGTAATGATAATAATTCTCCTACTAGTGGCAGTAGTAGCCAAGCTGCCCAGTTGTGGGGGATGTATATGGGTCAGGTGGTAGAGAAACAGAGTTGATACCGAAATTGGTTGGATGGGGAGATGGGGAGATGGGGAGATTGGGAGAAGAGAAAGTTGTTGCTTTGACCGCAACTTGGTATCAAAGGTGATCAATCCAAAAGCTGATCAGGATTGATTCCCATTTGTTTGAGTCGAGACTTCAAAGCTTCAAGCTCTTGTTGAGCTTGATTAGCAGCTTGTTGAGCTTGAGTAGCCCGTTGCTCAGCCTGTTGAGTTCTCTCATTTTCGGAGGGATACCGTCTAGCATTTTGGTCGTACCAATACAACCACTCCCTAGTCCAATCAAGATAAGTTCCTTCTGCTGTGCCTATGCCCAAACCAATTTCCGGCATCCAGACCGGATTCCCTGGTTGACGCACATACACTCCATCTACCAACCGATCCACTTCAAAGCTATCCCCTTTATGAGGTTGATAGTTATCGCTATCATAAATAATATAATATAAGAACCCTAAGTCGGCATAGTCTAATTTTTTCTGGTCATACTCGCCGTTATAGGTTTGAGAGACAATCTCGATCGCGAGAATTGGCACAACACCATTTTCTTCCCACAACACATAACTCAAACGTCCCTGACGACCCTTAGGGCGAGTTTTCCATCTCTGTACTCCTAAACTGAGGAATCCATCAGGCACTATCGCTGACTGTTTGGGATTGTAATAGTATCCCATATCGATACCAAAAAACCAATCCCTGCGCTCTGACCAGATTATCGCTAAAATCGATTTCAATAAGTGAGGGATGGTATCTTGCAGTTCATTATCCACAGGGGTTTCATCAGAAGAGGGTAATTCTTCTGAAGTCGGAAGGTATTGTAACGGGTCATAGTTTAGCATCATTCCATTGCCTAGACCTAACTGGTGACATGTTAGCAGTTTCACGAAGTACCATTATCTTGGCCATAAATAAGATTAGGTTGATTGGCAGTTCTATAGTATTTTGGGGAAAAGCCAATTTTGCTTTGTTGTCAGGTTTTTTATGAAACAGCTCCTCAACCAACTACACAACCAACGCAAATACATAAAATCCCTAATTATCCCTCTTTTAGCTATCTTGTTAGCAAGCGGAATAATTGCAGCACCAGCCAATGCCATCAATGTCTATCAAATGCCTAATGTTAGCGCTGGAGAACCGACTTGGGTAATTGACAAGTCAGAGGTTCTGTCTCGCTTTACAGAAGGCAAGTTGACTCAATCCTTAGAGGATTTAGCGAAAGCAACGGGCAATCAAGTTAGACTGGTCACTGTCCATGGCCTAGATTATGGTGAAACAGCAGCAACTTTTGCCCAAGGGTTGTTTGAAAAATGGTATAATACTCCAGAAGACCAAGCTAATCAAACCTTGATAGTGCTGAATACTGTCACCAATAACAGTGCTATCGTTACTGGCAATGCCGTTAAGGAAATTATGTCCGATGACATTGCTGAAAGTGTGGCTTCTGAAACCCTACAGGTGCCGCTGCGGGATGGTAACAAGTATAATCAGGGTTTCTTAGATGTAAGCGATCGCATAGTAGCTGTTTTATCTGGCGAACCAGATCCCGGTCCTCCTGTAGTTGAAGAAGAAATCAACATTGCTGGCAACTTTAAGAGTGCAGAAGAAACTCAAGAGAGCAATGCTACCCTTTGGGTTGTAGTGATCTTGGTTGTTGCTACAGTTGTGCCGATGGTTACCTACTTTTTCTACCAAGGTTTTTCCTAAGTATTTTGCTGTCAGTTGTCAGCCTTCAGCTGTCAGCAGACTTAACTGAGATTAAACGAATGCTTAACTCTGTTATTCAATAGCTGTTCACGTAGCGTGTGCGTAGCACATAAGCTGATAGCTGATAGCTGAATGCTTACTACCAATTACCAATTACCAACTCAAAGAGATGATATATATCTCATCACTTCTGGAGTCGCATCAAACCATTCCCCAGAAATCCTAAGATGTTGGAACTTTCTGTGAAATTCTGTTTCCATCTTAGCACTTCCTGGGATAATTTTTATTAGTTCTAAAGTCGTTACACTCTTAGTTTCAAGCCCTCTAATCTTACCATTGGGGTTAGTAGTGTAACCAATCCGAATCGCATTGCGTCCCTTGTCTAAGATAAAGAAAAGCCTAGCTGGATTGTCTTCGTCAGAGCTGGATAGGCAGCTTTGTACTAAAGTCCCTGTGGCTTTGTGCAACCGAATAAAGGTTTGAGCGTCACTAGCGTATTCTGGAAGCTTAGAACGCTCTACGGCCATGGTCATATAACGCAATGCGGCGGCGTGTCTTCCCTCCGACGCTTCATCCACAGCCAGAGCTAGCAAGTCATAGGGTGAGCATTGGCGAAAATTACTCATTCATTATTGTTGTAGTTCGGCTTAGCAATACCTGATTTGTCTGCTACGAAGTCGTTATATTACCACACTCCATGACCTTGTGTCAAGCCACATCTGGGAAATCTGATCTGTGCCAGGGCAAACGCATCTAAATTCTAGAAGCCTTACTCAGAAGATATTTGAAAATTCATAAGCATAAATACTTATCCTATGAATCTCATATCCACTAGGCATTTCAAAATAAGATGCGTTTACCCTGTGATCTGTGCTTTGTGCAAAAGGCGCGTTTATTCAAAATACTCGTGCATCTCCTAATTAATCCGGAAGCTGAAAATTAATTTCCCGTTTGGTAAAGGGCAAATCTTGATTAATAGCCTCAATTTCCTCAAGTTCCATTAAGTTAACCTCATCGATATAGTTTTGAAAAATCCGGTCAAAGCGTTTATCATAGAATCGATGAACACTATAGTTAGCAGTTGCTGGGAATCCACGACGCTTCTTGTGACGCCCACCAGCACCAGGGTCAAACATGGTGATGCCCTGGCCGATTGCCCACTCAATCGGTGCATAGTAACAGGCTTCAAAATGTAGGCAGTCAAATTCTTCAAAACAGCCCCAATAACGACCATACAAATGATTGCCCTTATTTATACAAAAGGACATTCCCACTGGTTTTTGGTCATCCTCCTCCTGGTAAGCAGCAATTAGTACCACTCGCTGACGGTAGTTAGGATACAATTGCTTAAAAAATTGGCGCGTGAGATATTTGCTACCCCACATAAATTTATCGCAGGTGCTGCTGTAGAAGCTGTAGATTAAGGGAAACAAGGATTTTTCAATGTCATTCCCCGTTAATATTTTCAGGGTTAGACCTGCTTTGGCTACAGCCTTACGTTCTCGTTTAATATTGCGGCGTTGATTGGCATTAAAGACCTTTAGGTAATCCTCAAAACTACTAAAGCCTTGGTTTTGCCAAATATAGCTGTGATGTAGCCAGCCCTTAAAACCATTGCGTTCAATTACTGGTCGCCAATCGGGGTCAACAAAGAGGAAGTGACAACCAGACAGATGATTGCGATCGCAAAAATGATCGATAGCACTTACCATGATCTGTGTCAGTTCATCTTCATCTTCTCCTGGTGCCATTAAAAACCGATAGCCTACTGCTGGGGTAAATGGTGTCATACCCAACAACTTTGGATAGTAGGAAATGCCCAAGCGGTAGGATAAATCCGCCCACTGTTGGTCAAAGACAAACTCTCCGTAACTGTGACCTTTGACATACATAGGTGCAGCAGCGATCAGCTGTCTATCTCGCCAGACCGTTAGGTGATTGGGCAACCAACCGGTTTTAGCAGTAGCACTACCAGATGTTTCAATATTATTCAACCACTCCCACTCCAAAAAAGGGGTTTTTAGGGGTTGGGCAAGGTCATCCCAAGGGGATTGGGGAATATCTGCCATGCGGTTGACCCAGATAACGGAATAGTCAAGCTTGGGTTGTTGAACCATTGGGGTAATCTAGGATTAGGGGAACTTGAGATTTGGAAAATCTAAAGTCTGAAGTCTGAAACAATTCCTGGGATCAATTACTGAAAAACTGGAATGTTTGTTACCTTGAGCCTTAAGGTTTCCACCGGCAACTTCAAGTATTAAACTTCAGGTTAGCTTTGATAAATTAAGGAATTGACCAGCCGAGATATGACCAGATATCCCGTCTCTTAGTTTAAGTTAAACTAACTTCACACCATAGACACCCTTGGTAGATGTACTCGAATCCTCCAAGCTATGCATGTATGCCTTTGTCCTCCCATCTGGCTTTAAATGGACAGAACCCTAGTTGTGAATGGCAGTGGAAAAGTACTCAAATGAACTGGATTTATCGAAAGGGGAGAGTTTGAGAGGAGGAAGAATACCCTCATCCTCTTAGGTTAGGGATGAATTAGCCGTGCTATCAATCACAATCCCCTTAGTGGGGGAGATACTGTAAGGGTAGGGACGCTGATCTGCCTTAGCGCCACGAATTTTACTAATTCGCAGCCAATTTTTGTAGCCAATGTCTTCTCCGCGATTCATTTCATCCCAGTCAGGTGAATAAAGGTCTACTACGACATCATAAAGGTTCAGTAAATTGTAGAGATCGCTTTTTTCGATTCCGTCCTGAGCAAAAATATCTAACACTGCCACATCAGGCTGACGGAGTTGGCGATTTTTGCGGTAGACCAGCTTAATAAACTCTCTAGGAGTACAGCTGATTAATAGAGGCGTGAGGGAGTCAAAGATTACTCTACAGGGTTTAGGCATCTGCTCGAGCTGTTGGGCAATCCTGAGCAAAAGCATCTCCGGGTCATTCAGATTCAGGTGTACAGAGGTTGTTGGCAATGTCTCTACCATGGGACTAAAGGTATCGAGGATCACCAACTGCCCTGTTTCCAGGTAGGGGTCAGGGAGCAATCCCCAACTTGGGAGGGTTTGATAAACTTGTTGTCTGGGAATATCGGCACTAATATATAGCACTGATTCTTGGCGATGCAAGCCTGAGAGCAAAAACTGATAGGCTAGGGTACTCTTACCCAGTCCGGGAGCGCCCTCCACCAAGCAAGCGGTGTTATAGGGGATTTGGCTTGGGAGCAATTTTTCGAGTGACCCAAACACTAAATAGGGAGCATCCTCAATAAATTTTAATGATTCGGTGGTTGAGGGGGGAGATATTTGGCTGGCACTGTACAATATCTCAATACCGTTTTCTGTGATTGCCATGCGGTGAGAACCACAGACATGGTCAGATGCTCGCATTTTAAATACTTCTAGATAGCGATCGCGTCTACGACCAACCAGTTCTTTTGATAGCACAATCATGCCATCGACAATGGTTTCTTCCACACCAAAGCTGGATAGGTGTCCAGTTTCATGAGCAGGGATACCTGAGATAAAGATACCCACTCCACCGATTTGTTGCATCAGGGTTGCTAATTGGAAGGTTTTTTCTCGCTGGATGGCTCGGTTATTGACTTTGTAGAACAAGACTGATATTGAATCCACCACAAAACGTTGAGGCTGGAAGGAGGCGATTTCCTGAGCAATTTGATCTAGGTGTTCTTCAACCCGGATGTTAGTTTGGGTAACAAAGACAATGCGCAGCATTTCCTGTTGAATCAGACGTTCTAAGTCCCAACCAAAACCGGCTGCCATCTGGGACAGATGAGAGGGGGTTTCCTCAAAAGAAAAGAGCAAGCCTTTTTCCCCTCGGTCAACTCCAGCCATGAGAAACTGTAGGCCAAAGGTAGTTTTACCAGTGCCAGCAACTCCCGAGAGGATGATTGAACGACCGTAGGGGATACCTCCCCGCAACAGTTGATCCAAACCCGGAATTCCCATCACCATACGCCCTGCTGGAACTGACCAACTCACCGACTTTTGCCTGAGGGTTAGGGTAGGGCTGAGAATCCGCACCCCCACATTAGTGATCACAAAGGGAAATGGTTCCATATACGGTGCCAGACCCCGTAATTTATGAACCTGTAACCAACGGCGTTGCTCCCCTGCCTCCTCATGGGTCGAAAGGTAAATGATGCCATCAGCCAAAGCAAATTCTGCACTGTAGTTAATCTGAGAGGGATCGGATTCACTCACTAAAAAAGTCGTGCAACGAGCACTGGCGAGGCGAACCGATAGTTCGTAGCAAAAACGGCGGAAGTCACCACTTTTTTCGGTCAGGTCAGCAATGGCCTTAAAAGAGTCAATGACTATAACTTCTGCTTGATGTTGATTGACCAAACCCACTATATGATCCGCCAACCTAGGCATCGGTTGTTCAATTAAGAATGAACCGACATCACTATAGATCACCTGCTCACCAAATACTTGAGCATCGAAGAATTGGAAGTGCTGCATATAACGCACCACCTTAAGGGTTGGCTCGGAAAGGGTACTGAGATAAAGAGCTCTCTTATGGGGTTGGTTCTCGATAGTGTTAAACAGAATCTGCTGCACCAAAATTGTTTTGCCAGTGCCAGGAGCCCCTGCCAAGATATTCAATGAGTAGATGGGAAAGCCACCGCCCAAAACGGCATCCAGATTTGGCACTCCTGTAGGCATTAATTTGATTGTGGGCTTAGTCATTAGCCATTATTCATTAGTCATTAGTGGTAATTTAACTAATAATCAATCAAAATAATCAATCAAATCGTAGCTTTGTAATAGGTTGTATTCTGACTTTCCCAGGTAATTACCATACCCTGCTGCTTCAGATTCTCTAACTCATGGAGCAAGTCTTGAGGGCTGAATCCAGTGCGATTGGCTAATTCATTTATCTCCATCTCCTCCACCCCCTGCAAGATTTTCATGATATTACGACTCGGGTTAAGCAACTCCTTAAAGCCATTGTCATTGAAGTAATTATTATTAAAGACAGGCATTCCAGTCAGCACACCAGTTTGAGCTTGAATCACCTCGTCGATGCGAATTCCATCTGAGGTAATTTCAAAAAACCGGATTTCTTTGCTGTGGGGCGCTCCCCTTACCTTCATAATGTTTATGGCTCGTCCAATGCGACCGGATAGTTCTACATAGCGCAAGAGGATAACATTATCCACCACAAAGGATACGCCATGTTCACTCAACTGAAACGGTCCGAAGAGCTCCCCAATTTCGTTGGTTACGATGGTGGTCACACCTTGAAGTTTAAACTGGTTCACTAAGGAGTAAATATAGTCTTTGTAGCGAACCTTATTTGGGGTGGCAATCTCAATATCCTTGAGAGAATCAAGCATAATCCGGCCAGCCTTAACCCTGTCTACAACAGCTTTCACCTTAGCAGCATGGATATCCGGCTGTAGTTCTACGGGAGAATCATACAGATGCACTAGCATTCCCTGCTTTTCCATGGCCTCTAAATCCCAACCTAAGGACAGGGCAATGGCTTTGAGCTGTTGGGGATTTTCTTGAAAGGTAACAATTACTCCAGGCTCCCCTTGGAGAATTCCAGCCACAATGAAGTGAAGTCCCATCAAGGTTTTACCAGTGCCTGCGCCTCCAGCAACCATAGTTGCCGTGCTATGCTGCAATCCCCCATCTAACATCCTATCCAGTTCAGGTATGCCAGTGGAAAGTTTGTTTTGGCTGGCCTGGGTCTGCTTCGATAAGTTTTCCAGCATCTTAATCCGGGGATAAACTTCTATGCCAGTCTTACTGATTTCAAAGGGGTGCAACCCGGTAAAATAATTTTCCCCCCTGAGTTTGAGCACATCTAAATAACGCTGGTAGTGTAACCCCAGAGGCTGATTTTGCAGACGAATAATCCCATCGGCGATGGCAAAGATGGGTTGATGTTTAATTTCTTCGTCAGTGTATTCCCCTACTAAAAAAGCTGTTACTCCCCAAGTGGTCAGACGCACTGAGAGGTCGTAGCCAAACTTACGTACTTCTACGGGATCCGTTGCCAAATCATGAATAGCTTTAAAGCTATCAATGCCGATCAGCGCAGGTCGATACTCCTTTACGTAATTAATAATGGCAGCGATCGCTTCTGTTAGACCCTGCTCTCGGATAATCTCGCCGATGTCGAGATAAATTACTGCAGTACCTACCTTACTGGGGTCAAAAAAATCAAACTTTTGTAGGTAGTGCAGTAATTTGACTGAAGGTTCAGATAGGGTGACTAGATAAAGGGCTTTGTGCTCTGTACTAGCATTGGTGTATAGTATTTGCTGGGTAAAGATCGTCTTACCAGATCCGGGTGGCCCAGTGATGATGTTAATGGACAATTCCGGAATACCACCAGCGAGAATCGAGTCTAGACCAGGAATACTAGTAGGCAGTTTACCTAAGGGCTTTGTCCGAGGCCTGATCATATAAGTTTTTTCCCTTCAATTTCCTTGAGTAATTGTCTGACTAGAATGTCGCCCGTCAAGATGGCTAGAATATCGATTAGGGTTGTGACTAACTCTTTGAGCGCCTCACGAATTAACAACCGTTGTTCTGGTGAAACCTTTTGGCGAAACACCTCAAACGAAACTCCCTCGGCACTTGATTCTATGTAGCCAATCAGGGGATATTTTTCCGCTGTCAAAGCTAGAGATCTTTCCATAATCGACACTACTGTCACTCTACCTAAGGTCGGCATAATCCGGTTCCAGATCGTGGTGAGCAAATCTTCGTAAATGTCGATAACTTCTTCCTTACGGGCCTCTGTCTTCGCCTGGTCAACTTGATCCTGGACTGGCTGTTCAGCTAATGGTTGTGCCGATCGCATCTCCATTTCTCTATTAGGATCGCTCATCGCACTCTCCTCAAATTTTCGTGCCCAGTTAAGGTTAAGAAAACTATTAGTTCTAGCTGAGGGGGTTATATAAGCTCTGAAAAGCCGACTATATAAGGCTTTGATGCCAATAACTCAGGCAAGATACAGTCCGAAATTGACCCTGGATTCATTGTCAGCCATGCAAAGCGCGAGTGGGGAAAACCACGGCAGTTGCTCATGGCGCATGGGTCTGTGTACGGAACCTGCGTCCGCACCGCTGTTTGCCCCGTGGAACGGCAGTCGCTCATGGTGTGGCCTCCTTTGACCGCGCTGCCTCCTTTGACCGCACTGCCTCCCCGTGAGGCCACTGCATCGCTTTCTGGAAGCTTAAACCCTTATAACTAGGTGCAATGTCAGCCCAAAACAGCATGTATCTTTCTGTTACTTATGAGCTGAAATTATTACCCAGTAATGATTTCAGCTTGCATGTCGCCCCCCCAGTAGTTCTATTCATGGCTATCTATGGATAACTACCAGTTTATCCCATCAATTTCCACAGATTATTAGATTATCAAAAGTAATGGGATTGGTTATCTCTTTTTTTAGATTTTTTTAAATTTTTTTTAGTAATACCGAATTAAAAACAAACAAAAATTAATAGAAAAATATTTAAATATAATTAACATAACTTTTATTAAAGGAAAAGTAAACAACGCCTTTAAGGATAGCAACACAATACTGAAGCAATAGAAAAATTCAGTTTTTTTTTATCTCGATTAACTGCTGATACCAAATCCTGTTCCCATACCCCCCTGATCCGCATAGCCCTATATTCCTGGGATAAAAAGATTTGGTCGATTTTTATAAAGGGGTAATGACCAAGCGGATTTGGTATGAGATTCGCTAGTATGAACCACGGGTACCTTCACTCAAAAAAAAGAAGAAACCATGAAAACCCTGACCTCCCGCATGGAGGCGGTGCAGTTGCCAGTCATTCCCATGGTTGGCGAACTGATCCGTAAATATCCTGACACAATATCCTTAGGACAGGGGGTGGTATATTATGATCCCCCTCCAGAGGCAATGGCAATGTTGCGTGAATTCTACAGCTTACCAGGTAATCATAAGTACAAACCGGTACAGGGAATTGCGACTTTGCGAGAGGCAATTGAGGCAAAACTGCAAACTGATAACAAAATTGAGATTAACTCCGCCAACCGCATCGTTGTCACCGCAGGAAGCAACATGGCGTTTATGAACGCGATTCTGGCAATTACCACTCCCGGGGACGAGATTATTCTTCAAAGGCCTTACTATTTCAACCACGAAATGGCGATTAAGATGGCTAGTTGTGATCCAGTGCTGGTGCCAACCGATGATAATTACCAGCTAAATCCGTTCGCGATCGCACAGGCTATTACCGACAGAACCAAGGCAGTAGTGACCATATCACCTAATAATCCTACTGGGGCGGTATATTCCGAAGAGGCATTGCGTCAGGTAAATCAACTCTGTGGCGATCACGGAATTTACCACATCAGTGATGAAGCTTATGAGTATTTTACCTACAACGGGGTAAAACACTTTTCTCCAGGTGCCTTTCCCGAAAGTAGTCAACACACTATTTCTCTCTACAGTCTCTCCAAAGCCTACGGTTTTGCCAGTTGGCGGATTGGCTACATGATTATTCCAGAACACTTGTTTGAAGCAATTCAAAAGGTTCAGGATACAATCCTAATTTGTCCCCCAGTCATTTCTCAGTATGCGGCTTTAGGGGCATTGAGTACTCGAAAAGATTACTGTCAACCTCATATTAATGCGATCGCGTCTGTAAGACAGGTGGTATTGAACTCCCTGAAACGTCTAGAGGGTTTGTGTACCATTGGTTCTGCGGATGGAGCGTTCTATGTTTTCCTAAAAGTGGATACTCAGTTGGATGCTTTTGAGTTGGTACAGAGACTGATTCGGGAACATCGGGTAGCTGTGATGCCAGGTAGCGCCTTTGGTATTGAGGACGGGTGTTACCTCAGGCTTGCTTATGGTGCTTTGCAAAAGGAAACTGCAGCAGAAGGTATTGAACGATTCGTTGCAGGTCTTAACGAAATTTTACAAAAAGTTTGACCCAAGGGCAGGAGATGCAAAAAATATTTTGTAGAAAAATTGACTCACAAATTGGCCACAAGGGGCGAGGTATCATACCAGTTTTTTTTCTAGTGAACCCACCTGTGCTTGGTGGGTTCATAATACATTTTGATTGAGACTGATGTCATCTAAACCTGCTTACTGGCTTGGTTTTGGCAAAGTCTGGTTAGGCGTTATTGATGCTTCTGTCTGGCAGAATCCACCATAACACCGGAGACAAAATCATACAGGAAATAGAAAAAATCAACACCAGTAATAGAACTTGGCTCAGTTCGCTATCCATAGGTCTTACCTCTTTACTATCGACTCAGGCTTTTTAAAGCCTCTAGATTTATACTTCAATATGAGTTAAGTCTATTCCGGATAACAAATTATGGGTAGTTTTTATGGTAAAGATTTCTCTACTCTGGTGATACTTATAGTTAACTTATAATAAGTTTTATTGCGAATTCGGGGAAAGTGCGGTGCGACCCGTGGCGAATTTAATTCACCTAGGTCAAGGGCACCGGGAAAGAAATATCATGCCAAATCCGGTTGACTAATTATCATTCCCTTCTCGGGTAATGGATAATTGGTCATGGGGACTTGAGCATTTTTAAATTCAAAATGCCAAATTCAAAATTTCAAATGAATAGTCTTCTAATTTTGAATTTTTTCCACCGGATAAAAGCTCCTGAATTAATTTATGGGGTAGTTTTGAATTTTTAATTTATAATTTTGACTGGTAGCAAAGCGATTGAACCTTAAGATCTAGCACTACCTCACAGTCAACTTCTCAACAATACCAATCACTGCCTCACGACTAAGTTTAGCTTGTCCGAGAGCTAAAACATCAAGTGTTGCATGAGCCAAAGCAAGAGGAATTTGACAAAAATTTCTAGCTGGACCTTTGGGAAGAGCGTTAGTATAGGCATCAGCTAAAGAAAGATTTCTACGGGCATACCTTTGCATAGTTTCTGAACTCCATCCCTGGGGAAAGAAATCCACGTGACGTGTCAAATCATCAGTTCGATTACGTAGAATGTTAACTGCCTGTAAGCCTCGACCAAAACCAATTGCCTGGTGACGATTGGTTTGGGTTCCATCATACCAAGCCCACAAATCAGAAAGTAATAATCCTACAGAACCAGCAACACTGAAAGTGTAGCCATTCAAATCACCCTCTGTACGAATCTTCCAACCGCACTCAACCCAGTAAGCCATTCTATCTGCCATTGCTGAAGTTGCTTCCCAAATTCGAGGTGCAATGGTTTCTGGTGCTAGAATTGCCCAATCACCAATACGAGTTGTTACCTCTGGAAGTGTTTCATATTTACTTAAAACTGCAAGAAGTTCATCATTAGTAGAACTATTAGTAGAACTAGCATTATAACTGCTGCCCATTGTTTGTAGGTTTAAGCTAATTGTTCTTAACAGCGCTGCTTTGGTAGACTTACCAAGTTGAGGATGATCTTCGATTTCATCAATTGCACGCATGCATAAGTAGGCAGAAGCGACAGCTTCTTGAAGGTCTTTAGGCAGAGTACTAATTGGAATATAAAAAGTCCGACTAGTCTCTTTGAGAATCTCTAAGCTACCTTTATAGGTCATCTTTACCAATCCATATTCCCTATGGGGCAAATTTGAACAAGTTTTTTGGATCTGACTGAAATTTCTGGGTATTATACCACTTTTCTTTCATATTCAATCCATAATTTTGAATTTTGATACAAAAATTTACAACTTTAACGTAAGTTGGTAGTTACCGCTGTGGAATAGAAACAAAAAAAACGTAGGCGCAACTTTAACCACTTAACAGGTTAAACAAGCTATAGGGCTAGTTGAGTTAGAATAGGGAATAGCGCTGCATCACTTTATTAGATCAATCCACGGTGCGCGCCTCCTAGGGCGAGTAAATCGCCCTTGGGTCGCACCGCTATGTTTATATTTAAAATTAAAATGCTATATAGCATTTCCAAACCAAATCTTTGATTGCTCATAACATCAAAAAATACTTGTATTTCTTTCCTACTGATCCGAAGTTATCTTTATCCATCAATCCTAATTTCACATCTCCTTTAAAAACGCTGTATATAATATCGATTCAGATTGACTGGGTTGTAAACAAGCCCACCTACTTCATCCTTGATACTTTATCCTTTTATATAAGGCCCAGAAGATACTTTGTGCTCTCTTACCAAAGTAAGACTAACCCATTGCCCTTTATCGTTAAAAGAGCGAATCAGCCGCTGACGTTGGTTAGGTTGCCACAGCCAACCTACTTCTAGGAAGAAAGAATGACCTGACTTAACCATTATTGGACAAGTAGACGATGCCCCATCGGGCAATAATAAGACTTGAGTAGAAACAGCACCCTCGTCAAAATACAGAATTGAGCCATCAATCTTAGCGCTAGAGGTGATGGTACCTAATGATTCTCCTGTGCCAAATGTGAGTTGTTGTACTAAGCGGTTACTTTCATGATGCTGAAGTTTAAGGTGAGTAGGATAGATGTTAGGCGTACGCAAATCAGAATAAAGCGTTACCGCCTCTCCACGCCACTCTCCGAGCAACTGTTCCAAGGTTAATGCTGGACGTTCTGGTGTATCCGTACCCGCCAGTTTTTCTCGAATTAAGGTCAACTGTTTCAGCTGACTCTCCCTGTTATACAGTTGCACCATCCGCAGACGACGGTTACCCTCAATCAAGCCAAATTCTGCCCCAAATTCGGAATAAGGAGCCCACTGTAGTGCGCCTTGGGAAAACGCACCAGTGTCAAAGAACATAAGATAGCGATCTACATGGGTGTATTCCAGAACTCGGTTGAATATAGCTTGTTCAGGTGGCAGATAGCGAAGAGTCAAACGAATTTTTTGGTTATCGTCGAGTCCTTCTATGGTGAGCACAGAGGGAATATCTTTTAACTGTTGCCCTTTTGGTGAGAATGTGGTAAAGGAACCATGCCAACTCCCTTGATTTTGCAAAAAACATTCCCATTGCGATCGCATAAGTAGTCCTTAGTTATTAGCTGTGAGTCATTAGTCATTGGTCATCAGTCCTCTGTTACTCTAACCACTTGCCATGACACTAACCACTGACAAAATACCAGAATTAGACCAAATTTTGGTAACCTCATTTCCCGATAGCGATGCTTTCGAGACTAACAGCTAGGCAGCTACCGAGCAAACCCACTGAACCCCCCAGAATCAACAACAGTAAGGGTAGCACAACAATTTTAAGTGGATCCGGTGGTACCACTGTAGCGATAAATTCGATAAAATCAGGTCCAGTCGCTAGCAGATTAGTCAGAAATTGCCGCAGACCGATCAACAAAACCCAGGCTAGGACTGCCCCAGCTACACCAAAAGTAATTCCTTGCAACATGAACGGCAGATAAATCCAGGATCTGGTTGCCCCAACTAGCTGCATAATCTCAATTTCCCGGCGTCTTGCGATCACAATCAGGCGCATTGTGGTGGTGACAACTGCCACTGCGGTCAGACTGAGAATGGTAGTAATGATCAGACTCACCCAGCCTAAACCATGATGAAGCTGTCGCATTTGTTTGAGAGTCTGATCCATATACTGCACCTGATCTATTCCTGGCAACTGTGACAACTGCTGGGCAAGAATTAGCACATCCTTTGGTTTGCTTACCTTTACCTTCAGTTCATCCACTAGGGGATTCCCTTCCAACTGTTCCGTAGCAGCTGCAATCTCCGAAATTCCCAGTTCCTCAACCAAGGATGCCCAAGCTTTTTCTTTGGAAATGGTTTGAACCGCCATCACCTTGGGCAGTTTCTGAACTGCTGGTAAGACCATTTCTGCCTCAGCCCCTGGTTCGAGATAAACAGCTACTTCTAGTTGATTCCCCAACTGATTGAGTAGCCCACCTAACTGCCAGGAGGCTTGCCAGCTTATACCAAAGAGAAACAATAGGACAGTCACCGTGCTAACCGCCGCCCAGTTGATCCAGCCGCCACGTTGTAGACCTAAGAAAGTTTCCCGCAGCAGGTAGTCCAGTTGAGTGAGAAATTTAAACATCAGTCCCTGACTTGGTGTTACTTTTGGGTTCTAATCGATAGAGCTGCTAGTTTCCAGCGTAAAAGAATTGTGGGATACCAAGAAATCACTTGAAACGTACGATTTTGACATAATACCCACCTATGGGCGACCAGGGAGAGTCAATCAAATCATTGCAACGCGCTCCCCATCCCCTCTCTTGGTGTGCGTTCCCTTGAGGAGGTTCAGGCAGCGCCTTGTCGCACCGCAGCGCAAAGGCTCTTGGGGCGTGGGGCATGATAAACTAAGAAAGCGAGGCAAGACTATAATAATAGACCAACTTAGGCACTCTGTCTTAGGCACTCTGTTGAAGAATGTGTATGTTGAGTGTTCTAATCCTTTAGCAGCTGAGCGTCTAACCCTAACCATACCCTGACTCACAACTCAATAACCCCATGACTGCTGAACTTATCGTTGAAAAGAAAAAATTAGAGAATCCACCATTAACAATTCATTATCTAGGCGATCGCGTCCTGCGTCAGCCTGCCAAGCGGGTTGCTAAAGTAGACCACAACATCCGAAAATTAGCTGAGCAAATGCTGCAAACCATGTACAGTGCAGATGGTATCGGTTTGGCAGCCCCTCAGGTCGGGATTAATAAGCAAATAATTGTGGTTGACTGTGAACCTAATAACCAAGACAACCCACCGCTGGTGTTAATTAACCCAGAAATCAAGAGTTTTGGTAGCACCCCGTGTGATGGCCAGGAAGGTTGTTTGAGCATCCCCGGTGTATATTTAGATGTCACCCGTCCAGACGACATTGAAGTAGCCTACAAGGATGAGAACGGACGCCCTAGAACCTTAAAGGCGAATGGATTACTATCTCGCGTCATTCAGCATGAGATAGACCATCTTAAAGGAGTGATGTTTGTTGATCGGGTGCAAAATGGTCTAGCCTTGACTGAAGAACTGAATAAGCACGGGTTCTCACCCCAAGCGGTGAAACCAATTAAATAACTATACCAATCTGATTTTATTTGTGCAACCTCTGGTGAGGTCGTCATAGGGTGATGGAAAAGACTATAACAACCTGTTCTTGTTCAATTTTCAATTACGATTGCTATAGTCACAGTTGCTATAGTCACAGTAATATTTATACTCCCTTAACTTTCTACAATTTCCTGAACTGTGACTGCTCTTATAAACTTGATCTGAAGTCCGGTTAATCACTTATAATAGGGTTTATCGGATCGGTATAAATTTAAAATTGGCAATTGTCAATCTTCAATGCTTAATTAACTAACACCCAAGCATGATAAATACTAAAACGCACTAAATATGACCTATTACTTAGAGGTTAGCTCTAATTGATTAGCCCACAGCTAATTTGAATCTTATGATTTCTGATAATAATCTTTAACAAAAAAGCTTATGATGACTCCAAAAAGTGCTCTGTTTTTGATGATTGCCTGTGTGGCTGGGATTGCGGCTGTGGGTTCAATTTTTGAACTTTCCTATGGTGACCCCGAGTTAGGTAAGTTGGTGACTGGAATTATCCTCGCTGCTAGTATTCCTATTGGTGGTCTCTCTTTCTACCTAGCGGTGCTTGATGCCAGGGCGAATATCAAGGGCTAATGATATTTTAAAAAATAGTAGTGAAATTCGTTTGGTGGTGCAATTCCTTTGCTAGAAACCATCGGAAACCGTGGGTGATTAGGATCCAAGGATATACAAAAATGATTGGACAACTGATGACTATCCTGGTGATGTTAATGCAGCCAAAGTAATCCAAAGCCTCTGCTAAGGCGACCGTTGGGCATTTGGGAAGTATGCGAGCGATGCAGCGCGGTCTTGGGGAAAGAAAACCCCCACTCGCGCTTTGCATGGCTGACAGGGTGGATGTTTCCTATATCTGTGTTGATCGAGAGATCTGCAAAGGAAAGAAACGTTCTTGAAACTAGAATCCCCTGCCGGATTAGCATGGGGAGTGTGAATAACCAATAACGACCAAAGTAGCAATGACTGGTCAAGTTTACAGTGGATTTCTGCGCCAGCTTTCCACTAGTGATAACAAAGAGATACTCGCCCTACTACCCCTTTCTGAATTAGAGGATAACGTCATTGGACGTGACCCTAGCTGTAAAATTTCCTTAGATCCCTATCGCTACGTCAGCGTATCGCGCCGTCATGCGGTAATTAGCCCTCTGACCCCTCTAAAAAATGGCTGTCCCCGCTGGGAAATTTGTGACCTTGATAGTGTGAATGGCACCTATGTCAATGGCGAATATTTGCAGGGTTGTCAGCAATTGCACTCAGGGGATCGGATTGAGTTGGGTCACGATGGTCCAAAATTCATCTTTGAGTGCGAGGTAACTACATCCTTTAATTTACCATCCATCCCATCCCAAACTATTGCCATAGAAAAACCCCTAAAACCGATTAGCAAGATACCAAAGCCTCAGACTGATTATGTCACCTTTACCCAACTGTTTCCCATCTTCTCAACAGGACGGGATTTAAATCAGAAAGCTTTTTTGGCTCCTGGTATCGTGACTGTACTCTTTGTCGTATCAATGTTTGCTGCAGTTGGTCAACCAGTAGTTTTTAATCTGTTGCTAGCTGCCTACTTGGCAGGATTAGCCTATTACTTTGTTTACCAACTTTGTGGCAAACCTAAACCTTGGTGGGTGCTGGTGGGTAGCACTCTATCCACCAGCTTAATCTTGATCAGTCCGCTGCTGCCCCTATTTATCAATATTTTTCGAGGAATTTTACCTGGCGATATACCACAACTAGGTGAAGTTGTCAACTTTACTACTTTATTCATCCGGATGTTTTTTGGTGCTGGGTTAATGGAAGAGTTGCTCAAGGCTATACCTGTGCTGGGATTATATGCTTTGGGACAGTTGCTGCGTACCCCTTGGCGAGAAAGAATTGGTGTCTGGGAACCCCTCGATGGAATTTTATTGGGGACAGCATCAGGGGTGGGATTTACCTTGGTAGAAACCTTAGGGCAATATGTGCCGAATATTATAGACGATGTGATACTGCCAACTACTGAATTGGACGGTCACCTGTTAGGATTGCAGTTGCTGATTCCTCGGGTTCTTGGCTCAGTGGCAGGACACATGGCTTATAGTGGATACTTCGGGTATTTTATTGGGTTAAGCGTCCTCAAACCCCGTAAGCGTTGGCAGATCATAGGCATTGGCTATCTGAATGCTTCTGCTCTGCATGCCTTGTGGAACGCCATGGGATATGTTAATAGTATACTCTTGGCAATAGTTGGGGTTGTGTCCTACGTCTTTTTAACAGCGGCAATTCTCAAAGCAAGGGCACTGTCACCAACGCGATCGCAAAACTTCGCCACCCAATTTTTTAAAAATTAGGGATAATTATGAAAGTTTAAGGTTTAAAGTTTAAGGTTTAAAGTTTAAGGTTTAAAGTTTAAGGTTTAAAGGAGTTTAGAAGTTTAGCCTATCACGTTAACTAAAAAGTTAAAGCACAACTAGGATGTACACTTCATAAATTATAATTGCTAATTCATAATTGCTAATTCATAATTAGCAGCTGTTGGAAGAACAATGAATTCCATGAACATCAAACTCACAATTTTAACAACTGCGGCTTTACTAACTACGACCAGCATCAGCACCATTGCTAAAGCTGAAAATCTAGCTCATACTCAACAGTTACTGTCAACCAAACAGTGTCAAGGGTGTGATTTAACTAGGGTAGGTTTGATTATGGCTGACTTAGTGGGTGCTAATCTCGCTGGGGCTGACTTGAGTCGTGCTAATCTCAGCCGTGCTAATTTGACAGGAGCTGACCTGAGTGGTGCCAATCTCAGTGGTGCTTCTCTCAATGGTGCTAATCTTGCTGGTGCTAATCTTGCTGGTGCTAACTTATTCAGTACTGACCTGAGGGAAGCGTTTTTAGTTAATGCCCAATTGTATGGTGTGAGCTTGAGTAATGCTTATATACAAGGAACCATTGGTATTCCAGATTATGCAGGTACCGCAGAAGATTTTTATGCGTGGGGAGTAGTAGAAGCCAAAAGAGGTAACTACAAAACTGCCATTGAGTATTACGACAAAACCTTGAGCATGAAGCCTGACTTTGCTCCAGCTTTTTTGGCTCGTGGTATGGCTCGTTTCCGACTGGGAGAGGAAGTAGCAGCGACCCAAGATGGTACGATTGCTAGTGAACTGTTTAAAGAACAAGGAAATATTCCTGGATACCAGGCGTCACAGAGTTTGGTTAAAGGGATAGAAATTGCCCAAAATTCTGCAACCTCTAAAGGAGGTTCTAATTTAGGCAACGCTTTGGCATCGGTTGGGAGCATACTCTTGAGATTTCTTTCTCCGTTTTAAGTTGGTATTTTAATTGGCTAAATTTTAATAAGTTGCTAAATTTTAGGTGTGGGCTGATGGCCAAGCACAACTATCCCTATTTCCTAGAACTATCCCTATTTCCTAAAATACAAAACCTCCTCAGGTCAAGATTACCTAAGGAGGCTTTAGTCTAAATTAATTATCCTGGCACTGAGCTATTTTAGCAGGCAGCTACCCACCAACTATCTTCGCCGCAGCTACGTTTCACCTCCGAGTTCGGGATGGGGTCGGTGTGGTTCCGTCGCGCTATAAGCACCAGGAAGGTGGAATGGGCATCTTGCCCGTTCTGCTTCCGAACCATTAAGATTGCATAGCTAGTGTCAAAGCCAAATTTCGATGAAGGTAGAATGGGCATCTTGCCCGTATTGGTTATGGTCAAGCCCTCGGTCAGTTAGTACGTCTCGGCTTCATCTATTACTAAACTTCCACCTAACGCCTATCAACAGCTGTTCTCGCTGTGACCTTACCTCCTTAACAGAGTGAGAGTACTCATCTTGAGGTGGGCTTCCCACTTAGATGCTTTCAGCGGTTATCCTCTCCGCACTTGGCTACCCAGCGTTTACCGTTGGCACGATAACTGG
>NZ_JAAHHW010000081.1 GCF_010692325.1 Moorena sp. SIO3I8 | reverse complement strand
TGTGATCCGCAACTGAGCAGTTTCTTGTTCTAATTGTTCTATGCGCTGCCCCATCTGCTCCACCAGTTTCTTGACGCTGGTGGGAGTTCTGTCCCAGTCTTGGGTCGCAATTTGCTGAAAGTAGGCGGAGCAATTTTCCTTCATGCTTCTGAATTTACCATAGTTTGGTGGCAATTTTTGGCTATCCCGCTTCTACCCCCCTGAACGGTTACGCTAGTTCTGGAAATTTCTGTAAGAATTCTTGAATTCGCCATTCATTCAAAAACTCACCAGCGGCTTTCCCTTCTTGGTTATGTCGCTCCTGCTTGACTAGCAGCTTATTACCATCTGGAAAGGTCAGCAATAAGTTAAAATTTTTGGCTTCCAGTGGCTCAATTTTACTGAGAGCTTGCTCGGAAGGATTGCATAAACCACGAGCAGCTAGATAGTCAAAAACATTATGAGAGTTTAATATGAATGTCATAATTAGGGAACAGGGAACAGGGAACAGGGAATAGGGAACAGGGAATAGTGTGGGGCGGGGGCGCGGGGAGTGGGCGCGGGAAGTGTCAGAGGTGTGATCACAAATCAGCATTTGGTTTTATGATCTATTGGGAAATGCTGTATTTATTCAAAAGTATAGGTAAAAGGAAAGTTATTATGCCAATAATTTCTGGTTAAAAACAGACGCAACTAAAACTTTTATGTCCCTAAACTATTCAGGGGAAGTGTGGGAAGTGTGGGAAGTGTGGGGAGTGTGAAAAGTCAGATGAGCAAGTGACTTGGAAACCCCCAAGACCAGTCTGCATCGCTGCTCCGAAGTCCCTACTCCCTACTCCCTACTCCCTACTCCCTATTCCCTACTCCCTACTCCCTGTTCCCAGATCCGCTGTTCCCTTTCCTATATAACTAAACTAGTTATGTCATCAAAATATTCAAAAATCATAGAAAATTATAGAGGGCTGGTTTTCATAATCTATTGGTAAATTCTCTAGACTACGGTGGCTGGATAAAATGACATTGGTAACCGAAAATTAAGGATAATTTTAACTTTATTCTGGTAAATCTATGCTTTGAGTATGCCAGGCTGATGTATGCGATCGCTTTTAGCGTGGCCATAGGCCAATCGCGTAGCGTGACCAAAGGTCAATCGCTTTTAGCGTGGCCATAGGCCAATCGCGTAGCGGCTCAATGCTGAGCATCGCATTCGTTTTATCAGAGTGGGAGAGTTTGAGAGGGAAAAGAATACCCCGTCGAATTAGGTCGGGGATGAATATTCCGTCTCAAATAGTGTTAATATAAAAAGTAAGGGTCTCAAAAAAACTGGGTATTGACCCTACTCAGCTACCCTGGCCATAGGCCACGCGGGGCGCGTTCGGTGCGCGGGAAAGTTACGCCCATGGAGATAACAACCAACTATGTTCTGCAAAGGATACCCCATTCCTGCGACGGATGGGGAGGAAGTCCCTGGTTGATAGCTGAAGTCGAAGTCTATGGCTTGAGCTGGGGCGTTACCACCAATGACTGCTGCAGATGCCAGGGACAAGGACTTGATTAACTGGCGATTCTTCATAAAATCTTACCTCCTAGAAATTACTGACGAAATTACGGACATGGATACTGTCAGTATGAAAAGGTAATGTATGCAATCGTGTTTGTGATCTGAGGCTGATGTATAGGATCAGGTTTGTTATTGGAGCCTGATGTATACAATTGTGTTTATTTATCTGTGTTTGTTTAGGATCACTGAATGAGTCGTTTAGGATCACTGAATGAGTCGTTTAGGATCACAAAAAACCTGTGTTACAGATAACTAGTTTGAAATTCGTAAATCTACAGTAAATCTAATGATGAGCTCTCCATGCTTGATCTGGCAAAACTGGCAGGACAAATTCCTGGTATTAGTAAGCACCTGAGACTAGAAGCGGTGGCGTCTCGCCAACGCCTAGAACGGGCTGAACAATTACTGGCAAAGGCTAAAACACAACAAGAGAGTTTGCTCAAGTCTCATCAAGAATGGCGCGATCGCATGATCTTCACGGCGGCAACACCTGCCGAACCTCTAGATACTTGTGTTGATATCAGTATTCCCCCTGAAAGCCATAGTGTTTTCGCCACCGATGGGTCTCAAATTGCCCCGTCTCACCACGAAATCCTCTACTGTTATGTGATTAATGTGGGTCGGGTAATGTTGCACTATGGACAAAGTCTGTATCCTCTGTTGGATAGTATGCCCGAAGTGTTCTACCGACCGGAAGACTTATATATTTCTCGTCAGTGGGGGATTCGCACGCAGGAGTGGATGGGGCATCGGCGCACGATTTCCGAGGTATCGATGTTAGCAGAAATGGCTTGCCGTTGGGTGAAACCACCAGCTCCCCACAGGGATACCCCCAATCTAGCGATAGTAGATGGTTCCCTAATTTACTGGTTTCTTGATGGGATGCCAGGGGAAGCACGCGATCGCATATTGCCTCCGATTCTAACAGCTTGGGAGCAGTTGCGTTCTGTTAATGTACCCCTGATCGGCTACCTGAGTGCTTCTCGTAGTGTGGAAATGGTTAATTTCCTCAGATTACCAGCTTGTCCCTATGAAACACCAAAATGTATCACCCAATGTGGTAATCTAACCGACAAGTTGCCCTGTCAGGTGATTGACCCCCTCCGGGATACCACTCTCTGGGCAAGTTTATTGAAACCAGGACAGCGTAGCCCTCTATTTCAGAGTTCCGCACGGATTCTGGATTTATACGACCATCATCGGATCTATTTCTGTTATGTCCATGTTGGCACAGAAATTGCTCGTATCGAGATGCCAGAATGGGTAGCCCAAAATTCGGCATTGCTCAATCAAGCCTTGAGTTTAATGCTGGGGCAGGTCTATAAAGGATATGGTTATCCCATTGCTGTGTCTGAAGCTCATAATCAGGCGGTGATAAAGGCCGGTGACCGGAATCGCTTCTTTGCTTTGCTTGAACAACAAATGATTCGGGCAGGTGTCAAGAATGTGGGAATATCTTATAAGGAAGCTCGTAAACGGGGTAGTATTAGTTGAATGAAGAATTTAGAATGAAGAATTTAGAATGAAGAATTTAGAATGAAGAATGAAGAATGAAGAATGAAGAATGGTGAATGGTGAAGGCAGAAGGCAGAATGGTGAATGAAGAATTAAGAATGGTGAATGGTGAATTGATAATTTATAATGGACCATGAAGAATGGTGAAGGCAGAATGGTGAAGGCAGAAGGCAGAATGGTGAATTCTACATTCTTAATTCTTAATTCTACATTCTTAATTCTACATTCTTAATTCTAAAAGTTTGATTTTTAGCTTACCCAAGTAAAAACAGTGTCATGGCAAATGTATTAAGAATTCTGTTTAAGCAAGATAGCTATCTCAAGCAAGAGCCGATTCAATCGTCGCAATTGCCTGATAATAAACGTCAGATGGTACCAGCAGGTACTCTATTAGTACTTCGCTATTATGGTCAGGAATCTGGCAATCACATTAAACTGGGTTTAAAAGATATTGCTTTTAAGGGTTTCAGTGGTGATTGGTATGCCTTTGAAGACCATGTTGCAATTATGATGGAGAGTCTGCAACCGGTAGAAACTGTTAGTAATGTAGTGTCTAAACAAAACGATCAGACTGCTTTAAACATTCCTATTTATCAGAATACCTTAGTCAATCAACCCGTTTTACTTAACCTTTTATTTAATCAAGATACGGTAATTAAGCGAGCTCCTATTCAATCTAGTATGTTGAATGAAGCATCAAAGCAGGAAATTCCAGCAGGCACTGAATTGGTGATTGTGACAGATCAACCTAATGCTGATAATACGGTTAAGTTTACTGTGGAGGAGAATCACGTAAAATTTACCCTGAAAGATCTGGAATTCAAGGGCTTTAGTGAAGATTGGTATGCCTTTGCTGGACATGTTGGGATTCAAGGGATGGGCTGATGTTAGCGGTCAGCTGTCAGCTGTCAGCTGTCAGCTTTGTGGCACAGGCTTCTAGTTTGTGGAACAGGCTTCTTTGTGGAACAGGCTTCTTTGTGGAACAGGCTTCTAGCCTGTGACTATTAAATCCATGTTTACCTCTTTTATTCAAAAGCTGACAGCTGATTGCTGATAGCTGTTCGCTTAACATTACTATTAAAAATCCGAATCATTATTCAGCGTCTCAATCAACAAATCCATCTGTTGCTGTCGCTGATCCAGAAAATATTCACATTGATGGAGATATTCGACAGCAGCAGAGAACTGATCAAACACCTCTGCTAATTCTAGTTCTCCCGTTTCTATTTTCCTAATAATGGTTTCAACTTTAGCCACCGTCGCTTCATAGTTCCAGGTTTCTCCAGAAGCTATTTTACTTAAGTTTGAATCAGTTAGGTTTGAATCAGATTGAGTTTCCATAGATAGTAATTGTCAATGGGTTGAGGTACACAATTTTTTGATTTTAGGGAATAGGGAATAGGGAACAGGGAACAGGCAATAGGCAATAGGCAATAGGCAATAGGCAATAGGCAATAGGCAATAGTTAATAAAGTATAGCGCTACTCCCGACTCCCGATTCCCTACTCCCTACTCCCTACTCCCTACTCCCTTCCTATAGTTAAAATCCACAAAGCTGATCCCTCTTACCTTCACGGTTATGATGCCAATAATCGTACAACCAACTACAACCACGATCTAGCAAATAATCCACATCCAAATTCCACAAAATCATTGTTTTGTCTTTACTAGCAGAAGCTAGCCACTTGCCATCGGGACTAAAACTAACTCCAAATACCGAATCGTTGTGTCCCTTAAAGGTATTAATTAAATGTCGATCCCGACTCCAAAGATTAACCGTTGTATCACTACTCGCAGATGCAATTAAGGTTCCATCGGGACTGAAACTAACCCAATTCACGGCACCATTATGCCCTTCTAAGGTTTTGAGCAACTTGCCATCTCGATTCCAGAGTTTTACCGTGCCATCACTACTAGCAGAGGCAATCATCTCGCCATCTGGACTAAAACTGACCCAATTGACAGCATCATTATGCTCTTTCAACGTATTGAGCAACTTGCCATCACGATTCCAGAGTTTTACCGTGCCATCATTACTAGCAGAGGCGATCTGTTTGCTGTCTGGGCTAAAACTGACCCCCCAAACCTTATCCTGGTGTCCCTCTAAGGTCTTGAACAAGGTGCCGTCTAAATTCCAGAGTTTAACGGTTTCGTCAGCACTAGCAGAAGCAATTAACTTACTATCGGGACTAAAACTAACTCCCCAAACCTGATCCTGGTGTCCTTCTAGAGTATGAAGCAAGGAGCCATCTAAATTCCAGAGTTTCACAGTTTTATCTTCACTAGCGCTAGCCATGATCGTGCTATCAGGGCTGAAACTAATTCCAGTCAACCCTTGACCATGAGCAGAGAAGGCTTTTATGGTACGATCCTGAAGCCTCAACAGTTGAATGGTATTGTCGGCACTAGCAGTAGCAATCATTTCACCATCGGGGCTGAAACTTACACTTCTGACGGTTTGATTATGGCGGATCGGTGCCAGTATCCCTCCGTCACTGGCCCAGAGTCTAATGGTTTTGTCTGCACTAGCAGATGCAATCGTCTTGTTGTCCGGACTAAAACTTACATCTACCACCATCTCGCTATGTCCAGCCAAAGTTTCGATTAATTCCCCATCAGTGTGCCAGAGTTTGATGGTGTGATCAGCACTAGCCGTAGCTAGCCTCTTACCATCGGAGCTAAAACTGACATCCAGAACCCAATTACGATGACCTTCGAGGGTATCAATTAATTCGCCATTAGTTTGCCAGAGTTTGACAGTGTTGTCTGTACTGGCAGATGCAATAGTCTTGCCATCAGGACTAAAACGGACACTAACCACTGGTTTTGTATGAGCTTGCCAGGTTTTCAAGAGTGTTCCGTCACTGCGCCAAAGTTTGATAGTTTTGTCCTTACTGGCAGAAGCAATTAACTGACCATTGGGAGAAATACTAACCCCCAACACTGAATCACTGTGACCGGTTAGAGTCTGGAGTAAAACACCATCTTTACTCCATAGTTTGATGGTTTTGTCCTCACTAGCGGATGCGATCATCTGGCGATCGCGGCTAAAGCTAACACAATGGACTGTTTTGGTATGCCCATCTGGCCCATCTAAGCTCATGATCAGGGATCCATCCTTACGCCACAGCTTGACGGTTTTGTCTTCACTACCACTAGCGAGGATCTGACCATCTTGACTAAAACTGACACTGTGGATTCCAGCCCGATGACCTCGCAACGTTTTGAGCAAGGTACCATCTTTGCGCCAAAGTTTGATAGTCTTGTCTCGACTCCCAGAGGCAATCAGCTGACCATCTGGGCTAAAACTGACACTACTGACCCAATCCCGATGTCCTTTTAAACGGTTACGTTCTCTGACTCCATAAACTGCCTGTTGTAGAGCAGTGACTACCCGTGTCTGGGTCTCTGGATTCACCCCAAGGGATTGCTGCAATTGCTGGGCTGCCTCTAAACTGAGGATGAGGGCATCTAAGGTTCTGTTGGCATCAACTAGAGCTTTTGAGGAGTAGCTCAGGTCACTCAAATGGTTGTTGGTTTTACTGATAGCGTAGCGAACCCCAAGTATACCGGTAATCACCATCAGACTGAACAGTGCCATTCCTGCCCAACGTGCTTCTCGCAATCGTTGCCTGAGAATTCGATTCAGCTTTTCTTCGGTTTTCCTTTGTTTTTTAGTTATTTTAGCCAGTTGGTTTTGGAGTTCTTGTTCTTTAACCAGTTGCTCAATTTTATCCTGGCTCTGTTTGTCTTTCTCGCGGAGATTTTCTAATTCTGCTTGCAGTTTCGATTGCTTTTTCTGGCGGATAACGTCTACCAGATAATCGTGAACCAGTTGATAGCGGTTGATCGTAACTTCTGGTAATAGAAATACTAATCCTGATTTCTCAAAAATTTCTAATATTAAATCTAATGTATAGTCTTCTAAGGATGATTCTATGGCTAGCTCCGAGCGATTCTTAAGGGGTCGATTTTTATTGTCATCAATGAGTAACGACAACACTAGCCAAGCTGCTGTTTCATTCTCAGGACCGCAATCTTTAATAACTTTTTCTAAAAACCGCTCCACTAGTTTGGCTTTGGGACCAAGGTGCTGGTACTGAGCTAAGGTAGTAATATTTTCAGCTTGAAGCTGAGCTCCTACTACTTGCAACTCAATGGGACGAACTTCTCCAATTTCAGCTCCTAATTCTCTGACTAATTCATCAATTAAAGCTGGCTCTAAATAAAAATTAGCCCGATGGGTTAAGCTTTGAATAACTGAATAAGCATCTTCTAAGGAAAAATTTACTAATGGATAACGAATTTTTTGATCTAAGATATTACTTTCTATAACTTCCCAAGTATAATGTTCTAGTTCTAGTAATTTATGTAAGGCGTTATCTCGGATAGAAAAAATTAGTTTTAAATAGGGTAGCTTAAGACAATTTACTAAAAAATAATAAAACAGTTTTCGTTGGGATTGATGGGAATAAACGGAGAAAAAATCTTCAAACTGATCAAAAATTAAAACCGTTAATAAGTTATTGTCGGCGTTGTGTTGTAATTGCTCCAGGACAGAATCAATTAGGGCGTTACCATTACCGTTACCATTACCATTAGAGTTTAGAAATTTTTCCCTGAGCAAGGGGTCTTCATTTCCATTTCCTGATAGCTGATCGGCCAAGTGTTTATGGAGTTCCCCCACCCAATCGGTGTAAACTTGCACCACAATCGGTAACCCAATGCGATCGCCAAGGGGTCTATTTTTGAGTGCTGGCACTAATCCGGCATGGACAATGGAACTTTTTCCAACCCCTGACTGACCATGAATAACTGTCAGTTTGTGATCAGCACGGGTAATCCGTTCCATTAAGCGGTTTACATCTCGCTGACGTCCGGAAGCTGCCATTTCCTGGGGAATAAGGTCTTGTGGCTGTACGCCATGCCAGCTGGGATTATTAGATCCTCGTGGTGGCTGTAGACGACTAGCACCAATGAAGGCACGGAAGCCATACAGCTGCTCCACTGCCCGTTGTTCTTGTTTAATCCGAAATGCTTCTAGGTATTGCCCTTGTTCAAAGTAAAGGCTACGTAATCGTTCCAACAGGTGCAGGTAACGCTGAGGCTCATACCGATAATTGCTGGATTCTATGGCATCTGGAAGTTTATGACTCGCTTTTTCTAGCTGCTTGACCGCTTCTGCTAAATTTCCCTGCTTTGCTTGGGATTTTACCAAAAATAATCGATAGAGCTGGGCTAATAGCAATGGATGCAAGCCTTGGTCATGGGGCTGATCATCAGCAGCAACAACCAAAATTAATAGAGCTTTCTCGGCTAATTGACCAGCATCGTCCCATCGGGATTGCTCAAGGGCTACTTCTGCCAGAAAACCGTAATCTTGGGCTAGTTGCACCTGAGTCCCATAGGTTTCATGAAGGGACAGAGCCTGTTGAGAGGTGGTTTGTAAGAATGACCACGCTTGTAGATGCTGCAGCAGTTCAGCTAGCTTACTAATAAAAATAGCCACCAGATCGTGACGCCCCGCTTGGGTGAAAATTCCCATACATCGATGCAGATACGGCCAAGCTTCTTCCCAATAGCGCTGTTTATGAGCTTGATTTTGGTCAGCCTGGCGACAGTAACACAAACCGAGATAAAACAATAATAACCCCTGCCGTTCTAAGTTATCGGTTTGCTGCCAAACTCTTAAGCTTTTACGAAACCGCTTCTTGGCTAGATTTATGCGATCGCGTTTATAGTCATCTAGACCCAAAACAAAGTCTAGACTAGCGTCTAATTCCTGATCTAAGGTAATGCCACGACTATGTAAATCTTTTAGGGCAAAATCCAGTTCAAATCGACGTTGGTTTTGGAGTGCTGAGTTTCTGGAATAGGTAATACAAATATCGGGGTTGGGAGGTTGGAGGTTGGAATGTTGTTCGCGTAGCGTGGCCTTTTGGCCAAGGTTGGGAGGTTGTTCGCGTAGCGTGGCCTTTTGGCCAAGGTTGGGAGGTTGTTCGCGTAGCGTGGCCTTTTGGCCAAGGTTGGGAGGTTGTTCGCGTAGCGTGGCCTTTTGGCCAAGGTTGGAATGTTGTTCGCGTAGCGTGGCCTTTTGGCCAAGGTTGGAATGTTGTTCGCGTAGCGTGGCCTTTTGGCCAAGGTTGGAATGTTGTTCGCGTAGCGTGGCCTTTTGGCCAAGGTTGGAATGTTGTTCGCGTAGCGTGGCCTTTTGGCCAAGGTTGGAATGTTGTTCGCGTAGCGTGGCCTTTTGGCCAAGGTTGGAATGTTGGAGGTTGGGATTTGGGATGTGTTGCGTGCTTGAGGGGGAAGGCTTTCCAGAGTTCAATAGACAGGCAAATACCATTTGAGCCTTTTGTCGGAGAAAATTGACTAACTCTGTGGTGGTCAGTTCAAACTTGAGGGGAGTGGCTGCCCAACTGGCAAAATCTGGTGCCAAGCGCATCAGTTTTTGCAATACCTGGTCATTAACCCACAATATTAGAGGAAAGGTTAGGCGTTTACGAAACTCATCCCGGACTTGATTAGTAGAGGTAAGTAATTCCTCAAGGGCAACCACTGACTCTAAACCAACAATCAGTAATGCGCAATGAGGGGGTGAGGAGGTAAGAGGGTCATGGTGGGAACTATCCCTGTGCTCGCATCTGCCTATCCCCCTCTCCTGTCCACGTCCCAATTCCCTGTGTTCGTAGTTTTGGATGGTGGTGTAAAGGGTGGTAGCTGATGGCGGTATGATAAACTCTGTAATCGGGTATTGCGGCTGACACAGTGCTTTGAGGCGTTGCAGCATCTGTTGTTGCAAACCCTGGTAGTTACATCGCACGATCACAAGGGAAAATTCCCCTTGTGAAAATGCGATCGCTCTAGAGAGAGCCTTTAATGTACTATCGTTGTATTGGGCAGCGTCTGCTGGTGATTTTGTTTCAACCATGACTTAAACTGCGGTGCCTCTTCTAATGCTGGATTTATACCAAACCAATTTCCATCGCGATCGCGGTATTCAAAGACAAACATACTGCGCAATAGAGTTTGGTATTCCGTATCACCCCTGACTTTTTGCTGTTGCACCACCTGAAACAGCAATTCCCACTCTTCATCAGTAATTGATGAGATCAGATAATCGCGACGTTCGAGAATCACATTTTCTAAACACTCACTGGGAATCGGTGGGTTTTCTTGCCTAAGACAATCAAACAACAATCCTAGCAAGTTGCGCACATGACCACCACTAATTTGGCACAGGCGGTTTAAAGTTTCTATATTATCAAATACCTCCGGGAGCAAAGCAAATCGTTCCTCAGGAGTTTGATTGGGGAAAGCTCTAACCAGTACCATTTCTCGTAGCAAAGCCATGCCATCGGTAAACTCCTTACCTGTGCGCAGTTTAACTGGCACCATCGGTAAGATTTTAGGAGTAAGTCCACCACCTAAGCGATTCTTCAGGGTTTCGCACTCATTGGAGAAAGTTAACGCCAAGGGAATTGTGTAAACAATATGGCAATTGAGTCGGCGTAACTGTTCACCCCGGTCAATGAATAAGTATTCTGGTTGCGATCGCCCAGAGGGTAAGGGGCGAATATCCACCCGATCCAGATTATCCACAATCACCACTAGTCCCGCTTTGCCCTTTTTCTTCAGGGTAGCAGTGGCAGGTCTTAGTAGTTCTTCATTAATCGAGTCTAAGATTCCACTCGTGCGAGGTTCCAGGTATTCCCGCAATCGACGCCGCAGTTTAGGACTTTCCTTAGTTTTAGCCGTTATTTTGCCAATGCCTACCGACAATTCTGCTTCAGCACCTAATTCAATTGGTGTCCGCAAAAAATCGGTAATTTCTGTAAAAAGATTGACAAAATAGCCTGGTTTTATATTAATTTTAATTTTCTCCAGACTTTCACTGACTTGACCAGCTATACTCAGCAAAATATCGCTTATATCAACATCAGCCATGTCTAAATCTTGAGACGACTCAAAATAAACGACATGAAATTTCTGTTGCTCTAACTCAGCTTTTAGTCTAAGTAATTCTGTGGATTTACCACAGCCAATATGCCCTGTAAACAGCTGACAAGTCGGCTCATCTGGAGAAATTAGGGTGATGGTTCGCTTGAGGGACTCAATAATTTTATTTCCTCTGACTGGGGAAAAATCAATATAGTATTTTATCTCATTGACATCTCCCATGCTCAGGGGCTTGCTGGGATTACAAGCTTTGTAGAATCTTGGCAGATCTAATACCATGATAGCGTAATTTTCCTTCCTGATTTAGTCGCAGGACAATGCTAATTACCACGTTTTTGTAGCACCTAACTTACCTTTTATAAAAGCGTTTTGCTAACCAATAAAGATGCCCCCCTAAATTCGGTACATATGTCTAGCCATTCACACTTTTGTTCTTGATCTTTTGTTTCATCCCGGCTGGCTAAGGATAACGACGGTGGGTTTTGACTATCGAGTTTACCCTGAAAATTTGTCCATGTTGGTTTATTATGGCTAACTTTACCATAATTTAGTATTTGGGTATCCGTGAGACTCTGACCTAAGTTCAGTAGCATCGGCAAGGTTAGACTAACACTTAATAATTGGCTGATCATCTCATATCTCTCCTATGGTTTCCATCGAACCAATGGTGTAAAGCAATGATTAACTCTTCTACAGCTGTGGGCTGGAATCAGGAAGTTGCAAGGGATGAATAATGAATGTAACTGATGTAAGCTGTGAAGCATTTAATTCTATAATGAGTGATTTATCAAAAGTGATTCCTGAACTGATGCTCTAGGATCGAAAGCAGAAGTGTCCTAGCAGGAGGTGCCGTTTTGACCGAATTCTGGCCTGAGTCTGACTCTATTAACTCTCTAGATCTTGATCAGGATTTAGATAGCGCAATTTCAGGTTTTGAGCAAATCCAGGCAGAACTGAATTACAAACAGGCACAAGACTCCCTCAGGGATCTAGTAGCTAATCTTGACCTATCCCGTAGAGAAAAAGCTGGTTTAGATGCTCAAATCCAAGACTTAGGCAATCTGCTTCAGAAGCTGGAAAATACCTGTATCCAAATTGCTGCCTTTGGCATGGTGGGACGGGGGAAATCCTCTGTACTCAATGCCTTGGTCGGTCAACCTGTATTTGAAACTGGTGCCCTACATGGGGTAACCCAGAATGCTCAAACTGCCCATTGGCAGCCCCCTAGTCAAACCCATAGTCAACAGGATATTCTCCAGGTTGCCCTACCCAGTATTGGTAATTCCCAAATTCAGCTAATCGATACCCCAGGAATTGATGAAGTAGATGGGGAAACTCGGGAAGCCTTAGCCCTAGAGGTAGCTAAACAGGCAGATTTACTGTTGTTTATTATTGCTGGTGATATGACTAAGGTAGAGTACGAAGCTCTATCTCAGTTAAGAGCTAGTGGTAAACCGATGTTACTGGTGTTCAACAAGATTGACCAATATCCTGATGCTGATCGCATGGCAATTTACAGCAAAATTCGGGATGAACGGGTCAAGGAGTTGCTTTCACCAGCAGAAATTGTGATGGTTGCTGCTTCACCTTTGGTATCTGTAGCAGTGCGATCGCCTAATGGCAGCATTCAGGTCAAGCGCCGCCGAGGGAAACCCCAGATTGACGATTTGAAACTAAAAATTCTGGAGATTTTACATCGGGAAGGTAAATCCCTTGTTGCTCTTAACACCATGCTTTACGCCGATGAGTTGAATGAAAACTTGGTCAACCGAAAAATGAAGATTCGGGATGATAGTGCTAATCAAATTATCTGGAAAGCAGTAATAACTAAAGCATTTGTCATTGCTCTCAATCCAGTTACTGTTGTGGATATCCTCACCGCTACTGTAGTTGATGTGGTAATGATTCTTACTTTATCCCGTCTCTATGGTATTCCGATGACTGAGCAGGGAGCTATTCAATTATTACAAAAAATCGCTATGAGTATGGGAGGTATTGGTGCTAGTGAACTCTTGGCTAACTTGGGATTGAGTAGCTTAAAAAGTATTTTGGGGATTTCTGCCCCTGTAACTGGTGGGGTTTCCCTAGCGCCATATATGTCAGTTGCCATCACCCAAGCTAGTGTTGCTGGAGTTTCTGGCTATGGTATTGGAGAAATTACCAAAACCTATTTAGCCAATGGCGCATCCTGGGGAGAAGATGGACCAAAAGCCGTTGTTAGACGAATTCTCTCCTCTCTAGACGAAACCTCAATTCTCCATCGCATTAAAGGAGAATTGAGGGCAAGATTATCAAAAGTTGAAGGTTGAAGGTTGTCTGTCAGAATGCAGAATGTAGAATTAAGAATTAAGAATTCTACATTCTACATTCTTAATTCTTAATTCAAAAAGGGCGAACAACCTTGGCCAATAGGCCACGCTACGGGAATAACTTCGACTTACTTTTTGAAAGAATCTAGCCATTCTCTAACTTGCTCACCAGCAACATCGCGACCTCCGAGACCGAAGGCTAATGCGATCGCAACAGCGATTGCACCTAAGAGCAAACCAAAGGCTAAGTTCACAATATCAGGGGCAATGCCCATTTGTTGTAGACCTAGAGCTAAAGAAAAGGCAATAATCGCAATCCTAGCTACTTGTGCCAGGATATTGGATTGGCGAGCGCCAGAGCCAGTAATCAAGTTGAAAGCAAAATTAGCTAGGAACAGACCGATAGCAAGGACTACTAACCCGGACAGCACCCGAGCACCAATGAAACCGACCCCACCAACAATGTCAGTTAAGGCGGGAATCTGTAACACATCCGTTGCTGCCACAATACCAGCGATCATGATACCGATCAGTACAAGCAGTCCCGCTAGCTCAGAAGGGGTGCGACTGGTAAGTGGGTTCTGTGGTGTTTCTGATTCTGCTGTTTCATCAGTTGTTTGATCCGTGGTGCTAGGAGCGCTGGTGGAAAAACCTAGCCAATTAAATAGATTGTTGAAGCCAAGGTCTGTCAGGACGTTGGTGACCAGATCACTAACAAACTGTCCAATTACGTAGAAAACTGCCAGAATACCAGCCGCAGCAAATAGTTTGGGGATGGTATTAGTAACCTGGCTTAACATTGCGATCGAAGGGCCAGAGATTGCCTGGATCTGCAAGGCATTAAGGGCAGCGGTAGCAACGGGAATCAAAATCAGGACATAGACAATCGTACCGATAATCCCTGCTAGGGAGCGACCACCAGAGCTACTCAGTCCAAACCGCTCCCCGAGCTGATTTGTACCTGCTGCTGTCAAGAAACTAGTGACAAGACGTTGTACAAGTTGAGCAATAAACCAACCAATAGCACCAATTGCGATGGCTGCGCCAATATTGGGTACAATCCCCCAAATCTCGCCCAGCATACTTAGTACTGGATCGAGAGTTCCCTGTAAGCCTAGGGTTTCTAATACCGATGGCAGAAACAGTAGGAAGATTAAGTAGTACAGGGCATTGCCAATGGTTTGAGCCAGAGAGAACTGACTAGTGCCAGCATCGCCGACTTGCTCACCCAAGCGCTGATCGATATTCAATGCATTGAGCGTCCTGACTACTATCATCTTGACGATAGTTCCTAGTAACCAGGCAACACCCAAGAGAATCGCCGCACCAAAGACACTGGGCAGGAAGCCAAGGATGGTGTCTAGAAAACTATTCAGGGGTCCGGAAACCGTATCTAGCTTGAGGGTTTCTAGAACCGCCACTACCGTGAAAACGATGATAATCCAGAAAACCGCGCCGGATAACCATTGCTCAATTGGAGGAGGCTGGGTTCCTGACTGGCCGCCAGTAGCCCACTGAGCAATGTTGTTGTCAATATTGGTGCGATTCAGTACTGCTTTGGTAATACCAGCAGCAATCTTAGCCAGGATAAGACCAATGACTAAGATTGCGATCGCTTTAACCACATTCAGTAAGGTGGTTCCCCCATCTGCCAAAACTTGGTCTAATGCGGGAACTCCTGTCTGGGCTAAAACCAGGTGTGCCGATGGCTGCACACCCACTCCTACAATTTGGAAGATACCTTCCCAAGTTCCATTCATAGTCTTTGTTCTTACTTAAATTGTCCAATGCCACAGGCAACCCTAAGTTTCTTAAGTTCCTTAAGTTCCTTGTGACTACTGTGGTCTGGTGAGGAGCACGGTATTATCGTCTCAACTAGATAAGTTTGGGAGCGGGGAAGCTGCGCGTCTGGTGACCCCAGAGGACCCGCGACGGGGCGGTATAGGCTGCCGTCCCAAAAACAGCTGGACAACAAGAGGTGCAGTTATTGTGCTTTCCAGTTCAAGCCTGAATCGCCTTATCTGCTGCACAAGGTAAGGTTTGCCTGGCCAACGTTGTTGGTCGGTACTTTCCGAACCGCACTGTCTTACCCCTGGTCTAAGTGTTTAACGATTCGGTTCTAGAGCTTGGAGCGGGCAAAGTACCCCAAGGTAGGAACTTTAACACTTACCAACAACGTAGACCCAATACCAGAAGGGCAACCCCTTCGGTCAAGGTCTTAGGCTGGTCAGCTACCTGAAGGCAGGCTATCTACGCCTGGTCTCTTCAGAGCAGGGTGCTGACTGAAAATAACCTTGAGCAGAAGGTACGACGAGAACATTTAAAAGTAAAGGTTGAGATGTTCATGGAGAACGTTTTACTCCTCAAATTTTCCACAGATGTGGCTTAATCTTGCCTAACTGACAAATCTTGACCCAGGAGTGCTGATAGAATTTACCCATAGTTGCCGAGAGCAGTCAACTTATTGGTTTAGGGGGTTAAGCCCCCTAAATCAAGCTGGGTAACTTGATTGAGTGTTGAATCGGCATTTCCCCCGATGTGACGTCCGACACTCGGGAGCTGAAAGATTTCTTGGTAGGTTTGTCAGTCACTCAAGATGTAACCCTTATATTTAGAGCCAATTGATGTACAAAAATCAAGTCTTGATTAATTTTTCCTCCTCACAACTCTAGTGGTCTGGTAGTGTGGCTAGCTGCCACGGTAATCAAGATAGTTCATTGAACCTCCCCAACCGTTATAGGATGGGGATTCCCAGGCACAACCAACTAAGTGGCTGTTAACTCCATGGGCGTAACTTTCCCTGGCCTTTGGCCACGCTGCGCGAACGTTCCGGGGGTAGCCGGGTAGGATCGATACCCAGTTTTTTCGCTTATTAACGCCATTGAGGGGAAAATTCATCCCCGACCTAAGAGGACGGGGTATTCTTTTCCCCTCAAACTCCCCTCTTCGATAATGTGGAAATTTTACATGCAAAACGCCCAAATTTTTGAACAATCCATTAAAATTAATGCGAGCGCCACCATTGTCGAGCGCTGTATCACTGACCAGAGCTTAATGCATCGCTGGCTCAACCCGATTTTGCGTTGTGAATCAGTGGGACAGTGGAGTACTGATGTGGGGAGTCGCTCGCGGTTCATTATAAACATTCCCTGGTTGCAGCCCACTCTCAAGAGTGTGGTTATCGACCGCAAGCCAGGGTTAGTGGTTTGGCAGTTCCAGGGTTTTTTCAAAGGACGAGACCGCTGGGAGTGTCAGCCAGCTGAACAAGGCACCCGTTTGGTCAACCGTTTTGAATTTGAAATTCCCAACCCCATCGTTAGCTGGGGGTTCAACAGCTTTGCTGCCCAATGGACTCAGAATGATATGAAAGCTCAACTCAGACGCCTTAAGTTAGTAGCAGAGGAGATTTACCGACGTGAGTGTAGTCATTAGGGATTAGGGATTAGGGTTAATCAAGCCCATGCATAGAAGCCTCTACCGATTTCCGATCTGTTCAAGTAACCGACGAATGATATCAGCATCCTCAGCTTGGGGCAGGATTTCCAAATAATGTTCCAAATCCTGGCATGCTTCTGATAAATATCCCAACTGGGAATAAATCAGCCCCCGATCCCGCAGTTCTATCGGTGCATTAGGAAACAGCAACAACATCCGCTCAACTGCAGCTAGTGCTCTCGGTAAGTCTTGGCGATTGAGGTAAATTAATTTAAGATTCATGAGCATCCGTGCCAACAGCTGCCGATTACTAACCGGTGCTAGGAAACGTGGTTGTAGCGTTACCGGATGCCCATAAATTTGGGTTAGTCGTTCCTCGCAGTCTTGTTGAAATAAAATCTCACCACCATCGAAAGCATCCACAAAGATACCCACCTGCTCAAACTCTGGGCGAATTAAGAAATGCCCTGGCATCCCAATACCAACCATGGGAAAATCAAGGCGTCGAGCGACTTCCAGGTAAACCACGGAAAGAGTAATCGGAATACCTGTGCGCCGATCAATTACCTGATTGAGGAAACTATTACCGGGATCGTAGTAATCACTCCTATTACCCGAATATCCTAGGTCATCATATAAATACTGATTAAGAGTCTTAATCACTCGCAGGGGATAGCGTTGCTCCGGCAAACGCTCCTCTACGTCAGATGCCATTACATCTAAGGCATTGAGGTAATCATCAATAGCCAGATCTGGGTATTCCTCCTGAGCTATATAAAGCGCTGCTTTTGCCAAATGAATTTGGTCATCTGGCTGATTTATTTCTGTGTAAAACCCTTGACGCCCTGAGGTAAAGTCCATTTAAAATTCCGTCAGCTACTCTGATTATATAGTATTTTTATTTGATATGTAAACATAAGATTGATATAAAAAGGGAACAGGGAATAGGGAATAGGGAACAGTGTCAATATATCCGAGGAGTTTTTAGTGTTCTCATAAAGCAAGGCAATCGCTGATAGGGAGGGGCTGCATCAAAACATGGACAAAAGTTTAAGTTTTTTTTCCTGATTTAATTCCAGTTGCCAAATCTGTATGTTGATCGGCGTGGATAATGTTTCCACTATGGGAATAGATAAAGTTAGCAATCTTGGCCACAAGTCCTTGTTGCTCGGGACAAGACAGCAGTATTGTTGCCGTCGGTGAAGTCATCTTAACTTCTCGAATAAACATACAGATAGACAGCTATTATAGAAGATAATATCTGATTCGTCTAGACTCAACATCGAGGTAATTTCCGTAACGTTAATACCTAAGCATTCAGCTGAATGCTTACCTTGCAAAAACCAAGCTAAAATATGAGCAAAGCTACTGTAAAATAGGCGAGCGATGACACCCAAAACAACTCGACGTAAGTTTATCGTGACCAGTGTTGCTGCTGCGGGTGGTATTGTGGGAAGTGCAGCATGGCATCAACAGCAGTCTCAACTGTCAGCAACAGCAGCTATTCAACTGCCAACAGCAGCTACAATGCCAGAACGAGTGTTAGGGAAAACGGGGGTTAAAGTTCCAATCTTTGGGTTGGGAGGTGCAGGACAAACCCCTTTGTCGAAGATGAATCGAGAAGCTGATGCTGTCGCCCAAATTGAAGCGGCGTTACAGTTTGGAATTCGTTATTTTGATACCGCAGCTAGCTATGGCCCCAGCGAAAACTATATGGGTAAGGTATTACCCCCTTATAGATCTAATCTATTTTTAGCAACAAAAACAGCACAACGAGATCGAGATGGGGCTTGGCGAGAGTTAGAGCGATCGCTTAAACGCCTTCAAACTGATTCTATCGATTTATGGCAATTACATCATGTTTCTTTTCACGAAACGTTAGATCAGATTTTTAGTTCTAATGGCGCTATCAAAGCCTTTGAAGAAGCAAAAGAACAAGGAATTGTCAAATATTTAGGCATTACCGGACATCATGAACCGGATGTGATTGCAGAGGGGTTGCGGCGCTATCCCTTTGATACTACCTTAATTTCTCTGAATGCGGCAGATGTTCACCATCCTCGACCTTTTGCTAAAACTGTTTTACCAGTGGCGCGAGAGAAAAATGTAGGAGTCGTTGCCATGAAAGTTCCGGCTTATGGCAAGTTATTCAAAAATGGTGTGTTAGATGGAATGGAGCAAGCCATGGGTTATGTGCTCTCTCTGGAGGGAGTGCATTGTTGTATTATTGCTGCCGAATCCGTCGAGCAATTAGAATCAAATTTTAAAGTCGCCCAAGCATTTCAATCCTTGAGTTCAGCACAAATGACTGCTATTGAAACACGCACAGCTTCTGCTTGGGAAGACAATACATTTTTCCGGAAGTGGACTTAGGACTATAGCAAACTGTACCCTCGATACCTACAGATCAGCAGTAGGGTGCGTGATTGACGCACCCTACAATCTTAGCTGCATCGCCTATCAAAAATGCTGCGAGATATAGCAGTCGCCAGGGCAGGCGCGGACATGACAAAAGTCTCAAACCTAAGTAAGCGCAAGAGTTTGACTTCTGACTTCTGACTTCTGACTTCTGACTTCTGCTAGATCTAAGGCTTAACCTACTGGTGCTGACGGCTCTTCTGGCTTATACTCAGGACAATAGATCAGATACTTGCCAGTAACATAACCTTGTAAGGGCGCAGAAATAGGAACCCAGCCATTACTACCACGATTAACAATCGTTACCTTAGAACCATCAGCGATAATGCCAATAATCTCGCCATCATTTGACGGTGATTTGCGGACATTTAAACCCTGTGGTGCTGAAACTTGCCGACAATCCTCTTCAGATGGTGGTGGTGTTGGACAAGGTTTTATTTTAACATACTTGCCAGACACATAACCGATTATGGGTTCTGAAATCTTCAGCCAGCCATCTGCACGTATACTCTCAATCTTGACCTCGGTACCATTTTTTAATGTACCGATACTTGGACCACCAGCGGTTGAACGCACTATCAGATCACTACCAGTAGTGGTAACTGTACCACACTCTTTTTTGACAGTGGGACAGGGTTGAAGATACCGCTCAGACACATAACCTTCTCGGGGAGAAACAATCGGTACCCAACCATCAGTGCTAGTACCCTTGATAGTGATTTTAGTACCATTTTCTAGAACACCGACAATCGTACCACCAGGGGTCGCACGCACATTTAGCGGGTTACCATTAGTCGATACTAGACGACATTCTTCTTTGGGAGGAGGTGGTGGACAAGGTTTAAGATACCGGTCGGAAACATAACCCTTTTGGGGAGAGACAACCTGTACCCAACCATTAGTACTGCTATTGACGATAGTGATTTGAGCGCCATTGTCCAAGTCACCAATAATCTTACCACCAGGACTCTGACGTACATTCAGACCCCTGCCAGTATTGGTAGAAACTATTCGACATTCCTGCTTAGGTGGTGGTGGACAGGATTGGAGATACCGCTGAGAAATATAACCTGACAAGGGAGAAGAAATTTTTGCCCAGTCTTGGTTTACTATTTGCTCAAGGGTAACCTCAGACCCGTTTTTGACTAAACCGATAATCCGGTAATTGCTACCGGGTCCACTGCGGACATTGAGATCACTGCCTCTAGTGACCACTTTGCGGCAATTGTCTGTAGCCACAGCAAGTTGAAATTTTGCTTGGTTCTCAAATGAGATGTTTTCTAAACGAGACGATGGGGTAAATTGAGCGATCGCAGGACTAGTAGCATAAGATGGCGCAGGAAAAGCTGTAAAAGCTAGCGCCATAGAGATGCACACCACTAGTAATTTTCGCCAACCACTAATCTTTGTGATCATATGTTGGATTTATTATTCACTACCAAAGTGGAATGGCTTTATTTTATTAGAACTTCCGATAAAACCCCAGACTCTCTATCCTTAGCTTTGTGGTGGCAAGAATAGAACAGGGTGCCAGCTGCTGCGCATTAAATCACCGGCTAAGCTACGGACTGACCAATCTAAGAATTTTCCTTTGTGATCGGAAGAGATTGCGATCGCAGTAATATCATATTCTAAGGCTGTGTCTAAAATCTCTTCACGGGGATTGCCCACTCGCACGTCTGTATTGACCTGTAAGCCCAGCTGTTCTAACTCTGCTTTTACTGGTTCTAGCTTGTCTTGAGCTTTTTGTAACTGAGGCTCTTTAGATAATTCTTTGCGCCCCCCTTCACTGACTACCCACAACAGCATACACTGCTTTAGTGAGTCATCTGGTGCTTGTTTAGCATACTCTTTGACCCTTTCCACGACAGATTGAGACGCTGTAGTGCCGTCATAGGGAATTAGCAAATACCGGAATAGATGTTGGCAGCGTAGATCGAGTTCTTCGCAGGTGTAAGCTGAAATCAGTTGTGGTCGCAGCATTAGCAATGGTGTACTACATTCCTTGCTCAAGGTTGCTGTAGTGCTACCGAAAAGCTTTTCTTGTAATAAGCTGCGCACTGGCGTGCCAATCAGGATGACATCAGCATGGTAACGTTTGGCGATTTTAGGAATACTGTCACTAGGACGACCTGAGGTCACTTCGATGTGAACCTCTACCCCTTCAGGTATATTGGTCAAACCGTTTTCAAAGCGGCGGCGAGCTTGTTCTATTCCTTCTTCATCAATGCGAGGTATTTCTCCCTCTTCCCAAAGCGGAACAAAGTGGCAGAAGATGATTTTCTTAAGCCCACCAGCCGCTAAACTGGGGACAAACTCTACTAGCCGATATAAACCGTCAGAGAAATCGGTGCAGATTAGGCAATGCTGAAACATATGCAGGGAGGATGGCTTTTGCTTAGAGTTTCTTTGAGACTAGAACACTTTACAATTACTTTGGATAGTTTTGCATTAATTTATACAAATTTATCAACTATTCATCCTGACTTGCCTAGACTGAATTGGGGTATTGCCAATCCTATTTCCTTTAAGCAAGCCTACGGTTATAATACTTACGCTGATTATATTAGTTAACAATAAGTTGAATCAATCAATTTTAATTTTAATTAAATCTTAATATAATTCCAGTTGACGCCCCAGCATCCCCAGCTCCTTTCCTACCTACGGAATTGAGCAAGAGAAGGAGGTCGCGACTCAATTAAGGCGAATAACAATCAGACTAGGGCTTTAGCTATAATCCCCACTCGTGTTTTAGGACTTCTTTGTACATTGTTTCACGCATCATCATTTGCTCATAGAGTTTGATTAGGAATTCCTGAGCTTGCTCACGGCTCATTTTCTGGACCTGAGATTCAAACGACCGCAGGTTAAATTTTTGTTCCAGGGAAAGTTCTACTGGTTTAGACATAGTTGAGCTCCTTAAAAACTAATCATGGGTTTTGGCTGGCTAGAGCAGCCCTAGTTTAGATCAAGCTAGGTATCGGTCAATGTATAACCGTTAACCTACCTGACCTTTAATGAAGAATCGTAACAAGTATTTGACAAAATGACCATATTTTGATCCATTATGACGTTATATATGACCTAGACTATTTCTAGCAAGTTCCCTGGCTAGGATTGATGCTGTGGAATTCGGTATAGCAGAAGTCAGAAGTCATACCGAGTTGCATTCAAAGAGAGTAGATTAGTTGGATAGGGAGATGGGGAGATAGGGAGATGGGGAGATAGGGAGATAGGGAGATGGGGAGATAGGGAGATGGAGAGATTCGCGGAAGAGAAAGTTGTACCTTTGACCGCAACTTAGTATCAGAAGTCAGCTAGACTCACGTTTCGGAGTTTATGAATGATAGTGCTATATAATTACTTCTTATACTCGATAAAACACAATAGGTGCGCGCCTCGTGGCGAGTAAATCGCCCTTGGGTCGCACCTGTAGAATAGGCATCTTGCCGTGGAATCGGCATCAGGCGTGGAACTGGCATCAGGCGTAGAACTGGCATCAGGCGTAGAACTGGCATCAGGCGTAGAACTGGCATCAGGCGTAGAACTGGCATCAGGCGTAGAACTGGCATCAGGCGTAGAACTGGCATCTTGCCAGTTTCCTCCTTATTTTCGGGCGGGCAGGATGCCCACTCTACTGATATTCATTCAAAGACTGACGCAACGCCGATAAGACAACCAGCACCCTACCGGTATAGTATTTAATTGACTATATTGTAATGAATACAGTTGAGTCAGTGGCTTCGTCGATGGGATTGGCCTTTGAGCCACGCTACGCTCAGGAAGCGAACGCATCCCCGAGATACAACCAGCACCCTAACGGAATAGTAGTTAATTAACTATAGTTGAGATCCCATTAGCTACTTGACCTAGACCCTAGACAGCTAACGATTCATCCTTAGTTACTTACCTGGTCAATGCTAGTTAATCCGGAATTACCTAGCTGCTAACAAACAAGCAATCCCTACAATACCGCTACAATAGGGATATGCCCAAATCTACTTCTTCTGACAACTCTCCCCCGGTCCCTGAGGATGACCCAATGGCAGCATCCCCGCTACTGATCCTAATTGATGGTCATTCTCTGGCTTTTCGCTCCTATTTTGCTTTTGCCAAAAGTCGTCAGGGTGGATTACGCACCAAAACGGGAATTCCGACCAGTGTCTGTTTTGGCTTCATTAAATCCTTGCTAGAGGTAATGGAGTCAGAAAACCCGAATGCGATCGCAATTGCTTTCGATACCAAAGAAGCCACCTTTCGCCAACAAGCCGATGCTAGTTATAAAGCCAATCGCACCGAAACACCAGAAGATTTCCTCCCAGATGTAAAGAATCTCCAGCAGTTACTACAAGGGTTAAGAATCCCAGTAATAACCTCTCCTGGTTATGAAGCTGATGATATATTAGCAACTTTAGCTCACCAAGCTACTGATCAAGGCTATCGGGTCAAAGTTGTATCTGGCGATCGCGATTTATTTCAACTCGTTGCTCCAGATAAAGGGATTACCGTTTTATATCTCAGTGGTGCCTTTGCGAGAGGGAGTGCTACAGTTGGCCCAACGGAATATGGCTTAGAAGAAGTAGAAGCAAAATTGGGAGTTTTACCCTCTCAAGTCGTAGATTATAAAGCCCTCTGTGGCGATCCATCCGATAATATTCCTGGAGTGAAGGGCATCGGAGCAAAGACTGCTGTTAAGTTACTCAAAGAATACCAAACCCTGGATAATATTTATGCTTCCCTTGATACTATTAAGGGTGCCGTTAAGAAAAAGCTGGAAGTAGGTAAGTTAGATGTAGAACATGCTCGCTATTTGGTTCAATTGCGATTTGATACTCCTATCGATATTGATTTAGAGCAGTGTCAGCTCCAAGGATTTGATCCTCAAGTGCTCAAACCGCTATTGGAGAAGTTAGAGTTAAAGTCATTTATCAGTCAAATAGATAAACTTCAGCAGCGTTTTGGTGGCGTAGTGCTAGAGGATATCCAAACTGATGCCCCAAATGATACTGATAGTGATACTGATAGTGATACTGATAGCAATACTGATAGCAATACTGATACTCAGGAAGATCAGGGTATTTCCTTTTTCAGTGCAGCGGAAACGGAAGAGTTTCAAGAGCAAGGGTCTAATACTGGTTCGATTCAACCACAAATTATCGATACTGTAGACAAGCTGACTCAATTAGTTGAACAGCTGAAATACTATACCGATGCTGGAAATCCTGTAGCTTGGGATACAGAAACTAGTGATTTGGAACCACGGGATGCTGAGTTGGTGGGGATTGGCTGTTGTTGGGGAAAAGAACTTACTGATGTTGCTTATATTCCTATCGGTCATAAAGATGGGACTAATTTAGATAAGGATATAGTCTTAGAATCCCTACGTCCAATTTTAGAAAGCTCAGATTATCCCAAAGTCTTACAAAATACGAAATTTGACCGACTAGTGTTCCGTTGTAACGGGATTAAGCTAGCAGGAGTGGTATTCGATACCATGCTAGCGAGTTATGTACTCAATCCCGAAACTAGCCATAAACTTAGTGACCTAGGGCTGCACTATTTAGGAATAGAAGCAAAAAGTTATGATGACTTAGTTCCGAAAGGGAAAACTATCGGAGATTTAGACATTCCCACGGTAGCCGATTACTGTGGGATGGATGCTTATACCACCTTCGGAATAGTTTCTAAATTGCGAGAAGAATTGGCGAAAATTCCAGCTCTGCAGGAATTGTTGCTAGATGTAGAGCAACCCCTCGAACCAGTATTAGCTGAGATGGAATACCAGGGGATTAGTATTGATAAGGATTATCTGGAACAGTTCTCTCAACAGCTGGAAAAGGATTTAGTGGCAATTAAACAGCAAGCCTATCAAGATGCTGGACAAGAATTTAATTTAGGTTCCCCTAAACAGCTGAGTCAGTTACTGTTTGAGAAACTAGGGTTAGATCGTAGGAAGTCTCGTAAAACCAAAACTGGTTACTCTACCGATGCTACTATCTTAGCTAAATTACAAGGAGACCATCCAGTAGTAGATGCTGTTTTGGAATACCGTAGTTTATCTAAATTGAAATCTACTTATGTGGATGCGTTACCAGCACTGATGCGTTCCGATACTAAACGAGTACATACGGATTTTAATCAGACCGTGACCACAACTGGTAGACTATCTTCATCTAGTCCTAATCTACAAAATATTCCTATCCGTACTGATTTTAGTCGCCAGATTCGGAAGGGTTTTATTCCAGAATCCGGTTGGCTGTTGGTATCCGCTGACTATTCCCAAATTGAGTTACGAATCCTAGCCCACTTGAGCCAAGAGCCAGTGCTAGTGGAGGCTTACCAAACTCAAGCCGATGTCCATACCTTGACAGCGCAAATGTTATTTGATAAAGAAGACATTACTGCTGAAGAGCGGCGCTTGGGTAAAATAATTAATTTTGGCGTAATTTACGGCATGGGAGCACAACGGTTTGCTCGGGAAGCTAAGGTATCGGCAGCTGAAGGAAAAGAATTTATTGATCGATTGAACCAACGCTATCCTCTAGTGTTTGCTTATTTAGAGGAAACCAAGAAAAAAGCGATCGCACAAGGCTATGTAGAAACTATACTCGGACGCCGTCGCTACTTTAGCTTTGGTGGTAACAGTCTTAGAAAGCTACAAGGTAAGCCTCTTGATCAGATTGATCTCGATCAACTTAAGGGTATCAATCCCTATGATGCTGGATCATTAAGAGCAGCAGCTAATTCCCCAATCCAAGGCTCTAGCGCTGATATAATCAAAATTGCTATGGTTAATTTGTATCAAGTGTTACAGAAATATCAGGCGCGGTTGCTATTACAAGTCCATGATGAATTAATCTTTGAAATTCCCCCTGATGAATGGGAAGAATTGCAGGTAAAAATTCGGGAAACTATGGAATCAGCAGTTAAGTTGACTGTTCCTTTAGTTGTGGAAATACATGCTGGGGAAAATTGGATGGAAGCGAAATAGGGTAATAGTGCGTAGGGTGCGTTAGGGGCGGACTTGTGGTTATTTTTATCCTCGCAGCCAGGGTTGGAATAGTCCGCACCGTAACGCACCACCGAGTCTAATTCAGAGTTGACACTACCCGGTCTAATGATGAAATCTTTACTGAATAAGGGTTTTGGAATTTAGAAGTGTTTGCCCTGCTTGTGGCTAGAGATACAAAACCATTCGCAAACCATCATCTACCTCCTCCTGTAAATAGTCTGGAAGTGAGCCGATGCGTTCAGTTAGAAATACTTTGTCAACTGTGAAAATCTGAGAAACATTAGCGACAGAATCTCTAGATAAGCCTGATACTTTGCTAGGCAACAATACGTTGCCTGGGGCTTCTGCTAGCTGAGTATTTGAGGTAATTATTACAACGATAACCGTATTTATAGGGCTCTGATTAAAAAGATCATCTTGAATTATCAACACAGGACGACGATATCCTGGTTCAGAACCTTTTGGGTCAGGCAGATTTGCCCACCAAATTTCCCCACGATACATTACCATTTATCATCAGGCAGAGACATGAACTGTATCTTTGCCATCACTGGATCTAGCTCAGAAGACTCTTTATAGTAGACTTCATTCAGCTTGTGTAAAATTTCATGGCGATTGTACTTTTTAAGATAAGCTTTTAATGCTTTTAGGTAGAGTTCACTACGTGACAAGCCCATCTCTTTAGCAAGGGCTTCTGCCTCTTCAAAAACTGAGTCTGGAAGTGAAATTGCGGTTTTCATAGTGACCTTAGGAATAAGACCTATTTCTTAATTATACTTTGGTTATACCAAGATTGCAATAGCTCCGCCTATTATGTATTTAAGTAGGTTATTTAAATTATAACTAGGTGGGTATAAATAAACGTTAAAACCTAAGCATTAAGCCCTCAGCCGTTGACCGTAGGCCACGCTACTTTAGGTCAGTCAGCTTCAAAGAAACCTAGAACGAAAGAATTTAATAGTTCCAGATTAATGAGAATTGAAAGTTTGGAGAAAAGTGCTTGGCCATTGGCCACGCTACGCGAACAGCATGCTACACGCTTCGACGCTGATAGCTGACCTCGCTAAGCCCCTGACCCCCTCAACTACTAGCTGGAAAACTACCACCAACAAAGTGAATATCACTGAAGGTTTCAATCCACAAACGAGCACCACAATCCAATGGCTGATCTGGCTGATACACAATCTTACACGGACCAAGGATTTCCACCTCATTACCGTAGAGATTAGTGCCCTTTCGTTTTACTGAAATCACTGGCTTCCGGTCTTTCGGGCTTTTCTTCATATTTGAGCCAATGTGATTGCGGTTGACATTAATCTTCGCTAAAGCAGGGGGACGACTAGTGCGCCATTTCCCCTTTGGTCCACGATTACCTTTGGTAATTTGTGGCAAATGGTTGAACAGAGGAATAATCCAGAATTTCCCGCTTTTATAGGCACCCCGCACCCGACCCTTCTCTAGGAGTTGGCGTAATCGTCGAGATGAAATTCCTAATAGAGATGCTGCTTCAGTAGTTCCAACGCACTTGTTCATCAGTGGACTCTCCCTTAACTATTCCGATAATACTAGTTTAAAGGAAAAAAGAGAAATCGACAATTTCCGGGAATCGGAAATCGGGAATCGGAAAGAAACGGAAGAGTTTAGGATACGATCAGTGGATGCGATCGCAACCGTCAGTTTCCCGGTTCCAAAATTTGCCTGTCATGCTACCCTCGCCATAGTGGATGCGGTGAGTTGGGATTTGAGTGGTACACGATTCTCGCCCTGGAGACGCTACGGGATTGACCTTGGCCAAAAGGCCGCGCTACGCAAATGGTCACGCTACCCGAACGCAACCTTTAACAGTCCAGTTTCAAAACTCGCCCATCCCTATACCTTCAACATGGTGGCGGGCGCATCTATTGCTGCATTGATGGAGTGCGATCGCATCTGTTTTACTAGGAGGATACTGATGCTGTGGGGTTGCGCAATCAAGGAATGATTTTAATATATGTCAAGAAATTCCCCTTATTTATCAATAGTTTCAACATAATGCTAAACACAGCAAACAGGGAATAGATAAAAGGGCTGATATCTACATATTGGGTATGCTCACCAGCTTCTTTACTTAAACCTAATCCCTCTTGCTGTACTAGCCGTTTAGCTAACAGTAAATTATTACCAGCACGCTTTCATGTGGCACACAGAGTAAGCGACTATTCCATAATTGAAAGATCTGGGTTATTGCATACACTACAAGGATCTAGTGGGTCTGTGTTTCCACTATTACCGCTACCAATAGTATCTTCATCAGTTAGGCAGCTGATATTCTTGCTCGAATGGAGACTACCATTGTAGTAATAATTTAGAAAACAGGAATCACCTTCTTGTTCTATAACAAAGCAATCTATATTATCACCACATGGGTCTTCCTGTGTATTGATTTCATCGGCGAGTGTTTTTACAGGTGCTAACCCGATCATTGAAAAGGCTAAAGAACTGCTCAACAAAATAGTCGAAAAATTTTTAAGCATAATACTAAGAACTTGAAATCGTTAGTCGCACACTTTAATCAGACATGATTTGTAATTGATTGTTCCCGCGCGACAAAAAAAAATGGGGGAAGAAACTTATCTCCTCCAGAACTTACCGATCAAATCTACTTGTACGGTTAATTAAAACGCACCTTACGCTATATATAGCGGATACAGCGGTTTACAATTGCTGTTAGGTACTTTCGTTTTGGGTTTTTAGGGAGCAGGGACTAAGGCTGTGGGACACGCTACGGACGGAGCAGGGAAGAGAGAAGACAATCCTGTGTACCTCATAATTATGGCTCTTCCGTACTAAGAGCAGGGAAATCTAAAGTTGTAAGGAATGGCCTTTAAGGGATCAGATCCTTTTCAATCACTTGAGGAGTGGTTAGAATCTTTAGACATATAAATACTATAGTCATCAGATGCAAAATTACACACAAGATCAGAAGCTAGTAAACCCGCAGAATCCACCTAGATCTTTAGTTAAGAATTTTTTATGGATGGGAATCGGTATTGCAACACTTTTCATTACTGGTGAGGGAGTCATTTTTGGCTATCAGCAATGGCTATCTCATCAAGAGCAACTATTTGTGGACACTATGGAAGACCTGATCATCAATAAAGACTTTGTCGAGTGTATGAACAAAGCTCTAGAAATTCCTGAAACTTCTCACCAATCGTATAATGCACGAGCTTTTCTAAATCAGTGTGCTCAAGGACAGTTGGCTCAAGCAGAGAAAGTGGTAAAAGATGGCCAAAAGGCCACGCTACGGGAACAGGAGTTGAAACCCGTTGATGAAAATTATAAATTAGCCATTAACTTGGCAAAACAAATTCCTTCATCAACGTCTGTATATAATAAAGCTCAAGATGCGATCCTTAAGTGGGAAAAAAAGTGGAGACAATTAGTTGGAGTAGAAGGATTTACTGATGGCATCTATTTTTACCAGCAGAACAAAGGTTCTAATCTATATCTTATTTTCCATAAGAAAGGAAATACTATATTAGGTAAAAAATATGAGTTTCACAGTGATTATATAGTTTGTTTGAGAGGAGTTATACGGCGTAATATACTGGAAGAATTAATTGAAATTTCTTATGGCCTTGATTTTATACCACAGGTCGAAAGTGTTGACCCCATAAATTTATCGAAGTGGTATCGAATAAGTTGGGATAAAATCTCTAACTCTAGCAAGTATCCTCTACAATATGCTTATAACAATAAGCATCATCATATAGAATCTTGTCAAAAAGAATTCGATAAAAACCCTTGACCGACTTAGCTAGTAGCCGGAAAACTACCACCAACAAAGTGAATATCACAGAAGGTTTCAATCCACAAACGAGCACCACAATCCAGTGGATTATCCGGCTGATACACAATCTTACACGGACCATTATTTTCGGGAATCGGGAGTCGGGAATCGGGAATCGGGAATCGGGAATCGGGAGTCGGGAATCGGGAATCGGGAATCGGGAATCGGGAATTGGGAATGCGATCGCAAAGAGCATGACCGTTCGCGTAGCGTGGCCAAACAAGGTCAATCGCGCAGCGGCTCCAAGCTCCCATCGCACATAGTTATCTACAACAATTAACTAATTAATTAGTTGGGTACACAGGATTTTTCCCCACTCCACTACTCCCTACTCCCTACTCCCTGCTCCCTGCTCCCTGCTCCCTGCTCCCTGCTCCCTATTCCCTGTTCCCTGTTCCCTATTCCCTACTCCCAACATTTGTTACAAAAGTTTTCAAAAAATGTTATAATGAAAGATTATTTGTGTTATAATAAAATTACCGTGGGCGCTAAAACGTTCCACGGTAAGAGCCAGCCGACAGTTTCTCCCGGCTACAGGCTGGCTCTGGAGCCCCAGTTAAGGAGATACCTAATATTTTATGTCGTACTCTCAACGCCTATATCCATGGGCGCTCATTAGGTTATTGCCGAAGATGCAGCGGGTGGTTGTTCGTCGTTTTCGGAACCGTTCTGATGCGGAGGGTCACTTGCAGGCTCTTAAACGACTGATGCCCGATGAAAAATTTATTATTATCTTCGATTTAGGAGACCCTATAGACGGCGATTCTATAGAGGGCGAGTCTACAGACGAAGAATCTTAAGAAGCAGGAAGTTTAGGAAGTCTGAAAAGCCCAGCTCTTTACTAATCAAATTTTAGTTGAACCCCATAAACAGCCCTGCAAAGTGGGGTGTGTGTAAGTCAATCATTCATCTTGATTCGGTCAATTGTATTGTATGGCAAAACCTGTAGATATTGGTAGCAAACGCCTAATCAGTCTCGCTCCTAATGCTTGGGTGCAATGGGTAACCGGTAATCCCCAAGTGCGGGCATCTCAGTTACTCGATGCTGAGTTTCAATGGATTAGTCGCGAAAGC